>CAZVYY010000021.1:0-73914 GCA_964630775.1 uncultured Pirellulales bacterium | reverse complement strand
TGCGGGTGTTTCGGTGTATGGGGGTTTTGCGGGAACTGAGACTGAACTCAATCAGCGGGATATCAAGGCCAACCTGACAGTCTTGTCGGGATATATCGGAATGTACGACGAGGATGGTAATCCCAATACGCCGGACGTACCCAAACGGAATACGACGGTAGTAACCATGGGAAATAATACCCTGCTGGATGGATTTATTGTTACTGAAAGCAGCAAGGATGGGCGAGGAATACTGGGAAAAAATGTGAATTTCACTGTCGCCAACAGTATCATTGAAGGAAATGAAGAAAGAGGTATTTATGCAGAAAATAGTAATGCTGTTATAAAAGATTGCGTTATCAGAAATAATGGATATGATGGAATTTATAATCAATTAGGGGGAACCGTTTTAATCGATCATTGTAAAGTTTATGACAATGCACAAAATGGCGTTAATTGTGAAATATCTATACCATTCATTATAAATAGTGTTGTTTTTCGCAACGGCTTTGCGGGTAATTCCTATTACGGTGTCAAAGTGCTGCAACCTGCCGGGGCAACACTGATTCGCAACAATACGATTGTGTATAATGCCAATGAAGGCATTCATGCTTTCGGCCTTGATCCGACGATACGGAATTGTATCCTGTGGGGAAACAAGGATTACGGCGACCAGAAACAGTTACGGGGCAATGGCATTGCAACCTATTGCCTTCTTTCCGACCCCAATAATCTCACGCAGACGACGCCGGATCCGAATTCGCACAATATCAGTTGCGCCCCGCAGTTTGCGTATGCGGATATTTCACTGTATAATTTTCATCTGCTGCCGACGTCGCCCTGCATTGACAGGGGGAATAATACGGGGATTGCCGCCGAAGAAACCGACATGGACGGAGCGACACGAATTGATAACAATATTGTGGATATCGGGGCCGACGAGGTGGATTGCACGGATGTGTATCATGTTAAAGATTTAGATGGGGACGGGCTGGTCGGGCTGGGTGATTTTGGGCTGTTTTCGCGGGCGTGGGTTTCATGGAACCCTTATGTGCTGGACCCGAACTGCCCGGACCACACCTACTATACCGGCGATCCCGCCAGTCCGCAGTATGTAGAAGCGGCTGATTGTGTTCACTGGAATGCACGATGCAATTGGGCATCCACGGGAACCAGTCAATACACCATTGATTTAGCGGATTTGCTGATGTGGCTTGAAGAGGACTGGATGTGGGCGGCCTGCTGGCGGTTGGATTTGATGGAACAGCAATCACAGAGGATAAATGCGACGGCTTCGCTCATGTCGTTGGAGACATCGTTAGAAGAAGAATGGCCTGCTGCAAAATCGACAGATGTCACCCTGCAAAAAACGAGTGGCGAGCAGATTGTCGAATTACAGAATGCGGCCCTGTTCCTTGAAACGCTTTGGTTATCCGATCCGCAGCTACAGCAGGATATTGATGCGGATGCATGGAACCGCTTTATGAATGAAATAGATCAATCCCTGAAGGCGTTGAAAACAACACATAAAACATTCACTCAATCGGAGGAAGTCCAATGAAACGGTTTGCATTTTTGACATGGTTAGCTCTATCGTTGCCGGTGATGGCCGGTTATACCTATGTGGTTACGGATGGTTTATTACCAGTCGGAATTCTAAACGACCATGAATCCCTCTTGATGACAGGAGGGGGGGGGGGCATGTTGAGCTTAGAAGGTTGGGGCATTGCAGATATTTATGGCACCACACCCTATAACCCCGATTATTTGGGAGGAATAAGAGAGTTAAAGATTACTCATAATGCCCATCTCAATTTTTACGGCGGTGAGGTTCACGAGATAAGTATGAGTGTCGATGGCACAGCCTTGCTAAGCGGAGGCCGCATCGACCGTCTGACCACGTCGCAGTCGATCTGGAAATGGGTAGGTCAGCCGGCAGAGCTGATCTGGAATCCGCATGTGACCATGGTATGCAGTACACATACTTATAACACGGCAACCAAATTGCTGACAGGAACCTGGCTGGACGGAACCGCGTTCAGTATTCAGCTTATTGATTCAGCAGGCTATGCCGCAACAATTGATAATATTCGATTTATTCCCGAACCGGCCACAATGCTGCTGCTGGGATTGGGCGGGTTATTGTTAAGGCATAAATCGCAGCAACAAACGTAATAGCAAAAGGCCGGATGGTAAACTTGTCCGGCCTTTTTTATTGGTACTAATGGATATATGCGGCGTGGATATATCCTGTATCTGAATATATGCCATGCCCAATTAATCTCGTTTTGTGGTCGCCTTGTATCCTCATATACTCTATCATATTGTTGGTAATATTATGTTAATGGCTGAATTCAGGTCGGGGTTAAAAGATGTTTGACAATCCCGACAGGCAATCTTACTATGCCAAATGCACTATGTATATATAGGAAAGAAGAATGTTTACGGGAATCATAGAGAGTATTGGTACGGTTTTGTCTGTTGTTCCGCGGGCGGGCGGGATGATGCTGACGGTTCGTCTTGGGGCGGCGGCGGAGGGGACGAAACTGGGCGACAGCATCGCGGTCAACGGGGTTTGTCTGACTGTGACGAGTCTTCATGGGGATACGGCCGGATTTGATGTCAGCGGGGAGTCGCTGAGTCGAAGTACTCTTAGCCATATTCGGACAGGGCAGGTCGTCAACCTGGAGCGAGCGATGCAGGCGGGGGCGCGTTTCGGCGGGCATATTGTGCAGGGGCATGTCGATGGGGTTGGGAAGATCGCATCGATTGAAAAGAAGGGGGATTTTGCCGTGTTTACGATTGAGTCGCCAGCCGAGCTGATGTCCGAGATTGTGGTCAAGGGGTCTGTGGCGCTGGATGGCATCAGTCTGACGGCGGCATCGGTTACGGAGAAGGCACTGACGGTGGCGCTGATTCCGGAAACGCTTGCCCGCACGACATGGGGGCGGTCGAAGGCGGGCGATGCGGTCAACATTGAAACGGATATTCTGGTGAAAGCGATTCGCAAGCAGCTTGAACGAATTGTGCCGGTCCGCGAGGGGTTGACCGAATCCAAATTGCGTGAGCTGGGGTTTTAGAGAACGACATCGATGGCGGATGAATCCAAGACATTTGAGCCGGTTATCGGCATAACGATGGGGGACCCGGGCGGGATAGGGCCTGAGATTGTGGTCAAGGCTCTGGCCGATCCGATGCTGCGCCGGCAGGCGAAATATATACTCTTCGGGCTGGATGAACAGCTCGAGTATGCGGCGGACCAACTGGAAATTGAGCCGTACTGGCTCCGCTTGCCGCACGAGAAAATCAGCCGGGATTTGCCGCGGCAGGTGGTCGTTGCCGATTATGATGAGTATTCGGTTCCCTCGTGGCTGCATCTGCCGTCTTTAGTCAGCGGCCAGGCGTCGCTGCAGTTCTGCATCGATGCGATTGACGCGGCACGGGCGGGGATTCTGGATGCGGTGGTGACGGCGCCCATCAGCAAGGAAAGCTGGCACATGGCGGATGCCCGCTGGCCGGGACATACGGAATTATTTGCCGAGCGCTGCTACAGCCAGCGCAAGGCGATGATGTTTGTGGCAGGCCCGCTGAAGCTGGCGCTGGCGACGATTCATGAGGCGTTATTTGATGTTCGCAACAAGTTTACCATCGGCTGCGTATTTGAGCCGATTGATCTGCTTAATGATGCGCTCAAGGAATTCTTCGGGATTGGCCGGCCGCGGATTGCCGTGTGCGGATTGAATCCGCATGCCGGCGAGAACGGGCAGTTCGGTGATGAAGAGCAGCGGATCATCAGCCCCGCGATTCTGCTGGCGCAGGAGGCGGGGATTGAGTGTTATGGGCCGTTTGCGGCCGATACGCTGTTTTTGAAAGCGGCGCGCGGAGCGTATGACGGCGTGGTGGCGATGTATCACGACCAGGGCCTGATACCGGTCAAGCTGCTGGCGTTTGACAAGGCCGTTAATGTGACCATCGGGATTCCGATGATTCGCACCTCGCCGGCGCATGGGACGGCATTTGATATTGCCGGACGCGGCGTGGCCAGCGAAAGCAGCATGAAAGAGGCCATCGGGGTTGCCATCGAGATGGCCCGTACCCGCAAGTGCGGCAAAGTGAAAGGGCACAGCCATGCAGACTAAACAGGATATCGAGCGGCTTCTGGCGGGGGCGGGGACGACGCCCAAGCACCGGCTGGGGCAGAATTTTCTGATTGACCTGAACCTGATGCGGCTGCTGGTGGACGAGGCGCATATCCATCCGCAGGATGTGGTGCTGGAAGTGGGTCCGGGGACGGGCTCCATGACCGAGGCACTGGCCGAGCGTGCCGGCAGGGTGATTGCGGTGGAGTATGACCCGCCGCTGGCCCGGATTGTATCGACGCAGTTGAAGCCGTTTGCCAATGTGATTCTGTTTAATCGTGATGTGCTGGAAAACAAGAATGCGATTCATTTTGAGATTCTGGATGCAGTGCAGAAAGCCCGGGCGGAACTGGGCGGGCGATTGCTGCTGGTGTCCAATCTGCCGTATGGGGCGGGTTCAGCGGTGATGGCCAATCTGATTACCGGGCCGGTTACGGCGGATGCAATGGCGGTGACGGTGCAGAAGGAAGTGGCCGAGCGGATGGCGGCGCTGCCCGACCATGACGCCTATGGGACGCTGAGTATTCTGATGTCGGCGACGGGCCATGTGCATATTTTCCGCAAGCTGCCGCCGTCGGTGTTCTGGCCGCGTCCGCAGGTGGAGTCGGCGATGGTCAGTTATATCCGCGACCCGCAGAAAGTGGCGCAGATTCATAACATGGATACGTTTCGCGAGATTATCACGCTGTTTATGGGGCATCGCCGCAAGATGCTCAAGGCCTGTGTGAAATTTGCCGACGGCGGGCTGGGTAAAGTGCACGGCTGGAATGAAATCTTTGCCGAGGCGTTTGTGGATCCGCATCACCGTCCCGAACAGCTTTCGGCCAGCGATTATATCAACATTGCTAATTTATGCTGGGAACAAATACGGAAATAGGTTTGTCATGCCATCGAAAAAAAAACCTTGTCGAAAACATTTGCCGCGCGGGCTGGATATTCTCTATGAAGATGATGCAATCCTGGTGGTGCGAAAGCCTGCGGGCCTGTTGACGATGGCGGCCCAGGGCAGCCGGGACAAGACGCTGTATGCTGTGCTGACCGATTATGTTCGCAAGGGCAACCCGAAATCGCCGCGCCGGGTGTATATCGTGCATCGGCTCGACCAGTGGACGTCGGGGGTGCTGATCTTTGCCAAGAGCGAAGAAGCCAAGCTGACCCTGCAGGACAACTGGGAGCAGACGGAGAAAAAGTACATGGCGGTGGTGTGGGGGCGTCCGACGCCGGATGCGGGGACGATCAGCTCGTACCTGGCCGAGAACAAGGCGTTCAAGGTGTATTCAACCAACGACCCGTCCAAAGGCAAGCTGTCGCATACGGCGTATCGCGTGGTCAAAGATAACGGGCGATTCAGCCTGGTGGAAGTTACGCTGCTGACGGGGCGGAAGAATCAGATTCGCGTGCATCTGGCCGACAAGGGGTGTCCGATCGTCGGGGATCGCAAATACGGGATGTCCAAGGATACGCATCGGCGGCTGGCCCTTCATGCCAGATCGATTTTGTTCAAGCATCCCGTTGACGGCCGGCCGATGAGCTTTGAGACCCCGATGCCGGATGAGCTGCAGCGGTTGATGAAGAAGCCTCGGGAGACGGAGGGGGAATAAAAAAGGCGGGTTTTAAGGCCCGCCTTGGATTCCCTTAGAGAAAAAATTAATCTACATTATGCGCCGTTAAAAACATGGCCTTCTCATATGCAGCAAAAAATTGTTGATAAGGTTCTGGGACTTCGATAGCTTTTGTGTCATATTGAGCGTTTGCTCTAACTATGATTTGATCCTCTCCATATGGACGAACTGTGGTTGTAATGCGCACTGCATAACGGTCCAGTTTTGTTCCACTTATACTGCCTAAAGTGAGATCTGCTTTATCAATTACGAATCCTAAGTCTTGTAATGTAGCCATGGCTACACGCAGAGCCTTTTCTTTATCATTTGTCTCAAATCTGCGGGATTGCATGCTCCGCAATTTAACTTGATTTTCACTTTCGAGCACCGCCTTCGTTGAGTCTGCACACCCAAACATACCAGTTACGGTAACCAGTACAGTTGCAAATATAATTGTCAGTTTCATAAGCCTTGAGCCTCCAGGAATATAGCTTTAGAGAGTTTTTCAAAAAATCCCTCATACATTGTAGGGTCATTCAATCTTTCGAGTTTGACTACTTCACCATAATTATTCCATACAACTCTCTGAAATGTAACTCGAACAGACATTTTATCCTCATTACTAAGCGAGGGGGTGGTTACTACGGATGCTCGGATTTTTTGTTTTTTGTCATATGTACAAGGGGTGCCTAAAATCGCTGAAGCCATTATTGCCGCAGTAACTTGACCGGCATCCACCGCGCCGCGATCTTTTGAAGAAACAATAAGACCCAATTCTGTTTCACTCTCATCTAAATTGAAGCCTATGTCCTGTAATAAAGCTGAACATGCAGATAAGACCATTTTTTCGTCTTTTGTATCATATAATCTTGTTTGCAATTGTCGGTCTTTAATCGTTGTGGGATTCATACTTAGTGCATCTTTGGGTATTCCTCCGCAACCGCAGAAATACAAAGGCAAGCCAAGAATAACTAAGATTAGTTTATGCATGTGGATGCTCCTTAAAAACGAGAAGTGTGATATGCAAAGTCCCGAACTTTCTTCTCTTCATCGAATTTGATGACAACGGTTAATGTTCGTTGACTTGCAGATGCCGCCCCTGATTGTTGACCCACTAACAAAAGAGTCCATCCACCACTTGACGCAGCAACATCTGTAGCAAATTTATCATAAACCCAGACTTCACGACGTTGTTCATCTGTGGTTATAACGTTAGGTGATCCCATAGCCGTTATTACATCTGCGCTTGACATCCCGACCTTAATTTCTTTTTGCACTGTTCCGACGGTTAGTCTATCACCTTGGAGTCCTTTTTGTGCCTGTTGAGAATGATATTCAGCAGAACACCCACAAAACAACAAGGGGAAAAGAGCTGAAAACAAACAAATTATACCAACTGAAACGAGTCGCTGCATAAAGCCTCCATTAGATAAAATTGTATTTAAAAGTAATTTGAGATAAGTTTATCTATAGTATTTCTTTCTGTCAATAACAGAAGGAGATATTTTTGATTGTTTCTGTATCCGTATTTCCACCTAAGTAGAACTACGTAGATGTTGATGAAAAATATTTTCAGGACGAATGTCCGTTTGCTTGTATTACAATTTGAGGATGGATAGAAAAGCTGGGCAGACACGAGGGGTACGGAGGACGAAGTTCAGATTTTAGAGGTGGAGCACGGGGTGATGATGGGCGACCAGCAGGTCGCCCGTACACGAGAATATTTTTCTAAAGCAGGACGCTTGGGTTGCGTTGGGAAATATCCAGTCGCTTGCGCTCCAGGCTGCTATTGTAAATTATGAGCAACCACAGGGGGGACGTTGTGGACAAAATCGAGGTTTCCTGTAAAATATACCCAACGGGTATAATTATTCCGCGAGCAAAAGAAGCACGTGGTTAATGCCACTGTACTTAGCCGCGACGAAACGGAAATTTTCAAGTAAGATTCAGTATATATTGCTATGGAAGGATTGGATTTTCTCGGCAAGGTGCGCGGGCGGCAGGCTTTGCTGCTGGCGATGTTTCTGCAGGCGGCTTTGTTTGCCGGGTCGGCGGCGGTGCCGCATCAGACGGGGCGATTGACGATTCGATTTGACCAGTACAGCCCGTTATCCAGTACCCAGGCACTGGCGGAGCGGATGAAAGTTCCCATTAAAACCGGCCCGATTGACAAACACTATTATGCCATTCAGGAAGAATCCTTTGAGGTGTATGTCCCCGGTACCTATGAGCCGAATACGCCGTTCGGTCTGCTGGTTTGGGTCTCACCCAGTCCCGACGGCAGCATCGAGCCTTATCCGGGCTTTCGCGGGCTGATGGATCAGCATAAGCTGATTTGGGTGGGAGCCAATCATTCGGGCAACGAAACCGACTTGTACCAGCGGCGAATTCCCCTGGCCCTCGATGCGGCGTATAATATGCCGACACGGTACACGATTGATCCGAATCGCGTCTATATCGCGGGGCTTTCGGGCGGGGGGCGAGTATCCAGTATCACGGCATTTCATCACAGCGATGTGTACCACGGCGGCATTTTTATTATCGGCGCCAATTACTGGAAGCCGGCGATGGTCCCGGAGCAAAATATCGTCTTAAAAGCCAATGCACCCAGGCCCCGGCCCGAATACCTCCTGCGGGCCAAAGAGCGCGGCCGATATGTGCTGCTGACGGGTGACACAGATGTTAATCGACCGCAAATGCATACCTATTATGAAGGGCTCCGGAGGGATCTCAATCATGTGCTGTATATCCAGGTGCCGGGAATGGGGCATGAGGTTCCGCCGGTGAAGGTCTTCGACGAAGCCCTGAACTATGTCGATCTTGCTGCGGCAGAGGCAGTCAAATCAGATCATTAACACAGGTCAGTATTATCAATTTCTGGCCGGCAGTGAGGAAAAAGGCTGAAATGCTGTTGAAAGCCTTGACAGCGGAAGAAAATTGAAAATCATTTTATGCCCGTTTTCTCTTATATTGGATATACATATTCTGTATTTAATGAGTAATATGTAGCGAATTGGTGGAATTCCCCGGTTTGTGCCCGGAAAATAGGGTTGAAAAAAGAGGGCATTAGGCGTATGATTGCCAGACTAAAGATTAGATAATGGTTGAAATTTGGATTTGAATAGGAGAATACGTCCATGGCTAAAATGTATTATGAGAATGACGCCCCCATTACCGCCCTTCAGGGCAAGACCGTTGCCATCGTCGGCTACGGCAGTCAGGGGCATGCCCACGCACAAAACCTGCGGGACAGCGGCATTCAGGTCAAGATTGCTGAATTGCCCAACACCGCCAACTATAAACTGGCCATTGAGCACGGCTTCAAGCCGACCACGATTGCCGATGTCGTCAAAGGTGCGGCGCTGATTATCATTACCCTGCCCGATGAAATCCAGAGCAAGGTCTATGAAGCGGAAATCAAACCCAATCTGACGTCCGGCCAGACCCTCGGGTTCTGCCATGGATTTAACATTCATTTTGGATATATTAAGCCCGCAAACAATATCAACGTAGTGATGATCGCCCCCAAAGGTCCCGGCCACCTGGTCCGCAGCGAATACGAAAAAGGCGGCGGCGTCCCCTGTCTGATTGCGGTGTATCAGGATGCTGATAAAAATGCTAAGAATGTGGCTTTAGCCTGGGCCAACGGTATCGGCGGTGCCCGTGCGGGTATCATCGAAACGACGTTCAAGGAAGAGACTGAAACCGACTTGTTCGGCGAACAGGTGGTCCTGTGCGGCGGTCTGACGGCCCTGATCAAGGCCGGGTTCGAGACCCTCGTCGAGGCCGGTTATCAGCCCGAAATTGCCTATTTTGAATGTATGCACGAAGTTAAGCTCATCGTGGACCTGATGTATCAGGGCGGTATGAGCTATATGCGGTACAGCATCTCCAATACTGCTGAATACGGCGACCTGACCCGCGGCCCGCGGATCGTTACCGCACAGACCAAGGCCGAGATGAAGAAGATCCTGGGCGAAATCACCAGCGGCGCCTTCGCCAAGGAATGGGTCGATGAATACAAAGGCGGCATGAAGAACTTCAACGCCCTGTATCAAAAGGATTATGACTGCAAGCTGGAAACCGTCGGTCGTACCCTTCGCAAGATGATGAAGTGGATCAAGGCTAAAGAAGTCTAAGCAGCACGATATTGGATAGGCAGCCGTTGCGGCTGTCTATCCATTTTTTGTATATGGCGGCGTTGGGCCTGAAAATTTCGTAAAAATAATCAAAAATGCATATTAAAGCTCAAAAAATGTGTATAATGCCGGCTGTTACGGCAATGATTTCGAGTTTTATGTCAATATCCTGCTTTAGGAGCCAGACTATGAAGGGAATTTGGGTCGTATCGATAGCGGTATCACTGGTCGTGCTGTCCGGGTGCAAAACGATTGACCGGAACGACATTTATGGACGCTATTACTCCACTACACTCAAGCAAAGCACCTCGGCTGATGTCCTGGGCAGCATCCAGAATACCAAGACCGAGCATCTGAGCCAGTCCGAAAGCGTCGTTGCTTCCTGGGGCGATGATTATAAAACCCGGACGCACTGGTTCAATATGGTTGCTTTTGATGAGGAGCTTCAGACCGCGACTCGGAAGTATGTGGTAACGATGGAGGATTATCGCGTTGCCAATTCCACGCCGCGGCCTCAGTTGCGGCTGGATGCGGAGGTGGTGATGGATGCCCAGAGCCTGAATGCGGCCTATCCCAATACGAATGCAATGCGGATAGAGATGGTCAAGAAAATCAAGGCTATGCTTTTTGATGATTCCCAGGCCCTGACCCATGACAGCGGGACACTGCAAAGCTCGACATTGCTGGCTAATCAGACGCTCAATAATCTGATCAATGCCCTTAACAAATCTCCGGGACTGGCGGCGGACCTTGCCAAGCTGGAGGGGATGATGTTTGATCAGATGACTATGGGTGAGAGCCGGGCGAGGCTTTTGATCGAAAATGATGTGGTCAAGCTGAAAATCAAATCCGGCCCCGGCTGGTTCAAGTCCAAACCCTTCGAAAAACATCAGGATGTTGTTGATATGTAGAAGTCCTTTATAGACAATATCTTACGTTTATAATCTGCGACTTAAAGCCGGACTTTGTTCCGGCTTTTTTTATTTTGTATGATAATTTTTTTCAAAAACTGCATAATAACTAATAGAGAAATGTTAAAAATTTGCTTGCAGTGTTAGTATAGTGTAGTATAATATAGTCATGGTTAGGTTGCCAAAGCGGCGGTATGTTGTCAGTCATCTTGTCCTCTCCAGTGCCGCCGGGGTCTGGTGTTATTATTCTGCAGAAGCGAATTGCTATTATTGTTGTCGTTCTCAGGAAACAGGTATTTGAAGTAAGAGGAAAAGATTATGAAGGTGTATCGAACGAAACCCCGCAAAGCATTCACCCTGATCGAATTGCTGGTAGTAATTGCGATTATTGCATTACTGATGTCAATTATTATGCCAGCCTTAAATAAAGCAAAGCTTGCGGCATATCGTGTCATGTGTTCCAATGGTCTCCGGCAACAAGCTGCTGCGATTAATATATACTCGGCGCAGAATGATGGCATGGTTCCTACAACCAATGCCGGCTATTGGCTGTGGGATCTTAGCTTTTGGGCTACTGACCAGATTTGTGATCTGGGGGGAGTCGATTGGAAAACTTTTTATTGTCCAGCGAACAAGCTTAAAAAGGGAGATGATGCAAGGTGGTGGCAGTATTCCTGGATGGTTGAAACAAGAGGCGGAGCCACAAGTCCAATACCTCATCAAAATGAATCCGTTTTATCATTAAGGGATAAACGAGATAAGCATTACCGTGTTCTTGGGCAGCTTTTCATGTTTGACAAGTATACTGTAGACAACACAACAGGGAAAATTACTTTTAATCGAACCATGCGACCTGAATATCTTGTAACCAATGAGAAAGCGAAATGGTTGTTTAAAATAACAGATTTAAGAAATGCCAGTGGTACACTTATGGTTACCGATGCAACAATTTGTGATTCAGGTTACAAATTTGAAGATATTACAATAGGTGGTATCAGCACTGCGTTTCCGGGTCTTACCGACGCAAGCAATCATATGAGCAGGCGTTTATCAGGCAATATGAATTATAAACTTCCATTGGGTTCCAACATGGCGTATGTCGATGGGCATTCTGAATGGAAGGACATGGGTACGTGGAATTCTGCAACTCGAGAAGGCAATCTAAAACTAAAATGCAGAACAGGAAACGGTGCGGCGCCTTACTACTGGTGGTAATCGGTTTATACTGAAATACTAAAGCTCCGGTACTCGCAAGACTACCGGAGCTTTTTTGTTGGCTTTTGGAATAGGGGTTTATTTTTGTCCGTAATAGGCATTTTTGCCGTGCTTGCGGAGATAATGTTTGTCGAGGAGTGTCTGGCTGATGCCGGTCAGGGTGGGGTTGATGGCAAGCGTTTCGAGGGCCATGGCGGCAACCTGTTCGAGGACGACGGCGTTTTCGACGGACTTATCGGCATTTTTGCCCCAGGTGAATGGGCCGTGGCCGGCAACGAGTACGGCCGGGATGCTCATGGGGTCGATGCCGGCGAATCGACGAACGATGACTTTGCCGGTGTTGAGTTCGTAGTCGCCCTGGATTTCGGCTTTGGTCAGAATATCCGTAACTGGCACAGGGCCATAGAAGTGGTCGGCGTGGGTCGTGCCGAAGGCCGGGATTTCATGGCAGGACTGGGCCCAGGCGGTGGCTTTGGGCGAGTGGGTATGCGTGATGCCTCCCACCTCGGCAAACTGGCGATACAGTTCCAGATGGGTTGGAGTGTCCGAGGAGGGACGCAAATCGCCTTCAATAATCTTGCCGTTTAAATCCAGTACGACGATTTTGTCGGGGGTTAGTTCATCGTAATCAACCCCGCTGGGCTTGATGGCGACAACGCCCAGTTTGCGGTCGATCTGGCTGACATTGCCCCAGGTGAAGATGACCAGTTTGTGTTCGACGAGGGCCAGGTTGGCCCGGCAGACTTGTTCTTTGAGTTCTTCGTACATTCCATATTCCTCTGTGTCGCCCCGCTGGGGCTTGAACTTATAGATACGAAACCGGGGGCTTTTGCCCCCGGCTATTTTATTGCGTCCCTTCGGGACTTAAAAACAACGAATCTTCATGACTTAAACTGATTAAATATGCTTGTTATGCCATCGCAGATAGATATTCAGGTTTAGCTATGACGCCCTGGATTCCCGCTTTTGCGGGAAAGACAAATTGCTATATCTATTTTTATAATAACGAGACACGGCATATTAATTTCAATGTTCAGTCCGTTTCAGTTCATTACCTGTTAGCGTTTTCCTTGATGGCCAGCAGGTCTTTCATGACGCCGGAGATATCGAGTTTGGCGCCCCTGACGCCGAAGCTGTCGTGCAATTTCTTGTATTGAGCATAAAGCTGCTGATAGACGGCGACGGCTTTTTTGTTGGGCTTGAAGGTCCTGGGCTTGATGCCGCACATGGCCTTCTGGGCGGCGGCGAAAGATTTATGAGCCTTGCCGACGACGGCGGCAGCGATGGCCGAGCCGAGGGCGCAGGTCTGAGCAGAACGGGAGACCTTCATCTCGCGGCCGGTCACATCGGCGTAAATCTGCATCAGCATCGGGTTCTTTTCTGCGATGCCGCCGCAGTTGACGATTTGTTTGATCTTGACGCCGTATTCCTCGAAGCGATTGATGATGGTCAGGGCACCAAAGGCGGTGGCCTCAATCAATGCCCGGTAGATTTCTTCGGGGCGGGTATGGAGGGTCTGACCAACCAGCAGGCCGGTGAGCCGCTGATCCACGAGGATGGTGCGGTTGCCGTTGTTCCAGTCGAGTGCCAGCAGGCCGGATTGTCCGGGTTTGAGTTTGGCAGCCTTGTTGGTCAGTTCGACATGGGAGCCGGCTTTTTCGCCGCCGGGCTGGATATAATTGACATACCAGTTGAAGATATCGCCGACTGCCGACTGACCTGCTTCCAGACCCCAGTATCCCGGCAGGATTGAGCCATCAACGATGCCGCAGATGCCCGGGATGTCTTTGAGTTTTTTAGTGCTGTCCGAAATAGCCATGTCGCAGGTGCTGGTGCCGATAATCTTGACGAGTGTGCCGGGCTGGATGCCGGAGCCGACACCGCCGAGGTGGGCATCGAAGGCGCCGATGGCAACGGGAATGCCGGCAGGCAGGCCGAGTTTTTTGGCCCATGCAGCGGTCAATCCGCCGGCGGCGGTGTCGATGGCATAGGTGGTATTGGGCAGTGAATCCCGCACACGACCCAGCTTCGGGTCCAGGG
This sequence comes from uncultured Pirellulales bacterium, assembly GCA_964630775.1. Classification (GTDB taxonomy): domain Bacteria; phylum Planctomycetota; class Phycisphaerae; order Sedimentisphaerales; family Anaerohalosphaeraceae; genus Anaeroglomus. The sequence continues at coordinate 59,890 of CAZVYY010000021.1, read as the reverse complement.
TCATCAGGAATTTCTTATCCGGGTAGCCGCCCCAGGCATCGCTGAACATGGCCTTGTGGCCGGCGGCACAGCGGCAGCGTTTCAGCTTGCTCGGATGGTCGGTGCCGGTCAGCACGCCGGGAATCCAGTCGGCATGTTCCACCCAGGTGTAGGCGGCATCGAAGACTTTTTTATCGACCTTGAGGCAGTGCCAGATTTTGCTGAAGAACCATTCCGAGGAATAGATTCCGCCGCATTTGGCCAGATACTGCGGGCGCATTTTGCGGGCGACTTCGGTGATTTTGGCGGCTTCGGCATATCCTGTATGATCCTTCCACAGCCAGACGGCGGCGTTGGGATTGTTTTTGAATTTGGGCAGCATGGCCAGCGGGGTGCCGTTGGCATCGACCGGGATGGGGGTCGAGCCGGTGGTGTCCACGCCGATGCCCACGACTTTATCGGCGGAGAATTTCCTGTCGGCTTTTTTGGCCTGGGCCAGGGCCTGCCTGATGGTAATTTCCAGGCCTTTGAGATAATCGGCGGGATTCTGGCGGGCGACGTTATGGTCGGACTTGTCCAGAATAATTCCGGCCTGGCCGGTCTGGTAGCCCCAGACGGCTGTGCCGAGTTCTTTTCCGTTGGCCGTGTCGACAATCAGGCACCGCACGGAATTGGTGCCGTAATCTAAACCTATTGCGTAAGGCATAATAAACCTCAATCAAGTTAATAGTTATTAGTTCGTAGTTCTTAGAAATACAAAAGAAAAGGCGGGCTGAGCGGCCCGCCTTTTTATCCTTTGTTACTGAGCACCGCGATTCCAGAAGTAGGCGTAGAACGCGATGATAATTCCGAGGATAATTACAGTATGCAAGATATCCCAGCCATTCCAACTGGCACGGGTTTCGGCTTTTTCCTGCGGGGTTGCACCATAATAGGTGAATTTAAGCTGCTGCGATGAAGGAGCCTTGCTTATCAGGCTGACGATGACCATGGTCAGGACGCAGATGATGAACAGGATTTCGCAAACATACAGCCAGTTGACACTTTCAATAGTGTAGAGGAAGCCGTATTGGTGCTGAAGCTCAAGGAGTTTGGCCGCTTTTTCAGCATCCGGCAAAGCATTTGCAGCGGTAATTTTTCCGCCAATAATCACATCCAGTGCCAGGCGGAACATGCCCAAGCCAAAACCCACAATCAGCCCCCATAATCCGGCGGCCGGTGTTGCGCGCTTCCAGAATACGCCAACCGCAAAAGCGGCGGCAATAGCCGGGGCAAGAAGTCCCTGTACACCCTGAAGGTATTGATAAAGCACATTGCCCAATCCCTTCATGACGGGAATCCAGAGGATGCCAAGAATCACAACTGTTGCGGTTGCAATACGGCCAATCACGACCAGGTGGCCTTCGCTGGCGGTGGGGTGAATTTTCTTATAGAAATCGCCGACAAAGAGGGCTGCTGATGAATTGAACAGCGAAGCCAGTGAACTCATTAATGCCGCCAGCAGACCGCACACCACGACCCCTTTGAAGCCGATGGGCAACAACTGAGCAACGAGGGTGGAGAAGGCCTTGTCCGCATCCGGCTGTCCGGTGGAATTCAACGGCATATCCAACAAGCCCTTCTGGCTTAGTGCGAACGCAATCATGCCGGGGACGAGGAAGATAAATACCGGCAGCAGCTTGAAGTAGCCGGCCAGAATCGTGCCGCGGCGGGCATGCATCTGGTTTTTGCCGGACAAGACACGCTGAACAATGTACTGGTCGGTACACCAGTACCAGAAACCGATAATCATCGAACCGAATAAAACGCCCAGCCACGGGAATTGCTTATCGCTGAGGGGGCGAACCAGTTGGCACTTGGCGCCGCAGATTTTTTCCACTTCGGCCCATCCGCCCACGGCTTTAAGACCCAGATACAGAATCAGGATCGAACCAATCAGCAGAACCGGTGTTTGCAGGACGGAGGTGTACATGATTGCTCTCATGCCGCCGGCAACGGTGTAGATACCGGTGATGACCACCAGGCCGATAGCGCTGACCCAGAACATATCCAGTCCGCCAATGAGCGGGACGCTGTCTGGTACGCGGTCAATACCAAACACGGTACCGAAGACCACGCCGCCGGAATAGACCGTGACAGCGACCTTGGTCAGGACATAGCTGACCAGTGAGATAATCGACAGAATTGACCGCGAGCCGGGAGAAAACCGATGTTCCAGAAATTCCGGCATGGTGAAGACTTTGATGCGGTCATAGAACGGTACAAATACCCAGCCGAGAACGAGGATCAGCCATGCGTGCATTTCCCAGTGGGCCATCGCCATGCCGCTGACAAAGCCGGCACCGGCCAGGCCAACGAGGTGTTCAGAACCGATGTTGGATGAAAAAATTGAAGAGCCGATTTCAACCCAGCTTGCACTGCGTCCGGCCAGAAAATAGTCGGCTGAGGACTCTTCTTTTTTCATCATCGACCAGATGACAACGGCAATCATTCCGATGAAAAATGCGGCCAGCACAACCGTGTCCAGCATGTGCCAGGGTACCCCTGCGGCCAGTAAATTTGCGGTCAAGACATTCATGCGTTTATCCTTTCGTATTCACCATGCAATCTAACGGATTAGCGGGTATAGAACTTATGAACGGTTTTGGTTTGATAGAGTTCGCCCGGGCGCAGCGTCGTGGTGGGGAAGTGCGGTTTGTTGGGGCTGTCGGGGAAATGCTGGGTTTCGAGGCACATGCCCCAGCGCTGCTTATAGACCACGCCGCCTTTGCCGGTGATGGTGCCGTCGAGGAAGTTTCCGGAATAGAACTGGATGCCGGGTTCTTCGGTCCAGACTTCCATAACGCGGCCGCTGACGGGTTCATACAGGGTTGCGGCCAGGGACATCTCGCTGCCTTTTTTATTCAGGACCCAGTTGTGGTCATAGCCGCCGCCGAATTTGATCTGTTCATCGGCTTCATTGACGCGGGCGCCGATGGCAAAGGGTTTGGTGAAGTCCATGGGGGTGCCTTTGACCGGTCGGAGTTCGCCGGTGGGAATCAGGCCTGCGTCAACGGGAGTGAACTTGTCGGCGTTGAGTGTCAGGACGTGGTTGAGGATGCTGTTCTTGGCGTTGCCGGTCAGGTTGTAATAATTATGATTGGTCAGGTTGCAGACCGTTGCCTTGTCGGTCATGGCTTTGTATTCAATGGTCAGTTCATTGTTGTTGGTCAGCATATAGGTCACGTTGACCATCAGGTTGCCGGGGTAGCCTTCTTCCATATCTTTGCTCAGGTAGGCCAGTTTGACGCCGACGCCGCAGTCGGTCTTGAAGCCTTCGGCGGTCCAGATGACCTTGTCAAATCCCTTGATGCCGCCATGCAGTGAATTTTCCTTGTCGTTGGCTGCCAGCGTATAGGTCTTGCCGTCGAGGGTGAATTTGGCCTTGCCGATGCGGTTGCCGTAGCGGCCGATGAGGGCGTTGAAATAAGGTGTTTCCTTGACATAGGCGGCGACATTGTCATAGCCCAGCAGGATGTCTTCCATCGTGCCGTTTTTGTCCGGCACGACCAGCGAAGTCATGATTCCGCCGTAGTTGGTGATCGACGCCTTCAAGCCATTGGCGTTGGTCAGCACATACAGGTCCACATTCTGTCCATCTACTTGTCCAAACGGTTTCTTCTCAATCATAGCCTGTCCTTTCTGGCCGGTCATGTGTGATGGAAGGGAGCAGGAACACAGTGTCAAGACCACTCCCGCGACGACAGCCGATGTCAATACATTCCGTTTCATACGTGCAACCTCCTGTTCATTAAATCCATAATAACGTTAACATTGCATACCAATTTTACAGCGACTGACGAACCAGCAGTCGTACGGGGTTGGCAATTTTGTCTTTGCGGCCCGACAACACCAGTTCGGCGGCGCTGATTCCCATCTGACGAAAATCAGTCGATATGGTCGTGATGCCGCCTTCGAGAATTTCTTTGAGCGGCGTATCGTTATAAGAAATCACCCCAACGTCCTGGCCGACTTTAAGGCTTTTCTGGTGGCATTGCTTAATCAGCTCGACCAGCAGGACGTCGGCGATGATGATATAGGCACTCCCGGCCTGCGGCGGGGCCTGTGTGATAGACTGGGTGATGGTTCCCTTGATGCCGAAATCACTGCAGAACCGCTCGAAGCCATGGATGATGTCTTTGGGATGGATATTCGGCTCGGGGTAGATCAGGACCAGTTTTTTATACTTGCGGATCAGATCGGCACGGCTTTTGAGAGATTGATAGACATCGTTTTCGAAGTCCTGTACGACGCCGGGATAAGTGCCGTTGACGTAGCCGGGCTGGTCGAGTATCAGCATCTTGTCGGGGTCAATGGCCTCCAGGGCTTCGGCGACTTCGGGATGATAAAAGGGCATAATGACGTAATTGTTATAGCGGCCGACATTATCGAGTATGAGGGTCTTGAAGACTTCAATATTATAATGATGGAAATACAGGTCGATAACGGCTTTTCGGGCCAGACGGTGCTTGAAGGAGTTGTAGAGGTCTTCCTTAAAGAGGTTGAGTTCATCGAACAGCAGGAAAATCCGTCGGGTGTGGTCGATGGACTCGCTGGCGACGTGAAAGCCTTTGTAGGGGGTGGATTGGATGATTCCGCGACGTTTTAGTTCGTCATAGGCCTTGGCGACCGTGGCACAGGAAATATTGAGTTCCTTGCTGAGCTGTTTGATGGATGGCAGGATGCTTCCGCGAATCAAATGCTTGGCTCCAATGGCATCCGTCAGACTCTGGATGATCTGCTCGTATTTGGGCAGATTGGATTTTGCGTTGAGTTTAACTTTATACTGCACCATCGATATTCTAATCCCGTTCCTTGTTCCGGTTTGTGCGTTCCGCTGCAAACCGGCCTCACTATTGCCAGTATAGCGTAGTATAGTATAGGTACCCTGTTGGTTCGTCAAGATTAAAACCCGGACTTATCTGATTTTTTTGCCGCGCGGTCGGGTTCCTGGCTGACGGATTCAAGGTGGTTACTATACCACAAAAAAAACGTATATTCCATAGTTAAGCCGTTGTTTTTCGGGTCATTACGACCCGGTCGTTTTTGGAGAGGTCTTTTTCGATTCGTGCCGGGGCAAACTGGCCTGATGATTCGATTAATTCCCGTATGGCCGGGCCCTGGGCGTAGCCGATTTCCATCATCAGGGCGCCGTCGGGTTTGAGGAAATCGCCGGCCTGATTGAGAATACGCCGATAGACATCGAGACCATCGGCGCCGCCATAGAGTGCCCTCCGGGGTTCATAATCGCGGACATTTGGTTCGAGTTTAGCGAATTCGGCCTCGCTGACGTAAGGGGGGTTGGATACGATCAGGTCGAATTTGGATTCGATGCCTTCGATGAGGGGGGCGAACAAATCACCGCATAAATACCGGATATTGTCGGATAATTTCATGGCGGCGGCGTTTTCGGCTGCGATGGCCAGGGCTTTGTCGCAGATATCGGTGGCGGTGACGAGGCAGTCTTTGTAGTTTTTGGCGATGGCGATGGCGATGCAGCCGGAGCCGGTGCACAGGTCCAGGACCTGCTGGGTGCCGGAGCGTTTTCGCAGAAATTCGATGGCCCGTTCGACCAGTAACTCCGTTTCCGGCCTGGGGATAAGGCAATCGGGGGTAATTTTGAACGACAGGGAATAGAATTCGCACCGGCCGATGAGATAGGCCAGCGGTTCGTGATTGCCGCAGCGTTTGACCATGCCGCGGAGGATGTCGAGCTTGTCTTGTTCGACTACCCTGTCAAATAAGGTATATAATTCGATGCGGGATAGCTTTAATACGTGGGAAAGCAGTAATTCGCCCGAAAGCCGGGGGCTATCGACGCCTTTTTGGGTAAAAAACTCGGTTATCCAGTTTAACAGTTTCTGTATTGTCCATCGTTCCATACAAAGCCTTCATTTAAGAATAGAAATGGACATTATAGAAAGCAAAACGCGGGGGGCAATGAATTTTCGGAGTTTGTTTAGAGAATCGAGATGTTTATAAGTAGATATATGGTATCAGCATAACCCATTAATGGATGTATATTTTGAATAAATATATTGTTTTTCTCTTTTTTTGTGCGCAGTTTTCTGTTTTTGTCATTTAGATATAGAGGAAGACGGATTGAGTTGACGCAGGATTATGGTCGAGAAAGATAACAAAAGCGTACGATTTTTCAGCCTGTACACTACGGTACAGGGGCGTGTGTATGCGTTTTTAATGATGCTGCTGCACAATCGCAATGCCGCCGAGGAGCTGCTGCAGGAGACGGCGGCGACGATGTGGGAAAAGTTCGAAACGTTCCGAGAGGGGGAAAACTTCGGGGCCTGGGCGATTGCCATTGCGCGCAACAAGGCGTTTGAGTATCTTCGCAGCAACAAGAAAATGAAGATGCTGTTTTCGGAAGAGTGCTATCAGAAGATGTGTGAGAAGGCGTCCGATTCGTCGGCGGATTTTCACGCCCGACTCAGTGCACTGGAACAGTGCATCCGAAAACTGGAACACGATCAGCGTCAGTTGCTTCAATTGCGTTACCAGGATAATGTGCCGGTCAAGGAGATTTCGCAGCAGATCGGCGGTTCTCCGCGGCTGGTTTATAAACGATTAGTCGGCATTTTTGAGCTGATGCGGGTGTGTATTCAGCGCACCGTGGCTCAGCAGGAACTCTAAACAGCCTTATGAATAGAATGGAATTTGACATCCTGATTTTGAATCTGCTTGAAAATGGTCTGAGCGACCAGGAACTCAGGCAACTTCAGGATATTCTAGTCAGCAGTCCTGAACACCTCGAGCGATACTGCGAGTTTGTCAAAAATTATGCGGCGCTTCAGGTCAAAATTGAGTCCGGGCTGACCCTCGTGCCCGAAGGGGCTGCCGATTCGAAATCGCTGGATATGTCTTTATGGCAGGCGCTGGCCGAGCAGGAGCGGCAGGCCGAAACGGTTGAAATCCGTCCGGCCGCCCAGACGCCTGAATTGATTATGGGGGTCCGTGAGAAACGACGCCAGCTTCAATTGCCGCGCAGGATATCCCGGATCGGTCTGTATACGGCGGTCTTGGGCTGGGTGGCGATGTTTCTGGTGATTGGTTATGTCATCCGGCATCCGCGGCAGGTTACACTGCCGACGGCGACGCTGATTGAGGGTGTAGCCGCCCGCTGGCAGGATCATACCTTTGAGGGCAAAGCCGGGACACGCCTTTATAATACCGATGCGTCTCGTCAGTTGGCTGCGGGTCTGGTTAAAATCCGCATGGACAGCGGGGCGGAGATTCTGGTACAGGGGCCGGCGGAGTTCTGTGCCGAAGATACGAATCAATTCTATATTGCGTTTGGAAAAATCAGTTCCATCGTACCGCCGGGTGCAGAGGGTTTTGTTGTCCGCACGCCGTCGGCGACGGTGGTGGATTACGGTACCGAGTTCGGGCTGCTGGTGGAAAAAACAGGGCGTACCGAGGCGCATGTCTTCAAGGGGCAGGTGGAATTGCGATGCGGCTCGGATCCGATCCGTCATGGCGGCGGGCGGCGGCTGCTTGGCGGGCTGGCCGGGGTTGTGACCGCAGACCAGCAGCTTGATGAATCGCTGCGTCGTGCGGAACAATCGATGTTTATTCGCGACTTGTCCGAAGTGAACGGGTCGATGCTGGATGGCCGGCAGTTAAACCTGGCCGATATTGTCGGGGGCGGCAATGGTTTTGGTTCCGGCAAAGTGCTGGGCGGGATTGATCCGCAGACGGGTGATTTTCGCATCGAGCTGGATGCTGCTCTGACGGTCAATCGTGCCGCATCGCATCGTTTCCTGGCAATTCCCGCATTTCCATTTATCGACAGCATTTTTACTCCGGGATATGATGCCCAGCCGACTCAGATATCCACCACCGGTCTGACCTGCGATGCGTTTGGTAAAACCTCGGGTCTGATATGGGGTTATCCATTTAACGGTGCATGGCATGAGGGCGTGGGGGTTCCGCGGCACCGGCTGATGCTGGATGGGATCACTCCCGGCGAGGTAACCGGTGCGGCGCTGACGCTGCATTCCAATTTAGGCATTACATTTGACCTGGATTCCATTCGTCGGTCGCTGCCTGCGGTTGTGCCGGTGCGGCTGCGTGCCCGTGCGGGCGTGTCCCAGACGACCACCCGGTTTACCGATCATGATTCCTGTGTTGTTTTCTGGATTCTGGTGGACGGCCAGGTGCGGCAAAGCCAGCCCATGCGTGTCAGCGACGGAGGCTTTGAGATTGATGTGGCACTGAATTCTGCTGATCGTTTTGTTTCGCTGGCGGTGACTGAATCCGACAGCGGCAATGCGTATAACTGGGCCCTGTTTTTAAACCCGAGACTGGAACTGGCTGTTTCTGAATAATTATCGGTTAATTGTGAATTAACTATTACTATACCATTCTATTGTCGCCGTGGTGATAGAATGGTAACAGAGTCACGGCATGTGGAGGTGTACCATGGGTAGGTGTTCACTATTAAGTATAGCACTTGTTGTACTGCTGATGGGTGCAGTGCAGGCGGAGATGATCGGCGTGGATTATTTCGATTATCCAAACGGCAATATTGCAGGGAAGTCCGGAGGATTGTATTGGGACTGGAATAATGTCACCAAAGCACACACTGGAACCGTATCCGACTGGGATAATGTGTTTAACACAGCGAATGTGCAGGACGGCAAACTGGTTACCAGTAACAGCGGCGCCCGGCGCGAGTACAATGGTCCCACTGAAGGCACCGCGTCCAATCCTGACACTGACGAACGGCTTGGCGCATTTCGTGCTGCAGGCACGGTGTATTATGGTGTCAAGATGACCCAGGTTGTCGAAAATCCCTGGTGCGGCTTCAGCGGTTATGATTTTGGGTCAGAACGCATCTTTTTCGGACAGCCCAGCGGTTCCACGGTCTTTGGCATTGAAATTTCCGGCGGCGCCAAGGCATTTAGCACCATTCCGATTGTTGTGGGACAGACTTATCATCTTGTGTCAGCCATTGATTTTGACGGCGACCAATTGCGTCTTTGGGTGAATCCGGATGGTAATGACTGGGACAACGGCGCCGCGGATAATTCGGCGGATGCGATTCTTGCTTATACAGGAACCAACTGGAATACATCGGTTCGTCTGGCCAGCGGCGCCCAGACCCAGTGGGATGACTGTATGGTTGCGACGACTTTTGCAGAACTGCTGCCCGGTGTGGCCCTGAATCCGTCGCCGGCGAATCGTCAGGCCAATGTTCCGTTGAATGTGACGCTGAGCTGGGATCCGGCCCGTGATCCGGCCAATTTTGCTCAGGCGGATCCGGCGGTCAAGACTCACAAACTGTATGCGAATTTTGCAAAACCGTCCGATCCCAATTTATATCTCATTACCCAGATCGCCAATACGGGCCAGCGTGCATCGTATGCTGTGAGTGCTTTGAATTACAGTACCCGTTATTCCTGGCGCGTGGTTGAAGTGAGCGATGTCAATGAGGTTGCCGGCCCGGTATGGTCTTTCACGACGATGCCTCCGGTTCCGGTGATTACCCAGAACCCGGCATCTCAGACGGTTGCCGCCGGCACGACTGCGGTCTTTACGGCCCAGCATCTTAACGGCACTGATTTCCAGTGGTATTTTAATGGAACAGCAATTAACGGTGCCAAGAGTGCCGAGCTGACCATTCCCAATGTGTCCAAGGCCAATGAAGGTGTTTATACCTGCAAAATCTCCAATGGGGCTTTGCCCGACGGCATCACCACGACCCCGGCTTATTTGTGGACCAAGCGTCTGATGGCGCACTGGACCTTTGACAACACGCTGACGGATACCGTGGACGGATGGGCCGGTGTGTATAGTGACCCCAACGGGCCGATGTATGTCAGCGATGGCATCAGCGGTCAGGCTCTCAGTCTTGACGGCAGTGATGGACAATATATCACCGTTCCGGGCACTGAGGATGTCTTTAATTTCTATCCGCTGGGCATGACGGCAGCCGCCTGGGTCAAGACGAGTTCTGAAGGCGGGATTGTCTCCAAGGAACAGGATAACACCTGGAACAGAGGCTGGGCGATGACTACGGGCCAGACGGTTGGTTCGTATGCTTACCGCAGCTATGGTGATCTTCGCGGAACCAGCAATGTGACGGATGACAAGTGGCACTTGATAGTTGTGTCCTGCGAAGTCGAATCCAATGGCAGAGTTCTGAAGGTTTATGCTGACGGTGTTCTTCAGAGACAAGCCTCTTTTAACGGGGCAGTCGGGCTGTCAACCGCTCCCCTGATGATTGGCGTTCAGGAGCCTGCAGGCACGTTTGATTACACGGGTCTGATCGATGAGTTGAGCATCTGGAATTATGCTCTGACCAAAGAGGAAATCGGTCACATGTATGCCGACCTTTCCGGACAGTCCGTTTGTGTTGCGGCTGTTGAATACGACCTGAATAATGACTGTATCGTCAATCTGGGTGATTTTGCGATTATTGCCCAGGCCTGGCTGAATACGAATATTATTGAGCCGGCGAATTAACCTGATGTATGTTTCTCGATTGGGCATGGAAAACCGCCGTGTCCAATCGAGTTTTTAATTCAACCGTTGGAATAAACCAGATGCCGGGCTTGTTTGGCAAGGCTGCCAGACAGGCCCGGCATTCATTAATACTTTTGATAAGGAGATTTCTATGAAAAGGCAGGGATTTACACTCATTGAGCTGCTGGTGGTCATAGCCATTATTGCCTTGCTGCTTTCGATCGTCGTACCTGCCTTGTACAGGGCAAAGGAATATGCCCGTTTAACTGTGTGCAAGACCAATCTCAAGCAGTATGCCTACGGGATGAAGATGTATCTGGCAGACCATGATGAGCGGTACCCTTATTCGCATTATTCGATTTTTGACGGGAGGGCAACCAATACATGGAATACCTGCCAATGGCACAATAAGCTGGCCGGTCCGACTTACGATACACGCAATGCGGGTCCTTTATGGTCCTATCTTTCAGCACCCAATATCCATCTGTGCCCGGTCTTTCTTAATTTTGCCAAAGTCCACAGTGAGCATACGACCTGTACGATTCCGTATGACCCCCAGTACTGCTATAGCCAGAACAATTATCTGGGAGCACCCGTAACGAATAGTGGACAAACAAAACCATTGGGTGTGTTTCGTGAAAGCGAGGTTCAAAATCCAGCAGGTGTGCTTTTGTTTGTGGAAGAGACCCCCTGGAAGATCACCACGCCGGTTAATCTGGCCAGCCATGTGCTGAATGATACCTGTTTTTGGCCGCGGCATCCACGGGATCCGGCGGGTTTTCCAGGCGATTGCATCGCCACCTACCACGCAACCGTGGTTCAGAAAAAGGATAACGGAAAAGGCAACGCAGTATTTGTTGATGGGCATGTGGAATTGATTTCTCCGTGGGAGTACACCGAGACGTCTATCGGAAGAGTGTACAACAGCTTCCGCTATTCGTGGCCGAAAAAGGGAGCAATGTCTTCGACATGCCCCTATACTTATTGATCCAGTTTGAGTATGTGCTTTTTCGACAATTGATGCTGACAGACAGATGATTATTTTTGGCGGCAATTGCAGACAAGCGCCGCTTTATCGAATGTGATAAAGCGACGCTTGTTTTTTTATAGCCAGTGGGCATGATTAATCAGCAGCAACAGAAGCACTTGCATTTAGCCTTGTTGAAACGTCATTATAGTTAATTTCTGAGGAATCTCTTTTCATAATGGGATTTTGGTGGTACTTTTTGGCTTATGAAAACAATTAGCAGAATTCATCTTAGGTATGTCGTCTGGCTGATGTTGGTGAGCCTTTGTGTCGCGGGGTGCGGACAGACCCGGCGGAATGTGGTGTTGACGGGGTATTGGCCTGTGACTAATGAGATGCTGCGGGAGTTTTGTGATGACCCGGTGGTCAATCCGGATGGCTGGAAGGGAAAAAACTGGAAGTCGATGGGGTATGACGTGTATGCCTTCTTTCCGATTTTTCCGGTCAATCCCTATCTAAATCCCAAGGGAGATGGAGTTCTGGAGGTGGATTATCAGGATACTTTTGCAGATTTTGAGACGATTGTGGCAAAATATAAGCCGATAGCGATTATCTGTTATGGGATGGGGCAGGGGCCATGGGAGATTGAACGGCGGGCGGTGGTACGTGACTGGTGGTCGCCGGATTATCTTGAACCTAAGTATCCTGATGAAAAGAGTTTAGCGGATATGGCATCTGCTGGAAAGATATATTTAACAACACTTCCGGCCGAGCAGATTGAGTTGGCGGTGAATGGAGCGGGGTTGGGTGTTAAGGCCTGGATTGATGAGGAGGGTGACCCGGGGGATTTTCTGTGTAATTATATTGCCTGTTTAGCGATGGGGTATCAGAAGAGGTATGAGAATCGTTCAAAAGCGAACTATTGTATATCAGCAGGATTTATTCATGTTGGGCCGGGGGTGTCGCTGGAGCAGGCACGCAAGGCACAGGAGTTGACACTGGAAGCGGTACTTAGAAGCACAATTATACCGATAAAATAACTCCAATGCAGTCAGGACATTTTTAACTGCGTCGACTTATATAACATATAATAGCAAATACATACCTGTTTATAGGTGTTATGAGTGAAGATTTATGCGAATGGGCTGGGGTGGGGGCGGTTTTCAATTGACGAAACGCGTAAATTATGGTACATAAACCCATTCTGAAAAAATCAGCCGGGATGGATTCCACTAACAGCCGACTCAACGTGTCTGACAAAACGAGTTGTTTTGTTGGAAATGGGAAGCGATGTCGTTAGAAGAACTTCGCAAGAAAATTGATGCCTTGGATGAACAACTCGTTGAGTTGATCAATCAGCGTGCGCGGGTGGTTGTGGAGATCGGCAAGCTGAAGGCGGCCGGAGATACGCCGATTTATGCACCCGACCGGGAGAAGGCGGTGCTGGATAAGATTGCCCGGAACAATCGGGGGCCGCTGCCGGATAAGGCTTTGGCGGCGGTATGGCGTGAAATTATGAGCGGATCGTTCTTTCTGGAACGTCCGCTGCGGATTGCGTACCTGGGACCGATGGGCAGCTTCAGTCATAACGCGGCGATATTGAAGTTCGGCCAAAGTGTCGATTACGAGGCCGCAACGGATATCCGGGCGATTTTCGAGGACGTGTCCAAGGGGCACAGTGATTTCGGGATTGTGCCGATTGAGAACTCCGCCGGCGGCGGGGTGCGTGAGTCGCTGGATGCGTTTGTCGAGACGGATGTGATGATTTGTGCCGAGGTGCACATGGCGATTCATCATAACCTGATGGCCAACTGCCCGATGAGTGCGATACAGAAGATTTATTCGCAGCCTGAGATATTTGCCCAGTGCCGCAACTGGCTGGCCGGGGCGTTCAAGGATGCCCAGCTTATTCCGATGGCGTCGTCGTCGAAGGCGGCGCAACTGGCGTCCACGGAACCCGGCGCGGCGGCGATTGCCTCGGCAGTGGCGGCGGAGGCGTACGGGCTGAAGATTCTGTGTCAGGATATTGAAGATATTTCAAACAATATTACACGGTTTTTGATCATCGGACGCGAGGATGCCAAGCCGACCGGCGATGACAAGACGATTATCCTGTTCAGTACGGCTCACCGGACGGGAGCGCTGGTGGATGTGCTGAATGTGTTTAAAGACTATAATATTAATATGACCAATATTGGTTCGCGTCCGAATAAGAAGCGCGAATGGGAATATTATTTCTTTGTGGATTTTCTGGGTCATAAACTGGATGGGCATGTGAAAAAGGCGCTGGAAGAGGCCAAGCAGCATTGTGTGCAGTTATCGGTGCTGGGCAGCTTTCCGCGGAGCACGTCAGTGCTGTAAAAAAATCAAAAGTCAAAAATAAAAAATAAAAATTGTGGAATCCGTCATGCCGACGGATGAACAAAATTATCGCTTTGCTCAGAAGGATATACCGAGCTGGCGGCAGGATACGAAACGACGAATTTTGGAGATGATTATGAGAAAGCCGTTTTTAGCAGGCAACTGGAAAATGAATATGGATGCGGCCTCGGCGGTGGCGCTGGCCAAGGGTGTTGTGGCTGAGGTAGGCCAGGTGGACAGTGTGGATATCGCGGTCTGCCCGCCGTTTGTGTATCTGCAGAGCGTGGCGGCGGCCCTGAGTTCGTCCAACGTGGCGCTGGGTGCCCAGGATGTCTTCCATCAGCCCAACGGTGCCTTTACCGGCGAAATCAGTTGTGCGATGCTCAAAGACGTGAGCTGTTCGTATGTGATTATCGGGCACTCGGAACGCCGGCATGTCATCGGTGAAACGGATGCGTTGATCAACAAGAAGATTCATGCGGCGATTGCCGGCGGGCTGCTGCCGATTTTCTGCGTGGGTGAACTGCTGGAAGAGCGGCAGGGCGGCAAGACCGACCAGGTCGTAGCCGACCAGGTCAAGAAAGGCCTCGAGGGTATCTGCGAGGAACGGATTCAGGCGGTGACGATTGCCTATGAGCCGGTCTGGGCCATTGGTACAGGCGTGAATGCCACTCCGCAGCAGGCCCAGGATGTTCATGCGATGATTCGCGGGCTGATTGCCAAAATGTATAACAAGACTATCGCCGATGCTTTGCGGATTCAGTACGGCGGTTCAGCCAAGCCGGCCAATACGGCTGAATTGATGAGCCAGCCGGATGTCGATGGCCTGCTGATTGGCGGGGCGAGCCTGAAGGCGGCGGATTTTGCGGCGATGATCAAGGCGTCGATGAAATAAACAAAACGATACGGGTATAACGGCAAAGGCCGGCGTCGATGTGTTGCGGACCGGCGGCGTTATATCGAAATAATACTTTAGAAATAACCAAGGCGATATCAATTTAGGAGACAGATATGATGCTTCCGTTGGCGGCGATTTCGTTATTCTGGCACGCAATGATTGTGCTGTGGGTTCTGATTGCGATTGCTCTGATTGTGGTGGTTTTGCTGCAAAAGGGGCGCGGCGGCGGACTGGCCGCAGCCTTTGGCGGTGCCGGTGCGTCGAGCCTGCTGGGAACACGCACGGGAGATTTCCTGACCTGGCTGACGATTGGTCTGACGGCGGTCTGGCTGCTGATGACGGTCTGTATGGGCATGTTCATGCGTCCGTCGGATTCCCTGGACCTGCTGGCTCCGTCCCGGACGCCCGCTTCGACGGCCCCTGCCGCCACCGGCAGTGAACAGCCTGCCCCGGCGACAACCGAAACACCGGCTCCGGCGGCTGTGCCTGAAGCGGCACAACCGACCGAACAGTCTGCGACCCCTGCCCAGCCTGCTGCTGAACAGCCTGCCGCACCGGCGGGTAATGAAGCTGCACAATAAGTTCCGATTGCGGAGTTGGATATGATTACCAGCATGACAGGGTTCGGCCAGGCCTGTGCGGAAATCGAAGGGGTGGTTTATACCGTCGAGATTCGCTCGGTCAACAACCGGTATTTCAAGGCGGCCCTGCGTCTGCCGGATATCGCGGCATTTCTGGAAGGTGATATTGAGAAACTGACCCGAGAAAGCATTCAGCGGGGCACGCTGAATTATTCGCTGCGGATGAAGAACGTGTCGGGTCAGGCCCTGTTTGATATCGATGAAAATACGCTCAAAGCCTATGTCAGTCGGCTGCGGCGGCTGGTGCCCGGCGATGCCAGCGAATGCACGATTGATCTGGCGGCGATGCTGGGGCTGCCGGGGATTGTACAGCCGATTATCCCGGATGCCGAGCATACCGAGCGGATGAAAAATACGATTTTGAAGCTGTCTTCCGAGGCACTGGAGCAGCTCAAGCAAAGCCGGCTGGAAGAAGGTCAGGCTCTGGCCGAGGACCTGCTGAACCATTGCCGGAAGATGCGGGATGACCTGGAGGTGATTCGTCAGCGCAAGGACGCCGTGGTGCGGGAGTATCACGAAAAACTGCGAAAGCGCGTCGAAGAGCTGCTGTCTCAGGCGCAATTGCGAATCGACAATGATTTGCTGGCCCGTGAAGTTGCGATTTATGCCGACCGCAGTGACATTAACGAGGAAATTACCCGGCTGGATTCGCATGTGACGCAGTTTGAGTCCTGCTGCAAAAAAGGGGATGCTGTGGGACGGCGTCTCGATTTTATTACGCAGGAAATGCTGCGGGAGGCCAATACCATTGCCAGCAAGGCCTCGGATGCGGTCATTGCCCAGTGCGTCATCGACATCAAGTGTGCGATTGACCGAATCAAGGAACAGGTTCAGAACGTTGAGTAGGCGACTATGGCAGGGCGCAAAGGAAAACTGGCAGTCATCAGCGGACCGTCCGGGGTTGGCAAAAGCACCCTGTGCCGGGAAGCGGTTGGACGGACCAATGCGTTTTTGAGCGTGTCCTGCACGACGCGCAAGCCCGGCCATGCCGAAACGAACGGCAAAGACTACTGGTTTATTACGCCGGAAGAATTTGAAAAACGAATCGCCGAACATGGGTTCATTGAATACGCCAATGTTTACGGCAATTATTACGGAACCCCCCGCCAGCCGGTGGAAGATGCTTTGAAAGCGGGGCGGGCGGTGATTCTTGAAATCGACGTGCAGGGCGGACTGCAGGTTAAACAGCAGTATCCGGAGGCGCTGATGATTTTTATCATGCCGCCCAGTCCGGAAGAATTGCTGCGGCGTCTGGAAGGTCGCGGACGCGGTGAGGATGAAGCAAGCAAGAAGCGTCGCCTGGACGCGGCACAGCGAGAAATAGAAATAGCCCGGCAGCGGTATGACCACCTGGTGGTCAATGACCAGCTTGAACGGGCGATTGACGAAGTTGTACAATTAATCCAGTTGTAACAGGAGAAGATAATGATTGAAGCACTGAAAGACGGCGAAGTATTGAGTAAGGTTGGCGGTCGGTTTAAGTTGTCGTCGCTGATTCAAAAGCGAATGCTGGAGATGATGGAAGGCAGCCGTCCTCTGGTCGAAAACACCGAAGGCATGACGGCGGTTGAAATCGTGGTCGAAGAGATTCGCCAGGGCAAGATTGCTCTGGACCTGGGCGGTCCGGCCAAACCGGAAAAGAAATTTACGCTGTAAGTGATGGTTCAGGACGGCAATCCATCGCAGGGCAGGCGAACGGTACTGCTGGGTGTCAGCGGCGGGGTAGCGGCTTATAAGGCCGCGGATCTGGCCAGCAAGCTGACCGGCGGGGGCTATTGCGTCTATACGATTATGACGGCGGCGGCCTGCGAACTGATTTGCCCCAAGACCTTTGAGGCCCTGACAGGCAATGCCGTTTATACGAGCCTGTGGTCGGCGCCGGACGAGTTTAAGATTGGTCATATCGACCTGGCGACTGCGGCGGAGATTGTTGTGGTGGCACCGGCCACGGCCAATATCATCGCCAAGACAGCCGCGGGAATCTGCGATGATCTGCTCAGTACGACGCTGTGTGCCTGCTGGCAGAAGCCGACTCTATTTGCCCCGGCGATGAATACGCGGATGTGGAATAATCCGATGGTGCAGAGAAATGTTGAAATTTTAAAGAAAGATTTAAACGTCCGGTTTGTCGGTCCCGCTGAGGGCCGGCTGGCCTGCGGGGAGGTAGGGGCCGGACGCATGGCGGAAACGGCTGAGATTCTGGCGGCTGTCCGTTCGCTCTAAGCTGCTGTAAACGATCAGGGCGTTCTTTTGTATGCATCCAGAAAGAACGCCCTGTTGTATTTGCAGCAAGTGTGTGTTTAATACGTCAGAATCTGGACGGTTTTCTTGAATTGCTCCAGATTATCCGGATATTTGGCAAAGGCATCAATGTCTTTTTTTGCCGCACGCAGCATCAGCGTGGATGCGTTATCTGTCGAAGTCTGTGCGTTTTCTTCTTCGGCCGGTGTCATATTGTCCTTATAACTGCAGCGTATCACTAAAACCACCCACTGCTGAGATTCAAGATTGCGGATGTTGGCCGCATGACGAAAGGCCTTGATGCATTTTTCCTTTAAAGCCTCCACTTTGTCTGCGTCATAAGCTTCCCCCTGTTTGGATTGAAGCGGTTCGTCAACGGGTTGTCCCTGGAGTTTCTTTTTGGTCTTCTGCCAGACCTCATCCTCAGCAGGGTCTTTCGGTTGAGCTTGGGCTTCGATCTGATTTGTCGGCATCAGGGGATAATCCACATTCTGCAGGAAAATAACGCCATAATCGCCGATGAAAATCTGCGATGTCATGGCGTCGGTATTGAACAAACCGCCGACAAATCGCATGTTAAACCACCCCTGCTGGACATCCGGATTGACCGTATCGTCCCAGATCTGCGACATGACCCGCATGTCTTCACGCATCTGCCGGATGGTTTCGGAGGAGGTTTTCTGGCCGGGGATAATCAGCACAGAGACATTGTCGGCAAACGGGGCGGAACCGACAGCCCAGCCGCCGCCCATGCCGCCCATGTAATGCGGCATCTTGCCGCGGAAGCTGCCAACGATGTCGCCGGCCATTTTCCCGGCGGCCAGACCAATCGCCTGCCCCTGTTTTGCAAGAGCATTGCCCTGTGTCTCCCGGGCGGCCTGCTGAGATTCGGCCTGAGCCTCCAGTGCTGCCTGCCGGGCTTCCCTTGCTGCATCGAGAGCTTCCTGCTGAGCTTCTCGAGCCGCTTCCATGGCTTCGGCCTGAGCTTCGGCGATATCCTGTGCCAGTTCAGACATATCGTCCTGTGCAACTGCAAAACCGGTGACAGTACCCAGTACAACCACGGTCATGAATCGAATCAATGAAGTCATAAGTGAACCTTTCAGTAAAATTATTGATTTGCATTGGGTGCATCCATCAACACCGGGCTGGCCTCAAACAGCCGTTGACGAGTGCGCGCGATTTCCTCGCCGGTGGCCAGTGCCAGGGATGTGACGGCTTTTTGAGTCTGTTTTTTGTCCTGCAGGCGTTTTTCTTCCAGCCGCAGCAGGGCGTCTGAAACAAGCTGACGATCCCGGCTCTGGACGGTCTGGATGGCGTCGGCAAATTCGCGAATCAGTTTGGCATTCATAGCCTGTGACAAGGCGACGGACTGGGCCGTGGACTCACTGATCTGCGTGGTCATCTTGTCGGCAAGGTCATTTCGCATCTGCAGCAATTCCGGACGTAACTGCCGGGCGACGGCTTCGGCCAGTTTCTGTTCCATCTGCGGCTGGATTGTCTGTGACCACTCCGCAAAAAGCTGTTCTTTGCTGACAGCAGGCTCAAGCAGATGAGCCGCGAAAAAGCCGGCCGCAATCAGTATGACGGCCGCTGCTGCGTGCCAGATACTGCGATAACGCCAGGGCTGTGCTGCCGAAGCGGGATGAACTTCTTTTTCTCGTAATCGCTGCAGCAGGCGGTTCTGTCCGGCCTGTATCCGACTGTCCAGTGATTCTGCCCATGCAGTCAACTGTTTATCCTGCTGAATTAACTTGTCGTGGTAGCGGCTGCACGGACTGCATCCTGACAAGTGTTCCTGCAGTGATGCGGCCTGAGCCGGCGGCAGATGCCCGCAGCAGTACGCTTCAATATCCGTTTTATGATCTGGACATGGATTGATATTCATTTTTGTTACTCCGAAAGTCTTTCGTACAACAATTGTTTTGCGGTTTGGATTCGGCGGCATACGGTGGACTGCGAAGTTCCCAGGTGCGATGCAATGGCCCGTTCATCATGGCCGTCCAGATAATACATCACCAGTGGAATACGATAATCGTCCGGCAGGCCGGTTATGGCTGTGGTTAAATCCGAGTAGTCGCCGGCGGAAGAACAGGGCTGCTCATTTAAGGTCGAAAAACGCTGACTTTTTTTACGCCGGCGAAGGCTATCCACGCACATGCGTCTGGCGATTTGATGGATCCAGTTTGCAAAGAGCGAATCGTCCCGTAAATCCCGCAATTTTTCAAAGCCCCGCAGAAACGTCTCCTGACAGACGTCCTGTGCGTCATTAAAGTTCATCAGGATCGCATAACACAGGCCCAGTACACGGCGGTAGTGCCGCAGGACAAGCTGCTCATAGGCGGCCTTGTCTCCCAGCCGGGACTGGGCTGTCAAAATCTGATCCGAACGTTCGTCCAAAAAAGTCCTTTCGTATCCTGTCTGTTTATAATGTTGACGAAATCAGGGACAGGATTATGCAAAAATTCTGAAAAAAGATGCCGGTGCTTTATGTGGACATATCATAGCTGGTAGTTGCATATATTATAGTTAAATTCCGGATTTTTTGCCTGTATTTTTAATGCTTTCTATTTTATCTTGGTTTGGATGACAACGATAAAAAACGGTAAACAAATGCGATTTTTGATTACGGCCGGCGGGACTCGGGAATATCTGGACCCGGTACGATATATTACCAATGCCAGCTCGGGCCGGATGGGCTATGCGCTGGCGGCGGCGGCTTTGAAGGCGGGGCATTCTGTAACGCTGATTTCGGCTCCGACGAGCCTGGTACCGCCGACAGGGGCGGAGGTGGTTTTGGTGGTGTCGGCAGGGGATATGTTCAAGGCGGTCAAAAAGCATTTCAAGACCTGCGATTGCCTGATTATGGCGGCGGCAGTGTCGGATTATACGCCGGTTCACACTGCTAAAGTGAAACGGAAAAAGGAAAAGAAAGTTCTGACGCTCAAGCTCAAGCCTACCGAGGATATCCTTGCCTGGGCCGGACGGCATAAAAAAGGGCAATTTGTCGTCGGTTTTGCACTCGAAGACCGGAATCTCAAACGAAATGCTGAAAACAAGCTGATATCCAAGAATGCCGATATGATTGTGGCCAATAGTCCGGCGGCGATTGGCGCTGATTCCTCTCGCGTTTTATTGAAAACACTTCAAGGTGGCTGGATTGAAATTGCAGGGGATAAAGCCAAGACCGCTCGGGCGATTATCCGGCATATTACGTCGCTGATTTTGAGGTAACTGGAATTCGAGATAGTTTCCAGTTGCGGTGGTAGAGCACAATATCCAACAGCACCATCAGGCCGTTAAGGCTGTAGAGGGCGATAATCCAATCCTGACTGTGCAGAATTTTGTGGACGATGCCGGCGATGTAACCAAACAGGACAATATAGAGAAAGATAATACTTTTTCCGGCACACGCCCGCGATTTCCATGATTTATAGATGCTGAACGGCCAGGCGGCCCCAAAACAGAGCAGCATAATGGCTTCAAATATACTCATTAATCAATTCCTGTAATTATAAAAACCGACAGCCGAGGGAAACTGGTATCCGCTCGGCTGCCGAGTTAATTATATGGAGTTGATGTATTTATTCAATCTTTATTCGCAGGGTGCCAGGCTGTTGCATTCCAGCCAGTTTTTGGCCATGTCTGCAAGATCTGTCATATCCACCACACAGTCGTTATTGAAGTCGCCGGGGATGACGGTGTAGCCGGGTTTGACCTGGGCTGCGAGGCAGGGATTGGCTCGCACATAAATCTGGGTGAGTCCTGTTCCCTGCAGGTCGGTATCATCGGCTGTCAGACGGAATTGATAATCGCCCGCTGCCGGCAGAATGACCGTGGTTTGTGCCGCATTACTGGGATCAATCGTAACGGTGGTCGGGCCGCTGACCTGCTCCCACAACAGCGTGAACGGGGCGGGATAGCCATCATCGGTGGCGCTTCCGCTTAAAATGGCGGTTGCCGAAGCCGGGTCGCCGGCGTTATTGAGCCAGAGGTACTGCGTGCCGCCTACGGTTACCTGCGGAGGACTATTATTGGTATTGAATGTCCACACAAATCCTTGTGTCAGGCCGCGGGTGGTGTCGTGCACATCAACGATCCAGTAATAAGTGGTGTTTCGCTGAATAGTTCCGGCCGGAATGGTGACCGATTCGGCGGCAGTACCGGTGACGAGCTTGTTGAGATTATAGCCCGGCCTGGCCAGGTTGGGTTCATTGGTTCCCAGATACACATCACAGGTGATGATGCCGCCGACTTCGTTGGGTTCCGGATTGGTCCAGCTTAGTTGCGACAGGCCGACCCCAACGTTTGCATGGTTGGCCGGAACCGGAGACGTTGCACGGCTGGGGACTTCAAGATCACCCCGCAGAAGAATTCCTCCAAGTACCGGATTGGCAGAGAATTTTGTCGAGTGGCTGGGTGAGCATATTTCGAAATCGGAATTCTGGGCGTCATACGTGACAAACAGGAGCAGAATATTGTTGTCTGTATCGGAATTCAGAACATCATCCAGCACTGCGGAGACCGGGCTTGATTCCCATAAATCCAGGGCCGGACGCGGAAATGACATCAGCAGCGGTGACAGTTCCGTCATATTCAGGACATCAATCGTGATTTCGGAGCCGCGTGCAGGGGCAGGATTACGCACCAGGCCCGGCAGTGTATTCCAGGTCTTGCCGTTGAGGACGATATTGTCATACTCTTCTTTGACCGCATACACATACAGATTCTTGCCCGATGTTCCTTTATCGACATTCAAGGTCAGATAGCTGTTGATAAATATTTTCCCCGGCTGCTTGATAGTGGAGATGTCATAGCTGTAAAAAGCGATGCGCCGACGGGTTGTGCTGGCATCCTGATAGTTGCGAACGTCGGAAATTGTGGTGCGGCGTGTCCCGTCCGGCCCGGTTTGTGCGTCATTACAAGCCATGCAGTGATCTGACGCCTGAATGATGAATGAATCGGCATTGACGATTGCGGCAGTTGTCAGCAATAGAATCACAGTTAAATGAACCCACTTCGTTTTCATACGATTATCCTCCAGATTAGTATTGATTGTTTTGGTTCTCATTTTGTGCCGCTGAATCATCAATAACAGGGCGCCAGGCTGTTGCACTCCAGCCAATGCGTGGCAAAAACCGCCAGGTCATTGAGGTTCACGAAGCAGTCCCCGTCGATGTCGCCTGTGATGGGGGCATAGCCGGGCGTGGCCTTGGCTGCCAGACACGGCGTGGTCGCCACAACAACCTGAACTGTATCGGAGCTTGTAATGGCGCTGTCGTTGGCGGTCAGGACAAACTGATATGTTCCCGCTGCCGGAAGAACCAGCGAAATATTGTTGGTATTGGCTGTGACCTGGGTTGCGATAATAACACCGTTGGGGTCGATAATCTGGGCCGGGCCTGAGGCCTGGGTCCACAGGCGGGTCAGGGTTCCGGACGGCAGGCCGTCATCGGTGACGGTTCCAGCGAGATTGACCGTTGCGGCGGCCGGATCGCCGGCGTTATTGAGCCAGAGGTATTGGTCTGCTCCGGCATTGACTATGGGGGCAGCGTTATCCGTGCTGAATTGCCATAGCATACCTTCAGTCAGGTTGGGTGTCCGGCTGCTGTCATAGACGTCAACCATCCAGTAATATGTTTTGTATGCAGTCAATGCATAGGGCAGAGCGACACAGGTGCCGGTTGTTTGTGCGGCGATTTTCTGCAGGCCGTAATGCGGCAGCAAAGCGTTGGGTTCTGCTGAGCCGAAATACACATCACAGGTAATCTGTCCTTCAGGCTGACTGGGCAGAGGATTCGTCCAGCAAAGCTGAGTCAGCGAAGGCGAAGCATTGCCGAAGTTTGTCGGCTGGGGTTTGGTGGCGCTGATTGGGATGCGGCGTTCTCCGCCCAGTACAACACCGAAAAGCTCGCCGGTTCCGGAGGGATTGGGATATCCCGAACCGGCTGTGGTAGAGCGGGAGGAATAGTAGATATTATTGTCCGTCCCGTTTGCCAGCCCCACGAACAGGAACACCACAACTCCGTCATTATCGCTGTTGAGGAATTCGGTCAGTTCCGGGCTGGGTGCCGTCGATGCACGTGTATTGACCGCAGGCGGTGCAATCACCATCAGGGGGCCTACCAGATCGGGAAGGTCCAGTGTGACCGGGGAATTCAGTGCAGGTGTCGGTGAATTGAAAACACCCGGGCAGGTATTCCAGCTCGTGGAGGATACGGTGAAATTATCCAGATGTTCCTTGACTCCATAGACGGTTGTTACGCCGCCGCGGGTCTGAGTCCGGACACTGAAGAAGGCATTGGCGAACGCTTCTTCCGGGTGTTCCGGGTCACGAGCGCTGTTGAGGTTATAGCTGATGACAGCGACACGACGTCGTGTGTCGATATTGCGTGCACCAAGCCCTGTTCCGCTGGAACGTGTGGTCGGCGCCAGACTGCCGTCATTTCCGATTTCGACATTGCCGACAGCCTGGAGAGCAAATAATGGGACAGACAGCGTTACATCAATGATCTTTTCGGATGTTTTACCGCCGTCCGAGGCCGTCATTTTCAGTGAATATACGCCCGCGTCGGACATCGTGACTGTTGGATTGGCAACCGTCATGCCGGGAGCAAAATCGATTGTTGCTCCATCGGGCTTACTGACGACGGTCCATTCGACCGAGACGCCGGTTCCCGGAATGCCGTCGTCAACCACTGAGCCGTTGATGGCCAGGGATGTATTGGGCAGAGCCACGGTTGCTGTTGCAGGAATGCCCAGAATTTGAGGCGGCAGGTTCCAGCCTGCAGGGGCAGCGGTTATGGCATACATGGCCCGAGTGCTTGTGTTATTTTGTGCACCCAGTGTGATCTTGTTGGGATCGGTGCCGACCGGCAGGGAGTACACGGTTGCCGGTTCACTGAAACCGAGGGTATAGGGGGTTTGCACAAAGCCCAGCGTATTAACCCAATCCATCACCCCATTTCCAAGGGTCGGGGCGTCGGCTGCATTATTGTCGCCCACACGGTTGTCAATGATCAGGTATAACGTTCCGGGTTTTAGGAAACCAACTTCATACTGAACATCGGCATTGGTCTTGTCATCCATGGCCGTCTGGATATAATCAAGGCCCTTAAAAATACCGGCATCACTGTAGAAAAACGTGTCGCGGTCCACAAAAATCCTGGCTCCCGCACCCAGTCCGCCCTTGACCAGAACCGGATTGGCCAGGGTGCTGTTGTATCGGGTTACCGCCGCAATGACATTCGGATCGGTCACATCCGCCGATGCGACGAGGCTTAATGCCGTCAGACAAAAAGCCAGAGTCAGACACGTTGTTTTAGTTCTCATCATGTTACACCTCCAAATTAAAGTAATAGTAGTGATTCGAATTCATAACCTGGATTCTGTTAATATCCGGAACCTGCCCAGCGGTCGGAATTCCAGAGCCAATATACAATGTCCTCATCTTTGTCGGCCGGATTGACGACGCTGTAATCCTTCATCAGGGCATTGAAATGCTGGAATCGATTTCCGATGTCAAGGGTATTCAGTAAATTCTTGACATTGGCATTGGTGCTTTTTGCAAATTCCCAGGAGCCCATCGTCATATCCGCCATGAGGATGCCGCTGGATGTGTTATTCACCGAGACGATGTTGCCTCGAATCTTTTTCTTCCACAGCCAGATGTGCGTGCCCCAGAAAAACGGCGTTTCATTCCGGTTTTCGAGGGTCTGCGTGTCGTATGGAGTAAAATTACCAGCCAGAACTTTGTCGCGGGAATAATTTTTTGTGTGCGTGATCTTTTCGGCAGGACAGAAAAAGGCTTTTCGGTCCGGAAGCATGCCGGCATCCATCAGGTCTTTGACCGCCCACGGCTGCCATTCGTAGGCATAGTCGCCGGTGCCGTTCACAAAGCTCCAGTTTCCCTTGCCCTGGTTATTGGTGGCACTGTCTTCGGGTTTCTCCCGGAAGTTGTATGCGGTATTGGATTCATAAGCCCCCAGTGCCAGTCCGATCTGGTGCAGATTGGATTTGCAGCTTGCCTTTTTGGCTGTCTCTTTGGCTTTTCGAAGACCCGGCAGAACGATAGCCATCAACAGCGCAATGATGGCCACAACAACCAGCAGTTCGATGAGTGTAAATCCTTTTTTCGTTTTCATAATCAATTCCTCTCTATCCTGCCAGGCAAATCCTCACTTCCTGATGTCTTCTGCTGATACGCCTTCCTGTTACAGGATGTTACTGCGTCTGCCGCCTGTCCAGGCGGCTGTTCCACTTCTATTTAAAACCGTTATTCAGAATTCAACTGGGGCCGGGCAAACAGGCACCAGTCATACGATATTTTCTGTTCTGTTCCGCCGGTGGTAACCAGGGTCAAAAATCGATCTTTCGGCTCAATAGGTACGTGGATGGATACCGCTCCATGAGTCGGGGTCAGGTTCTCTTTTGAAAATCGTTCTCGTCCATCAATCAAGACGTAAAAGTTTGCTTTGGGCAGATAGCCGGGCAGGGCCTGCTGGGCATACTGGACAACGGTTTCCGAGAGGCCGCACTGGGCGGTGAACGATTTCAAAGATAACGTGCTGTGAAGTGCACGGATTTTTTCGAGGTCAAATGTAATACCGGCATTGGGATGGATGCAGATGGCCGGATAATCCGGTCCCCCGCAGACCTGACCGCCAAGCGACTGAAGATGACCTGGGATGCGGCCCGTGCCGCGGCTGACCAGGCCGGAATTATTGATATTATAACAATATTGTCCGCAGGTTTTCGGGGCTTGCCAGAGATATCCGCCGTCTTGCGAGATGGCAACGGGACCGAATGATCCGTCGGGAGAAAATATACCGTCGATAAATGGACTGTCCGGAGTGGGAACGACCATGTTGGTGCTGTCCTGACGCTGACCGATATAATAGTCTTCGGTCGAGGCAAATCCTCCGGTATCCCAGCGGATGCCGGTTTTGGCTTTTCCGCTGCCCAGACCGTTGCCGCCGCCGACCATGTCCGCCAAATCCAGCGGCTGCCCGCGCCAGACGACATTGTTCTGGGATTGAATATCACGCACAAACAGCGTGTCGTTGCAGGGGATATCTGCGATGTGCGAGGAACGATTGATGGTTTTGGCGAAACCCTGACTGATTTGAATGCTTGTTTTCTGGTTATTTCCGCCGGCCACAAGGGTGGTTTTGCCCTTGATGACATGCAGTTCCGTACTGCCGTAAGGATCGGTCTGCACGCCGAATTCAGTGCCCAGGTCGATAATCTTGGAATTGGGCGTGGTAAGGGTGAATCCGATTGCCTCCGGGGGAACCGTGGCGTAAACGCGACCGTATTTGATTTTGATGTGATCGGAATCCATGATTTCGAATTCGGCGGGGGCCTCAATCACAACACGGGTATTATTGTCGAAAACGAGCTTGGCGATCCCATTTCGCAGCATCAAGGAGTGTGATTTGGCGGTCAGCCGGAACCCGGGTTTCAGGGATGCATCCAATTCGGCCCACTGGGCATGGAGGGTGTCCGACAGCGTGGCCACTTCCGGACAAGGGTTGACCGGTGTGTAATGAGCAAAGACAATCAGAAAGAATAATGCCGCCAGTGATGCGACCGCGGTCATCAGCGAATATTTGTTGATTCTGCGTGGAAGGGTTCGAGCCGGCTGGACATCCAGCGGTATCGGAAGAGATATTTCCGGCTGTTTATCAGCGACCGCCGGTGCGGTCATTTCCGCTTTGGACAGCATTTGCCAGACCTCGGGATTCAGCAGCGACTCATCCTCGCTATTGTCGGATGCGGCCGGGTCAGATTGCAGGAACACATTTCTGGCATTGTCGGCACGCAGAAAAGTGTCGTGGATATTGCGATGCAGCAGTGCCGACAGGATAAACGTGCGGGTGTTATCGGGATTCTGCTTGATCCATTCGGACAACTGGCTGGCCTGCTGGGGGCTCATGGCCGCGCCGTCCAGCAGAAACAGACTGATGAGATGATCCAGTTGGTCGCTCACAGGCTGCCTCCCTGAAGCTGTTTATTGACACAGTCCCGCAGTGACACTCTCGCCCGGTGCAGCGAGACAAACACATTGCTCTGGGTCATGCCCAACTGCTGGGCGATGCGGGAGGTACTGAGCTCTCGCAGATAATGCATCTCGAGGATGGTTTTCCATTTGCCTTTGAGCAGGCCCAGACATTTCTGGAGGGCGGTTCGCTGCTGTTCTTTCTGGTGTTCGATACGGCTGAATTCTTTTTCATAGACCTCGGCAATGGCCTGGATCGCCTGTTCGTCGAGGGCAATCTGGGTTTTGCGCCGCTGGGAGTAATATTTCAGGATGAGATGTTTGGCAATGCCGTTGGCCCAGGCGATAAACGACTTGCTCCGGTCAAATTCGCTGAATTTTTCTACGGTAATGACCGCGACATTCTGGAGAATATCGTCGGCATCCTGGAAATTGGAGACGAGAGAATAGATGAATCCAGCAATTGCCGGCTGTGTCTGGGCCCAAAAAACGGCCAGTTCCTCGGATTTCGGTTTCTCGTTGTCCATAATAAAGGAACCTCTCCCTTCTATGAGGAATTCCTTTATTATGACAGAAGCTTACAAAAAAATAAAATTTATTTAATCTGTTATTCCAAGGTCTTGTTTGGTCATAATGCTGTCGAAGGCATAGCCTGCACCTTCGATGTTTTCGCGGGCACCCTGTTTGCGGTCGATGACGGCGACGATTTTTTTGACAGTGGCTCCGGCTTCGGTGATGACTTTGGCGGCTTCAAGGACCTGGCCGCCGGTGGTGGCAATGTCTTCAACCAGCAGGACTACGTCGCCTTTTTTCAGGACGCCTTCGACCAGTTTGCTGGTACCGTAGTCTTTTTTGCTGTTGCGAACGATGATCCAGGGTTTGCCGGCTTCCATCGCGGTTGCCGCGGCCAGTGCGACTCCGCCCAGCTCTGCCCCGGCAATCAGCGTGACATCGGGCGTCAGATAGTTGCAGAATTCCTGACCCAAAGCCTTCAGAATATCCGGCTGGGTCTCGAACAGGTACTTATCCATATAATATTTGCTGCGTTTTCCGCTGCGCAGCACGAAATCACCTTCCAGATAGGCCGTTTCCTTGACGCGTTTGACTAATTGGGTCTTATCCACATTGAACTCCAGATATAAATTATCTTTTTACTGAATTCTCGATTTGCCAAATGGCCGGGCTATTGTACCCCGCAGACGTTCATTTTCAAGGCATAAAGTCCGGTTCCGGCGGTGATAAACAGGGTTTTTCGGTCTTTGCCGCCGAAGGTGACGTTGGCTGTCCAGCGCTGCTGGGGGATGGGAATGTTGGCGATTTTCCGGCCTTCGGGATTAAAGACGGTGACGCCATTTCCGGTCAGATAGACGTTGCCGCAGGTGTCGATGGTCATGCCGTCGGAGCCGAGGTCGCAGAATGGCCGCTTACCTGTCAGACTGCCATCGGGCTGGATGTCGTATTTCCAGGTCTTGCCGGCCTTGATATCGGCGACATAGAGCGTTTTGCCATCCGGGGTGCCGATGATGCCGTTGGGCTGCTGGAGGCTGTCTTCGACGCGGGCCAGTTTGCCGTCGGTCGAGAGGAAATAGACAGCCTGGCTGGGCTGTTCCATCGGGCCGCGCTGCCAGTAGGGGCGTTTGTAGAATGGATCGGTGAAATAGATGCCGCCGTCGGGACGTATCCAGGCGTCGTTGGGGCCATTGAACAGCTTGCCGTCGTAGTCTTTGGCCAGAACGGTGTGCTGTTTGGTTTTGACGTCGATCCGCCAGAGTTCGTTTTTCTCATCGGCACAGGCGATCAGGGCGCCGGATTTGTCGAAGTAAAGGCCATTGGACCGGCCGGACGGCTGCATGAAGACTTCCATCTTGCCGTTGATGGTGTATCGCATAATCCGGTCGTTGGGCTGGTCGGTGAAATAGACGTTGCCGTCTTTGTCCACGGCGGGGCCTTCGGTGAATTCAAACTCGGTCGATAAAGCCACCGGCCCGCCTCCGGCGAATAAGCCCTTGGAACAGTCGCAGACGGTAGTACAGCCCGATAGGGTCAGAACGAATGCTGCGATTGTTAATGTCGTGATGATGTTTTTCATGTTAGAGTCCTTCCAGCGAATGATTTTGGTCCAGACACCTTAGACTTTCAATTCCACCTTTTTATTCAATTGCTGTTTGTATTTTCTGCGTACGGGGGCGACGGCGGCGGCGAGGAATTCATCGACCTGCTGGGGGGCGCGGCCGATGTAGCGTTTTGGGTCCAGCGCGGCCCTGAGGTTGACTTTGGCAAAAGCCGGGTCGGCCTGCAGGCGGGCGATGAGGTCGTTTTCTTTGCCGTGCATCTTGACCTGGGCGGCGGCGTCATGCGAGTGGACGCGAATCCGCTCGTGCAGGTCCTGGCGATTGCCGCCGGCCTTGACGCCTTCCATCAGGATTTCTTCGGTCGCCATAAACGGCAGTTCGGCCATCACGTGGGCGGCGATGACCTTGGGATAGACGACCAGTCCCGAGGCGACATTGATGAGAATCTCAAGGATTCCATCGGTGGCGAGAAATGCCTCGGCCAAAGTGACCCGGCGATTGGAGGAATCATCGAGCGTCCGTTCCAGCCACTGTTCTGAGGCGGTCATGGCCGGGCTGGTCGCCAGGCTCAGGACCAGACGCGACAGGCCGGTCACGCGTTCGCACCGCATTGGGTTGCGCTTATAGGCCATCGCCGAGGAGCCGATCTGCGATTTTTCAAACGGCTCTTCGAGTTCCTTGAGATTGGCCAGCAGGCGGATATCGTTGCACATCTTGTGCGCTGACTGTGCGATGCCGGCCAGGGCATTGACCATCAGCGTATCGAGTTTGCGCGGATAAGTCTGTCCGGTGACGATGCAGGAGGATTTGAAGCCGAAGGCTTTGGCGACCATCTGGTCGAGTTTTTTGACCTTGTTATGGTTGCCGTTGAACAGGGCCAGGAAAGAGGCCTGCGTGCCGGTGGTGCCTTTGATGCCGCGGAACGGCAGCGTGTCGATGCGGCGTTCGAGTTCGGCCAGGTCCATCGCGAATTCATAGGCCCACAGCGTGGCCCGCTTGCCTACGGTGGTCAACTGGGCCGGCTGATAATGGGTAAAGCCCAGTGTCGGCATGGATTTGTATTGTTTGGCAAAGGCTCCCAGCCGGTCGAGCAGACAGGCGACTTTGCCGGCCAGAATCTCTAAGCCTTCCCGCAGAATAATCAGGTCTGCGTTATCGCCGATGGTGCAGCTTGTCGCGCCCAGGTGAATAATCGGAGCGGCCTTGGGGGCGACCAGTCCGAAGGTGTGGACATGAGCCATCACATCATGGCGGAACTTCCGCTCGAACTCGGCGGCTTGTTTATAGTCGATATTGTCCAGATTGGCGGCCATTTCCTTAATCTGGGCGTTGGTGATCTTCAGGCCCAGTTTCTGTTCGGCCTTTGCCAGTTCCAGCCAGATTCGCCGCCACGTGCGAAACTTCGTATCGGCGCTGAACAGCTCGGCCATTTCTTTGGATGCGTTGCGTTCCACCAGCGGGCTGGTGTAAATATCGGTACGTTGAGTCATATACGGGTTCCTTTTGAAAACGGAAATATTTTCTTATTTGTTAATCTAACTAATTCAATTTGTCATACCCGCGGAGGCGGGTATCCAGCTTTCACTTTCACGTTCTGGATTCCCGCTTTTGCGGGAATGACAACTTACAAGAACTACGTTCATAAAACATTTATGCTTTATGGTTTTAATAATCACTCAGTTTGGACAATAAGCAAAAATTCTAAACGAAAAAATGACAAATACAAATCAAATTATCATTTACACATATCTCTTCAAAATGCCTTCGACACGGTCGATAATCTCCGCCTCCAGCGTCCAATTGCCGGCGGGGGCGGTCTGTTCAATCTGATCGGGCCGGCGGGCGCCGATGATGGCACTGGTGACTTCCGGCCTCCGCAGGACCCAGGCAATCGCCAGTTGGGCGACGGATTTGCCGCAATCGGCGGCGATTTTTTTAAGCTCATCGACCATGGCCACGATTTTTTCAAATCGCGGGCTTTGGAAATTCGGATCGCGAATCAGTCGGTGGTCATTGGGGCTCAGAGTTCGCAGGTAATCGGCGTTGAACTTGCCGGTCAGCAGCCCCTTCTGCATGGGGCTGTAGCAGACGACGCCGATATTGTTTTTGCCGCAGTAATCCAGCAGGCCCGTTTCGATGCCCCGCTTAAGCATGCTGTACGGCGGCTGGATGGCCGCGACCGAGAAGACCTTTTGCAGACGCTGGAGCTGCTCAATGGTGACATTGCATGCGCCCAGATGGCTGACCATCTTTTGTTCCACGCAGCGCGCCATGGCTTCCCATGCCTGTTCGATCTGCTCATCGGGGATGGGCCAGTGCATCTGATAGAGGTCGATGCGGTCGATACCCAGCCGAGTCAGGCTTTCCTCGCATTCCCGACGGATGCTGTCCGGGTTGAGATTATTCAGTTTTTCCCGGGCGGCATTCCATCGCAGGCCGCACTTGGTGGCGATCATCGGTTTTTGCCGTATGGGCCGCAGGGCCTGGCCGACGATTTCCTCGGAGTGGCCGCAGCCATAAATCGGGGCAGTATCAATCCAGTTGATGCCCAATTCGACGGCCCGTTGAATGGTATCGATGGATTCCCGGTCACTCTGTTCCCCCCAGCCATACTGCCACGGCCCACCGATGGCCCAGGTTCCCAGACCAATGGTCGTCAGCTCCAGCTCCGTTTTGCCGAGTTTTCTCTTTTGCATATCTGGATACTCCTGAATAATCCCTTATACTGTATCAAAAATCCCGCTTTTCCACAACGGTAAGCCTCATACAGCGATGAAAATATCATTTTATAAAATTTGTGGTTGAATTGCCGGTCGAAAGCCGATATTATGAACATAAGTTCATAATAAAAAGTGTAAACTATGCCAAGACCCTTTAAAAATCGATGTGTCAACGGACGCCCTGTTGCGGTGATTTATAAACCTGCGGGGATTCCTGCGGCCGGGCTGCAATGGGTTCAATTGAACCTGGATGAGTTTGAATGTATCCGATTAATAGACCATTTGGGTCTTGAACAGGAAAAGGCCGCCGAGCAAATCGGAGTTTCCCGGCCCACAGTCACGCGGATTTACGCCTCGGCCCGGAAAAAGATTGCCGATGCGCTCGTGCAGGGACAAGCCTTGCGTATTGAAGGCGGGCCGATTATTCAATTTGCTGAACAATGCCGGGGAAGGGGATGTCAACGGCGACATCAACATGGACACGAGCATCAAAATATGGTTATCAAGCCGCGGAGTGATAAAATGAAAATTGTTGTATGTGCGCAATCCAATAGTCCTCAATCCGCAATAGACAGCCGGTTTGGTCGAACCGCGTTTTGGGCTGTCTATGACGACCAGACCAAACAGTATGAATTTATTGCCAACCACCAGAATCTGCAGGCGGCTCAGGGTGCCGGGATTCAGGCTGCTCAGGCCGTATTGGATGCGGATGGAGGCATTCTGATTGCCTGCAATGTCGGCCCCAAGGCGATGGCGGTTCTTCAGGCCGGGGGGGTTCAGGTCTTTCAGGCACCTTCGGGTATGAATGTCGAACAGGCCGTTGCGGCGTATCAGGCCGGACAGCTTCAGCAGATACAAAATGCCAATGTCAAAGGGCATTGGGTGTAATTTTTTTTGAAAGGGAATAACAATGCCAGGTGGAGATAGAACAGGTCCGATGGGAATGGGTTCGATGACCGGTCGTGGATTGGGAATGTGTTCCGGACGGGCGGGCAGTGCGATGTATCTGGGCGGTGGGCGTTTTGCCTGGGGCTGCGGTATGGGTTTTGGCGGGCGCGGTCGCCGCAATCGTTTCTGGGCCAGGCAGTCGGGTGCAGCGTTGGTGCCGCAGCCCGAGCCGCTATCCGCGTCCGACGAGCTGGCCGAATTGAAACAGCAGGCACAGGCCCTGCAGGACAGCCTCAAGGATATCAACAGCCGCATTGAGCAGCTTTCCAAAGCCTCTTTATAATGAAAATAGCCGTATCCAGTGGTAAAGGCGGGGTCGGCAAGACCCTGGCGGCTGTATGTCTGGCGTCGATGATGGCTGAGTCGCAGCCGGTCTGTTATGTGGATTGCGATGTCGAAGCGCCCAATGGGCATTTGTTTCTCAAGACGGCCAAGGTCGAATCGGCGGATGAAGCCCTGCCGTGTATCGAAGCAATGGACCCGCAGCGATGCACCTATTGCGGCCAATGCGCCCGCGTGTGCTATTTTAACGCGCTTGCCGTGGGCAGGAAAAACGCGATTGCTTTTCCGGAACTGTGCCGGTGGTGCGGGGCATGTCTGCGGGTATGTCCGGCCGATGCCCTGATTGTGGGACGGCGCGTTGTGGGAACAACCTACAGAGGACAGGCCGGTTTGATTCGGCTGCACTGGGCAACACTGGCCGCTGGCGCCGGCGGCATGACGGTCCGCTTAATTGAGCAGCTCAAAGAGCGGACGCAGAACGAGACTCTGGTTATTTTGGATTCGCCTCCGGGGACGAGCTGTTCGGCGGTGCATACCATCAGGGGGGCTGATAGGGTGATTCTGGTTGCCGACCCGACTCGCTTTGGCGTGCATGATTTGAAATTATCGGTTCGCCTGTGTCGTTCGATGCATATTGAGCCGCTGGTCCTGATGAATCGTGTCGAACTTGGAGATGCGGGCGGGCTTCGTCGATGGTGCCGAGAGCATCATCTGCGGATTCTGGCGGAATTGCCTGACAGTCGGGAGATTGCCGGTCTCTATTCGCAGGGGATTTTGCCTGTAACGCAAATGGAAAGCCTGCGACAGCAATTTCTGGCTATGGCACAGGACCTGCGGCAGTTGCCGCCTGTGCAGACAGCCGCCGCCAATCCTGAAGTTATTTTATCGTGGCAGCAGGATGATTTAAAACAAACGGAATCGTCGGGAATCCTCGGCAGTCAGTCATCGACGCAGCCGGTGGAGATTACCATTGTCAGCGGCAAGGGCGGGACCGGCAAGACCTCGCTGTGTGCGTGTTTTGTTCAACTGGCCGGCGGGGTTGTGGCCGATTGCGATGTGGATGCGGCGGATATGCATCTGCTGCTTGAGCCGAAAGTGCTTGAGCAGGGCGTATTTCGCGGCGGACGTGTGATGCAGATTAATCCGGCCCGATGCACCCGGTGCGGGGCATGTGTAGATGTGTGTCAGTGGAAGGCGATCCGCCGGCAGAATGACGGCAGCGTGACTATTGCCGAACAGGACTGCGAAGGCTGTGGTGCATGCCTGCTGGTCTGTCCGGTTGATGCGATTGGCACCGAGCCGACTGATGATGGGCGATGGTACTGGTCCTCGACGCGGCTGGGCCCGATGAGCCATGCGATGCTGGAGCCGGGAAGGGAAAATTCCGGCAAACTGGTGACGCTGGTTCGCAAACAGGCGGCTGTCCGAACTGACGGCTTAGCCAAGGCCAATCGGGTGGTCGTTCTGGATGGTTCTCCGGGGACGGGCTGCCCGGTGATTGCTTCCGTCGGCGGGGCGCGGGCGGCTGTGATTGTGACCGAGCCGACCGTGTCGGGGCTGCATGACCTGGAGCGCATTCTGGAATTGACCGAGCATTTTCGGATTCGGGCGGGAATCATTATCAATAAAGCCGACCTGAAC
Source organism: uncultured Pirellulales bacterium (assembly GCA_964630775.1). GTDB lineage: Bacteria > Planctomycetota > Phycisphaerae > Sedimentisphaerales > Anaerohalosphaeraceae > Anaeroglomus. The sequence continues at coordinate 24,619 of CAZVYY010000021.1, read as the reverse complement.
CGGGATATGGCCGAAAAAATAAAATTTGCAGTGCAGGCTCACCATGCGGACTTGCTGGGGGAGCTGCCGTATGATACTGTCTTTGTGCAGGCTCAGCAGGCCGGCAAAACAGTCCTGGAATATCAGCCGGATAGCGAACTATCCGAGACGATTCGATTGATTTGGAAACACGTTCAGAGTTTAGCAGGAATAATTCATGAGTAATGCGAAACACACGGAAGATCACGGCCATCCCAAAGCGGACATGCGCAAGCTGACCCGCAGTATGGCAATGATCGGCAAAAAGATTCTGGTGCTGTCCGGCAAGGGCGGCGTCGGCAAAAGCACCATCGCAGTCAACCTCGCGGTCGAACTGGCCCGGCAGGGCAACCAGGTGGGTTTGCTGGATGTGGACCTTCACGGCCCCAGCATCCCCCGCATGACCGGCCTGGTGCAGCAGAAATGTTTCGGTCTGGAAGACCAGATTATGCCGCTGGCGGTTTCAGAGAATCTCAAGGTGATGTCGATTGCCTTTCTGATTCCCGATGATACCCAGGCGGTGATCTGGCGGGGACCGATGAAATACGCCGTGATCCAAAAGCTGCTGGCCGATACGGTCTGGGGCGAACTGGATTATCTGGTGATTGATGCCCCTCCCGGAACCGGTGATGAGCCTCTTAGTGCTGCCCAGTTGGTCGGCGGTGACGCCGGTGCGGTCATTGTGACCACGCCGCAGAAAGTCGCTGTCGAGGATGTACGCCGCTGTATCACCTTCTGTCAGCAGGTTCAATTGCCGGTCTGGGGAATTGTCGAGAACATGGCGTCCTTATATTGTCCGCATTGTAATCACGAAATCCGGCTGTTCAGTGACCACTCCGGCGGACGCGAACTGGCCGAAGAAACCGGGCTGGAATTGCTGGGCAGTCTTCCGCTGGAGCCGGAAATCGCCAAAAGCGCCGATGCGGGCCTGGCCATTCGTGATTGTTCCATCTCACCCCGCGTCAGTCAGGAAATGGATAAGATTATCGCTCAATTAAAATCGAAAATGAAACCCGCATCAACACAAGGAGATGTTCAGGTGTTAAAGATTGCGATTCCCACAGCCAACGGTCAGTTATGCATGCATTTCGGGCATTGTGAACAGTTTGCCCTGATTACAGCAAACCCCCAGACCAAAACCATTACCGGCAAGGAGATGCTGACTCCGCCGCCGCATGAACCGGGCCTGCTGCCTAAATGGATTGCCGAACAGGGCGCCAGGCTGGTTATTGCCGGCGGCATGGGACAGCGTGCCCAGCAGTTGTTTACCCAGAATCAGATTCAGGTCATTGCCGGGGCGCCGGTGGATACGCCGGAAAATCTGGTAACGGCTTATCTGAATAATACGCTGCAAACCGGCGCTAATGCCTGTGATCATTAAATTGATTTGGATCATTATTGTATAGCGATGAGTGGATGAAAACAGATATCCAGATTACGGTTTTAGTGGATAATGTTGCCTGGCGCCCCGATTTGCAGGCCGAGCATGGTCTGTCGTTGTGGATTGAATATGGCGGCAAGCGAATCCTTTGGGATACCGGGCAGAGCGATGTGTTGTCCGCCAATGCGCAATCGCTGGGTGTGGATTTGGCTCAGACGGACAGTATTGCTCTGAGTCATGGTCACTATGATCACAGCGGCGGATTGCCGTTTGTTCTGTCTGTGGCCCGCAAGGCGAATATCTGGTCGCATCCTTCGGCCACCCTTTCCCGCTTCAGCCGCAAAGAGACGCTCCATCCCGTGGGGATGCCGTCGCTGTCTGTCGAATTGCTGCAGAGCCGGCCGGTTCACTGGATTAAAACCTGGACTTCGATTCATGAAGGTGTGTTTTTGACGGGAGCCATTCCCCGCAAGACTCCGTATGAAGATAAGGGCGGGGCCTTTTTTCTTGATGCGGACTGTCGGATTCCGGATACGCTGCCGGATGATCAGGCTCTGGTTGCACAGTGCAGCAAAGGTCTGGTTGTTATTCTGGGCTGTGCTCACAGCGGAGTGGTTAACACGCTGGATTATGTGCATCAAATAATGTCCGGACAGCCTGTTTATGCAGTCATTGGCGGAATGCATCTGTCAAAGGCAAGCCAGGTGCGGCTGGATTATACGGTGCAGACCTTGAAACAATATGATGTGCAGATTATCCTTCCGCTGCATTGTACAGGCGAAGAGGCGATGTGTTATCTGTGTACCGCATTGCCGGGCCGAGTCATTCAATTGTCTGAAGGTCCTTCGATCAAACTATAACTCAAACCAAAACAGGGAGAACAGAATGATACCTAATACCCCGACTAAAGTATTTTTAACCCGAGGCATCGGCCGTGATAAATATCAGTTAAAATCATTCGAAGGAGCCCTTCGCAAGGCTGGTGTAGCTCAGCAGAATCTGGTTCAGGTGTCATCGATCCTGCCTCCTCATGCTAAAATCATCAATCGTACTGTGGGTCTGAAATACCTCAAGCCCGGCCAGATTACCTATTGTGTTATGGCCCGATGCGATACCAATGAACATGGTCGGCTGATTTCCTCTTCGGTCGGAATAGCCGTTCCCAAAGATCGCAACCAGTGGGGTTATCTCAGTGAGGTGCACGGGGTCGGGATCAACCAGAAAGATGCCGCCGATATGTCCGAAGACCTTGCCGCCGACATGCTGGGTACGACACTCGGGCTCGAGGTGGATCCCAACAAAGACTGGTCGGAAAAGGAACAGGTGTACAAAGCCAGCGGCCTGATTATCCGCAGTTCCAATATCACCCAGTCCGCCAAGGGACAAAAAGGACTTTGGACGACTGTCGTGGCCATTGCGGTATTATTATTTGAATAGTCGCTGCGGTCTGTTCTCAACAGGCTATCGGGGCTGCCTGTTGCGTTTTAAACGGATAACCGTACAATAATGGTATGGTAACTTTTGATCCCATAGACCGTTATGCTCCGCAGCGGGAGTATATGATTCGCCACGACCTCAGAGGGCGGGATATCCGCGATGCGCGGGTTCTGGAGGTGATGGGCCAATTACCGCGTGAGAATTTTCTGGCCCCGCAGTATCAGTCGGCCGCGTATGAAGATAATCCCGTCCCAATTGGCCTGGGGCAGACAATAAGCCAGCCCTACATGGTGGCCCTGATGACCCAGTGTCTCCGGCTGGCCGGCACCGAGCAGGTGCTGGAAATCGGCACCGGCTCAGGATATCAGACCGCCATTCTGGCCAAACTGTGCAAAAAAGTCTATACCGTCGAGCGATTTGATGAATTATCGGTTCGAGCCCAATCAGTATTGTCGAGTCTGGCCATTCATAATGTGGAATATGCCGTGGGCGACGGCTCCTGCGGATGGCAAAGCCCGCTTCTGTTTGAGCGTATCATCGTGACAGCGGCGGTACCTCGCCTGCCTGAACCGCTTATTATGCAGCTTCAGGAGGATGGGATTCTGGTTGTACCTGTTGGGGATGAGTATAGCCAAACGCTGATGACATATCAGAAAAAAGGCCCACAATGGATTGAATCTGATGTTTGCGGCTGTCGATTTGTCAAACTGGTTGGCAAATATGGATTTCCGCCTTCCGAATAACGGGCAAACTCGAAACAGCAAGATAATGTTATTGTAAAATCAAATAATCAAAGACCCGTCATTTTTTTCCAGTTAGACTGAAAATGAAGACCCCGATGCGGGTCTTTATTCTTTTAATCTACAATGTATTTTTAAGGAGTAATGTAAGTGACTGGAAAAGAACGTGTTATGAAGGCGGTGCGGGGTGAGAAAACAGATCGCATTCCGTGGGTGCCTTTTGTGGGTTGTCATGCGGGGGCGATGATTGGAATACCCGCAGATGTATATCTGAAAAGTTCAGATTTAATCGTCCAGGGTATATCAGAAGCAGTCAGGCGATATAGGCCGGATGGCTTGCCTGTTGCATTTGACCTGCAGATTGAGGCCGAGGCGCTGGGGTGCCAGCTGGCCTGGGCCAATGAAAATCCCCCGGCTGTGATCCACCATCCCTTGTGCAATGGTCATGGTGTGAAATTGGACGATTTGAAAGTGCCTGGCCCGGATGCGGCCCGTCTGGGAGTGGTTTTGGATGCGTCCCAGAAACTGAGAAAAGCCCATCCGGATATTGCCTTATATGGCCTGATTACCGGGCCGTTTACCCTGGCCCTGCATCTTCTGGGGACGGATATTTTTATGAAGATGTTCGATGAGCCGGAGTATGTCAGTCAGCTCATGCTTTTTTGTGCGGATGTCTGCAAGGCAACGGCGGGGTATTATATTGAGGCAGGATGTGATATTGTGGCGCTGGTGGACCCGATGACCAGCCAGATCGGGCCGGACCAGTTTATGCAGTTTGTCAGTCCGTACGTGACTACCGTATTCGAATCGATTCGCCGGCGGGGGGCGTTGAGTTCATTTTTTGTCTGCGGCCATGCTCAGCAGAATATTCCGGTCATGTGCCAGTGCAAATGCGACAATATTTCGATTGATGAGAATATCCCCCTCGATTATGTCCGCCAGGAATGTGTCAAACATCACATCAGCTTCGGCGGCAATATGCAGTTGACCAGCGTGCTGCTGCTGGGCGGGCCGGTGGATGCTCAGAAAAACGCCATTGCCTGTATGGAACTTGGTGGTGATACGGGATTTATTCTCGCCCCGGGCTGTGACTTGCCGTATGCAACCCCTCCAGCCAACCTCGAAGCCGTGACAGAGATTGTACTGGATTCATACAAACGGGATGTGGCCAGGACACTGGCCTGTGAAACGCCGGACCAGAATAAGCTGGACATGAACGAATACGGCCAGGCGGACAAGGTTATTGTGGATATTATTACGCTGGACTCCGAGGCCTGTGCGCCGTGCCAGTATATGGTGGATGCCGTCAAGCGGGTTGCGCCCGAATTTGAAGGAATTGTTGAATGGCGCGAGCATAAAATCAAATACCGTGAGTCACTGGTATTTATGACATCGCTGATGGTGCGGAATGTGCCGACGATTTGCATCGACGGCGAGATCGTCTTTGTGTCCCGGATTCCGCCGCGGGATGAATTGATTGCAGCGATTCAGAAACGCATCAATGAGAAGTTCCGGCTTCGGATTCAGCAGAAAAAGGCCCGGCTGTATGTGCTCGGTCAGGATTGCGACAAAACCCGTCAACTCAAGGACAATCTCAGGCAGGCCGTCACGGAATTGGGTGTGGATGTGGATATTCAGCTTGTCAAAAACGAGGATACGATTCGCTCGTATGGTCTGACCTCCGGTCAGCTTCCGGCGGTGGTGATGGCCCGATTCCAGGTCAAATCAATTCGACAGGTGCCGCAGGTGGTGATTATTAAGGAATGGCTCAAAGATTTATGATCGACGTCTGGATACTGGGTGGTTATCTGGGTGCGGGCAAAACCACAGCCTTGAATGAATTGCTTCGCGGCGGGCCGATTGCACAGGCCAATCCTGCGCTGATCATCAATGAATTCGGCAAGATTGGCGTCGATGGGGCATTGGTCCAGCGTCGCGAGCTGACTCGATTTGAAATCAATAAGGGCAGTCTGTTCTGTATTTGCACCCAAACCGATTTTCTGAAGGCATTGTCCAATATTGCCGGCAGCGGAACGCATCAGGCGGTTCTCATTGAGGCGACGGGTATTGCCGAGCCGGTGGATATTGAACATTTCCTGACCGAGGGACCGCACGCCGGGTATTTTCGTCTGCGAGGCAATCTCTGCATTGTGGATGCGGCCCATTTTACCCAGGTGGCGGCGTATTTGAGGCCTGCCGTGTCACAGGTTTGCTGGGCGGATGCTATGATTATCAATAAATGCGATCTTGTGGATGCGCTGCAGCTTAAGATGCTCCGGACTATACTGGAGACCATGAATCCCAATGTGCCGGTTATGGAGACCGTATTCGGCAAGATAGAACCGGGCTTTTTGGATCATATGACCCACCGATCGCGCAGGGAGAATCTGGTTTCGTGTGCACCGGAGCAAATATTTGCGGTGTCGTTCAGCACCAATCAGGCCGTATCGGAGGACAAATTCATGAGTGTGCTGGAAAATATGAAATCCTCCATTTTACGGCTCAAAGGAAATGTGGCGTTTGACTCCGGCCCGATTTTTGTGGAAGTGGTTTGCCAGTCGGTCAACAGGCGGCCTGCTGTGCGGGAGATATCGTCGCAACATAAGGCTGCTACGGCATTTACGGTAATTGCCTGGAATACGAACAAAGAATTCCTCTGCCGGCAATTTGAAGAATGCTGGTAAATATGCCCCTTAAAATAGACAATGTAAAGCCTGAATGTTGTGCTTGACAAATCGTTTTTCTCCGGCTACAATCCATCCCTTACAGTTGGGTAAATAAAGTGTCTGTACCCGATTGATGGTGGTAGTAGCTCAGCTGGTTAGAGCATCAGATTGTGGTTCTGAGGGTCGCGGGTTCGAATCCCGTCTTCCACCCTTTTCCTCAAAAATAGGCCGTTTGACGAAAATATCAAACGGCTTCGTCTTTTCCATACAAACACTTATGTCGCAAACATGTCAGTTCGAATATTTTTCACCGCAAAGTCAATTTTCAAAACCGCATTGGCTTGAAACCATGATTTTCTGCACTATTGGCCCAATTTCAACGACTTTCTTCAGTTTGAATTTCCTTAACGTATTGTTACCCACTATCGCCGATGAATGGAATTCTTTAAGTAAAGGTTTCTAACCCTGTATTGCTAACCAATAACTAACGCACCGCTAACCTGTTGCAAAAATCCATGTACTACTATTTCAAGGGAGACATGATTTGAAAGGAAAACGGTGTCTGTCAAAAATGAGGCAATTCAGGATCGGCATGAGCGTGATATTTTTGTAGTGAGTGATCTGCATATCGGTGACGGTTCTGCAAAAGACAATCTGTTGAAGTCGGGTAATCAGACGCTGCTGTATCGGTTTCTGGATGAAGTGGCCCAGTGCAGGGGGCGTTTGATTATCCTGGGGGATTTGTTTGAATTATGGCGGTACTCACCACAGGCTGTGGTGAATCGCTGGGCACACTTACTGGATCGATTTGTGGAAATGGAAGTCAGCTATGTGCCGGGTAATCATGACTGGCAATTCTGGCAAGAACGGGATTACTGGCAGAGGCAGCATCCTTTTTTTACCCGGATGAGAAAGCCGTTTGTTATGAGAATCGGTGACAAGTATTTCAAATTCATGCATGGACATGAGGTGGACCCGATGATTTCCGAGACGATGGGGCGTCTGCGTCCGGCCCTGCGGCTGCTGACCGGGATGCTGGAATTCCGATCCACTACATGCCTGGTAACTTCAGACGGTCTGACCGATGTGCTGCTGGAGGCCGGAGAGCAGATACTTCATATTTGGAAGCGGCTGACACGGCAGTTTAATCGAGCGATTTATGAACCGCTTGGGCTGGATCACAGTTATCGCGCTATGATTCGTCCGATACGGACGCGTAATATGCTGGCTCGATTTTATCAACAACAGCAGCAGGGGGCTTACGACATTACCATTACCGGACATACACATCAGGCGGGACACTTTGGCGGATGGTACTTCAATTGCGGCTGCTGGACACAATCGGTAATCAACTATATGCGGATTCATCCCGAAGGGCCAATCGAGGTCTTCGACCGAAAGGCAGATGGAGAATGCCTCAATCAATCGGTGGTTTTGCGTTAAGAGTTGAAAACGTGCACTATCTGCCTGTCCGGGGGCGAGATTTATTCCAAAACTAATAAGGGCTTAATTAAATTTTAATACGACAATTAATAATAGCGTTTGTCTTGCAGTGTAATCAATGACTGTGCGACTGCGACGAGGCTCTAATGTGAATCTAATATAAACCTAACAGGGAAGTAAAAAGCCATAAATAAACATGGTGTAGGGTGAAACAGAGAGGAGGGTGTTTTCGGTTCGGGTGTGTTGCCCGAGGCCGCACAAATGCCCTAACAGGTTGAAAAGAAGAAAGGTTGACAGAATGAAAAGCTTGAAACAAATTGCGATGCTGGTTGTGCTGATAGCCCTGTCTATCGCCCAGTCCGCCGGAGCGGCGGAGGTGCTGGTAACCGAGGACATTGCCGCGTCCGTAACCTGGACGGCTGACAATGTCTATAATCTGCAGAAACAGGTTTATGTGCTGCCGGGGGCTACTCTGACCATTGAGCCGGGAACTCTTGTACGGAGCACAGCCGGTGTGGGCGGCAGTCTGGCGGTTTGTCGAGGCGCCAAGATTTATGCCAATGGCACGAAGGATGCTCCCATTATCATGACCTCCACCAACGACAATCTGACTTCGTGGCATGAAGGCTGTAACGAGTGGGGTAATTTGACCATTATGGGAAATGCCCTGATTTCCGCTTCGCACTATGGCGGTCAGCAGGTGGGTTCGAATTCCAAGCTGCCTACCGGATTAAATGAGAAGCAGATGGAAGGCCTCGTTGCGGCTTATCCCGGCGATCCGAAAGTGATGTACGGCGGCAACAATGATGATGATGACAGCGGTTCAATCAGCTACCTGTCACTGCGGTATGGCGGCAAAGTGGTGGCTTTGCAGAACGAATTGAACGGTCTGTCCCTGGGCGGCATCGGGCGTGAGACGGACATCCATCACGTTGAAATTATTAATAATGTGGATGATGGTATTGAAATCTGGGGCGGTACCGTAAATCTGAAATACATTAACATCTGGAATATCGGTGATGACAGTCTGGATGTGGATGAAGGATGGCGCGGAAAAGCTCAGTTTGGTTTAATTGTTCAGGGATACAGTGTTGACGCCGGTCAGGGTTCCGGCGTGGGTGATAACTGCATCGAAATGGATGGGGCAGAGGATTCGGATGCTCAGCCGGTAACGACATCGACCATTTATAATTTCACCATGATCGGCCAGCCGATTGACGGCGATCATGGAACCGCCTGGCGTGACAATGCCCGTGTTCAGTTCCGCAACTGTATTTTTATGGATCTGGGCGAGGTGCTTGTGAAAAATGACAATTCCGACGGTGACGGTGCCAATGGCTACGGTTACAATGGTACCCTGTCCTGGGCGAATACCTGGACGACAGATTACAGCGTGACTTCACCGGTCAATATCGGCTCTGCGGACCCGTCGGTGCTCTATACTGTGCAAACCTCCGGCAAGCTGGCGGAAATTACCGATAGTGTGTTCTTTCGCAACTTGTATGCCACAGCTTACACCGAGTCCAACAATGTCGGTGTTACGATATCCGGCGGCAGCAATCCGGCCAAGAATAACGTGGTTGCCCCCTATAATTCCGCTTCACCGAATGATAATATGCCGATTCAGTCTCTGACTCGCGGTGCGCTGGTGACCAAAGGCGGCAAGAAGATGCTTCCTGTGACTCATATCAATCCCTGTGCGGCCAATGCCGCAGTGCTCAGCGCTGCCAAGGCTCCGGATGATGGATTCTTCACTCCGGCTCCTTATCGCGGCGGATTCAGTCCCTATCAGAACTGGCTGGAAGGCTGGACAGCGGTGGCTGCCTATGGTATGACCGATACGTCTATGAACAGCCCCGCCACCGGCGATGTCAGCGGTGACGGCGTGGTGGATATCTCGGACTTTGTGATTCTCAGTCAGGACTGGCTGCAGGTGAAATAATACCTCAAACACAGATATTTATAATACGCTTCTGTTGCCTGTCAAACAGGGCCTACGGCGGAGACTCAGTGCTCCGCCGTCGGTTTTTTATAAGCATGCCATCCTGATCCTGGATGAAAATACCTGCCCAAGGAGCGGCGGTGTATCATTTTGCTGTATTTTGCGACTATCCCTGCGGCAAACAGACGCGCATCGAGTAAAATGCGTGGTTCTGATTGATCACGGTGCCCTATCTATTGCAGATATGATTTACATGGCTGGACCTCCTTCCTCGCATATCCATTTCGAGTTTAATCGTAATTATATGATCTCTTTATCCGACGTAAATATTATTTCTTTATACTTTTCCCTGTAGATGGAAGTCATGACTGCAGTCTCTATGATTCCATGATACCGCGGAGTTGATTGACCTGTTGGTCATGCTTTGGCGGCCGGCGCTAAAGTTGTCGAGAATGATTCCAATTAACCTGTTTTCAAGGAGATGTTATGCGCAAATTCGCTGTTTTGATGATAATTCTTGCGGCCCAGTGCGGGCTACGGGCGGGCCTGTCCATGCCGGAATGGATTGGCGGGCCAGGTACAGTTCATGCGGAATGGTCCCGCTGGGATGCCGCCGAAGGTGTTTTCATGTCGGATACATGGTCTGCAGCCGAGGTTTCTGCATTGAGCCTGTCCGAAGCGCCTGATGCACTGGTTTATGAGGATGCCTGGTTTCTGAATGCCCTTGATAGTCGTGACGGGGTGATGATGCTGAAAGGACTTGGTTATTCGAATATGGATTTCTTTATTCCCAATTATAAGGATGGGATTTTGAAGGAGATTCGTTTCGAAATAACCTATCAGGCAATTGGATACAGCCCTATCCTCGGACTGGAAGCCTATGTTGGGCAGACCCCGCTGACAAGCGGTATTCTGGGGCCTTATTTTGCCGGGCGGCAGGTCGAGGAAGGCAACTGGATGACCGAGGCTTACCGGTTTGTGATTGCCTCCTGTTGTGATTATGAATTCGTCACGCTGGGGTTTGGTTACAGCGATGACACGGCGATCGCTGTGGATCGTGTTGTGATTGACACCGTCTGTATACCAGAGCCGGCGACAGTGGGGATTCTGGCTTTGGGGGCGATGGTGTTGGTCAGAAGAAAATAGATCAAACAAATGGATTATTTCAAAGAAAGGATTGCAAACATGAAAACGTTACAAATGAAAATGCTTGTAGTGATGGCCATGATGGCTTTCTCTGTGGGGGTCATGCAGGCTCGTCCGACGCGCGAGTATTATTCCGGGGCAAAGTATGTCTTTCTGTTTATTGGTGATGGCATGTCCATGTCTCAGATTCACGGAGCTGAAGCCTATCTGGAGGCAGAATATGCAGCGGGACTGGACAAAAAGGATCCCAATAAACTCCTGCCGGTTCAGCCGGTTCGGGCTTCTAAACTGGTAATGACACAGTTTCCGGTCATGGGGCTTTGCACGACGTATGATTACGGCAGCCTGATTACAGATTCCGCCTCGGCCGGTACAGCACTGGCATCCGGCAAGAAAACACTGAGCGGCGTCATTAATTTATCTCCGGATTTCAGTGCAAAGTACACGACGATTGCGGAACTCGCTAAAAAGATGGGCAAGAAAATCGGCATAGTGACCAGTGTATCGCTGGATCATGCAACTCCGGCGTCGTTCTATGCTCACCAGAATTCACGCAGTAATATGTATGAAATCGGGATTGAACTGGCCAGCAGCGGATTCGACTTTTTTGGCGGCGGCGGTTTTGTCAGTCCTGTATCCAAAAAAGATCCGAATGCGCTGACTGTATTTGATGCTCTGGCCGCGAATGGTTATACCTATGTGAATACCAAGGCAGGTTTTGAGGCGCTGGCGCCGGGCATGGGCAAGGTTGTGGCAGTCAATCCGATTCTGGATAACAGCAGGGCGTTGCCGTATGAAATTGATCGTAAAAATGATGAACCCAATAATATTTCACTGGCTGAATTTACCCGCAAGGGTATTGAGGTGATCTATGATGCATCCAATCCGTATGGTTTTTTTATGGCGATTGAAGGGGGCAAGATCGACTGGGCCAATCATGCCAACGATGCCCGCAGTGCTCTGGATGACACCCTGGCATTTGATGATGCGGTTGCCCAGGCGGTGGCCTTTTACAATCAGCATCCGAATGACACCCTGATTATTGTCACGTCCGATCATGATTGCGGCGGTATGTCACTGGGATGGGCCGGGACTGCGTATGATAACCGGTTTGACTTGCTGGACGGTCAGACGGTCTCTTATCTGACATTCGATGACCAGATTAAGACCTATCGCAGCGGGTATCTGGATCCCAATGGCGTGTATATGGGGCCGGCGGATATCGATGAACAGATGAAATCCCTGATTCTTGCAGGATTTGGGATGGATATATCCACGCTTTCGCTGGCTCAGAAGCAATCTATTGAGACGGCATTTGATATTACAATGGCAGGTCAGAAAGGCGATTCTCTGCTTTACGGCGGGTATAATCCGCTGTCGGTGACACTGACGCATGTGCTGAATAACAATGCCGGTATAGCTTATACCAGCTATGCTCACACGGGTATTCCGGTGCCGGTGATGGCCCTCGGCAAGGACAGTTATCTGTTCGAGGGGTATTACGACAACACCGATATTGCCAAAAAGATGGCAGGTATCATGCGGCTGAAACTGGCTAATTAAGATTTCGGGCCGTTGTGTTTCATGTGTCTCAAGGCAGACTTTTCTAAAAAAAGGTCTGCCTTTTTCCTGTTACCAGTCGTACAATAGCGAAGAGTGTCGTGATATGGAAAAGAAAAACAGTGTTATCGTGATCTTCCTGACATTATGCTGTGCTGTATTATATTGGATACCAACGGGATATGAAGGAAGTCGTCAGACGAATACGACAATAGCGAGGGGACGAGTTGTGGCTGTGAAGGATGAAGTGATTCATGCTGCCATGATTATCAAGACGGGAACCCAGTTGCTGCAGGTGGAAATTATGGAAGGGCGGTGGAAGGGCAGGCAGATGGAGGCGACCAATCTCCTGACCGGCAAACTGGAAGTGGATGAATACTACGTAGCCGGTGATGAAGCCCTGGTGGAATTTTCGGTCGATTCCCGGGGGGAAATCCGGGCCAGTTACGTGCGAGGGCATTATCGGCTGCATTATGAATTGGTTCTGGCGATTGTGTTTTCAGTGCTGCTGCTGGTAACGGCGGGCTGGACAGGTGTCAAGGCCCTGCTGTCGTTTGTCTTTTCAGTGCTGATGATCTGGAAATGCATGGTTCCACTGTTTTTGCGGGGCGGCATTTCTGTTGGGGGCAAGTTCTGGGTAATTGATCCGGTTATTCTGGGATTGATTGTAGTGGCCTTATTAACGGCAGCGATCTCATTTCTGGTGGGCGGATTCAGCCGAAAAGGGCTGACGACCCTGATCGGTTCATTTCTTGGATTGCTGCTGACCGGGATACTGGCGATTTATTATACCCGATGTTTCAAAATTCACGGTGCCGTACAGCCATTTTCCGAGATGCTGCTTTATTCCGGTCATCCCCATGTGGATTTGACACGAATATTTATTGCCAGTGTATTCATTGCTTCTTCGGGGGCGGTCATGGATTTGGCGATGGATGTCGCAGCGGCCATGGATGAGATTAAACTGAAAAATCCGGGCATGAAAATGAAGGAGCACATGGAATCGGGGCTGCGTGTCGGGAGGGCCGTGATTGGGACGATGACCACGACCCTGTTTCTGGCGTATTCAGGGGGGTATATTTTTCTGTTAATGTATTTAATGTCCATGCAGATACCCGGGCCGATCTTTCTGAACAAGGCAATCATAGCCGCTGAGATTCTCAATACGCTGGTCGGCAGCCTTGGGCTGGTGACGGTAGCCCCTCTTACGGCGATTACAGGGGGAATTGTTTATTATTTTGCTGAAAAACGATCTGTCAAAGAAGGGGAATTGGTTCATCATGATGCAGCATGAATATTGCATTCTTTGGGCTGATATCCCAGGGCATAGTTGAACCGCTGATATATCCGTGATTTAAAACCCTTATTCCATTCCACCGGAAGCGATGACGATTGGTCTATCCGTCATTTATTATGGATGACAAATCAAAACTGAATAAAACGCTAACCATACGCACATAATCGGGTGATAAAGTTCGCCCTCAAATACCCCATGCCGATTGGTTGCGGCGATGGAAATGCGGGTTATTAATACTGATAAGTCATGATGATGTGTTGTCAGTATTCGGCAATCCGGATTTGGATCTGGCGGTTAATCTGTATTGGAAACCAAAAAGAATGCCGGGAGTGTTCATCCGGAATATCAATGACAAAGGGTTTTGAGTGAGCAACAGAGCGTTAAGGAATAGATTCATTCTTATTGCGGCTGGAGTTGTCTGGCCGGGATTACTATGCGGCTGTGATCGTAAGTCTGGCCTGGAACCTTCCGCCGCGGCCAGACCCGTTCAGGCTGTGTCCATTTCCGATCAGCCCTTGGCGGAGTACCAGGTCAAGTTGCTGGACCTGGCCTTTCAGACGGCTTCGGCCATTCCAAAAAATCCTCATATCAAAGACCGAAGCCGGGCTCAGGAGGCGGTCGTGACGGCCTGTTTAAAGCTGGAGCAGCCCGGGCATGCGGCCCAATACTGCGAAGGGATTGATGACTGGCGGCGCGGACTTTGTTTTGCGGAACTTGCTTTTTATTATGCCAAACGCGGGGCGGTCGAGCCGGCCAAAGACTATCTGGCTAAAGCCCGGAAGATTTGTGATGAAGCCCAGGATTGGCGCAAAGATACTATCAACGTTAAAATGGCCCAAGTTTTGGTCCTGCTGGGACAAAACGATCAGGCCAGTCAATATGAAATCGGCGTCGTAGATTCGCAAAAAGGAAAAGTTGCCGGGATCCGGGCAATGCAGTGCGATGAAGGGGCCTTTGATGAGCAGATGCAGGCTCTGGCATCACTGGGTAAAGAAGGGGGGTTTGATATTCTTCAGAATATCGAGCAGGCTTATGCTGTATTGTTCAATCGGTTTTACTCCGATACGCAGCGTCGTGATCGGATCGAACGAGAGATGAAATCGATCTGGAATACGATGCCGTATTTCATTCGGATGGAACTCCTGATGACGCTGGCCGGTTCTGCATTGAATCACGGTGATGCTGTCAAGGCTTTGGAACTGGTTCATGAGGCGGATCAGCTTGTGAAAGACGGCCAATGGCGGCTGGATCATCGCATCTCCATAATCGCTGGCCTTTCCGCACTTCGGTTCAGGGCCGGCGATACGGTAACGGCTCGCAATGACTGTGATGCCGTGCTGGGTCTGTATGACGCTCAGCGGCTCTCGATTGTCAATATCGATCGTGCCCGGACGCTGCATAAACTTGCCGAAGCCTATCAGGTTATGGGAGACACTGAGACGGCATTAATGGTATATAAAAAAGCCGTCGAAGAAGGAGTTGAAAATCCAAATTCCAGGCCGCGGGCGGAGGATTTGTCGGCTGCCTGTTGCTCCCTGGCATTGTCTGCTGTCGAGCCGGATGCCGAACTGTGGGATCGACTGAACCAGATTCGAGAGGGACTGAGCCAACCATGGTGAAATGGTGTCTGTTCCTCAGATTTTGGGTGATGGTATTGCTGCTGTTTGTAGCATCCGCATGGGCGGCTGAGCAGACCGGGGGGATTCGCGGCGTGATTTCGGACCAGGATTTTGATGTACCGCTGGCCGCCGTGGAAGTAACGATTGTCGAAACCGGAACCAAAACCACCGTAACGGATGAAGGCAATTATGTCTTCAATCAGGTTCCGGCGGGAACCTATACCCTGATTTTTGCAAAAGAGGGTTATCTTCGCCAGGTCAAGCCTGGTGTTGTGGTCAAAGCGGGTGCCATGACCGATCAAAATGCGGCCCTGGCCGGGGATTTTACTGAGATGGAGGAATTCATCGTTCAGGACATTCAGCTTGGAGGAGGCACGGAAGCGGCATTATTGGACTTGCGGATGGAAAGCCCCGCCCTGATGAGTTCAATCAGTGCCGAATTGATGAGTCGGGCGGGAGCCAGTGACGCGGCGAGCGCCCTGAAGCTGGTTTCCGGGGCAACGGTACAGGATGGCAAATACGCCGTCATACGCGGCCTGCCGGATCGCTATGTCAATTCCCAGATGAATGGTGTACGCCTGCCGACGGCGGATACCGATAAACGTGCGGTGCAGTTGGACCAGTTTCCTTCGGCGGTAATCGAGAGCATTCAGGTCAGTAAAACCTTCACTCCCGATCAGCAGGGTGATGCATCCGGCGGGGCAGTGAATGTGGTCCTTAAGGGCATCCCGGAAGAAACCGTATTTAGTTCATCTATCGAAACCAGCTTCAATACCCAGGTTTTTGGAAATGATGATTTTTTGACTTATCATGGCGGGGGAGTTAATTGGCTCGGCTGGGACGACCGGGATATCCCCTCGAACGGCTTTTTTGATGAATCGGTCGGAGTGACACGGGGTAATGCTCCGATTGATTACAAGTGGTCGCAATCGGCTGGCGGGAAATATGTATTTGATAATGGTGTTAAAATAGGTGGCTTCGGCAATGTTTTTTACGAACGCGACAGTTCATATTATGATGATGGAGTGGATGATTCGTATTGGGTAGAGAGTCCCGGCAGTCTGATGACTCCCCAGTACAGCCAGGGAACGCCCAGCCAGGGAGATTTCAAGACATCGTTGTTTGATGTCACTCAGGCCAGCGAAGAAGTGCAGTGGGGCGGACTGGGTGTTCTGGGGATTGAAACGGAGAGCAGTGCCTATAAATTTCTGTATATGTACACCCGTTCCGCCGAGAGTACGGCTACATTAGCCGAAGATACCCGCGGCAAGGCTTGGTATTTCCCGGGGTATAATCCCGCGGATTCTTTGGATCCGGGCAATCAGGAACCGGATGCGGCGCCGTATCTGCGAACGGAAACCCTTGAATATACAGAACGCACGACGCAAACCTTTCAGTTAAGCGGGAAACACACCCTGCCGGAACTGGAATGGACGGTGGAAAACCTGTTTACCTTCCTGAGTCCTGAGGTGGATTGGGGTGTTTCCAGGAATTCCGCGACATTGTATCAGCCCGACAAGCGGCAGTTTGGTTCATTGTGGTGGGCGGAGTCTTATGACCCGGGTTTTCCGCCGTGGGTTCCGCCGTCAACAAACGCGGCCGTGCATCGTCCCTTTAAACCGGCGGCCAATTTTACACTCGGCAATCTCCAGCGCACCTGGAAAGAGATTGTCGAGGAAAGCAATCAGTACTATGTGAATCTGAAATTACCTTTCGAGCAGTGGAGCGAGGATGAAGGGTATATGAAATTCGGGATTTTCAGCGACAGCACCACCCGGGATTACGATCAGGATTCATTCAGCAATTTTAACGACAATATTGCCTATTACGAAGGCCCGTGGAGCGACTACTGGAGCCGGGTATTTCCGTATGAAAACCATCCGGTAACAGCAGCGGATATTGATGTTGATTACAAGGGGCAGCAGGATATCTCTGCGGCGTATTACATGCTTGATGTGCCGGTCAATTCCTATTTCAGTGTCATCGGCGGTGCCCGATTCGAAAAGACCGAATTGAGTATTACCAATGATGCTGAAAGCGATGTAACCTGGATACCTCCTGGGGCCACCGGCCCGGTGGCTCTGAATCCCGGCGATGCGGACGTGGATTTCAAACAGCGGGATATGCTCCCTTCGCTTGGATTTGAATTTACGCCGTTTGATCCCTTTACGATTCGCGGTTCCTACAGCCGCACAATTGCGCGTCAGACCTTCAAAGAACTAACACCTATCCAGCAGCAGGAATTTCTTGGCGGTGATGTTTTTATTGGAAATCCCGGCCTGCAGATGAGCGATTTGCACAATTATGATTTACGGATGGACTATATACCGTACGAAGGAGGTTTGTGGTCGGCTTCCTATTTCTACAAATACATTGAAAACCCAATCGAGTATGTCCAGCGAAATGCCGGATTCACGTACACAACGCCGATGAACTATCCGGAAGGAACCGTCAGCGGTATTGAACTTGAAGTGCGTCAGAAGCTCGAACATTTATGGACCAGCCTGGACGGTATTACCGTCGGAGCCAATGCAACCTTCATCAGTTCCGAAGTGGTTTTGCCGGAAGAGGAAGCCTCTCAGTTCAGCCAGCCCAATATCAATGCTCCGATGTCGGAACGGGATATGACCAATGCCCCGGCACATATCTATAATTTGTTTATGACCTATGATTTGAAAGAAACCGGGACACAGTTGGGGCTGTTTTATACCATACAGGGGGATACGCTTGTAGCCGGCGCCGGACAATCCAATGGAAAGTATATCCCAAGTATTTATGCCCGGGAATATGGGACGTTGAATTTCAGCCTGACTCAAAAACTGGGAGACGTCTGGAAACTGAAATTTCAGGCTAAGAATCTCCTGGACCCGGCCATCAGGACGGTTTACCGGTCAGACTATCTTGGCGGTGATGTGACCCGGAGTTCATACCACAGAGGAATGGAGTTTGGCATTGCATTAATGGCTGAGTTTTGAGAATAAAGTGAGATGTCTTTGGAGACAGGTCTGTTTGCTGCTGAATGATGAACACAACCTAATTGTATCGTAACAGAACGCTAATGTTTTGCTCATATTGGATTGTTAGGGTTTGGGATTGATAAGGTGTACCGTAATTAAGGATGACAGAAAGATGTTAATAGAATCGCACAGATTGAATTGCAGGTCGGGTGGCGGTGGTCGAAGCGGTCGAAAAGGGATCAAGTGGATGGCTGCAGCGATCATATTGGCCGGACTGTCCGGTTTGATGCTGATGGGAGCCGCGCCGGACGACAAGACCTCCCAGACTATCCAGGATACCCGTGCCGCACTTGAGAAATGGGTTGAAACCCAGCGGATTATTTCACTGGAGAAACGTGATCTGGCCCTGGCTGTCGAAATGCTCAACGAGCGTATCGGTCTGGTTGGGCGGGAAATTGAATCCCTGCGGGCCAAGATAACCGAATCCGAAGCCGGGATTGCCGAGATGGATACCAAAAAGGCGGGCCTGATGGAAGAAAATGACAAACTCAAGCAGGCCTCTGCATCTCTGGGGGATACGATTGCAGCTCTGGAAGAACGGACGCGGCAATTACTGGTGCGGCTTCCCGATCCCATTCGGGAACGCGTCAAGCCCCTGAGTCAGCGGCTGCCGGAAAAGGGAGCGGAAACAAAACTGTCCATTGCGGAGCGATTTCAAAATACCGTGGGCATTTTAAACGAGGTGGATAAATTCAATCGGGAAATCACCCTGACCAGTGAAGTACGCACGCTGCCGGATGGCACTTCGGTTGAGGTGACGGCGGTGTATATCGGAATCGGGTATGGTTATTATGCCAGTGCCAACGGGGCTGTGGCGGGTATCGGCACCGCATCCGAGACCGGCTGGATATGGACTCCCAATAATGCGGTGGCGCCGCAGATCAGTGACGTCATTGCCATCTTGAAGAATGAAAAAGTAGCGTCATTTGTACAGTTGCCCGTGGACATTCGCTAAACAGGAAATCAGGTATGCCAAATATATACAAAACAGGTTTCGGATTATGGTTGCTGATTATTTCAGGAATCATTCTGGCACAGGAACAGCCGCAAGCCTCCGATTCGACGTTCGGACAGGCTGCCGGGACGGTTCAGAAAAAACTGGAAGACAGCCTTGTACAGCTTCGTGCGCTGCGGGAACAGGCTGCGGCTGAAAAGATACCCCTGGGCCGCAAACTCAGCGAATTGGAAAGTCAGTTATCGCAAGTACGCCTTGAGTATCAGCAGGCTTCCCGTCTGGTGGATACACGGACACTGGATTTGACCAATTTGCAGAACGAGATTAAATCCCGTCGTGAAGAATCCGCCTATCTGTCCAACTTGCTCGGCGAATATATTCGCAATTTCGAATCCCGACTTCATATCGCTGAAATTCAGCGGTATCGAGACGCCCTTGAAACCGCAAAACTGGCTGCGGAAAATACCGGCCTGTCGGAACAGGATATATATCAGGCTCAGGCCAAGCTGCTGGAGGTGTCTCTGAATCGGCTGCATGACGCCCTGGGCGGAACAAAATTTGACGGGACTGCGGTGGATTCGAGCGGTTCGATTCATCATGGAACATTTGTTCTGGTTGGCCCGGCGGCGCTTTTCGAGTCGGATGACGGCAGGAATATCGGGACTGCTGAACAGCGGCTTGGCTCTCTGGAGCCGGCGGTGATTCCCTTCGGAACGCCGGCTGACGCACAGACAGCAACTCAGTTTTTTGTCCGCACTCAGGGCTTGTTTCCCCTGGACCCAACGCTGGGAAATGCTCATAAAATAGAACAGACCGAAGAAACGCTGATTGAGCATATTAAAAAGGGCGGACCGGTGATGTATCCGATCTTTACCCTGGCAGGGGCGGCATTGTGTGTGGGACTTCTGAAGTGGCTGAGCATGGCGTTTATCCGCAATCCCTCGCAAAAACGCATTGCGTCTCTGCTGAAGGCTTTGTCCGCACATAATCAGAAAGCCGCCATCGAGGCGGCTCAATCCATCGGGGGGCCGGTAGGGGAAATGCTGCTGGCCGGAGCTGAGCATCTGGACCAGCCCCGTGAACTGGTGGAAGAGGTTATGTATGAAAAAGTCCTGTCCATGCGTCTGAAACTGGAGCGGTTTTTGCCGTTTATTGCCATCAGTGCTTCGGCAGCTCCTTTGCTGGGATTATTGGGTACTGTAACCGGCATTATCAACACCTTTAAACTCATTACCGTGTTTGGTTCCGGCGATGTCAAAACCCTGTCGGCAGGGATATCCGAGGCTTTGATCACGACCGAATTCGGCCTGATTGTGGCAATTCCCTCGCTGCTGATACATGCCTTTTTATCCCGCAAGGCCCGCGGGGTGATTAACCAGATGGAAAAAGCCGCCATCGCCATGGTCAACCAGATTAGCAGGAATACCGAAGCGTTGGTATCCTCAGATGAAAGCGTCAAGAAATGAGTACTATCCCGGGTGTACAGTTTGAAACTTTATGGCAGCAGGCTGTTGAGATATGGATTTCCGGCGGCTGGGCGATGATCCCTATCGCTGTCAGCGCCCTGGTGATGTATGCTCTCGGCATGCATGTGCATCTGAAGTTGTCGGGCAAGGGCTTTACGTCCGTATCTGAAAAGACCTGGCGTCATTGGATTGACCATCCCGGGGAACGCAAAGGTCCGATTGGCGAACTGCTGGATTTTGTGACCGGGGGGGAATCACTTGAAGATATGACGCTTTTTTTCGAAGAGCTGCACGTCACGGAAATCGCCCCGTTTGAACGCGATCTGCGTGTTATGAAAATCTGTGTCGGCGTGGCGCCGCTGCTTGGATTGCTGGGGACAGTTACCGGCATGCTGGCAACATTTGCAGCACTGGCGTCGGGTTCGGGTGGAGAAAAAACCATGGGCATGATTGCCAAGGGAATTTCTGAGGCTTTGATTACAACCGAAACGGGTCTGGTGATTGCCTTGCCTGGATTATTTTTTCGATATCAACTGGTTCGAAAACATGAGCGATATAAAGCTTTTCTGGCGCATCTGGAAACGGTATGCACACAGAAACGGTATAAAACACTGCATCAGCAAAACCAGCAGGATGAGTGTGAATGAAAAGGCCCGGCCGGGGAGTAATACCGGCTGAATAACGCAATGAAAATTTGAATGAATCGGTTTTAATCAATGAGGACTCTATGGGACGATTTCGCCAAACAGGTTCGGATGAAGGAAGCGAAGCCGGAATCGACATGTCGCCGATGATGGACTGCATCTTTATCCTTCTGATTTTTTTTATCGTAACTACGACTTTTGTGGAGGAAACAGGCATCGAGGTGGACAAACCCCAGGCTGCCTCCTCAGTCCGGCTGGAGAAAACCAGTATCCTGATTGCCCTGACAGCCAAAGGAGAAGTGGTCTATGGCGGTCGGGAAATCGGTTTCAGTGGCATCCAGCCCCTGGTCAAACGAATGCTTCAGAAAGAAGATATTCCCGTCATCATTCAGGCCGATACGGCAGCTCAGTCCGGGCTGCTGGTCCGCGTCATCGATGAGGCCAAGCTGGCCGGAGCTGTCAAAGTCAGTGTGGCGTCACGGCAAAGTAAAAAATAAGCATAGAACCTGGTATGAATAATCACCAATCCAAATCTTTATGTGTGCTTAAGGAACTGGGACATCGGGCGCTGGTTTTGCTGGGAGCGGTTGGGTTGACATTGCTGCTGTTCCTGGTCCTGCCTCTGATGCAGACGCTCAGTAAGCCGCCGTCCACGGATATGACGGTTCAGTCGGTTGATACGGCCAAACTCGATGCTCCGCCTCCGCCGCCCCAGGAAGAGCCTAAGGAAGAGCCCCGGCAGGAAGAAGCTCCGCCGGAATTAAATGAGGAGGCTCCACCGCTGGATTTGTCCCAGCTCGAGCTGGCGTTGAATCCGGGCACCAGCGAGGGCTGGACCACCGGTGATTTTGCCGTCAAGTTAAATACAGTCGTGTCCTCCGGGGAAAACGGTGTGGACGCCCTGTTTTCCGTGGCTGATCTGGACCAGACGCCTCGTGTTATCTATCAGCCCGGCCCGATGCTGACCAAAGAGTTGCGTAAAAAGGCACCCGGCACCGTTTACATTATCTTTGTAGTCGATCAACAGGGCCGGGTCGAAAATCCCATGGTGCAGAAAGCCTCGGACCCGATCTTTGAAAAGCCGGCCCTGAATGCCGTAAAACAATGGAAATTTGAACCCGGTAAACGCAACGGCAAGCCCGTGCGGTTCCGAATGCGTGTTCCCTTTACTTTTCCCAAAGGATAAGCGTAATGAAAACAATAGAGATGAAAATGAATCAAGGCAAAAAAAACATGTTTTCAGGATGGCGCGTTGGTTCCATTTGCCTGTTTCTGGTAATGTTCATATCGATGCGATATCAGCCTGCGCCGGCACAAAATACTGCCGAATCAGCAATTCCCGTCCAGACACACTTAACCGAAGACCAGTTGAAGATATGGAATGATTCGGCTTTCCAGAAACAGTTTATTGAAAGCTATATGGCTGAAACGGAAATCGAACCGCGTGTGACAACCAATGAACGCGACCAGATGCAAAAAGTGCTTGACTTAATTTCCTCTGATAAAATGGACCAGGCTGTCGAATTGCTCAAGAAAAGTCAGACCAAAGCAACCAGCGCCGTCTTTGATTTTACGCTGGCCAACATTTACTTCCAGCAGGAAAAACTTGAACAGGCCGCCCAATCCTATCTGGCCGCCGTGGAAAAATACCCAAAGTTTCGTCGTGCATGGCGAAACCTGGGTTTGATTTATATCCGTCAGAACCAGTACGACAAGGCCTTGCCTGCCCTGACCCGTGTGATTTCCCTTGGCGGGGGGGATGCGATTACCTTTGGCCTGCTTGGATTTGCGTATGCTTCTGTGGATAATCATCTCTCGGCCGAATCTGCTTATCGTATGGCGATTCTGCTGGACCCGGCAACCGTGGACTGGAAGATGGGGCTGGCACGCACGTTTTTCAAACAGGAACGCTTTGGCGAAGCCATCGCGGTGTGCAATCAACTCATTGAAGCCCAACCCGACCGGGCGGATTTGTGGCTGCTGCTGGCCAATGCCTACATCGGAATGAACCAACCCGTCAAAGCCGCTGAGATTTATGAATTGGTGGACCAGATGGGGCAATCCACCCCGGCCAGTCTTAATATGCTGGGAGATATCTACATCAATGAGCAATTGTATGAATTAGCTGTGAAGTCGTATATTCGCGCCCTCGACAAGAAACCGCAGGGTAATACGGATCGGTTTATTCGGTCAGCTAAAGTGCTGGCTGCCCGCGGGGCAAACAAGGAAAGCCATCAGCTTATTGAAAAAATTGAAAAAAGCTTTGGCGACACCCTTGGCACTGAAGAACGCAAGGATATCCTGAAACTGCGTGCCCGGCTGGCAGTGGCTGAAGGGGCCGGAGATGAAGAAGTCAAGGTTCTCGAAGAAATTGTGGCGATGGATCCACTCGATGGCGAAGCCCTCATCCTGCTGGGACAAAACTATGCCCGTAAAGGAGATGCAGAAAAGGCTGTATTCTATTATGAACGTGCGGCCAGTATCGAGTCATTCGAGGCCGACGCCAGGATTCGTCACGCCCAATTGCTGGTGGGAAACGGCAAATATGATGAAGCCTTGCCATTGTTACGACGTGCCCAGCAGCTCAATCCCCGGGAAAATATCCAGAAATATCTTGAACAGGTCGAACGAGTGGCCAGGAGCCGTTAGTGCAAATCGCAAACCGCTCAGCAATACTGTTCGGCAAATTGGCAAAAGTGTTTGGAATTTGGGATTTAGGGGTGCATCGTGTGGAGTGTCAAAGGACCAGAGTGAGGTGTCAGGTTGCCATGTTCTGCGCAGCAACATCCCTGGGCCTGTTCAGGCCGGCAAGCTTCCCGGATGGTCATTACACTGTGGGTTTAAGATTCTGGAGATGCTGGTTCAGGTTGGCCTGGCTGGCCCATCCCTGCAGGTACAGGCAGATCATTTCAAAGGTGCGTTTGGTGGGTTTTCGCCCTGTCCACACATGACTCCACAAATACCCGAAATCCCAAAATGCGCAAGTTTGGATTCGGTTAGGAATGCATGAGAACAAGGTTAGCAAGAATTACCAAACAGTATTGAAACAATATCAAAAATTGTTTACTGCGTTCGTGTTGTTCATACTTTTCATAATATCTAAAACTCGTCTTAAATTCAGTCCCACTGCATAGTAACACTCCAGTTTTTTGATTTTCGCCGGTTTTTTATATTGTTTTAAATTGCCGTCGATAGAGTTAGCGATAAGTACAGATATTACATCGTATTTTGATGTAAACTTTCGCACTTTTTAGAGCATTATGAAAAGCAGTAATCAAAACAAAAATG
>CAZVYY010000020.1:0-74763 GCA_964630775.1 uncultured Pirellulales bacterium | reverse complement strand
GCCACTGCTTTATCTAAAACATAGTCTCTTGTCAAGAAAGAAGCTTAGTAGTACATGTTATGGCATATCCCTGCGTTGCGTTTGAGGCGGTCGAGGCCGAGGCGGTGGACGGGGGAATTTTTAAAAAGATGCAGGAAGTCGTCTTTGGTCCAGGTCAGAATCTCCTGCGGAATAAGTAAATTTCGCTGGGGATAGTACTGAAAATCAAGGTTTTTTCGTGCCGGTGCGGCCGTTTGGCAGGGGCAGGCCAGCAGGCAGTTATCGCACCCGAAAAGCCGGTTTCCAATTTTATCATGATATATTTCTGGAATGTCCTCTTTTGCCTCAATCGTCAAGTAGCTGATACATTTTCGACAATCATACTCGCCATTATACCCCAAAGCCCCAGTTGGGCAGGCCTCTATACACCTATTACAAGACCCGCAATAGTCTTTATTAATCGGCACATCGGCCGGCAGCTCCAGCGACGTAATCACAGAACCAAGCAGCAATTGTGCTCCCAGTTCCGGATGTATCAGACAGTGATTCCTGCCAATAAACCCCAGCCCGGCCCGCCTCGCAAAACTCCGTTCCGCCAGCGGCACCGAATCCACGCAGATTTTGCACTCCACCGGCCCTGCAATCGTTTGTACCATAAAATCAACCAGCTTCCGCAGCCGGGACTTGATAAAGTCGTGGTAGTCTTCGTACAGGGCATAATCCGCTACCTTGCAAGGCCCATCGTGGGCGGTCTCGGCAGGTTTATAGCTCAAGGCGACACAAATTATCGATTTCGCCCCATCCAACAGCAGGGCGGGGTTGAATCGTTTGTCGATATTACGTGTCAGGTACTCCATCCCGGCGGCATTCCCCTGTTCCAGCCAGTCCATAAAATACCGACGCTCGGCTTCTTCAATTGGCTGGGCCGAGGCCACTCCCGCCAAGTCAAACCCCAGTTCAATTGCTTTCTGTTTGATCTGTGTCTTGATATCCATAATCTCTGATTATACCCGAATCCTGCCAGTCCGGCTCGCATTTTCTGTCGCAATGACAGATCGAGCAATCCGCAAAAAAACTCCCTCGCGTTTCATAAATTACGCCATGTCAATAGGATAGAGCTGTCTTAAAACAACGCACAATTCTGGCACGCCTTTTGTATTTTATCTTCATGTGTGGTTAGAACAGTCAAAAAGGCATAAACAATTTTTTGGAGGATACGACTATGTTGATGACAAGAAGACTACCATTTTGGGACATGGATCGGATGTTTGACGAGATGAGCCGGATGTTTGATGCCTTCGGCGGGCCTCTCGGGCTTCGCAGCGTTCCCGGCGGAACGTTTCCCGCGATGAACGTGTATGACGCCAAAGACAAGCTCGTCGTGACCGTCGAAATCCCCGGCGTCGATCCCGCAGCCATCGAACTGAGTGTCCAGGAAAACAGCCTGACCTTGTCGGGCAAACGCAGCGACACCGAAAACGGCAAGGGTCGGTATTATCGCAAGGAACGCCCCACGGGTGAATTCCATCGCACGATTACCCTGAACGAAAAGGTTGACCCTGCCGGCGTTACAGCGTCCTACAAAGACGGCATCCTGCGGATTGAGATGCCCAAGGCCCAGGCGGTCAAGCCCCGGACCATCGCAATCAAAGCCGAGTAACACGCTAAACAATAGTCATAAACCATGTTATGGGAGGTAACTGCCATGAAAGACATAGAAAAGAAACAGCAGGCGAATATTACTCGCCGCGAAGAACGCAACACGTTTCTGCCGGCGACGGACATCTGGGAAACACCCGAGGAGATTACCCTCCGGATGGATATGCCCGGCGTCAGCAAGGATAATCTGGAAATCAAGGTTGAAGGAGATACGCTGACGGTTCACGGCGGCGTGTCGCAGGACCAACCCGGCCATGCATTGTATGCCGAGCAGCGGATTGGAGATTTCCATCGGGAATTTTCACTCAGCGACGACCTCGACCGCGAGAAGATCAACGCCGTACTGAATGCGGGCGTCCTGACGCTGACGGTGGCCAAGGTCGAAAAGGTCAAACCCAGAAAAATCCAGATTCTTGCCAACTAAACAACGTGTGCGATGCTGGGTATGCATCGATGATGGGGAGTCCAAACGAAAAAGAGCGGTTCAACGCCGCTCTTTCTTTTTATGCCGAGAGGCATAAATGGATTATCGTGAGAAGCGTCCCTGCAGAAACCGCCGCGGCTGGAAGAAGAATTTTTCCATGGCTGTCATCTTGGTTCCGGCCGGTTCGTCGGTGGCCAGCGATTGGAAAATCAGGCAGGCCGGCAGACGCAGCAGAGTGCTGCATACAAAAATGCTGTGAAGCTGGAAGTGCGTGATATTGGGCAGCATCGGCCCCAGCCAGCCGCCCAGTGCCGACCCGGCGAAGTAAAAGATAGCGGCGATGGCATTCATATACGAAATATAGGCCAGCCGCTGACCGGAGGGCAGCTCGCCGATGCTGTAGTTGAACGTCAGGAGCTGGAATCCGCCCCAGGCCAGCCCGGCGATGGCATTAAGGCCCAGCAGGTACCAGAAGTTGCCGCTGATCAGCCAGCAGGCCGGCAGCAGCAGAATCAGTGTCGCCGCCAGACGCATCGGCATGATATTGCCCAGCCGGTCGGAAATCCGTCCCCACAGCCCCAGGCTGAACACCGTTGTCAGCGGGACAATCAATTGCACACAGCTATACTGAAAATAGGTGAACTTCAAGTCGTTCAGCATGTGCAGTGCGAAAAATGGCGACGCAAAATACGCCCCGAAGTAGATCAGCGAAAAGGCCAGGATGAATTTGCCGTAGGAGTGCGTGTGTATCTGGCTGATGAAATCCGTAAACGAAATCTGCTTTTGCGGCTGATGATGAATGTGTTGGGGCTCATAATGCCAGAACAGCACACCCGTGGCCATCCATCGCGTCGCCACGCAGACAAACCACAGCACGGTAAAGACCGCAATCACATTGTCGGTGCGGTCCAGTGCCAGCCCCGCCCCCACGCAGGCCAGAAACTGCGACAGCGTCATCATGCTCGTGCGAAAGCTGAAATACTTGCCGCGCATCCGTCGGGGCACGATATAGCTCATCCAGTCGGCCCAGGCCCCGGCACTGATGCCATTGGCGGCGGCGGCAATCAGCATCGCCGCAATGCTGCACCAGACGGCATGCTTTGGAATCAGATAAATCATCAGGGCGAAGGGCACCAGAAACAGCGCCTGCAGGGCGGTGCCGAGAATCACCAGCGTACGGTAATTTTTCGCCCAGCCTAAAATCGTCGGCACCCAGATCTGAATGAATCCGCCGGCCAGCAGATAACTGCCGAAGCCCACCCCGACGGCAAATTTGCTGCCGCCCATGTCGTTGAGATACGGCACGTAAAAATTCTGCATCAGGCCGATGGCCACCATGGCCAGCATCCCTTCGACGACAGACAACCGCATTGTCCGCTGGCGCTGGTCGCGGTCGGCATACGAATATAAATCGGGACTATCCTGTCTATTTTCAGTCATTGTGAATCCGGATTCCAGTTAAAATTATGCGCCATACGATACCACAAAAGTGAGGACGTGAAAAGCATCTGGTTAAATTCTGTAAAAATCTATCTTTTGCGTCCATATCTATTCTTAAGTCGTTGAAAGGATGGAATTTCCCGCAAACGGCGCTGCACAAAGTAAAAGCAGAAGACCTGTGGACAATCCGGTGCGAGCAAAGATTTTCGGTTTTGTTGAAACAAATTTCCATCTTTGCCGTCTTACTCTATGAAAGCCGCAGAACAAGTTAAGAAAAAAAATCGGCAGAGAGTTGACGCCGAGGATTGGATAGAAGAAAGGAGTTACCATGATGATTCGATTTACGTGCGACCAATGCGGTCATGTATATGCCCTCGGCGAAACCTATGCCGGAAAAAAAGTGCGATGCGGACAATGTCAGCGGGTGCTGCTGGTTCCCGTCGTACAGCCGCAGACTCAGCCTGCCGATACGATTCGTTACGCAGCCGACGGCATCACGCCGGACTTCAGCGAATTCTTCATGGCGATGCTCAAGCATGAACGTGAAGCGCCGCCGCTGGAAATGGCACATCGATAAAACACAAGCGGCCGTCTGCTGGGATGCAAACGACCGCCGAGATTGCTTTTGAATTTCTAATCGCCGTGGATTACTTTTCCGTTGACGGCGATTTTTCTTTTTCCGCTTTTCGATCCGCCATATAGTCAGCCCACAGCGATTCAAGTGACGCACCGGTCAGGTCGGTGAAAATACTTTCCTTGTATTCACCCTTGCGTGCAGCGGTATTGATTTTGGTTACAATGCCCGGGCAGCGGTCGGTTTCCAGCCACAGGAAAAATCCGGCGGTGACCTGGTAGCTGTCGCGATACCCGTTGGCTTTATTGCTCATGGGGAACCAGCTTAGCGGCTTGCCTTCATACAGCGCCCAGCGCAGATAATCCGCGACACCCTCGGTAACCCAGCCGGGGAGGCGGCTTTTGTATTGCTGAACCACGTGCACCAGTTCATGGAAGACCAGTCCGATATCGTCGGGGTGTTTGGTAATCCAGCCCGACATCACGGTAATCTGCTTGTTCGAGGTCCATGCGATGCCTTCATCGCCTTTGCGGAAGACCAGCTTGACATCGGTAGGCGCTTCAAAATCCTTGGTGGGGATGAAGTTCAGCAGCCGCGGATGCCACTGCTCGATCAGTTCCTTGGCCTGATTGGCCCACGCCACCAGCTTGGCATCGTCCTTGATTTCTTCGACATCCAGCGTCACGGTCACTTTGGCACAGGTCCAGCCGGCCAGAGTCAACAGTATTGCCGCCGTACACACCCAATTCTTCATCGTCATTCTCCTGATTGCTTGATTGTTAACCACACCATAATAGTTACGCAGAACCGACAGTATATCGCAAACCTCCGTCTAAAAGCAAGTTTTTACTTTCAAAACGCAGTATTCTTTATACAATAGCAGTCAGGTTGTTAATACAATTAAAAAAGACAATAGAAAGGAAGCAAACATGAACAGCCGAAGGGTAGTGTCATCCATCGCAGTGTTACTCATCGCCATCAGTCTGACCATCGCAGGATGCTCATCATCGAAATTGTCCTGCAGCCAGGTCCAAAGTCAGCTCAAAGACTCGACCAACAAGGCCGTCATTCCCGTGCCGCGTCCGGATGACTGGTGGACCAAACGCCATGCCGCCGTCGTTGAACGCGTCAAGCAGGGCAATGTCGGTATTCTGTTTCTTGGCGACTCCATCACCCACGGATGGGATGGACACCAGGACCTGTGGAACAGCTATTTCGGCAAATGGAATCCGGTCAATGCCGGCTTCAGCGGCGACAAGACCGAACATGTCCTCTGGCGTCTGGAGCACGGCACTGTTGACGGCATCAGCCCCAAACTGGCGGTCATCATGATCGGTACCAACAACTCCGGCGGCGACCAGTACACCTCCGAACAGATTGCCGAAGGCATCGAAGCGATTGTCTGCACCCTGCGGACCAAACTGCCCCAGACCAAGGTGCTCATCCTGGCCATCTTCCCTCGCGGCGACGACGCCCAGCGCAAAGACCAGACCCGGGGCGCGACCTACAATCCGCAGTGGGCCAAGAACGACAAGGCCAGCCAGCTTGCCGCCCAGCTTGCCGACGGCAAGATGATATTCTTCCTCGATATCAATCCCAAATTTCTCAATGACCAGAACGTGATGACCCGCGAGGTCATGCCCGACCTGCTGCATCCCAACAAGCAGGGCTATATCATCTGGGGCGAATCCATTCTGCCCACTGTTGAAAAACTGATGAAATAACAGAACAGCAGACCCGCGTCCATGCCTGCTCGTATCGCCTGATGCGAGCAGGTTTTTTTATGGGGCGATTCTGCCGGGATTGTCCTGCATAAACGAATCCATTTTTTGCTTTAATGCACCGCTATATTGGATATAATGCTGTCGTTCGAAATAACAGGGTAATTCCATACAGGAGTACAATATGGCCAAGGCAAAGATCAAAAAGATAGCGGTCATGACCGGCGGCGGAGACTGCCCGGGCTTGAACGCCGTCATTCGCGCCGTCGTCAAGACGGCAATCAATCATTACGACCTCGAGGTCTATGGTATCGAAGACGGCTACCAGGGTCTGATCGAGGACCGGATTAACCCGCTGGATTATCAGAAAGTCAGCGGGATTCTTACCGTCGGCGGCACCATTCTCGGGTCGTCGAACACCTCCAATCCGTTCTGCTACCCGATTACCCTCGGTAAAAAGACCGTCAACAAAGACGTCTCGGAGCAGTGCGTCATCAATCTCACCAAACGCGGCATCGATACCATGATCTGCATCGGCGGCGACGGCACGATGAATTCCGCGGCGGCCTTTGTCAAAAAAGGCCTGACGGTCATGGGCGTCCCCAAGACCATCGACAATGACCTGTACGGTACCGACATCACATTCGGATTCGATACCGCCGTCAATACCGCCACTGAAGCCATCGACAAACTCCACACTACCGCCAGCTCGCACCATCGCGTGATGCTGCTGGAAGTCATGGGCCGCTACGCCGGCTGGATTGCCCTGTATGCCGGGGCCGCCGGCGGGGCGGATGTGATTTTAATTCCCGAAATTCCGTATGATATCAGCAAGGTGGCTGACTATGTGATTCGCCGCTCCAGGACCGGCCGGCGGTTCAGCATTATTTGTGTGGCCGAAGGCGCCAGGGCCAAAGGCGGCAAGATGGTTGTGGCCAAAAAAATCGCCAACAGCCCCGACCCGATTCGTCTGGGCGGCATCTCCTTTATGCTGGCCGATCAGTTGGCCGATCTGACCGGCATTTCGTGCCGGGCGGTCAATCTCGGACATGTCCAGCGCGGCGGCGTACCCAGCCCGTTTGACCGGGCGCTGGCGACCCAGTTCGGCCATTGTGCGATGGAACTGCTGATGAATGGCAAGCCCAACCGGCTGGTCGTCATGAAAAACGGCCGGCTCGACAGCATCCCGCTGGGGCAGACCGCCGGACGCATCAAGACCGTACCGATGAACCATACGCTGATTGCCGCCGCCAAAGCCGTCGGCACCAGCTTTGGGATATAAGGGCGTATCTTTCAAATACAAAAGATGTGCCTTGGCATTTGTCTGTTTTAATCGCGGCGATGCAGGATGTCATTGCATTCAATGGCTGCTCTCAGGACAGGTGTGTGCTGTTTAAGACGGGGCAGGAAATTGATAAAAGGCCCGAAGGGCCGATATAACATAGCCCAGGGCAACGCCCTGGGTGGAAGTGCATCATCGAAATAACGCCCTGAAAGGGCAGCATAAGAAATCCCTTTCAGGGCGATGCTCTGATGAATTTAACTCAGGATAAGACAATCTGCCAACTCGTTTCCCGCCTGCAGCAGACCGCCGGGGGGGTGGTCAAAGCCGACGGGACGTGGGGGGCCTTTGCGCCCTTGCTGGCGACGCATATCGCCAAAACACTCAACCGTCCGCTGCTGTATATCAGTCCGCACATCGACGATGCCGACTGCGTCTGCGACGACCTGCAGACCTTCGGCGGCGCACAGGCTCAGACCTTCCCGGTCTGGGAAAGCCCGCCGGGCAATGAAGACAACCTGACCGACGAAATCGGTTCTCAGCGGCTGCGTCTGGTGCTGGAGTTGTCGCAGCCTGCTTCCGGCCCCCGCAGCGGTATGATTTCCACCTCGGTCCAGGCCCTCAATCAGCCCATCCCCAAAGTCGATACCCTGCGTCAGCGCGGGCTGGAACTGGCCGCCGGCAAGACCCTCGACCCACAGGACATCATCACCTGGCTGATGGAGGCTGGCTTTGAACGAACCGACAGTGTGGACTATCCCGGCCAGTTCGCCCATCGCGGCGGGATTCTGGATATCTTTGCCCCCGTCAGTTTGACCTCAGCGGGGTCCTCGGTCTCCGAGCCGCAGGCGGTCCGCGTGGAGTTCTTCGGCGACCAGATCGAAAGCATCCGCCTGATTGACCTGGACACCCAGCGCTCCGGCGAAGCACTCAAACAGATTACGCTGGTCGCCGCCGTGGGCCAGAGCCTGTCCATTGCGCAGGCGACGGAGTTATTCATCAATGTCCTGCCGCCGGAGACGATTGTCGTGCTCGAAGAGCCGACCCAGATTGCCGAAGTCTCGGAAGTCTTTCTGAGTCGCCTCGACGACCCTCGCGGGATGTTTCCGTGGGCTTCCATCTATAAGGCCCTGCAGCAATTTACCTGCCTTGAAATCAGCCGTTTTGCCGCCGATTCGGACAGCATTCATCTGGACGTCACCAGTGCCCAGGAATTCGAACACAAGGCCGGCAGCCTCTGGAAGGAAGGCCGCAACGCCCTGACGGATTTAATCGAACGGGCCGTGGACTGCCGCGTTCTGCTCTATTGTGAAAATCAGGCGGAGATGACCCGCGTCAAGGAAATCCTCCAGCAGACCGCAGGCGGTGTCCCGCCGCATCTGACACTGCGGACCGGATTCGTATCGCAGGGCTTTATCCTCCGCAGCCTGCGAACGATTGTCATCAGCCATCACGAACTGTTCGGCCAGGCCTCCGTCCGGCGGCGCATCCGCACGCTGCGGTCGGTCTCGCCGATTGACAGTCTGATGGACCTGCGCAAGGGCGATTACGTTGTCCATGTCGCCTATGGTATCGGTCGCTTTCTCGGTATCGAGATGATGGAAAAGGCGGGCCGCACCGGTGAATACCTGACCATCGAATATGCCGACAAGGTGCGGATTTACGTCCCCGCCTCCAACATTCACCTCGTGCATAAATTCATCGGCTCCATGCCGCGCCGTCCGATGCTCAGCCGCATCGGCACCAAAAAATGGGAAAAGCAAAAACAGCAGGTCGCCGTCGGTGTGGAGGAACTGGCTGCCGAACTGCTGGAAGTGCAGGCCCAGCGGCAGAAGCTCGGCGGCTTTGCCTTTGGCGCTGATACGTTGTGGCAAAAGGAATTCGAAGAATCCTTTCCGTATCAGGAAACGCCCGACCAGTTGACCGCTGCCGACCAGATCAAACGCGACATGGCCGAGGCGATTCCCATGGACCGCCTGCTGTGCGGCGACGTCGGCTACGGCAAGACCGAGCTGGCGATGCGTGCGGCGTTCAAGGCTGTCCAGGCGGGAAAACAGGTCGCGGTGCTGGCCCCGACGACGGTGCTGTGTGTCCAGCATGGCCGGACCTTTGCCGAACGCTTCGCGGAATTTCCCGTCACGGTTGAAGTTCTTAACCGATTTACGTCGCCCAAACAGGTGCGGGATATTCTCTACGCCGCGCGACAGGGCAAAGTGGATATTCTGATTGGCACCCACCGCCTGCTCAGCGATGATGTCGGCTTTAAAGACCTCGGCCTGCTGATTATCGATGAAGAGCAGCGCTTTGGCGTCGAGCACAAGGAACGCCTCAAACGCTTCCGTGTCAATGTCGATGTCCTGACGATGTCGGCCACGCCGATTCCGCGGACGCTGCACATGGCGATGATCGGCCTGCGGGATATCAGTTCGCTGGCGACGCCGCCGCTGGACCGCCGCAGTGTGGCCACACGGGTCTGCCGCTTTGACCGCGACACCATTCGCAAGGCGATTCGCTTTGAACTCGGACGCGAAGGCCAGGTCTTCTATCTGCACAACCGTGTCCAGACCATTAACGGCGCCGCCCAGATGGTGCGGGATATTATCGCCGATGATTCCGTGCGGGTGGACGTCGCCCATGGCCAGATGCACAAGCACGAACTGGAAGATGCGATGGTGCGTTTTGTCAAGGGACAGACGCAGGTGCTGGTCTGCTCGACGATTATCGAAGCCGGACTGGATATCCCCAACGCCAACACCATGATTATCGTCGATGCCGACCGCTTTGGCCTGTCGCAGCTACACCAGCTTCGCGGTCGCGTCGGCCGCTACAAGCACCGGGCCTATGCGTACCTGCTGCTGCCGGCCAGCCGTCCGGTCAATCCCATCGCCGCCAAGCGTCTTAAGGCCATCGAGGAATTCTCGCAGCTCGGTTCGGGTTTCCGGATTGCCCTGCGTGACCTCGAGATTCGCGGGGCCGGCAATATCCTCGGTCCCGAACAATCCGGCCACATCAACACCGTCGGCTACGAACTCTATTGCCAACTGCTCGGCGAGGCCGTCGCCAAACTCCGCAACGAGCCGGTCGAGCAGCCCGCCATGACTGCCATCGACCTGGGCTTCCATGTCGGCATCCCGAAAAATTACATCGCCTCCGACCGCCAGCGGCTGGAAGTCTATCGCCGCACCGGCCAGATGCGGACTGCCGCCGATATCCGACGCTTCGAGGAGGAATTGCGGGATTTATTCGGCCCGCTGCCCGACTCGGTGCGAACCCTGCTGGATATCGCCGAACTGCGGATGTATGCCGCCCGGTGGAAAATCCGCAGCCTTATCGTGCAGGGCATGGATTTGATATTCTCATTCGAAGAGGGGGCTTATACCGCCGACCTGTTCGCCCGCAGCCCCGGACGAGTCAGTATCCCCGACCCCCGGACCGTCTATGTCCGACTCGACAAGTCCTATTTCGAACCCCACACCCTCATCAGCGTCCTGCGAAAACTCCTCAAGCGAAACCGGTAAGATAAGTAGTTTAATAAATACATTAAAAGGTCTGGCATGGATAATATCATGCTCGGCAATAAAAAAAGCCAGAACCGCGGAACGCAGTATCTGGCTTCGGAGGAGGGTGATGAATTAAGTTGTCAGATTAACTATCTGAAAATTTCAATTTATGTCTCTACTATTATGACGAATAATCTTCGGCATTTGTTTACTAAATTCTATTGAAAAACTAAAAATATTTACAATAAGAACTTAACACCATATTAATAAATAACTTGTAAACACAATCCGCAGCATTGAAAACGTTATGTATTGACATATTTTAATAACAGCCATCTGTGAAATCTGTCACAATTCGTCTGCCGATTCCAGGGTGATATCTCCTCACTTGATGCATTCATACAATTCTTCTCTTTTGTATCCATTATTACATATATAAATATCAAAATAGTTGTGTAAAAATAATACTTTTTTGTTGCAATCTTGAAAAGACAAAATATAATAATGTTAGATAAAAATATAACATACATTTAAAATAAAGGAGCGTTTATGTTGTATCGAAAAACCACAATCAGTCACCGGTATCTTGAAGAACTCCCCGCCGAAATCGCCGCTCGACCTGCAGAGCACGCCAAAGTCCTTCAGTCCCGCTGTGACTGGCTGACCGGCACGGATCGTGTCCTGATGGAGCTGGTCCTGACGGCCGGCTGCCGAAACCAAACCCTGGCTGTCCTGACCGGCCGTTCGCAATCGACCCTCACCCGCCGGATCCGCCGTCTGACCGAAGGCTTGGCCGGAAGACGGGCTTTGCTGCCTGCCGACCGTGTTAAAATCTCCGCACTCGAAAAAGCCATTGCCCGTCAGGCCTTCCTCGAAGGCCATTCGATTACCCGCATCGTTCGTGTGACGGGCCTGTCGCGGTATCGCGTGCGTAAAATCCTCGACACATTCAAAGCCTCGCAAAAACAAAGCCGTTCCGCTTAACCGAAAACAGATAAAAAAGGAGCTTGCCATGAAACCAATTCGATTCTCGATTCGCAAACCTGTCCCGTTCACCCATCCCGTCACCGACCGTATGCGGCAGGTCATGAACATCTTCGGCCTGACCCTGTTTCGTCTTCGCAGACAGGCCTTCAGTCACACCCTCGACATCGAACTTGACGAGGGCGACATCTGCTACATCACCGGCCGCTCCGGCACCGGCAAATCCATTCTCCTCAATGCCCTTTACGCTCAGGCACCCGAACACGACCGCCTACGGCTGGACGACATCCCCCTCGAAGCCGACCAGTCCCTCATCGACAGCATCAGCGACATGGGCGGTTCAACCTTTGAACTCCTCGACACGCTCGCCGCCGCAGGCCTGTCGGATGTCCTGGCGGTGCTGTCCCGTCCGCAGCACCTGTCCACCGGCGAAGTCTTCCGTTATCGTCTGGCCCGTGCCATCCTCAGCGGCAAGCGATTCATATTTGCTGACGAATTCATGGCCTCGGTTGACCGTCTGACCGCGGCCATCGTCAGCCGCCGGCTCCGCGACCTTGCCCGCAAAACCGGCCGCATTTTCATCTTCGCCGGCGTACAAAGCGAACTCATCGCAGACCTTGCCCCCGACATCATCGTCGTCAAACATCCCGCCGGCCTGACCGACATCATCCATCGCGACCCCGCCCGTCAATCGAAAACGACAACCCCAGCAGAAAGGCTTGCCCATGTCTCCTGAAACCGCCGTCATTACCCATCCCGCCGCAACAGCAGCAATCGGCAAAAGCCCGCGATATTGCTCGCTGCTCAAATATGTTACCCTGTGTCCCGGAACCATCGCGGACTACCACCGGCTCAGCCGCTATCACTACCGCGACGCATGTCTGGGCCCCGTGGCCGCGGTCTGGACGCTCCGCCAGCACATTCCGCTGATGCACCTCGAACATGCCGTCATTGGGGTCATCGTCTATACCTATCCTGCCCCCAACTGTGCCGCACGTAATGCCGTCCTCGGCCCGCAATTCTCTTCATCCGACCGAGCCCAAAGTCTTCGTCAACTGAATCAGTCCATCCGCACCATCTCCCGCGTCGTTATCGACCCCGCCTGGCGCGGGCTTGGTCTTGCCGCCTGGCTGGTCCGCCGGACCCTGCCCCGTCTGAACGTTCCGTATATTGAATCGCTGGCCGTTATGGGCTGCTTCAATCCCTTCCTCGAAAAAGCCGGCATGAAACGCTATCCGACGCCCGAAAACAAAAAAGCCATCCGTCTGGCACTCCTGCTGAGCGAACTGAATATCCCGCCGACCCTCTGGCACGATCCCGAGGCCGTCCACGCCCGGATTATGACCCTTAACGCCGACGATACCGCCCGGCTTGAACGCTGCATCAACGCCTTTCTCGGACCTTTCGGTAAACGACGAAAAATGTCGCAAAGCCTTGAACGCACAGACTTTATCTGCCGTAAACTTGCCTATCCCCCGGCCTATTTTCTATGGAGAAATCGGGATGTGTGTTGTCTTGTTAAAACAGGATAAGCCCAAATATGAATTATCTTGACTCTGCACTATCAGTTTTGATAAAATAGTAAATGATTCTGAGAAGCAAATTGTGGTTTCGATGGTTCCGAAAGGAGCAGGAGAGTACGATGAAAAGATATTGTGGCCGTATCGCCGACAAGAGTATGTGTCTGGTGGGTATTTTGGTCCTGCTGATGCAGGCTGTCCCGGCCGGTGCCGAGGTCAGTTACGACAGTTCCATCAACTTTTACAAAGATGGTGCCTATGACTCTATCGAATCAGACGGCACAGATGACTCACATGTCAGTTATCAATCCTTCTCGGGCGGTATATGGACGGGCTGGACGATTGCAAATGGTGAATCCTTCGGCTTTACAAGCGGTTACTCAGACGCGGGCAGCCTCAAGCAGGGCGTCTCTGCCCAGGTGATTTCCACCCCGAACAATAATCATTTTTCCGATGCCAGGATTTCCACCGATGCAACCAACCGCCTGACGGTGCTGCCGGGTACTTCCGGTCTTGCCGAAGGCGACACCACCATCCTGACCCTCAAAATCCGGGTGGATGGCATCTTGCATACCGAAGCGACTTCCTGGCCCGGCAAGGGCTGGGCACACGCCGAGATGGACGCAGGACTGACCGTCCGTGACCTGGCCATCCAGATCGACACCGGCGAAGGCATGTGGATCCCATCGCAGGCCTCGTTTGGCGCCTCTTGCGAACTGGAATCCTATGATGTCTATATGCCTTTCTGGAACCACAGCTACTCGTCCAACTGGGATAAGTCCTGGAGCTATGACAGCAATATCGACGCCGGCAACTCATACCGCCTCTCCGACGGAGTCACACATCTCGGTGAATCTTTCCATTACCAGGAAGGCCTCTCGTTCGACACCGGTGAAATAACGCTGACCTTTGAGGCGATTGTCGGCCATACCCTGGACTTCGATTCATACATGTATCTCTATGTGAATGCCAACAACGACGCGATGGCCTGGGCCGACTTCGACAACACGTTTGCCTTTGACGTCACCGCGGCCAATGGCGTTGCCCTGCAATGGCAAGTTGTCCCCGAGCCGGCCACTGTCCTGCTGCTGGGCGCTGCGGGCCTGTTCCTCCGCCGCAAACGCTGAACTGTGCGATAATTCAAAAAACATAAGGGCGACCGGTGAGTCGCCCTTTTTATTTGCCTGTTCTCAACTACTGGGTGCTGATGACCAGCGTCTTGCCCTTCATCAGGTCCTGATGTGAGATAAAATACCCGTCCAACGTCTTGCCGTTATATGTAATTTTCGCAATCCTGCTGCCGGGCTTGTCCCGCACTATTGTCCAGTTCACCTTGTCGCCCATCTCGATGACGACCTTATCGAACAGCGGCACGCTCACGATATACTCCGGATCCGCCGGCGAGAACGGATAAAACCCCATCGCGTTAAACACATACCACGACGACATCTCGCCGGCATCATCCATCCCCGCATACGCCAGCTTCTCTTTGCCCATATCATAAAACTCATCCATAATCTTGTTCAGAATTGCCTGGGCCTTGTCCTGCCGGTCCACAAAGTAGTACATATACGGAAACCCGTGGTCGGGCTGGTTGCCGTGACAGTACTGTCCGATAAAGACCGAAAAGTTATATGCCTCCACGCCGCCCCAGGGAATCGAAAACAGCTCATCCAGTTTTTTCTCAAACGCCTCTTTGCTCGGATACAGCCCAATCAGCCCATGCGGGTCATGCGGCGCAAAGAACGACGACTGCCACGCGTTGGCCTCGCGGTACATGTATTCATAATACGGAAACGTCGGGTCAAAGTCCTTGATCCACTCGCCATTGGCCAGCCGCCCCCGCATCAGGCCCGTTGCGGGATCGAACATATTCTTATAGTTGCCGGTGCGCTTCATCAGCATCTCGTAATTGGCCGTGTCGCCCAGTTCTTTGGCCAGCAGCGCCACTGCATAATCATCATACGCATATTCGAGCGTCTTGGTCACGCCCGCCGCGGCCTTGGTCTCAACATTGGGATTTTTAATATCCGGCTCGGAGATATACCCCTTTTCCATGTATTCGGTGATATGCGGCCGGGTCCCGCCTTCGATGGTCGCATTCCGCAGCAGCAGGTTATAGGCGCTCTTGACATCGTACCCGCGTATCCCGCGTAAATACGTCCCCGCAATATACGGCGCCGCGTGGTCGCCATGGAAAAACGTCGGCATAAAGCCCGTCTTCTCGCCCCGGTCAATCAGCGACTTAATCACATCCACGGATATATCCGGGGCCAGCATCCCCAGCAGCACCAGCTTATTGCGGTAATCATCCCACAGCGACGGTTCCGTATAATAACGGAAGCCCTTGTTGACCACGTTGCGGTCACGGTCGGTAAACTCTCCGTTGACATCGCTCCGCAGCGCCGGCCACAGGAACGACCGGTACAGCGTCGAATAGAACAGACCCCGCTGGCGTTCGGTGCCGCCGGTGACCTGAATTTTGGACAGCAGCCGCTGCCAGGTGGCCGTCGCCTCGTCGCGGACCTGCTGGAAGCTCTTGCCCAGCATCTCTTTGTCGAGGTTGTCTTTGGCGTTGGCAAGGCTGACAAACGAAAACCCGATCTGCAGCTCCAGCGCCCCCTCCGCATCCGCAAAGTGCACCACGGAGATGGTCTTGCGGCCCTTGGTCATCGATTCGATGGATTGGATTTTGTGGCTGCTCACTGCGTAGAAGTACATCCGCTCGCCGGTCTGCTGAAAGCCTTTAAAGACGTTGTCGCCGTCCTGGGCGATATCCCACCGCCGGACGCGTTCATTGGCAATCGACAGGTCGGCGATGAGCTTTTTGGGCTGGCCGGGTTTGAAGGTGTATTTATGGAATCCGCACCGCAGGGTCGTGGTCAGTTCCGCGTTGACGCCGTAGCGTTCCAGGTACACCTGGTAATAGCCCGGCCGGGCGGACTCGTTCTTGTGGCTGTAGGGCGAGCTGTAGTCGTCGGGTGTGAACTCGCCGGTGGCCGGCAGCAGGGGGATGTGGCACAGGTTCCAGTGCCCCTTGCTGGTGTGGGTAAAGGCCTGGATGGTGGGGTCTTCGTACTGATACCCCGACCCGCTGCCGAATTGTGTCACGGGGCTAAGCTGCACCATTGCATTGGGCAATGACGCCCCCGGGAAGACCTCCGCCCCCCACGTCCGATGCGTCGGGGTGTAGCCGATATCCTTACTATCCCATAGCGTCGCCGTGCCCAGAAACGGATTAACATAATCCACAACCCGCTTTTCCGCCTGGGCAACGACACCCGCAACGCAAACTAAACCCACTGCAATCAATTTCATTGATTCCGTCTCCAGATTTATCGCATTTCCGTTCAGCCAATTCTACGCCTTACAGATGTTGTATGGATTGGATTTGTTTCGATAAAATTTCTTTTAGACAGGATTTACAGGATAAAAATATTATTGAGTCGCATGACAAGGAATATGTCCCGATTGTCGTTGAAAGTTAGTTGAAAAATCTTGCGGTCAAGGTAATGTAATAGCGTCAAAATGTGGCCTCGGCCATTGAGCAGACCGCCTCCCAGGCAGGGATTCTGATGATGAAAACTCTGATTGATGATGAAGTGGAACAACTGGTGGGTCAGCGCTATGCCCATCAGGCCGACCGCCCCGGCTATCGCTGGGGCAAAGAGGAGGGGCATGTGGTCTTTGGCGGCAAGAAAGTGGCTATTGAAAAGCCCCGCGTCCGAAGTCGCGACGGACAGGAGATGTCCTTGTACCGCTAAAGACAGGGAGTTCTATTTGTGTTTTTTGGCCTCTATGGCTAGGACTGGCCTTGTGGTGGAAAACAAATAGTCTAATCTTAAACCATCAGAAGATAATTCACGTCTAATATCTTCTTCTTCCCACCCTAAACAAACGACAAGAAGAGTATCAATGAATTTCGAACGTGTATCCTTGCATCCTTGTATACCTGGATTTTGCCAAACGAACCCAATTTTGTCCATCGCGGCGATGTCGAGTTGCGTTACCCCGTGAATTCTCGCGGCATGGAACCGGACGTTGTCCGGCCAAACGAACCCAATTCTTGGGTTCATGGGTTCTTAAGTTCTTGTGTTCTAAGAATATACCACGTTGCGAATCGTGGCTTCGTCGGCTTCGCGGCCGATGTAGATGCTATAGGGCAATTCCTGGCATTATTCAGTTATTCGGAATTTCCGAATGACTGGTTCTGATGGAAAGGAAATGGGCTAAAGATGGTGAGTTTTATATTGCCCTTGCAGGGCGTGGGGGAGGGCGAGGAATGCCTTCGGCATGGAATTTTACCCCAAGCTCGGAGGCTTGGGCTACATTTTGCTGATCCTTTTTGCCGTTCAAAAAAAGAACGGGGCAAACATCCACCCCCCGGCGGACATTAGCCCCGTCAGAGCGTCCATGCACAGAAAAGACAGGAGAGGAGGAGACCGTATTCAGTTTTCAATCATTTTGCCTCAAAAGCGTGTTGCCGTCTGAGGCGGAATAATTTTATTTCTTTTTTGATTCCCTTCGTGTAAATCATACATAATAAAAAGCCGGCGTGGGTGCCGGACTGCAAAAAAATACCCAACGGGTATGATTATTCCGCGAGCAAAAGAAGCAAGTGGTTGAAGTTGCTGTACTTAGCCGCGACGAAACGGGAAATATTAAGTCCAATCAATTGAATTTGGGAAAAAAATATGGATCAGAAGACGGCCAAAACACGAATTGACGCGGTTCGCCGGCAGTGCAAGCAAAGCAAGGTGCAGGCGATGATTGTGATGTCTGTGGAAAATGTGCGGTATTTGAGCGGTTTTACCGGACATGACAGTTGGCTGCTGATTCTGCCGGATAAGGCGATTTTGATTACCGACAGCCGCTATACCGAGCAGGCCCGCGGGGAATGCGTGGGGTGCAAGGTGTTCGAGCGGAAGGGGGCTTTGACGGCGGCGGCGGCGGACTTTATCGCCCAGGCCAAAGGCATCCGGGCGGTGGCGATTGAAGACAGTGCTGCGATTTCGATGCTGGGCGTGGTGAAAAAGGCCATCAAGCGGAAAATCGTGCCGGTGCGGGGGTTTGTGGAAAAACTGCGGGCCATCAAGACCGAAGACGAAATCCGGGCCATCGAAAAGGCGTCGCGGATTGCCTGGCTGGCTTTGCGGCAGACGCTGCCTTTGCTGAAGGCGGGGATGACCGAGGCGGAACTGTGTGCGGCGCTGGAATTCAATATGAAGATGCTGGGTGCGGTGCCGGGCTTTGATACGATTATCTGCTTTGGGCCGAATGCCTCGCGGAACCATCACCAGCCGGGCAAACGCAAGCTCAAGACAAACGATACGATTCTGATCGATTTCGGCTGCAAATACGATGGGTACATCTGCGATATTACCCGGTGCTTTGTTTTCGGCAAACCCTCTCCATATTATCGGAAAGTCTATGATGCGGTTGCGGCCGCTCAGCAGACGGCCATTGATATGATTAAGCCGGGGGTGTGCCTGGCGGATGTGGATGCGGCATGTCGGAAAGTACTGGCCGATGCGAAGGTTGCGGTGTATGGGCATGGCACCGGGCATGGGCTGGGCCTGCTGGTGCATGAAGACCCCCGTATTGCGGGTACGGCCAAGAAGGAGTTTTTCGAGGCCGGACAGATTATTACCGTGGAGCCGGGGTCATACGTGTCCGGCAAGATTGGCGTTCGGCTGGAAGACGATGTGCTGGTGACGGAAAAAGGCTATCGGGTTATCAGCCGGAACAAAGGAATCTGCTTCGAGCCGGCCGAGATGCCTGTTTTAAAGAATAAATAAAAAAACTCATATAACAGACTTGATTTGTCTGTGGTATTAAATAAAATATAATTTGAGTTCGATAAAGTACTACTGAACTAAAAGTATCAGTCAAAACCGCCAGTTTTGAATTGAAAAATGAGAGGATATTGTCAGTTCAGTGCCCCAACTGGGGCACTGCCTGCGTGTTCCTCTCTGGCTCTGGCGGGCCTTGACTGAGCATGTGTTGGTGGTGCCTCCTTTATGTGAAGGAGGAATAAATGCGGTGATTTATTTAAAAGGGCCAAGCTATGACGTCTATCAAAATTAGTTTCCTGCAAAGATCAACTTCTTTTTATTATCTGTGGATATTTTTGTGTATTTTGTCAATTCAGAGAGATTCTATAGGGGATTTATTTCCGAAAGAAATATTACCGGTGGTACAGAGCAGGGAATGTCCGGCTTGGGGTGAGATTGCTTACAATGAAGAATTGTCTTCATGTAGTTTGGTCAATGAGAATGAGGTTAACTCTTGGCAATCGCCTGATTTTCTTAATGAGACACGGCAAGTATTGAAGGAAAGGCTTATTGCTCAAGGGCTAATTTCGCCTGACCCAATCGGTCAGCAACGAGACCAATTATATTGCGCATGGCGACAATGGTCTTTAAATACAAGCGATAATAATTATTTTAAAACATATTTTGATAAGAGGCAGCAAGAATCTACTTCTCCCGAATCCGAGCTTGATACGTTATGGCAAATGCTAAAAGAAGTGTGTGGAGAAGATTACCAGATGCCCACGGATCCCAATCAAATATGTGATCTGGAAAACTCGGATGATTCTAAAGATGCATTAGTTTATTGCCTTCTGAGATTGATAGCTGAATCGTATTGTCGCCTCTCTTCTGAAGCTTTGGCTTCCCTCGACCCAAATGATATAGCATCTGACCCCAATATTGTGGAATTGACTGTAGAAGACCTTTTGGCACTTGCTTTTTCAGATCCTAACGCATTTGATGAAATAATTGAAAACGAAAAAAAGCAA
Organism: uncultured Pirellulales bacterium; assembly: GCA_964630775.1. GTDB lineage: Bacteria > Planctomycetota > Phycisphaerae > Sedimentisphaerales > Anaerohalosphaeraceae > Anaeroglomus. Next base: position 54,878 of record CAZVYY010000020.1, on the reverse strand, counting down.
GCAGTCTATGAATCAGTTATTTTTCTGGCATCAGAAGATCCAAATCAGCCTATCGATCCTAATCAGCAGAACAATAATAACATTAATCCACTTCCTGAAGTATATGTTGAGTCTCCAATAACCCAAAGCGTAATTTGGGACCCCAATCATATTTACAGAATAACACAGCCTGTGGTATTTGAAGGGGTCGGTGTACAACATATTATTTTACCTGGGACAATTGTCGTTTTTGGAGAGGAAGGACAGCTTGTTTATCGCAATGGAGCTTTTTTGAAAACGGGTTTATATGGTGAATTATCGGAGGCCAATCCAGATTATCCGAATACAAAAAATCCAGTGCTCCCTGTTTTTATGATATCAGATATTTTAGGGGAGTTTACCGGGTATCCAGGCGCAATTCTTGTCGAAGAGACTGCTTCTGCGGAATGCAGATTGAATAATTTGTATATTGAGGGTTGCTGGGTTGGCATAGAAGTTCAAAGAGAACTGAACTATCCTATCCTTGGAAACTTCTTTTTTACATGCAGAAAACCAATCATATCAAGAGGGCATTTTAATCATCAAATTGTGAATAATCAGATATGGTATTTTGGCCTTTATGGTGAGAGTCCCGCCGATCCCGATGCAGGAATTGAGGTGTTTACCGACCCCGCGGATGCAAATAGTGTAACATTACCTTGTTCTGTAATGATTGCTCACAATACTATACATGATGGTGGTGCAGGCATTATTGTTCATGGACATTCTTGTCCCCGCTGTATGGCATATACACATGATCCAAACGATCCTAATGTGATAGTGCCAGTCATAAATCATCATGACCCCAACACGGTAGCTCCGGAAGTCTATTGTGTAAACAATATTACAACGATGAGCGAAATAACCGCTTATGGATTTTATGATGGAGCAATAAAAATGGCCGTGGTACATCCAGGCTTAGGAGCGAATCAGCAAGAAGTTAATATTCTGATGGAATTTATTCAACCTGTTTGGACTTATGTTAACCCATATGCAGATGTCAAAGATTATCGTCAATTATTTCTAAAGAGCGATTCTGTCTTTGTAGATGCAGGTTTGGGAACGATCTCTGAATTGCCATTTATAATTGGGACAACTACTTCGATACAGTTTTATCCAGATGAAAAAGCTGCGGATTTAGGAGTGCACTATACGCATTCTGTGCCTAATACGAATCAAACCTATCGATCGACAGACTTGAATCGCGATGGGTGGACGAATGAGCATGATTTATTAATGTTTACTTCTGGTTGGTTGGCAGTAACGCGTGTTCAAAAATGGCCGGGTGATCCAAATCTCTTTCATATAGACCCAAACAGTATCTCATATAAAAGTGATTTCAACTGGGATGGAATTGTCGACATGTCTGATTTTGTGATGTTAGCGAATAATTATGGACGATTTTCTGAGATTCCGGCTCACCCCGATTTTACAATTATCCCACAAGACACAGGGGATAATCTGTCCGGATCGGTAGAAATTAAATTGAATGGATATGTTGAAAATTCACACGATATATACTTGAAAATTGGGAACGATTTGATTGGAAAATTTGAAGATCATGGTGATGGTTATACGCTAACCCTGCCGACTAATCAATATGGGAATGGAAGGCATTTATTCCAGGTGATCAGCTATGATGAACCGAACAATGTTACGCTATCGTGTCCCCAATATTTTTCTATTGATAATAATGTTTATTATATGTTGAATACATTAGGTGGATATGAGTCATTTATTTCCGGTTTTTGGCAAGGTGAGACCGAGCCTAATATTTTGCTTATGGATTTGGCTACGGATCAGGTTCTTTGGGATGGCGGGAGCATATCGTCTGGTGGTTTTGGTTTTTCTGTTTCTACAGATTTGATCACTACGGGTATGGTTGCGGCCGTTCAAGTGATAAAATATCCTGAGGCCGGAACTCCAGAATGGATAGATGTTATTGGTAAACCTCTTGTAATACCTGATCCGAATGATCCAAACTATTGTAATTTTACACAACGGAGAGCACTGCTTATTCTTCCATATCCAGACTTGGTCAATGCGAGATTATCAGCAATTCGGGAGATTTATAAAACGTTTCAGATGAAAAATCTTCCAACATTGACTCTTTATCATATGAATGCCAACACTGTCAATGTTCGGAGGGGGCTCAACTTGCCGAATGTGAATTATGTGTATATTTTAACTCATGCAAATACTGTGACTTTATCAGGCGGAAGAGCTTATAGTGTATTTCAGTTACATGATACCGGGGTATCTGACCATTGGTATACATCGGATTATGAAAAAGTGTATTGGCGACTTGGAAGAAATACTCCAAATGATACAAGTGATGATGACATTCCAAGTCCTGCTATATCTCAAAACGGTAATAGTGCATGGGATTGGGGGCTTTATAATTCAGGAAAACTCAAGATAGTATTTTTTGATGGGTGCAAAAGTGCCCAGTCTGACATGCTGGCAAGAACTTTTGGCATATATTCACAAAGTAGTTACGCCAATAACAATCAAGTATTTATTGGCTGGGTAAATGCTGGCAAGGTAACCGGTTCAGGGTATCCGGAATTTGTTGCAGCGTTCTGGAAAAATATACGGAACTATTCCGTTTATCAAGCTCTCAATTTTGCCATATCTTCTCCTGAAGCGGGTTCATGGGGAGATGCACCTTTAAACATACAATACCTGATGCCTAATCCAGAATATGCGAATATACTTAATTTAACCGTGGGAGGTCAATAATGAATTGGTATAAGATGTTTGTGGTCGGTTTTCTGGTATGCGGGGTGGTGTCTGCGGATAATGTTTATGTCATTGAGGTGGACGGTCAGAAAATAGTCGCGCCCCGCATATCGGAAGATATCTCCGGAGATAGTTTTCGTGAAGGAGATATTGTTTTTATTCGGGATATTCCTTTGCGACTGGCTAAGCCGGGTAACTATGTTTTGAGTGATCGAATTGAGGAAGAGGGTTGCCTTTATTTGCTTGGGCCGGGCGACCAGAAAACGGTTATTGGGCTAAAAATCGGAAATATCGAGTCTGCGGTGAGGCTATCCGACAAAGAAATTCGGTCGCTTTGGGGAATTGCGGCAGATTCGGACGCGGATTTGGATAGAAAGATTCTTTCTGCGATCGATCCATCCCGAACCGCTGTCTCTTTTTCGGGGCCATGCTCACTGCTTCAATCGCTTCCGGAGAATCTGGAATGTCTGTTTATCCTGTATCTTTCCGGACCAGATTTTTTAATGCTAAATCGATTTACCAAACTCAGATATTTTGCAATTCAGTCCGCAAGCTCGATAATTCCCCTCGAATGTCTGAGGAATAGTCGAGAGGTGCGGTATCTTAAAGTTGGTGCAGACGTGTCTGTTGGTAACTGGAAAACGTTGGCCTGTCTCAAGGAACTTCGGGTTCTCGACCTTTCTGGACGACAAGATATGGATGATATTTCTTTTTTGTGTCATACCCGAAAATTGCAATCTTTAAATCTGGCCGGCTCAAAGGTGGGGGATTTATATCCGCTGTCGGATTTGCAGGATTTAATCGAAATAAACGCGACCAATGCGCCGGTGTCTATTTTGCCCCAAGGTGCATTGCCCGCATTAAAAAGGGTTAAGCTGATGGGCAGTCAAGTGGACCCCAAGATGCTGTCTGACTTTGAACAGACTCATCCGCAGTGTATCGTGTATTGGGGCTGGAATCGGACCGTGCCCAAAGTGCTTTCTGAGACCACATCGATTTATGTGGTTGCGGATGATAAATATGGCCCCATTATGGCGTCGATAAATCAGCCTTCCGAGATAAAACGAATTGTTGAGGGCATTGAGTTCGACCCGGATGAGGCTCCTAATGGGACAATGTGCCTAATTTCGGGATATTTAACATTCTGCAACAAAGATCGATTGCTGGAATCATTTGGTTTGGATTGTACGCTTTATTTTCGCTGGGACAATGGCTGTCCTCGTGGCGTGGAATTGACGCAGGATTGTCTTGATGTTTTATCGCGTGAATTTGCCTCAAAGGGATTGGGTGAGATTTTTGATCCAAAGGATATGGCCGAAGCTGCCGGCAAAAGAAATCAGATGGAACATGCGTTTAAGCAACTAATTGCCTTATTGCCTTCTGAAATTGCGAGCCAGATTCAAAAGGAGTGTGATGCCAAAGAAGCCGTTCGTCGGGCCAGACGTGCAAGTCGCGGACCGGGAACATCATTGGCGATGGAGAGGGTTGAATATGAGCAAATAGTCAAGGACGTTCTTAACCGCCAGATTCCGGACGAAGTCAAACGGTCGAGATTATATTTTCAGCTCTTTGGCAAAAATTTAGATGTGCAGAATCTCATTTTATACATGTTAAAAAGCAGATTATCTGAAATTCCACAAATTAAAAAAGAGCAGGCCATACGACAAGGGGCAGTCGTTCAGGAAGAACTGTTGGGTATAGCCCGGTGGATGTTGAAATGGCAGGGATGGAAAGAGATTGATCGGGGATTGGTTGACGAGCTTTTACCCAGGCTTGTCACGGTGTCGATTGATAAAAATGATAATCGTATCGATTTAATCTATACCCTGGGCAATATACGAACGGAAGAGGCCGTCTTGCTGCTCCGGCAGATTCTTTCCGGGACGCTTTCCGTGAAAACAACCTTGAAGGAAGTATATCCTCGTGCAGAGGCTGGATTAATGTTAGGCCAAATAGGGGATATGGAAAGTGTTGATTTGCTGAAAAAGGCGATAAAAGAATCAGAAGGCTTAGAGAAAAAAAAGTATGAAGAAGCCTTACAAATCATGACCGAAGAGCAAGTTCAAGTGGACTGTCCACAAAATACCCCCAAGATTTCTGATGGCATACTTGCATTTTAGTAAAACAAGGCATGGTACGTCTATTAATGGTTTTGGGATAAACATTTTGACGCGGATGACGTAGAACGATATACTCTATTAACGCTCAGGGGTGGTTTGGCTGAGAGGCGCGGTAACCGCTAATGGCCGAATCTGAGAAAGACCCTTAGAACCTGATCAGGAAAGCCGAAAGGTGTACCTGCGTAGGGAAGCGGATAATTACTATGTGAAAGTAAGAGAATCGCTTCCGTTACAGGGGGCGATTCTTTTTTTTTGCCCTTAGGGATCAATTAAAAAGAATAAAAGAACCCAAGAACATAAGAACTCAGGAATTGAGTGGAATGCCTTCGGCATGGGTGTTTTATCCCAAGCGCGGAGGCTTGGGCTACGATGGGTGAATGTGACATTTAAAGCGGAATGACTACGATAAGGCGATGGGACACGGAATGAAAACAGTACAGGCGACACAATTGGAATTGGCGAGGCAGGGGCAGTTGACGGATTTGGTTGTCCGGACGGCTGAGAATGAAGGTGTGGATGCGGCGATGCTGCGGGATGAACTGGCGGCGGGGCGGGCGGTGATTCCGGCCAATACGATTCATGTGCAGCATGGCCTGAAGCCCTGTGCGATTGGGCGGTGCGTCTCGACCAAGATTAACGCCAATATCGGGCTGTCGTCGGTGCGGTCGTCGCTGGATGATGAGATCGAAAAGATGCGGGTGGCGCTGGAGGCGGGGGCGGATGCGATTATGGATCTGAGTACGGGCGGGTCACTGGCGGGGCTGGATGAGATCCGCCGCCGGCTGCTGACGGATTGCCCGGCACCGTTCGGGACCGTGCCGATTTATGAGGTGATTGTCGGGCGGTCGGTGGACGAGATTGATTATGATACGATTTTGAAGATTATCGAAAAGCAGGCCCGGCAGGGGGTGGATTTCTTTACGATTCATGCGGGCTTGCTGCGGGAGCATCTGGAACTGGTCAAGTCGCGGGTGATGGGGATTGTCAGTCGCGGCGGGGCGCTGCTGGCCCGCTGGATGACGCATCATAACAAGCAGAATCCGCTGTATGAGTTGTTTGACGATATTTGCGCGATTATGAAGCAGTATGATGTGTGTTTTTCGCTGGGGGATGGATTGCGGCCGGGCTGCGGGGCGGATGCGACGGATGCGGCACAGTTGGCTGAGCTTAAGACGCTGGGGGAGTTGACGCAGCGGGCGTGGGATAAGGGCCTTCAGGTGATGGTCGAGGGGCCGGGGCACGTGCCGTTCAACCAGATTCAGTATAATATGGAGATTCAGCAGAAGCTGTGTCATAAGGCGCCGTTTTATGTGCTGGGGCCGCTGGTGACGGATATCGCGCCCGGCTATGACCATATCACCAGTGCCATCGGCGGGACGGCGGCGGCGTACTGGGGAGCGTCGTTTTTGTGCTATGTGACGCCGCGCGAGCATCTGGGGCTGCCGGATGCGGAGGATGTGCGGCATGGCGTGGTGGCGTCGAAGATTGCCGCTCATGCGGGGGATGTGGCGCGCGGGTTTGGGAATGCGGCGGCGCGGGATAAACAGTTGAGCATCGCCCGGGCCAATCTGGACTGGAAGAAGCATCTGGAGTTGTCGATTGACCCGATTACGGCGAAAAATATGTACGAGGAAGCCTGCCGCAACAGTGCACTGGGCGAAGGCGGGCACAACCAGGATTACTGCACGATGTGCGGCAAGGAATGGTGCAGTGTACGCATCAGTAAGGAATTGCGGAAGGGGTAGGGCAGCACTTACTTCAAGGCTAAAAGGGCGATATTTTTCAAAGCTACTTTTGAAATAGTCGACAACTTGGCCTTGATGAGGTAAAATTCCACCCGATGTCTACGATTACTAAAATCACATGGAAAACCGTTGTTCGTCCGATGCGGACGACGTTTGCGACGTCGCTGGGGTCCAAGACCTGTGCGACCAGCGTGATTGTGACGGTATGCTGCGAGGATGGTTCGGCGGGTGTGGGGGAAGTGCCGACCAGTTTTGTCCTGCCGCATGAGACAGCGGCGGCGATAAGCGGGGTACTGGCGGAAGTCAGGCCCACATTGTGCGGCAAGAGCATTCAGCGATGGGCGAGCTTAGCCGGGCAGGTACGCAGGCAGTTTCCGCGATTTCACATGACGGCTTCGGGGCTGGAAGTTGCTTTATTCCGGGCGTGGCTGGCGGGGCAGGATAAGAGCGAATGGCAATTCTGGGGCGGCAAAACCGAGACCCTTCAAACCGATATTACGATTCCGTTTGTGCCCGATATCAAGGCCCTTGAGCCATGGATTCTGCGGACGATTCGCACGGGATTCAGCACGTATAAAGTCAAGGTCAGCGGCAAGGTCAAAACGGATTTGGATTTCTGCCGGGCGGTGTATGGCTATTTAAACGACGCCGGCAAGCCGTTTGTGGTGCGTCTGGACGGCAACCAGGGCTTTTCGGCCAAATCCGCACTGGATTTGCTGGACAGGCTTGGCCGGGCGTGGCTGGCGGTGGAATTGTTCGAACAGCCGCTGGTGCGGGATGATGATGCGGGATTGAAGACGCTGACCAAACACGCCGGCGTGCCGATTATCGCCGATGAGACGGTGTTCTGCGAAGACGACTGCAAGCGGGTGATTGACCAGCGGCTGGCCGATGGCGTCAACATCAAGATTGCCAAAAGCGGCATTGCCGAATCCCGGAAGATTTACCGGCTGGCACGGCAGGCGGGATTGAAGCTGATGCTGGGGTGCATGACCGAGACGATGGTGGGGCTGTCGGCTGCGATATGCTTTGCGGCGGGGACCGGCGGCTTCGATTATATTGATCTGGATTCAGTGCATTTTCTGCGGCGGCGTGATGCGTTTGGGGGCATTGGCGTCGATGGCTGTGTCTTTCGTCTGGGCGGGACACGATGACTTCGCATCCGATGTATTGCGTGGCGGTGCTGCTGCTGATTGAGGGGGTGGTGTTGACCCTGGCGCAGCGGCCGATTGGCAAAAAGCTTTTCAAATACCTGCCTTCAATGTTCTGGATTTATTTTCTGCCGATGCTGGTGACAACGGCGGGCCTGCTGCCTTCGGCCAGTCCGGTATATGTCTGGATTGGTCGATGGATTCTGCCGGCGGCGCTGGTGCTGCTGTTGTTGTCGGCGGATGTCCGGGGGATTCTGCGGCTGGGGCCGATGGCGCTGCGGGTGATGGCGGCTGCGACCTGCGGAGTGATGGCCGGGGCGATTGCGGCTTCGATGCTGTTTCGACCGTGGCTGCCGGAGGATGCCTGGAAGGCCATTGGGGCATTGAGCGGGTCATGGATCGGCGGCTCGGCCAATATGATTGCCGTCGGCAAGGCGGTGGAGATTCCCGAATCGCTGATGGGGGTGATTACGATTGTCGATACGCTGTTTTCCTATACGTGGATGGGGATGCTGATTGCGGTATCGGTTTTGCAGGAGCGGTTTGACCGGCGGAATCGGTCGCGTACGGAGTTGATTCAGGAGTTGACACAAAGAGCGGGCAAAGGAAATCTATCCGGCAAGAGAGGGCTGACTGCCGGCAGTCTGATCTGGATGGCATTGATTGCGGTTGCGGGGGCTGGCGTTGCGGTATGGCTTAGCGGGAAAGTACCCCCGATTAAAAATGTGCTGAACTTGGCGGCGTATGCGGTCATCCTGGCGACAGTGATGGGGGTGGTTTTATCCTTTACCCCGGCCCGAAAACTGGAGTCCCGCGGTTCCAATACAGTTGGGTTCGCGCTGCTGTACCTGGTTTTGGCTTCGATTGGTGCAAAAACGCACCTTGGATTAGTTCGGTCGGTGCCGGTGTTTTTGATGGCAGGGGCGGCAATGCTTATTATTCATGGGATATGTCTGTTTATTGCGGCCCGGCTGTTTCGTGCCCCGATGGCCCTGCTTGCGACGGCCAGTCAGGCCAATGTCGGCGGGCCGGCCTCGGCGCCGGTGGTTGCGGGGATTTACCATCCGGAATTGGCCCCGGTAGGCCTGCTTCTGGCGGTTGGCGGCAATATTCTTGGGACATTTCTGGGGATTGCGGTCAGCCAGGTGTGTCGGTGGATGAGTTAAAATAGGGCATAAGGCGGAATTTGATTGAAATAATCCGCTTTTGTGCCACAATAAACTCTTTAGTATGATTACTCTATATTTTGGATTCTGAAAAACCTGTTACTATGGTACAGACATGATATTTACGCTTCACCGCTATATTTTTAAGGAGTTGTTCCGGGTCTTTATCCTGACGACGGTGGCGATGACCTTGATTCTGAGTCTGGGCTTTCTGCTCAAGCCGATTCAGGATTTCGGCGTCAGCCCCGAAGAGATTTTACACCTGCTGGGATATCTGATGCCGATAACGCTGACGTTTGTGCTGCCGATGAGCGCGCTGTTTGCGGCGTCGATGGTGTATGGACGGTTTGCCGCCGACCGGGAGCTGGATGCGTGCCGGGCCAGCGGCATCAGCCTGTGGACGCTGGTCTATCCGGGTCTGAGTCTGGCGATTCTGGTGGCGATTGCCAACCTGATTCTGAGTTTCCACGTGGCCCCGGCCTTTATTCAGCGCAGTGAAAAGAGCGTCAAGGCCAACGCCGAGCAGATTCTGTTTCGCAACCTGCAGCGCAAGGGCTTTTATACCCTGCCCAAGTCCACATACAAGATTTATGCCGAAAAGGCCGACCCCCAGCGGAAACTGCTGGAGGGGGTGATTATTCTGGATACCAAAGATGCGGATATTCAGCGTATGGTTCTGGCCCAGTCGGCCAAAGTTGAGATCGAGACGCATTCGGATTTTAATAAGGTTCGTATCATTGCTCTCAACGCGGTTCGCGTGGATGATTTTTCATCGGTCGAAATCGGCAATACGAGCGTCGAGCGGCAGTTTGATTCGCTGCTGGCTGACGATATCAAATTTTATAAACTGGACAAACTCAAAAGCATCCGTATTGACAAGATGAAGCATGCCCCGATTTATAAAATGGCGATGCAGGTGTATTGGCAGTTTATGACGGAGCTGGTGGGGCAGTATTTAAATCAGACTTTCGGCAGTTCCAGCCCGCAGGCCCTGCTTCAGGATGCGGATGGATTTCGGGATTATTTTCTGACGGCGGCGGGTTGTCAGCTTGGCCAGAGAGAATTAACTCTCGAACTGACGGCGCCGATTCAACTGGTCGAAATGGACCGGGTGCAGAATCAGAAAATTACCCGCCAAAGCCAGCGGGGGTTCTGCCGGCTGGATGTGAATCAATCGATTCCTCGGCTGGAACTGGATTTGGAAAATCCCTCGTGGGATCGCGGGGAAGGCGTTACGGGTTTTGCCCTGCGGAAGTTCATCAACAATGTGGAAATTCCCGCGTCGGTACAGGAGAAACTGGAGTCCAGGCCGATTCTTGATTTGCTGGCCGAGGTGGGCACGAAGAATAGTCCCCTGGTCCATCCGAGCAAGCCGCTGCTGGAGCAAGTCAGGCAACTGCAGGTGGAACTGGCGGCGGTCAATGACGAAATTGATGCCGAACTGCATTCACGGCTGGTGATGGGGCTGGGGTGTGTGTCGCTGATTCTGACGGGTATTGCGCTGGGGGTGTATTATCGCGGCGGGCATTTACTCAGTGCCTTTGGAGCCAGTGCCGTCCCCGGCGGACTTCTGGTGGTGTTTATTATGTCGGGCAAGCAAATTACCAAGAATGCATCGACGACGGCCATGATGGGGATTACGGTGATGTGGCTGGGGCTGGCTATTCTGACCCTGCTGACGGTGTATCTGTATCGCCGACTGCTCAAAACATAGAGGTACGCGGATGAAGATACTGGATCGATATGTTCTTAAACAATTCCTGATTGGCTATGCGATAGCCTTTGGGGTCCTGATCGGCATGATTGTGGCGATGGATCTGTTTATCAATCTCGACGAATTTGCAGAAAACGCCGATGCCGGGGCCAGGACGATGCTGTACAATATCGCCTCTTTTTATGGCGCCCGGATCTTGCTGTGGTTTCGGGACATGGCCGGGGTGATTACCGTGATTGCCGCGGTCTTTTCGCTGGCCCGCATGACCAAAAACAATGAATTGATTGCGGTAATGGCCTCGGGGGTGAGCCTCAAACGGTTCATTGCCCCCATTATCGGGATTGCCGCGATTCTAATGAGCTTGCAGGTGGTGGTGCAGGAGCTGGCGATACCAAATCTGACGGGGCAGCTTATTCGCAGTCATGATGAACTGCCCGGTGCCAAGCATTACGATTTGTGGTTTGCCTCGGATTCCAACGGCAATTTAATCAACACCGCGCAGTATGATGAGAAAACGCAGGCCATTGATCATCCTTTTATCATTGTGCGCAAGCGTATGGAACGCAGCGACCAGATGGTGGTGACCGGACGGATCAAGGCTCAGAAAGCCGTCTATGACCGACAGCGCGGCGGATGGGTGCTGACCGGCGGCGAGATGCTCCAGATTTCGGACACATCGACTGCGGCGGCTCCTTCGCGGCAGGTTTCGGCTGTGGACTTTTTTGCCAGCGATTTGACACCGCAGCAGATTCCCATGCGGCGGCAGGAAGGCTATAAATCGCTGCTGAGTTCGGTTCAACTGATGCAGTTGGCCAATAGCCAGGGGACACGGCAAAGCGACCTGGCGGAATTGTATTTACAAAAGCATACCCGGGTAACGGATCCGATTTTGAACCTGGTGATGCTGCTGGTGGCGCTGCCGGTGCTGGTTTGCCGGGATCCGCGGGATATGAAGACCGCTATTGTAATCAGCTTTGTGACCTCCACGAGCTGCTTTGTGCTGACGTTTGTGTGCAAAATGTTTGCGACGGAGCTGTTTTTTAACCTGCGTCCGGAGTTTTGGGCCTGGGCGCCGATTTTCATCTTTGTTCCCATCGCCTTTATCCAGATGGATTCCATGAAGACATAGGCCGTGCACAAGGTCCTATAAAACAAGAATTTATTTCATTTCAATCAGGGCATGGCGGGCGGATAATTTTATTAAAAATATTTTCCATATTATCTAAATTATCCATATTTACTTTGCCGATACTTTTCATAGGTTGTAGTATATTTGCTATTTTAACGGAGACCGTACTATGGAAAGTACACTGATTGAACAAAGACGAGACGTCAGGTCGGATTTATCATGGCCTGTGAGTATCTGGCTTCCGGAGGCGAATCGCTTTTTTACCGGCAGAAGCGTCAATGTCAGCAAAGGCGGGGCATATGTCAGTGTGCCGATGACCACGCCGGTGCGTCCGGGGCACGAGGTCGAGGTGAATTTCCCCCGCACGATGTCGCTGGCCCGCCAAAAAGGGCAGTACGCCCGCATCAAAATGGGCAAGATTCTGCGTGTGGATCGGGCCGAGATGCTGCGTAACGGCAGTATTGGCCTGGCGATTCAGTTTGTATAGCACAGCCATTGCGCCGGCGGGGATCCTGCCGGATCGTGAGAAAACAAACCAAGCTGCTGCCTTCGTGACAGCAGCTTGGTATTATTTTGCGTTTATTCTTCACGGTATCCGATGGTGGTCGCATCGGGTTTGTTTTTCAGTTCAATGACCAATCCCTCTTCCATCAGTTGTTTGCCGGTCATACGGCTCTGAGTTTTTGTGTTGTAATTGTTGAGCAGATAGGTCTTGTCGGGCTTTAAGCCCAAGAGCCTGAGCTGGGCCGAGGGGTGGATGCTCAGGTCATGGCGAAAGGCCTGCACAAAGCCTGCTTTGGAATCGGGGCGATGGAATTGCCAGGCGATCCAGTCTTTTTGTGATAAGGTGTAATCGGTCAGCGGGTAGTAATCGCCCCAATAATTGGGGGCGATATCCAGCCATTCCTGATAGAGTGCCATAATCAGGGTCTCGTCCACTGCGGCTCTGAAATCGAAGCAGCCGGTATTGGCCGGGCACATATTGCTGCGGCGAATATAGGGTCCGTATGCCAGAAGGCCCTGACCGGTGCCCCAGCCCCACCCCTGCGTATTGGATGGATTGTATGCGGTACCGTGAACGGGCAGCCAGAAGGACAGGCCATAGGTGTGGGCCTGCTGACCGACCGGCTCAAACAGATAATCGCTTCTTAGCAGGGGGACGGAGCGGCGCATCGTCTCCAGGTCATTGCGGTGTCCGCCGGATGCACAGGAGTCAATCAGCATGCCCGGATGTCGTCGCAGCAGCTCGTCCCAGTAGGCCAGATATCCCATGACGTATTTATTTTCGGTGATGCCCTGTCGGTCTGCGGGGTCGTTTTTCTGCCAGTATTCCAGCGGGTCGATGTTGTAATCCTGACGATACAAGTCGATGCCTTCGTCGGTGATGATTTTATCGATGTGGCTGACCAGCCAGTTCCACGCATCGGGATTGCCCAGATTCAGCAGTCCGCCGCCGGCGCCGCCCAGAATCCAGTCGGGGTGTTCGGTTGCCAGCCAGGTTCCCGCGGCGACACGTTCCGGCTCAAACCACACGATAGTCTTGACGTTTTTGCTGTGGGCATAGTCGCTGATCGCCCGCAGGCCGTTGGGGAAACGATTGGGGCTGCGGTCCACTTCCCAGGTGCCGGTCCACGGCCAGCCCTTTTCCGCGGCGCCCACATACCAGCCGGCGTCCATCCACCAGTAATTGATTTTGAGGCCTTTTTGCAGATAGCTGTCGATGAACTCTTTTTGATTCTGTTCATTGGCTTTGGTCATCTCGGCGAACTGGTGGGAACTGCACGCGGCAAACAACGGCAGTGCCAGGTTTTTGCCTCCGGGACGCGGAATATTACAGCGAATCATCCACTGACGCCAGCGATTCTGGGCATCGACCCAATTGCCGCCTTTCCAGAATTGAAGGACGATCATTGGTGTGCGGACGGTTTCGCCGGGCAGTAATTTGAAATGGGTCTTGTCCTGCCCAGCCATCAGCGACAGGGTTCTGTCGGCGTCTCTGTGATACTTTGCGTACCAGCGGCCCGCCCAGCTTACCACGACAATCATTCCTTCATCCCCGCCGTCGATATTATAATAGGGCCAGCAGCCGCCGGTGGCCCGGCCGCCGGATGGAGCGAAGGTCAGCTCTTTTCCGGGTTCAATCCCGGCGATTTGCGGGGCAAAGTCCTCGGCGTTGACACGGGTGCCGTTCCAATGGCGCAGTTGATAGGGCTTGTCTTTGACACAGACAAAACGGGCGTCAATAGCCCTGAGATTTTCAATGATGGCGGTATCGGTTTTGCCGATGTTTTTGAGATGGACGGTCCATTCGATGGTCTTGAAATCGCTGTATTCGAGGACTTGCCAGCGAAGCTCAAGGCTGCTGTCGGGGTTGTGCCAGATGAGCGTGTGCGAAGTGCGGTTTTGGTCTAATTTGTTGTGGGTGATGCTGACTACCCAGCTCTTGAGGAATTCCTGCGAGGGCTTGCCGTCCAGTGTGAACGAAAATGGCGGTTGAATCGTTTTGCTGTCGGGAATTGGTGACGCCGTATCCGGGATGCCGATTGGAACCTGCGGCGACAGGATGCTCCACAACAGCCAGTCTCTGGAAACGGTGGCGGTATCGATTGGCTGCGGAGACGATTCCGCCTGGGTCCAGGGCTGCGACATACAAAAACACAACGATACAAACAGTGATGCAATTCGGCATTTATTCATACGTTCACCCTCATCTTAATTGTGATATTTTCCGCGTCAAAACAACAGTGGAAATCAAAAACCAGTCAATTCGGATGCTTAAAGTATGTTATATAGACGCACACATTCCTTGCCGAGTTACGTGTCTGTTGAAATCAGATGCCGCTGTGATTAGACTTCCAGAATCTGCATCTGGCGAATAAAGGTGTCGGCTTCGGCCATGGAGTTTTCCATTTCCCGAATCAGCAGCGAGATTTCTTTTTCGATGATGCCCAGTTCCCCTTCCAGTGAAGCAATGGCCTGGGCATTGAGGTTGTGCTTGATAAACAGCACCTGGTCCTTAAAAGAGGCTAAAACCGGATAGATTTTATCGCGGGCTTTTTCCATGGCCGCAATCATTTTGTCACATTTGACGCGTGTAGCTTCGAGCTTGGTTTCGCTGGATTTACGCAGGGCGGGGCTGGAATACTGGTCCAACTCATCTTCCCATTCGCGGAACAGGCCCTTGGCGACCCGGCGGACATCTTCGATACGGCTTTCGACGGTTCGGGTGCGGGATTCGCATTTGTCATACTGGGATTTGAGCGTTTTGTATTTTTCATCCAGAAGGGTGCCTTTGTAGCCCACCACACTCCGGAATTCATCGAGGGCGGTGGCAAACTGCTCCTTGGCATCCAACTGAGCATCTCGGGCGGACTGGACCCGGCTGACCAGAATATCCTTTTTTTGTGCTCCGAAGGCTTCTTTGGTGGAGTCCATCATGCGGCTGCAGCCGGCCATAAGCATCATGCCGGCCAGAAGACTGGCAACAAGTACGGTTTTTTTCATGGACGATATCCCTTCATTTCATTTTAACAGGTTTGTCGCATCCTTGTATGGATACATTATACGAACCTGATGCGGCGGGGCAAGGGGTTTATTCTTGCAAGCAGGGAATCTTTGATTAAAATGGCGACTATGGAAACCATAAATACGAACATTGTTCCGCTGACGCGGATTCAGAAGCTGATTGGCCGGCTGATGCACCAGTCCAAGCAGACCAAGGCCAACGGCTATATGACGATGCAGGCGGATCTGACGGAATTGACAGCGATGCGGCGGGAGTACTGCCGCAAGGCCCGCGTTCGTGCCACCACCAACGACTTTTTTATTCTGGCCATGGCCCGTGCGGTCAAAAAATACCCGCTGCTGGCCGCGACGCTGGATGAAACCCGCGATAATCTGGTGGTCAGTGGTGCCGTCGGTATCGGTTTTGCCGTGGCGGCGCCGCAGGGGCTGGTGGTGCCGGTACTGCATGATATGGGCTCCAAAAACCTGATCGAGACTGCCGCGGAAAGCGAAATGCTGCTGGCCAAAGCCCGCTCCAACAAGCTGACGCCGGATGACTTTGACGGGGCCAATGTCGTTTTGACGGGGCTGGGCATGTTTGGTGTGCACCAGTTTTATGCGATTGCACCGCCATCGGCGACAGCGATTGTCTCCATTGGGATGATTGAAGATGCGATTGTACTCAAGGATGACGAAATGCGTGTTCGAAAAATGATGGATGTCTCACTGGCCTATGACGGTCAGATTATCGATGAATTTTATGCCGCCGGTTTTCTGCGCTGCATCGTGGACCAGCTTGAAGACCCCTGGGTCTTGACACGATGACCTGTAAAAAAACGCGCGGAATGAAAAAAAAGATTGACAACGGTGTTTTAAATTATTATTTTATAATGCAGATGTAAATTAAAGGCTTTGCAGAAAGCCTTTTCCGAATAAGGTTGCTTCCTCTTTCATCCACGAAGCAGCCTTTTTTATTTCCCTTCCTGAGTATCCGGCGAAGCAGGCGTGTTGCTGTAAGCCGTTTCCACGACTGAATTTTCCGCAATGGGTGAAGTCTCTGACGGTGCGGGCGTTTCCGCAGGCACCGTGTCAGCGGGTGCGGCGGGGGCGGGGGTGTCTGTTGCGGGCTGGGCTTCGGTCGCTTCCGCAGCAGGTTCACTGGCCGTATCGAGTTGAATGTCAAAAGTGCCTTCAATTTTTCCCGTGTGCACAAACTCCGCCACCGCCAGATAATCCGCTGCTCCATGACAGGTCGGTTCATATTCGAAGATGCTCTTGCCGTAGCTGGGTGCCTCGGCCAGTTTGATATTGCGGCGGATATGCACCGGGACGATCTGGGCGCCGGCCCAGGGGCTGTTCTGATTGCGGGACCCGGTCAGGAATTTTTCGATATCCTGCCGCACTTCGGCCGACAGGCTGGTGCGGGCGTCAAACATGCACATCAGAATCGCCGTGACATGCAGGGCGGGATTGATGCGGTTGTTGACCAGTGCGATCGTCTGCAGCAGGCGGCTGAAACCCTGCAGGGCAAGGAAATGCGGCTGAACGGGGATGATGACTTCTTCAGATGCTGCCAGTGCGTTGAGCGTCAATAAGCCCAGCGACGGGGGGCAGTCGATAATCATATAATCAAAGTCGTTTTCGACCTGGGCGATGGCCTGGCGAAGGATGATTTCGCGTCCGACTTCATTGACCAGTTCGGTCTCGGCCCCGACCAGCTCGATCCCGGCACCCAGAATCCAGAGATTGGATCGCACCTTGACGGCGGCATCGTGAACACCGGCCTGGCCGGACAGGATCTGATAGGCTCCGCAGCCGGGCTGCTCGGCGTCAACGCCCAGATGGATCGTCAGGTGGGCCTGCGGGTCCAGGTCAATCACCAGAACGCGAAAACCGTGCGCCGCCATGGCGGCTGCAACATTGACGACAGTCGTTGTTTTCCCGACGCCGCCTTTTTGATTGAGAACTGCTATTTTCCTCACAGTGTTTTCCCGGATAATAAGGTCTGCAATTTATGAAGGCTGGCCGGCGGGGGGATTGGTTTGTCCCGGCCGAAGCAGTTTCAGGATCGAGTCCAGCACCCCGTTGACAAAACGCGGGGATTGTTCCGTGCTGTATTTTTTTGCCAGCTCGATGGCCTCATTGACCACGACTTTGCCCGGGATATCGGGGCAAAACTGGAGTTGATAGACCGACAGGCGGAGAATGCTTCGGTCCACCTGCGACATCCGCGACAATTTCCATTTGGCGGCGGCCTGGGCGATTTTATCATCACAGTCGTCGATATTCTGCCAGGCGCCCTGGGTCCATTGCTCGGCAAGCTGAATGGTCATCGCGTCGCTGGTTTGTTCGCGGAAGAACCGTCCCAGCCAGGGCATGAGTTCCTGTCCCTGCACATCCAGTTGGCACAGCGCCTGCATGGCAAGCTCCCGGGCCAGCGTGCGTCGATCCTGTTTGGTTTCGCCGAGTTGAGAGTGATTATTGGGTGTTTTCATTCGCCAGGAGGGTCTTGAGTATCTCAGGTTCGACGGCAAAAACCGTCCCGTGTCGCAGACCTCTGGGGTAACGAAGCTGGGAAGAAATGTCTTCCCAGTTCTTGAGGTCTTTGGACCGCAGTGCACCGTATTTGCCTTCGGTGTATTTATCAAAATACAGGTACCACCATTCGCCGATCTGTACCGCAGTGGGGCCTTCGGCCCAGTATTTGCCGGTGATGGCATCGGAGGCCGGACTCCAGGGGCCTTCCGGACGGTCGGCGGTGCTGATGCGGATATTTTTTTCCGGCGGATTTTTGGTTTCATTCTTCAGGAACATCACCCACTTGCCGCCGGCCTGAATGATGGTCGAGTCGATGACATTAAAGCCCGGCTCCAGCAGCAGTTTGGTTTCGCTGTAAGTCTTGAAATCACGGGTGGTCACACAATAGATGCGGTGATTGTTGTCGCCGCCTTTTTCGGTTTCCGGAAAACGTCCGGGGATGGTCGTGGCCCAGAAAATCAGGTAGTGTTTGGCCTGGGGGTCGTAGATCAATTCCGGCGCCCAGCAGTTCTGAGCCGTCGGTTCGTGCTCCATAACGGGGATATATTGTTGTTCGGACCAGGTTATCAAGTCTTTGGAACTGGCATAGCCGATGCCTTTTTCCTTCCAGCTAACCGTCCAGACCATGTGAAACAAGCCATCCGGGCCGCGCAGGACACAAGGGTCTCGCATCAGTTTGTCCTTGCCGACGGCAGGCTTCAGATACGACTTGCCCTGATTGAGAGCCTTCCATTCAAGGCCGTCAAGACTGCAGGCCAGATGCAGCCCATCCTGTCCGTTATCGATAAAATAGCTGAACAGATACACCGGCTTTTGGGCCGTCGCATCCGACCCGGCCAGGCAGCCCGCATGCATCATGGCCATCAGGCACAGTGTGCAGAAAATCAACAGTGACTTCGAATACATGGTTACGACTCCATTCCGCCCGGGATTACAGTTTGGTGATGACATCGGCCATTTCGATGGCGGCCAGTGCGGCACTGGCGCCGGCATTGCCCTGCTTGGTGCCGGCCCGCTCGATGGCCTGTTCGATTGTTTCGCAGGTCAGCACGCCGAAGATGGTGGGCACGCCGGTATCATAGTTGACCGTCGCCACGCCGCGGGAGATCTGCTGACAGACATAATCATAATGGCTGGTCTGGCCGCGGATGACGGCACCCAGGCAGATGACGGCCGAATAATTACCGCTTTGTGCCATTTTTTTGGCCGCCAGGGTAATTTCAATCGTTCCGGGCACCCAGGCCACGGTAATCTGTTCATCGGCTGCGCCGTGCCGCTGGAGGCAATCAATGGCGCCGCCGAGCAGTTTGCTGGTAATAAACTCATTGAATCGGCTGACTACGATGCCGAAATGGTGCTTGCCGGCAACGAGCTGACCTTTAATTTCCTTAACCATAAGCTGGCTCCGTAAGGGTCTTGTATTGTTTCCTTATCCTGACGTTTATTCTGCATTATCGGACCCCGTTGGGCGAGCGGTAAAAAAAAGTCCGTTTCGCCGAACAGGGATTTTCTCGGGTATCTCTTAAGCTCTGCAATTGTAAGGGCTTAAGCCCTCTGATGCCAGCAAAAAGTTTTTTAAAATCATTTTTGCCGACAGAATCCCGACCGACAGCTAAGCCGGGGCGGCGGCGGGCCGATACAACTTGCGGAAACTACAATAGTTAAGAAAACCCTAACGCGTTTCAGAAAAGCGGATATAATATGGCAGAATCATCTTATTATGAAGACGACAGCAGCCTGAACGGCTGGGAACAGGCCGAACAGAGGGTCGCCGAAGCCTATGAATTCTATGAAGCCGGGCAGATGCAGGACGCCCTGGACAAGCTCAATGAAGCAGTGACGATGAATCCCGGCTGTGTGGCCTGGCATTTTAATCGCGGTCTGACTCTCGATGCGATGGATCGGTATGAAGAGGCCATCGCCTGTTATCAGCAGGCCCTTGAACTGGCCCCCAATGATGTGGAAATCCTCAACTGTCTGGCCGTGGATTATACCCGCACGGTGCAGTATGACCTGGCCGTGGCAACCTTTGAAAAAATCGAAACGATTGATCCGTCGTATGAACCGGCCTACTGCAACCGGATTATCGCCTACACCGAAATGGAGCAGCACGACAAGGCCGAGCAGATGTTTTATATGGCTCAGCAGATCAATCCGGAATGCCCCATCTGTTTTTACAACATCGGCAATTCGCTGTTTTCCCGCGGTAATTATGTGCGGGCCATCTGGTGCTGGGAAAAGACCGCCGAACTGGAACCGACCCATCCGCAGATTTATTATCGTATCGCTCAGGCCTGCTGGGCGGACGGTCAAATCAACAAGGCGAAAGATTATTTCCTGCGTGAACTGCGCCGCAATCCCGGCCATATCGATGTACTGGCCGACTACGGCGTCTTTTTACTGGAACAGGGGAACATTAATCAGGCGGCTGAAAAATTTCGCTGGATTCTGGAGCTTCAGCCCGAATTTGCCCAGGCGATGTTTTATCTGGGGGAGATTTGTCGTCTCGAGGAAAATCTCGACGAGGCAATGGCCTGGTACAGTAAAGCCAAAACGACTGAAACCCAATTGGCCGGGCCGCGTTTTCGTATGGCCCAAATCCGGTTGTGGCAAAATCAGCCTGAGGGTGTTGCCGAGCTGCTGCGGGATGAAATCAAACTGGCCTGCGACGATGAACAAATTATGCTGTCAATCGGACAGATGCTGATTCGACTGGGCGAGTACAATGATGCGTTGCCCTGTTTTCTGCGCGTGCTGGACTCCAATTCCGAACAGGGCAGGGCGTATTTCGGTATCTCAGCGATTCTGATGCATCGACGCGACCTCGAAGGTTGCCTGCAGTTTCTGGAACATGCCATTGGGGTTGATGTCCGTGTGTTGTCTGCGTATCTGGGAGCGGCCCTGATTCATACCCGCCAGAACAATTACCAGCGTGCCTTCCAAATCCTCCATAAGGCCAAGTCCCTGCTGGGCAATTCCTGGCGGCTGAGGTTCTGGATGGCAAAAGTCTGGATGTGCAGGCTTCGCTATGCGATAACACATCGGTTCTTTCCAAAACACCCGTATGGCGATAAAGATATGTAATGATAATTAAATGGCTTATGGTGGTGTAATGGGGGATGAAAAACGGAAAGGCGACTCGTGGTGTCCCATTTCAGGGTAATTCTACACGGAAATCTTTTTTGTAAAAATAGGGAATAATCCCGATTGAAACACACTCCTGTTTTTTGCATAATAATCCCTGTACTCCAATCAGAACTGGTTTGGAGCCTGGAGGGTGATAGTTGCCTGCGATTGCTTCCGGAGGGATTCGCAGGCTTTTTTATGCGCACAAATCGGCTCTTTTCAAATGGCTTTCTCTCAGATATAGTTACGGCAGTGTATGTGTGGAGTGTATTGACATTTTTCCAGGAATAGAAGACCGTATGACGGTGACAGCCGATTCGCTCGGATTATCCGGCGGGCATATTCAATTTATTCGTAAACACGGGGTGAAGAACCTTCGGATCACCGTTCGGCCCGACAAAACGATCCTTGTAACGGTGCCGTGGCTGTGTCCTGTCGGGGATGCCGAAGATTTCGTTCGCTCCAGACAGCCCTGGATTCAGAAAATCTTGAGCAAATTGGACCGATTAAACCAGAATCGTCAGGCGGTCCCGTTTTCCGCTCAGGAACTGATTGACGGGCAGAATCGCTTATTTCAGCGACTCCAGGAATTAGCCGGCCGGCACGGTTTCCGTTATCGCAGGGTCGCCTTTCGCAATCAGAAAACCCGCTGGGGCAGTTGTTCTTCGCAAAATAACATCAATTTGAATATTCATCTGCTGATGCTGCCGGGGCATTTGCAGGACTACATTCTCCTGCATGAACTGGTGCATACTGAGCACAAAAATCACTCCCCGGCCTTCTGGGCCAGACTGGACCAGGTTCTTGACGGCAAGGCCCGACACTATAATCAGGAAATGCGGAATTATCGTACAGGCGTGATTGTCTGAGCCTGCTGCACAACAAAGCCCAGACGTTACGGTGAAAGGACGGATGCCATGAAAAAGAAAATCGTAAAAAATCCGGTTGCGATTGTGACGGGTTCCGGCCAGGGGATTGGCTTGTGTATTGCGCGTTATTTTATTGCCGTCGGAGTGCGTGTTGTGATTGCCGAGAAAAATCCCGTGTTGGGAAAAAAGGCACAACAACTCCTCGGTCCTGAGTCTATTTTTATTCAAACAGATGTTTCAAGCGAGCCGTCCGTGCGTTTTATGATTCAGCAAACGGTAAAACGGGCCGGGCAAATCGATTATCTGGTCAATAATGCCGCCACTGCGGACAACAAACCCATCGAAAAGCTGACGTATGCATCATGGAAAAATGTCATCAACACCAATCTTTCGGGTGTTTTTCTCTGCGTCAAATACGCTGCCAGGTATCTCCGCAAGAGCAAAGGCGTCATTATCAATATTGCTTCGACCCGCGCGGTGATGTCGGAGGCCAATACCGAGGCGTACTCGGCATCCAAGGCGGGGATCGTTGGCCTGACTCATGCCCTGGCGGTCAGCCTCGGGCCTGCGATTCGGGTCAATTGCGTCAGCCCCGGCTGGATTGACACGCGCAGCTATACTGAAAAGCCCGCTTTTCCGCCTCTGACCAGGGCCGACCACATCCAGCACCCCGCAGGGCGTGTCGGCAGGCCAGACGATATAGCCGCTATGGTCCTGCATTTGTGTTCCGTGCAGAGTGAATTTATTACCGGACAGAATTTTATTGTTGACGGCGGCATGACAAAAAAGATGATATACGTCTAATACCGTAAATCAAGGCTACAGGACATTCATCAGGAGACAATCTTATGTTAAGGACAATGATTGTGAGTATGACAGCTGGTATTATCACTCTTGCGGGCTGTTCGTCGAAAACAGCACAACCCCCTGTTCAAACCGGCCAGCATCCCCAAACCATGACCAAGTCTGTTTCGCGGGATGTGACAATGAATTATCTGCTATATCTGCCCAAAGATTACGGCAAAGTAGATAAAAAATGGCCATTGATTCTGTTCCTGCATGGCGCCGGCGAACGCGGCAGCGACCTCAATCAGCTTAAAGCTCACGGCCCGTCGAAACTGGCCGCCCAGGGCAAGGATTTCGATTTTATCATTGTTTCTCCGCAGTGTCCGCAAAACAATTGGTGGCCCAATCTGGCGGAGGACTTGATTGTTCTGGTCGATGATGTCTCCGAAAAATACAGTGTCGATACGAGCCGCCTTTATGTGACCGGCCTGAGCATGGGCGGTTTCGGCACCTGGACCCTGATTGCAAAATACCCCAATAAATTTGCCGCAGCCGCCCCGATTTGCGGCGGCGGCGATGTTACGATGGCGCGATATAACGCCGGCTCACTGCCCATCTGGGTATTCCATGGTGCCAAAGACAGTGTCGTACCGCTGAGCCGTTCCGAAGACATGGTCAAGGCCTATCAGCAGGGCGGCAACAAGAATGTCAAGTTCACGGTTTATCCCGAGGCAGACCATGATTCCTGGACCGTAACCTACGACAATCCGGAATTATATGCGTGGTTTTTACAGCATCATCAATAAGTCTTATAATTAGTATTTCTAATATCGCGATAAAAAATCACTATAATCTGGATTTGATGTGAACATTTTGCATATATCCGTCGAATAGTTCCTATTAAAGAATAATTCTGAATTAGTAGAAACCCATTTTTCAAAGTATTTTTGACAGATTGGGTAAGGAAAAGAACTAATAATCTTGCAAAAAGGCTGTTTTTTCCTATAATGCCGGGGCTGTTGAGCAGGGTCAATCCCTGTTCATGCAAATCCGGCCGAGTGGCGGAAAGGCAGACGCTGGGGATTTAAAATCCCCTGCCCGCAAGGGCGTGTGGGTTCGATTCCCACCTCGGCTACGGTTTTATCCGTAGCCTGCCGGAAAACAGAAGGCCTGTATGGGTCACGAATGAAACCGAGATTTTCGGGAGGTAAATTATGATAAAACCAGTACAGTTACAGGACATCGAGCGTCCGAATTTGTATCGTGATGTGTTCCCTTACACAGAGTTTCCAAAGGTCACATTTGATGCCGATTCGGTACCGATGGAAAATCCCCAGGACATCTGGATTACCGATACAACGTTCCGCGATGGTCAGCAGGCCCGCGCGCCGTACAGCCCCGAACAGGTCCTGAAAATCTTTGATTATCTGCACGCTATCGACGGCGACACCGGCCTGATTCGCCAGAGCGAATTCTTCCTGTATTCCGACAAAGACCGCCGGGCGGTGGAACTGTGCCGCAACCGGGGGTATCAATTCCCGGAAATCACCGGCTGGATTCGGGCAACGATTGCTGATTTCAAGATTGTCAAGGACCTGGGACTCAAAGAGACCGGGATTCTGACCAGTGCCAGTGACTATCATATCTTTCTGAAGCTCAAGAAGACCCGTTCCCAGGCGATGCAGGCCTATCTGGATATCGTCAAGGCCGCCCTCGATACAGGTATTCTGCCGCGCTGCCACCTCGAAGACATCACCCGCGCCGATTTTGACGGCTTCATTCTGCCGTTTGCCGCGGAACTGATGAAATTATCGCAGCAGTATAAAACCCCGGTCAAGATTCGTCTGTGCGATACGCTGGGCTTCGGCGTGCCGTTTGCCAATGCATCCCTGCCCCGCGGTGTGCCGAAGATGGTGTATGCCCTGCGTCAGCTCGGCGTGCCCGGCGAATGGCTCGAATGGCACGGCCACAACGACCTGCACAAGGTCGAAGTCAATGCCGCCGCGGCCTGGCTGTACGGCTGCAAAGCCGCCAACTGCTCGATTTTCGGCATGGGTGAACGCACCGGCAATCCGCCGCTGGAAGCGCTGGTGATCGAACACGCCCAGCTTCGCGGGACTAATCCGAAGGTCAATTATGCGGCGATTACCGATTTGGCCAATTATGCCAATAAGGAACTGGGCTTCAACCTGCCGGCCAACTATCCGCTGGTCGGCAAGGATTTCAACGTGACCCGCGCCGGCATTCATGCCGACGGTCTGTTGAAGAATGAAGAGATTTACAATTGCTTTGATACGCTCAAGCTGCTCAAACGGCCCGTCGGGGTTGCCATTACGGATAAATCCGGCGCCGCAGGCATCAAGCACTGGATCGAAGAACGGTATGTCATCGACATTCCCAAGCACGACCCGTATGTGCTGGCGATCAAAGACAACATCGACGCCGAATACACTGCGGACCGTATTTCTGCGATTTCCGATGAGGAAATGGAAAAGTGGGTCAAAGAGTTGTTTGGCGATAAACTTCCGCCCCGGAGGTAAACTTGGCCGGGCGTGCGGTTGAGGCGATTCTTTTTGACCTGGGGCAGACGCTGCTGGAATTCAGCAAATTGCGTACGAACCGGTTGTTTGCCGTCTCTGTCCGGGCCAGTTATGCATGGTTGAAACACCACTCTCAGCCGGTACCGTTTTTTCTGCGGTATCGGCTGAAGCATTTATTCGGCCTGTATCTGCACCTGATTTATTCCACCCTGACCGGTAATGATTTTGATTCTCTCGAACTGCTCAAAGGCTACGGCAAACGCTATGGCTTTACTCTCAGCGACCAGCAATACAAGGAGCTCAACTGGATCTGGTATGAGCCGCTCAGCAAAGAGGCCTTTACCGAACCGAATCTCAAAGAAACATTGAGAACCCTGCGTGCGATGGACCTGAAACTCGGGATCGTCTCCAACACTTTTGTCAACAAAGACAGCCTCCAGCGGCATCTGGCCCAGGTGGGCATTCTGAGTTTTTTCCCGGTCCAGCTTTACACCTGCGATTTTCCCTATCGCAAGCCCGATCCGCGTATCTTTCTGGATGCCGCCAGGCAAATGGATGTTGAACCGTCCCGGATTCTGTTTGTCGGCGACCGCCTCGATACCGATATCAAAGGCTCGATTGCCGCCGGGATGAGGCCGGTCTTCAAGCGCATCCATGCCAATCGGCACAAGACTGTCCCGTCCGGGGTCATCGAGATTCAAAAAATCGCCGACCTGCCGGAAGTGGTGAGGCAGTTGAATTCCGGGTCGAAGGAGTAATCAATGCAACTTGTCTGTATGGCGAAACTATATTATTTATATTTATTTATAACCAACCCCTCTTTATAATTTGTATGTCTTTGTGGGATAACAACTTAAAATAAATAACGGGAATAAGGCCTAATTTATGAAAAATGTAAATCAACCAGCTTTTCAGAAATGCATCAATCCCGCCTGCGGGGCGACGTTTGATTGTATGCAGACGATGTTTGAATGTCCCAAGTGCGGCGACCTGCTGGATGTCTGTTATGACTGGGATAAAGTTCCGGTCCCATCCAAACTGTCCGATTTCGGCAAGCGCTGGGCCAATCGTCTCGACCGGCTGGATTTTTCCGGCGTCTGGCGGTTTCGCGACCTGCTGAACTTCTGCCCGGACGCATGCAAGGTTTCCGTCGGCGAAGGCCAGACGGTTCTGCAGCAGGCCTGCGGGCTGGCCAAGGAGCTTGGGATGAATCCGGCAGGATTGTTTCTGCAGTATGAAGGCTTGAATCCCTCCGGCTCATTCAAGGACAACGGCATGACCGCGGCGTTTTCCCACGCCAAAATGGTCAAGGCCATTTCCAGCGCCTGTGCCTCGACGGGCAATACCTCCGCCTCGATGGCCCTGTATGCCCGGGCCTGCGGACTGAAAGCGACGGTCTTTATCGGCGACGGCAAAATCGCCTACGGCAAGCTCAGTCAGGCGATGGACTACGGCGCCTATACCATTCAGATTCGCGGCGATTTCGACGACTGCATGCGTCAGGTTCAGGATGTCTGCCGCAAGCTGAATATCTATCTGGTCAATTCACTTAATCCCTTCCGTCTGGAAGGCCAGAAGACCATCATGTACCGCATTCTCGAAGGTCTCAACTGGCAGGTCCCCGACTGGATTGTCGTCCCCGGCGGCAACCTCGGCAACTCCAGCTCGTTCGGCAAGGCCTTTATGGAACTCAAGCAGCTCGGTCTGATCGATCGTGTCCCGCGTCTGGCCATTATCAATGCCGCCGGCGCCAATACGCTGACCGAACTGGTTAACGACCATGGACTTCGCTGGAATGACAGCCGTGTGGATAATGCCAAAATCGATGCCTATTATGCCAAACTCGATGCGGCCGGCTATAAGCCGCATACCATTGCCTCGGCCATTGAGATTTCCCGGCCGGTGAATCTTAAAAAATGCCTGCGGGCGATGGATGTCTGCAACGGTATCGTCCGCTCTGTAACGGATGCCGAGATTCTTGATGCCAAGGCTCAAATCGGCAAATACGGCCTGGGCTGTGAGCCGGCCTCCGCAGCGACGATTGCAGGCTTGAAATACCTGCTGGCCGACGGCACGATTGACAAGAACGCCCGTGTTGCCTGTGTTCTGACCGGCCACGTCCTCAAGGACCCGGACGCCACGGTCAACTACCACAGCAAAAAGCAGGGCCCGTTTGCCAACCCCCCCGTGCAGGCCCCCAACGATTTGGATCAAATCATCGCCTTGATGAAACAATAACGGTTGCGCCCGACGGTCGTTTCGCCGGGCAGCAGAAAAAGCGTCCTGTGTATCAGGACCAGGGTTACTGATAAATCGCATAGGAGAGCGACAATGGCTGCAAGGATGGGCCGGATTATTCTGGCAGGATTGTGTTTGGCGGGTT
Source organism: uncultured Pirellulales bacterium (assembly GCA_964630775.1). Classification (GTDB taxonomy): domain Bacteria; phylum Planctomycetota; class Phycisphaerae; order Sedimentisphaerales; family Anaerohalosphaeraceae; genus Anaeroglomus. The sequence continues at coordinate 27,347 of CAZVYY010000020.1, read as the reverse complement.
CGACGGTGTTTTCCCAATCAGCGGAACGGTCCGACAATGACTATGGCAGTGCCACAGTGCAGAAGGTCATTCGGGTGGATGCTCAGTGCCGCATTTATTGTGATATCGCCGACTGGCCCGCCGTTATTGGCAGGGAAATGCCCGTCCAGATTCGCGGGCTGGAGCCGCAGCAGAATTATGACCTGCCTGTTCGTCAGTATATCCACGATACGCTCAATGCCGCTTTAAATAAAAAACAGACTCAGTCCGACCCGAATCAGCCCGTAACGTCCGGGGTGGTCTTGAAGCATATTCAGCGGGGCCAGAGTTTCTGCCTGGTAGCGGAGGTGGAAGTCGAAGGACGGGATTTGGGCCAGATGCTGGTCGAAAAAGGCTACGCCAAACGCCTGATTGTACCCAAAACGTCAGCCTCCTCTGAAGGACAGGCCCAGCCGACGGATACGGCCGTGCAAACCGCAGCCGCTGAAGCTAAAGAAGAGGGCTTTGTCGCCGCAAATAACGGCAAGGTGTTTCACAAGGCATCATGCCCCCATGCCCGCAGAATGAAAGACAACACCAAAGTGACATTCAGTAAACGAGATGATGCTGTGGCGTCGGGACGTCGTCCCTGTCTGACCTGCAATCCGTAAAGAGGGCTATTCCGGCAGGTCGTTGATGGCCTGGTGCGGTTCTTTGGCCAGTTTCCTGCGCAGGCGGGAATATACCGACGGCGGCAGCAGTTTGGATACATCGCCGCCCAGCGTGGCAATCTGCCGGACAATCGTGGAACTGATATAGCCGTATTCTTCGCTGGTCATCACAAAGACCGTTTCGATCCCCGCCACGGTGCGGTTGGTCATCGCAAGCTGAAATTCATACTGCACATCCGACAGGTTTCGCAGGCCGCGCAGCATCACATCGGCCTTCTTGCGGGCGGCAAACTCCACCGTCAGGCACTCAAAACTCTCCACCGTGACCCGCGGCATATCATCGACCAGTTCCCGAATCATATCGACGCGTTCCTGGATAGTGAACAATTCCGCCTTGCCGGGATTCTGGCCGACGCCGATAATCAGGGAGTCAAACATCTTGTTTCCCCGGCGGATGACGTCCAGATGGCCATTGGTAATCGGATCAAACGAGCCGGGATAAATAGCAATTACGGATTTATGTGTCATGCGATACAGGTTTCTTATTCAGGAGTCTATTTGCCGCCTTTATCCAGCGATTCCAGCAGCAGTTCTTCGAGGTCGCGTGCACTGTGTTCGACCTGCAGTTGATTCATGAAGAATTCCGCGGCACTGAACCGTCGCTCCGCCAGCTTGCGAACGGACTCGAACCGGAAGCTTTCCTTGAGCCGGGCCTGCCAGTAGCGGTAGTCGATTTTCCGCTTCCAGCTATCCAGAACCTCCGCCACGCCCTTGCCGTGGATGACATATTTGCGGAATTCGTGATAAAGCCCGACCGCCCCCATGTCTTCGAGATTGCGGGCATCGGACAGGATCATCGCCTCAATCATTTCAGTAAAGCGATTGGATGACTCGACAATGATTTTGTCGATTTTCTCGATTTTTGGCCCCGCCAAAGCCCCGCTGAGGCGGTCGGTGACAATTTGAGTGGAAAAATCTCTTAAATCGGTCTGGCTGACGTCGGATAATACCAGCCGGCTGGAGGTGTCCTCCGCATCGGCCCATCGGGCAAATCCCGCATCGGCAAAATAGGTCGCCGCAATCAGGCAGAAGCGATCTACCGGCACACTTTTATCCAGTAATTCAGGCATCCGGCAGATGTGTTCGACGTTGCGGAGGATTCGCAGGGTTCTGTCCCAGAGCCAATTGTCATTGACTCCCGTCAGGGTGGGCACTTTCATCGTTTCTTCAGCGATTTGACGAATTACATCCATTTCCGACATAAAAATTATCTCCTTGGAACAGTTTATTTTCTTATCTCACTTTTTGGGCCTATCGTCAAGGAATTTATGCCCAAATCAGACCAGAATATACGCCTGGATACATTTTTATAAGACGTTGCTAAGATATTTGCCCGACACGTGTTACAGGCGTTATATCAGGATTAATATGGAATTTGGAAAAAAGTCGGAAAAGTCATTACAATCGTCAGACAAATATGTTAAAATTTATTGAAGCAAAGGAATTTTTGCCGTAAAAGTTATAGTAAGTGTTTTGGGAAAGCCGAAGAGCTTTATATTGGTTCCGGTTTCAGGGATGAAATCGGAGGTAAGAAGTTTATTGTCTTTATGGTTCTTCATGGATTATGAAAAAGGATCAGGCACGAACAGCTAAAGTTTTGGTCGCGTTGATGGCATCGATGACGGTGGGTGGAGTCGTCTTAATGACGCTCGACAACCATGAGCCTGCTCGCGGGGCATACAGTCTGGCCAGCTATCTGCGGCTGGACTCTGTTGAAGCTGTCACCCTGCAATCCATAAAAGTCCAGAAGGCCGTCTGGAACGGCATAGAAATCTTCTACAGCCATACCAATCAGGGTGATCTGGCACAGCTTCGTGCCCAGGGACTAACCGGTTTTCATTTCCTGGTCTGCAACGGCAATGGTGCCGAAGACGGCCAGATTGAATATACTCAGAACTGGGTAAATCAGAAATATATCGCTGGTTCGGATGGCGTGATTCGGATTTGCGTGATTGCCGATCGCAAAAGCAGTCCCGCAACCGGCAGTCAGCTGAAGCGAATTTCAGCTCTGGTTGAGTTACTGAGCCAGTCGTTTTCGGTTTCGCCCGATAAGATTCTTTATCCCGCATATCTGCAGTTATAAACTGAATACAGTGCGATTCCAAAGCCGGGTGCTGTGCCCGGCTTTTTTTATGTCTATTCTGCTGTAATAACATCGGGAATTAAGCGATGGAGGCGGTTTTGACGATACTATTTGTATGAGTAATATCCAGATTCCAGAAGAAAGCGTCCGATTTATCTTTTCCCGTTCGTCCGGGCCGGGAGGCCAGAACGTCAACAAGGTCAATACACAAGTAACTGTTATTCTGGATATAGAAGGGTGCAGTTTTCTGAATACCGAACAGAAGACACTGATTCGGGAAAAACTGGCAAATCGGATCGATAAAAGCGGATGCCTGCAAATGACGGGGAATCGGTATCGTTCCCAGCAGTCCAATCGTCTGGATGTACTGGATCGAATGACGCAATTAATCGCCTCGGCTCTTGTCAAACCCAAGGTGCGCAAGCCTACGAAAACTACCTATGCTTCCAAACAGCGACGTTTAAGGTCCAAAAAAATGCGTTCCGACATCAAGAAAACTCGCTCAGGACGAGTTTCTCGATTAGAGGATTAAGTCCTTATTCTAAAACAGTTTAAAGCATAAACGCAAGCGACCTGTCATATCCGGAAAAATACCTAATTTAACAAAACCTATGATTTCCTTTTTGACAAATACCGATAAAAATGAGTAATCTTTCCAATGGAATAAGGCCGCGTCAAGTTCCCTCGGGACGCGGGCAGCCTGGTAACACGAGGGGTTTGCAATGTGGCTCTGAATGAGCCAAGGAGAGCAATTGTGAGTATCGGTACAGTAAAATGGTTCAATGAGAAAAAGGGTTTTGGCTTTATTACTCCGGAGGATGGCGGTGAGGATCTGTTTGTCCATTACACCAACATTACTTCCGAAGGTTTCCGCACCCTCAATGACGGACAGAAAGTCCAGTATGAAGCTGCCCAGGGACGTAAAGGGATGGAAGCGGTAAAAGTGCAGCCTGCGTAACTTCAGGTTTTTTTCTTCAGCACAGCCAATCCAACGGGCCTGTCCACGACAGGCCCGTTTTCGTTGATACACGAAACGGGTTTACTGCTGCATCGGCTTTAACAGACTACGCCGAGGTTGGTCATGAAGCTGTCGATAAAGGATTCAGGATGGGTCAGGAGGCGTCGTTTTTTCAGTTCCGCAATCGCCTGGCTGCGGTAGGGTTCTTCGCTGAGAACCGCCATCAGCATCAGGTTTTCAATCCGCTCATACCGGACCAGCCGTTCTTCTTTTTTTCCTGGACTCATGGTTGCCCCTTTCGGTTTTCGTGTTATACTTATCATTTGGCCGGATTATGAACGATCTCTATGAGCGGCGGATGAGGAAATGGTTAGAGTTTCGTGGAAAAAGGCGGTTTATCAACCTGATAACGGCTCTATCTGGAGCTAAACTCAATTTCAAATAGGAGGCTACTATGATTCATGTGATTCGAGGACTGGTTATGATGGCTTTGTTTGGCGGCTTTTTTCAGGCGATGGGTGCCCAACCCGAAAAGCAGTACCTCTGGCCCGATGGTGCCCCGTATGCCAAGGGCACCGAGGAAAAAGACAAACCGTATCTTGATATATATGTGCCAACCCAATCCAACACCGGGGCCGCGATTGTGGTTTGTCCCGGCGGCGGCTATGGCGGCCTGGCGATGGACCATGAAGGCAAACAGGTGGCCGACTGGCTCAATGGGCTTGGCGTTACCGCCTTTGTCCTGAATTACCGGCATAACGGCAAGGGCTACCAGAATCCGGCCCCGCTGACCGATGCCCAGCGGGCGATACGCTATGCCCGGTTTTATGCCAAAGAGCGGGCGATTGACCCCAACCGGATAGGCATTATGGGGTTTTCGGCCGGGGGGCATCTGGCGTCTAGTGCCGGAACGCATTTCCAAAAATCGGCTTATGAGCTCAAAGACAAAATCGATGCGGTATCCTGCCGGCCGGACTTTATGGTGCTGGTGTATCCGGTCATTACGCTGGAACCGCCGTATTATCATGGCGGGTCGCGGCGCAATTTGCTGGGTGATAATCCTTCCGAGGAGCTGGTCAAGAGCTTCTGCAATCATCTACAGGTCACCGCAGAAACACCGCCGACCTTTTTGGTCCATGCCAATGATGACACCGCCGTCCCGCCGGAAAACAGCATTATGTTTTATGAGGCCTGCCGCAAGGCCGGAGTTCCTGCGGAAATGCATATCTATCTCAAGGGCAGTCACGGCTTCGGGATGCGAAAGGGCGTCGGCCCCGCCGAAGGCTGGATCGACCGCTGCGCGGAGTGGATGAAGCTGTCGGGATTTCTCAATCCAGCGGGCAAGTAATTGCATAACCAGGAGCTTTCGGCCACTGCCCATCGGCCGCCCCAAAAAAAACGAAAAGGATGGTGAGATGTGCTCAAAATAGGTAACTGTCCCTATTATTAATAGAGAAACCGAGAAACCGGGGACAGTTACCTATTATGAGCATAAAATTCAAAATAAATGGTAACTGTCCCTATTTTCTGTCGAGCAAGTCAAGGCTCAGGTGGCAGGGGTAGTCGGAGAACGGTGTATTGCTGCAGCAGTAAAATTCGTGAAGAACCTCCGTGCGGCCAAGAAAACGGCAAAACTTGCCGCAATGGCAGGAAAGACCGGAGAAGTAGAAAAATCAGTACCAAGATTACCTCCAAGAGGTACTGCCGAACGAAGAGCCATCGAAGCGGCTAGACAAAGAGGGATAAATGCCAAAAAAGCTCGAGAAACCGGGGACAGTTACCTATTTAGGGATTGACAAACGGGAAATCGAGTGATATGTTGGGTGTATTATGCCAAGAACAGCACGCATAGCAATCGTGGATGTGCCGCATCACATTACCCAGCGGGGCAATAATCGGCAGGATGTCTTTTTTGTCGATGATGACCGGCGGGTGTATCTATCCATTCTCAGGGAGCAATCCAAACAATACGGCCTCGACATCCTCGGCTGGTGTCTGATGACCAATCATATTCATCTGGTTGCCCGTCCGTCGGGGCCGGAATCGCTGGCCAAATCGCTGGGCCGGACGCATTTGCGTTACACCCAATATGTCAATCGTCTGCATGGCCGCAGCGGGCACCTGTGGCAGAATCGGTTTTTCTCATGCCCGCTGGGCCGGGAGCACTTCTGGCAGGCCTTGCGCTATACCGAGCAGAATCCCGTCCGGGCGGGTCTTGTCCGGCACGCATGGACCTATGCCTGGTCCAGTGCGGCGGCCCATATCTCCGGCGACGACAAAGCTGGGCTGCTGAATATGTCCTACTGGCGGCAGATCTCGGCGCAGGTGGACTGGCGGCAGGTGCTGGAGAAAGCCCAACCCCAAGACATCGTCGAACACATTCGCCGCAATACCCATACCGGCCGTCCGCTGGCCGGCGATGCGTTTATCAGCAAACTCGAAAAGCTGCTGAATAAGCGGCTCCGCCCGCTGCCCATCGGCCGCCCCAAAAAGAACGAAAAGGATGGAGAACTATGCTCAAAATAGGTAACTGTCCCTATTATTGATGTCGACTTTTTCAACAGTCCCACTGTCCCTATTATTCCCTATTATTCCAAGAGGTCAAATAGGGACAATGCCATTCGTAACCAGCCCTGTTATAGGGAACGGTCATATTCTTCCGAAGACATAAAAAAATAGAGAGGTTTATTATGGAAAAGTTAAGACAAAGCATTGCAATACTATACAAGAAGAAAACCGGCGAAGAGATTTGTCCATTATATTTGGATGAAGTGGTGGATGATGTTTTGTATTGGGTCATTACTCCGTCCGTGTTGCAGCAGGCCGTGATGAAGTCGCCTTTGTGGCTGTCATTAACCGGCGATGATGCAAGGACGGTGTAACATGAAGCCGCTATTTGGAAACACAACCCCTCTGTCCTTATTATTCCTATTTATACCCAATGGGTATGATTATTCCGCGACGGCCCGTGGCCGTTCTATGCCGCGCGTAGTCACGGTGTAACTTTGCCCTACGCAGCCGCGGTGATAATGCGGTTGCTGGAAGCTGGCGGCTGAAAGCTTTTTAGCCGCGCCGAAACGTAAAATTTCAAGTACGATCAGTATCTTCTCTGTTCAAAGAAATACAAACCGAAAAACAAAGCAGATTAATCTGTGGTGAAAAATATGATGTTGACAGCAAGGATAAAGTATTATGTTACAGTTGGCCTGGTCTGTGCTGTGTCTGCACCGATTGCTGCGGCGCCCCTTCCGGCGCGCTGGGGGGACTGGCAGCTTTGGGGCGACATGGGCGATGGAACCTATCGCAATCCCGTCTTGCCGTCGGATTACAGCGACCTGGACTGTATCCGGGTGGGTCAGGATTATTATGCAATCTCCTCCACCATGCAGTTTTGTCCGGGCATGATCGTCCTGCATTCCAGGGATATGGTCAACTGGCGCATCCTGGGGCACGTCGTTGACGATGTGACACAAATCGGGCCGGAGATGAGTTGGAATCGCATGAACCGTTACGGGCGGGGCGTCTGGGCCGGTGCGATTCGCTACCATAAGGGTCTGTTTTGGGTCTATTTCGGCACGCCGGACGAAGGGTATTTCATGAGCACGGCGGCACACCCAGCCGGACCGTGGGAACCGCTGCACTGTGTGATGAATCAGGCCGGATGGGATGATTGCTGTCCATTCTGGGATGATGACGGGCAGGGATATTTCGTCGGCACACACTTCGCCGACAATTACAAAACCTATATCTGGAAAATAAGCCCCGATGGCCGCAGGCTGATCGAGGAGTCGCGCACGCTGATCAATGAAGGGGCCGGCCGCGAAGCCAGCAAACTCTACAAGATCAACGGCTGGTACTATCATTTCTTCAGCGAAGTCATGCATGGAACGCGGGTGGTGATGATGCAGCGCTCGCGTGCCATCCTGGGGCCGTATCAGGAACGACGGCAGTTGACCGATGGCAATCGGGAATGGAAGGAGCCTAACCAGGGCGGTCTTGTCCAGGCCGAATCCGGCGACTGGTATTTTCTCACACATCACGGTTCCGGCGACTGGGAAGGCCGCTGCATGAGCCTGCTGCCGGTTACCTGGGTCGATGGCTGGCCGATTATGGGCGAGACCACCCTCGACGGAAAGCCCGGGAAAATGACGCTGGCCGGCACAAAACCCGTACAGGGACAGGAGGAGACGACTCCGCAAAGCAGTGATGATTTCGACAAGCCGGCCCTGGGTCCGCAATGGGAATGGAACCATCAGCCTCGCATCGACAAATGGTCGCTGAGTGAACGGCCTGGATTTTTGCGTCTGAAGGCCTTCAAGCCGCTGCGGCCGGATGATCTGATGATGGCCGGAAATACGCTGACCCAGCGTTCCTTTCGGTCGCGCGAGAATTGTGTTATTGCAAAGCTGGATTTATCCGGCATGGTGGATGGTCAGAAAGCGGGACTCTGTCATTTTGCACAAAACCACTCGGCCCTCGGTGTCGTGCAGCATGGTACTGTTCGCAGGATCGAGTTTCGCGAAAACGGCAAATTGACCGAAGGCCCGGAAATCAAGACAAATCATGTCTGGCTCAAGTCATCCTGGGGGCTGGATGGCAAAAGCCAGTATGCCTATAGTCTCAATGGTCAGGATTTTATCCCCTTCGGCAGCGCCTATCAGCTCTCGTGGGGCTATTACAGGGGCGATCGCATCGGACTTTTCTGTTTCAATATCGGGCAAGACGCCGGATTCGTGGATATCGACTTTCTGGATTATGACTATCAAAAATAGAGATGTGGACACGGTCGCCAATATAAAAATTAAAACAATAGTATGAATAAGGGAAGACAATAGAGATAATATTTTTTATGAGGATAATATATAAAAAGGTTAAGAATGTCTGAATAGTGCCTCTGGAGGTTGCAGTGGGACTAATTAAGTTTTAGATTTATTCTGAAATTAAACGGGTAGGTTCATCTCTGTTTCGCATATCATAGTGCCCATTGCCATATAATGGTTGTAGTAGATACAAAAGTACTATATTATTTTCTTATCTTCCGAAAATCGCTTGACATAGGAGATTGTGTCAGGTAATCTATGACCCTCTTGTCTGCCGGCGTTGGCAGGCAGGGAACCTAAAACTTTTTCTAATTTGGAGGTAAAGTTTCTGTGAATAAGGAACTGGCCCGTGAACTCATCAGTGCGGGCGTGCACTTCGGTCATGCCGCAAGCCGCTGGAACCCCAAGATGGCTCCTTATATTTTCGGCAAACGCGGGATGATTCACATCATCAACGTCAAAGAAACCCTCAAAGGCATCCTCATTGCCAAAAAGCTGATTGCCAGCATCGTCGCATCCGGCAAGGATGTGGTGTTTGTCGGCACCAAGCGTCAGGCCCAAAAAGCCGTTCAATCGGCGGCCGAAGCCTGCGGCATGCACTATGTCAGCGAACGCTGGCTGGGCGGCACCCTGACCAACTTCCGTACCATCCGCTCCCGCGTGCAGCGTCTGGAAGAGCTGGAAAGCATGATGGCCGGCGGTCAGATGGAATCCGAAAGCAAAAAGCAGGGTTCGCGTCTGAAGCGGGAACTCAAGAAAATCACCGAAAACCTCGGCGGTATTCGCAAAATGGGCCGCGTGCCGGGTGTCGTCGTGGCCATTGATGTCCGCAAAGAGTACATTGCCCTGCGTGAAGCCCGCAAGCTGGGCATCGCCACCATCGGCGTTATCGATACCGATGCGGATCCGGATACCGTGGATGTGGCCATCCCCGCCAATGACGACTCGCTCAAGGCCATCGAAATCATCATGAACGAACTGGCCCAGGCCGTCGCCGAAGGCAAGACCATGGTCAAGCCCGAAGAGATGTCCGCACAGGCTCGTCAGCCGCGGCAGCGTTCGCGTCGCCGGGTCCTGGCCAGCGCCGGTGAAGGCGGCGAAGGCGAAGAACAGGCGGCTGAGGCTGCGGATGCAGCACAGGCCGAAACAGCCCAGTAATATCGGTTTACACCGTTAAACGATAAATCAATTGTTTTGCAGGCCGGGATTTCCATAGTCCCGGCCCGCATCCAAATAGGGAGAACAATACCAATGACAGAAATATCCGCTTCCGTTGTTATGAAGTTGCGAAAGCTCAGCGGTCAGGGAATGATGGACTGCAAGAAGGCGCTGGAAGAAACCAACGGCGACATGGACAAGGCGCTGGACCTGCTTCGCAAGAAAGGTCTTGCCACCCTGGCCAAACGCGCCGACAAAGAAACCTCCGAAGGCCGTATTGTTCGCGCTGTCAGTGCCGACGGCAAAACCGTGGCCCTGGCAACGCTGTGCTGCGAGACGGACTTTGTGGCCAATAACGACGACTTCAAAGCTGCCTGCGAAACGCTGTCGAAATGTGCTCTGACGGTGTCGGCGGACCAGGGCGCCGAAGCCCTGATGGACTGTGTCTGTGACGGCAAGAAATTCAGCGACCTGATGACCGAACTGGTCAGCAAGACCGGTGAAAAGACCCAGGTCGGCAACTATATCCGGTATCGTCTGACCGGCCCCGGCGTCATCGGCAGCTATGTTCACTTTAACAGCAAAGTCGCCACGATGCTCGAAATCGAAGCCTCCAGTGATGCCGTTGGCCAGTCGCTCAAGACCATCGCCAGCGATATCGCCATGCACATCACCGCGATTAACCCTGTCGCCCTGGATCGCAGTTCCGTGGATCCTGCGGTCGTGGCCCGCGAGCGGGAAATCGCCGCCGAACAGGTCAAAGACAAACCCGCCAATATGGTGGACAAGATTGTCGATGGCAAGATGGCCAAATTCTTCAAGGACAACTGCCTGGTCGATCAGCCCTTTGTCAAGGACGATACCAAGACCGTGACTCAGGCCCTCAATGATGTGGCCAAGGCCGCCGGGGGGACCGCTAAGATAAAGCGGTTTGTCCGGTTTGAAATCGGCTAAAACCTGTGGTAAAATAAGGCAACGGAAACGTTGCCTTTTTTGTTGGAATGTGGTAATATAGCCGACGTAAAAGGTCTGTTGAATTGAGATTGTACCCGGTGAGTATCATGATTCCGCGAGCAAAGCAAGTGTTTGTTGTCGCGGTGTTTAGTCTCGCCGACACAGATCATGGCAAATAGAATTTATAGAAATACCCTGGAACCCTTCTTTATGGATAAAAAAATACAGTATAAGCGAGTCCTTTTAAAGTTGTCCGGCGAAAGTTTCTGCAAGCCCGGCGGATTCGGCATCGAAGGCGATGCGGTGGAGTCCATTGCCGAGCGGATTACCCGCATCTGCAAACTCGGGCCGCAGGTGGCCATTGTCGTCGGCGGCGGCAATTTTCTCCGCGGCGCCACGTTCTCCCAGAACAGCCACATCCCCCGCACGACCGCCGATTATATGGGCATGCTGGCCACCGTCATCAACGCCTGTGCCCTGCAGGAGACGCTGGAAAAACTGGGCCAGCCGACTCGTGTGTGCAGCGCCATCGAAGTCTCGCAGATTTGCGAGCCGTTCATTCGCCGCCGGGCCATCCGCCATCTCGAAAAAGGGCGTGTGACCATCCTGGCCGGCGGGACGGGCAATCCGTTTTTCTCAACCGATACCTGTGCGGCCCTGCGTGCCTCGGAAATCGGCGCCGACCTGATGATTAAAGCCACCAAGGTCGATGGCGTTTACACCGATGACCCCAGGAAAAACCCCGACGCCCAGATGATCGAGAAGCTGACCTATCACGAGGTCCTGCAGAAAAATCTTAAGGTCATGGACCCGGCCGCCGTCAGCCTCTGCTGGGAAAACAAAATTCCGATTGTGGTTCTCAATATCTTCGTGGACGGTAATATCACCCGCGCCTTTCGCGGCGAAAAAGTCGGCACGATTATAACCGAATAATAGACAATGTGTCCCCGCGTGGACAGCAACTGATTTTTGGAGTACAGATTATGTCTGCCAAAGCGATTTTAGCACAGCACGAGAAAAGCATGGAAAAAACCATCGAAGTTATGAAAAACGAACTTCGGCAGATTCGTACCGGACGGGCCTCGCCGGGACTGGTGGAAAACCTCATGGTCGATTATTACGGCACCCCGACCCCGCTCAAGCAGCTTGCTGCGATTGCCTGTCCGGAGCCGGCGATGCTGGTCATCAAGCCCTTTGATATCGGCTGCCTGAAGGATATCGAAAAATCCATCAAGGCTAGCGAACTGAGTCTGGCCCCGATTATGGACGGCAAGATGATTCGCCTGAATATCCCGCCGCTGAGCGAAGAACGCCGCAAGCAGATCGTCAACCAGGTCAAACAGCTCGGCGAACGGCACAAAGTCAGCGTGCGCAACATCCGCCGCGACGCCATCAAGCAGCTTGAAGATGCCGAAAAAGCCAAGCAAATCACCGAAGATGAACGCGACAAAGGCAAGAAAGAAGCCGATGATTTAACCAAAAAATACGTCGATCAGCTCGATCAGTTGGTCAAATCCAAATCCGAAGAAATCATGAACAGCTAAAACAATCCGGCGGCGCGGCGGTCTTTCCTCCGCGCCCCTTTTCCGTACCGGCGGTGCTGTTGGCCAAATGTGTGGGAGTTCTATCATGGAAGAAAAGAAGAATCAATCCGAAACTGTTACGCCAAAGAAACGTTCACTTCTGAAAAAAATCATCTGGGCCGTCTGCATCCTGATTGCCGTCCTGATTCTGCTGGTGGCCCTGCTGCCGACGCTGATTTCCACCTCGCTGGGCAGGCAGATTGTTGTCAGCCAGATTAATAATGCCACCGATGGCGACGTTCAAATCAAAGACCTGTCGCTGAGCTGGTTTTCCGGCCTGAAGCTGTCCGGCGTTACCTTCAAAGACAGCACCGGCGACACCTCCGTCAGCGTCAATGAAGTACGTCTGAATCCGAAATTATCGTCCCTGCTCCGCGGCCAGATCAATCTGATCGACGGCCTGATCGATAAGCCCCAGGTGGATATTCTGGTCAAAGAGCTGCCGCAGAAGACCGCACCGACCGAACCTGAAAAACCATCCGGCCCATCCGCACCTGCTCAGCCGGTTGCGCTGCCGCTGGAAAAGCTGGCCCTTCAGTTGCGTGAAGGAACCGTGGCGATTCGCACGGACAATCCCCCGCAGCGGCTCGAATTCAAAAACATCTCCTCGCAGGTGGATATCAATCCCCTGGGCCAGGCCTCGAAGCTGTCCTTTGCGATGGCCGTGGGAGGCATGGGCCAGCAGGGCGACGTCAAGGCTCAAGGCACCGTAACGCCCTCCAAAGAGTTGACCCTCAAGGGTACCAGCGGCGATGTCCAGGTGGAACTGGTCAACCTCAAGCTCGAAGATTTCAAGCCGCTGCTGGCGCTGGCCGGACAGAAAGTTGATATCGCCGGCCTGCTGAACGCCAAGGCCGATGTCAAGCTCAACGACGGCCAGTTCGAAAAGATTGCCGCCGACGCTACCATCGAGAATTTCAAGCAGACCCTTGACGGCAAGACCACCACGCTGGAAAAGCCCGTGAAAATCAAGGCCCTGGCCGCTATGATTGACAACAAAATTCGCATCGACAACGTCAATGTCGATTCGTCGTTCTGCACCGCCAATTGCAAAGGCGATCTGGAGCAGTTGACCTATCAGGCCAAGGCGGACCTGGCCGGCGTCCAGTCCTTCGCGGCCCAGTTTACCGATATGGCCGGCTACAAGCTGGCCGGCTCGCTCAATGCCGCAGGCTCGGTCGCGCTCAAAGGCGATACGATTGCCGCAGCAGGCTCTGCCGATTTTCAGAACTTAGCCGTGGCCAAAGGTACCAATAAGATGCCGCCGTCGGCAGTAAAAATCAATTATGACATCGTTCACGACGGTGCCGCCAAGCTGTTGAAGGCCAACTCCGTCGATGCCACACTTGATGCGGGCAAGGTTGTCGTTAAATCCCTGTCGATGCCGCTGGATCCTGAAAAGATGACCCAGCTTTCCGCTCAGGCGGATGTAAAACTGGATTTGAAAAAAGCCCTCGATTTGGCCAAAGTCTTCGCCGCCGACAGTCTTCCGGCGGATTTGACGCTGGCCGGCAATCTCAATTCGGTCATCGATGTCAAGCCGCAGGGTTCCGACATCGCCTTCCGTACCGATAAGACCGAGATTCAGAAACTCTCCATCGGGCAGGGCACTGAAGCCCCGTTTACCCAGGATACCCTGACGCTGGTGGCCAGCGGAACCGTCAACCCCACGACAAAGGCGTTTGCGACCAAATTCGATCTCGAAGGCAAAAAAGCCCAGTCGCTGATGATCTTCAAAGGTACGGTCTCGCAAAAGCCTGACCAGGCAAAGACGGCGCTGGCCGGCGATATTGAAGCCGACTACGACTGGAAAGACGTCACCGCAATGGCCAAACCCTTCTTGCCGGAAGGGCTGGCGATGGAAGGCAAACGCAGCGACAAAATCACCTTCGCTTCGACCTATCCGTCCAACGATCCCAACGCGATGCTGGCCAATCTCAATGCCAACGCCGCACTCGGTTTCCAGAAGGCCGACTTTAAAGGCCTCAAATTCGGCGCCACCGAACTGAAACTCAACGTTAAACAGGGACAGGCGGCCATTGACCTGCCCGATGCCGACGTCAACGGAGGCAAGGTGCGGTTTGCCGGCGATGTCAACCTCGCCCAGAAGCCCATGGTGCTCAAACTGCGTCAGCCCGCGGCCGTGGTCGAAAATGTCAAAATTGATGATGTCATCAGCGCCAACCTGCTGCAATATCTCAATCCGATTTTTGCCAAAAGCTCCAACGTCAGCGGCACAGCCAACCTGTCGTGCACGACGCTGGTCATTCCGCTGGGAGGCGGTACTCCCAAAGATATCAATATCGAAGGCACCGTGGGCATGACCGATGTCAAGCTGACCAGCAAACTTCTGGCGGTCATCAAAGAAGCCATGCGGGATGATGGAATGAATCTGTTTTCAATTCCCGCCTCGCCCTTTACCGTCAAAAACGGCCTGGTGAAATATGACGATATGCCGCTGATGTTTGGCCGGACGTGGGGAATTCATTTCGGCGGGACCATTGACCTGATGAGTAAAGTATTGAGCATGAATGTCAAGGCCCCGACCAGCAAGGCTGCCGATGCAAAGATGGTGGTGGTGCCGCTGGCCGGTACGGTTGAAAATCCTCAACTGGATGCCGGCAAATTCCTGATGGGCAATATCACCGAACAGATCAAAGAGCAGATTCCCGTCAAGGATGAGAAAACCAAAGAAGCGATCGAAAAAGGTCTGGATGCACTCGACGGGCTTTTTAATAAAGGAAAGAAATAATGAACGAACAGGCACCCCAATCGCAGGCTAAGCCCCGAATCAGGCACAAGTGGCTCGGCTGGCTGTCATTCTGGTCCGCCGACTCGGCCCATGAGAAAAACAGGCTCGTATTGCTGCTGCATGTCCTGCGGCAGTGTGTCCGCCTGCTGACGCTCAACCGCTGCGGCACCCAGGCCGCGGCATTAGCCTACCATACCATCTTCGGTGTGGTGCCGCTGGCGATTGTGATGCTGATGGTCTTTCAGATGTTCCCGGCCTATAAGAATATGGGCGACAAAGTCAAGCATCTGGTCTATGAGCAGATGAACCTGACCCAGATTACTTATCCTTCGGATATTCCCGGCCATGCCCCGATTACCCTGGCCGCAAAAATTGACGAAATCACGGGCCAGGCCATGTCGAATCTCAACACCGGCGCGATTACCTTTATCGGTGGCGTGCTGGTCATCTGGGCGGCCATTGGCCTGTTGACGACCATCGAAAAAGCCTTCAACAGCATCTGGGGCGTGCCCCGCAGCCGGGATTATCTGCATCGTGTGATCAACTACTGGACGATGCTGACGCTGGGGCCGCTGCTGCTGGGCCTGGGCATCTATCTGAGCACACATCCGACGATTACCAAAGTACTCGAGTTCAGCGCCCTCCATTTTGTCCGACCGCTGTTCAGCTTCATTATCAGTGTGGTCCTGATTTTCTGCCTGTATGCCTTTATTCCCAATGCGCGGGTCAAAACCCTCCCCGCGTTATTCGGGGCATTCATCGCCGCGGTCCTGTGGACGGCGGCCAAATTCGGTTTTGGCATCTATGTCACCAAGCTGATTCCCTATCAATCCATTTACGGCATCATGGGATTGATTCCCCTGACGGTCTTCTGGATTTATATCATCTGGTGGATCGTGCTGATTGGGCTTCAACTGACCTATGCCTCCCAGCATGTCCATTCGCTGGACCGGGCCGAGCAGCTGGCCTATCTCCGCCAGCGGCAGGCCAGCTTTGTCGCCACCGAGCAGGCCGTCATCCAGATTATGCAGGAGGTGCTGGCGGCCTTCGAGGACAAAAACCGCAAACCCATTACGGCCGTTGAAATCGCTGAAGTAACCACCCTTGATGCCGAATTTATCGAGCGGATTCTGGACAATATGACCCGCGCCGGACTGCTGTGCAAGACCGCCGATCCGATTGTCGGCTATGTCCCCTCCACCGATGGAACCCATATTACACTGGCCGATATCAGCCTGGCTGTCGAACAGTCGTCCTTCAAAACACAAAACCCCAAACTGCAGGAAATTCTTACCCAGTTGCGTACGGAATTATCCAGGCATCACCTGAAAGATATCCTGTAGCAGCGGCAAAAGCGGTGCCAGTTGTCATGCGGCGATGCGGCAGATGGCGTCAAAGATGAATTTGACGCCGAAGCCTGCCATCACAACGCCGCAAAAGGCAAGAATGACCTGTTGTTTTTTGGCACCCAGCAGCGTGGTTCCGTGAAACGCCCCAAATGACAAAATCGTCAGCCAGATCAGGTCGCAGGACCAGTGAACCAGCGTAAAAGCACTGAGCACGACAATCCCGGAATTATTGGCCTGCATCGCCAGGTTCAATCCCACCGTCGCCCACCACAACAGAAAATACGGATTCGTTGCCGACAGGGCCATCCCGGTCAAAACCGGTTTGGATAGTCTGGCAGCAGACGCACTTTGCGGCGGCCCGAACATCTCCCGAATCGTCATCACCCCCAGGTAAATCAAAAACAGCCCGCCAATCAGGCCAATGGCGATCGCAGCGGCATTGGTTTTCAAGAGTGTCCCCAGCCCCAGAATCAGCAGGAAGATCAGCGGTACTTCCACAATCCCATGCCCGATGGCAATCCAGGTTCCCGCCCAGCGATCCTTGCCGCCCTGGGCCAGCGTCGCCGCCGTCACCGCCCCCGGCGCCATCACACCGGATAACGAAACCAGAACCGTTTGTAGCAAAAAAGACATCATCAATGCAGCATTTCCATATTTATACGGAATCCTGTGTCTGTTCCTGATTCGATTTTTTTTCTGATTTTTGTGGACAACGGACCCAAAATCCGTACAATCCGCCGCCGATGATTATACCGGTAAGAACTGTTTTGACCAACGCCAAAATAAAGAGCTGATAGAATATGCAGGATATCCAGAAACTCATCAGCGGATTTCGACGTTTCCAGCGGCAATTTTTCCACTCAGACGACACCCTTTTTGACCAGCTCCGCCGCAAACAAACTCCCAAAGTCCTCGTCATCGGCTGCAGCGACTCCCGCGTGGACCCGGCCATCGTCACCGACTGTCGTCCCGGAGACCTGTTTGTCATCCGGAATGTCGCCAATCTGGTCCCGCCCTATGAGCCCGACACCCACTTTCATGGCGTCAGCTCCGCCCTCGAATATGCCGTGCGGTTTCTGGAAGTCGAGCATATTATCATCCTGGGCCATTCCCACTGCGGCGGCATCGACGCCCTGATGCGCAGTAGCGAACAGACGCCATTTGGTGAATTTATCGACCACTGGGTCGATATCGCTCGCCCGGCCAAGCACGCCGTCCTCAAAGACTTGTCCGATAAAACCCCCCAACTGCAATGCCGAGCCTGTGAACAAGCCGCGATGCTGATTTCCCTTGAAAATCTGCTGACATTCCCCTGGATTACCGACCGCGTCGAACAGGGCAAACTCGCCATCCACGGCTGGTATTTCGACCTCGAAGCCGGCGAAATGCTCAGTTATAACCCGGAAAAAGGCCTGTTCGAAAAGCTGATTGGCAATATCCGGTAACGCCGTTTATTCCCCGATAATCTTGACTAATACCCGTTTTCGCCGCATCCCGTCGAATTCCCCGTAAAAAATCTGTTCCCACGGTCCCAGGTCCAGCTTGCCCTCGGTCACCGCAGCCACCACCTCCCGGCCCATCACCTGCCGCTTCAAATGAGCATCGGCGTTATCCTCATATCCATTGTGCTGATACTGAGAATGCGGTTTTTCCGGCGCCAGCTTTTCCAGCCACACCTCGAAATCCTCATGCAGCCCGCTCTCGTCGTCATTAATGAATACACTGGCCGTGATATGCATCGCGTTGACCAGCACCAGCCCCTCCCGAATCCCCGACTCGGCCAGGCATTGCTCGACAGTCGGAGTAATATTGATATAATCCCGCCGGTGCGGGGTGTTAAACCACAGTTCTTTGCGATACGATTTCATGGTTATCAGCCTTAAGAAAAGAAATTCTCAGTCTCTTGCCTTTGTCCCAAAGGTAAAACAAAACTGACAAAATACAAGAAAAATCATAACTCTTTTATTTTAAATCCTTTACGGGATTGCGTAAAAATATTAATTCAAAAAACAAATTGACTGCAATAAAACAAATCTTTAAAATGTCTATTTAAAATAGTTATTTGAATTATAAAGAACAGAATGACGTCCGATAATAAAAAGAAGACCAATTCTACACGAGAAAGCCTGCTGAGGGTTGCCTGCGAAGTGTTTGCAGCCAAAGGTTTTCGTTACGCAACCGTTGCCGAGATTTGCGAGCGGGCCGGGGCCAATATTGCCGCTGTTAATTATCATTTCGGCGACAAGGAGACCTTATACAGGCAGGCCTGGCAGATGTCGTTTCAGGAATCGATGGAAAAGTACCCGCCCGACGGCGGTGTTGGGCTGGATGCTCCGCTGGAACAGCAGTTTCGTGCTCATGTCCTGGCCATGCTGCAGCGCGGCGTCGATCCGGACAGCTTCGAGTTTGAAATCATGCTCAAGGAGTTCGCCAACCCCACCGGCCTGCTGTTCGAGGTGGTGCATCAATCCATCGAACCCCTGCGGCAGCGGTTTGTGACCCTCATCCGCGGACTGCTTGGCCCGCAGGCCACAGATCAGCAGGTCGAGATGTGCATGATGAGTGTTCGCTCCCAGTGTTTTGATGTTCGCCATCTTGCTCGTCATCGCCGGATGACGCCCAAGCCGGAGCTGGCACCGCCGTCCTTGGTCGATGCAGTGGGCCTGGAAGCGATTGCCGACCATATTGTTCGATTCTCACTGGCCGGCATTCAAGATATTCGCAATCAGATTCAAACGGGAAACTCGAATCAGAGTATATAAACAAGGAATTGATTATGTCAGGTGGAATCAAAAAAACGGGATTGCTTTTGCTGGTCGTGGCTGTGGTGGGAATCTCCATTGCATGGTATTCCAGCCGCTCCAGCGCATCAACCCTGTCGTTTCGTACCGTGGAAGTCAAACGCGGCGATCTGCAGGCAACCATCACTGCCACCGGCACCATTGAGCCGGTGGAGTCGATTGACGTCGGTGCTCGTGTCTCCGGCGAAATCAAGGCCTTCGGCAAGGACAAAGACGGCAAGGAAGTTGATCACTGTTCCATCGTCGAAGAAGGCGCCATCCTGGCCCAGATTGACGATGCCGTCTATGTTGCCCAGTTGGATCAGGCCAATGCCACTCTCAAACAGGCCGAGGCCAGCCTCGAAAAAAGCCGGGCCGAATTAAAACAACTGGAAGCCAAGTCCTATCAGGCCGAACGCGACTGGCAGCGTGCTCAGAAGCTGGGCCCCTCCGAAGCCCTGGCCCAGAGCACCTTTGACGCCTATCAATCTGCCTATGAAATCGCCAAAGCCAATCTCGATGTCGGCAAGGCGGCAATCCAGCAGGCCCAGGCTGCTGTCGCCCAGGCTCAGGCCAATCTGGTTGTGGCCAAACGCAATCTCGGCTATTGTACGATCGTCTCCCCGGCCAACGGCGTGATTATCGACCGGCGCGTCAACATCGGCCAGACCGTTGCCGCCAGCCTCAACACTCCCAGCCTGTTTCTGATTGCCAAGGACCTCACCCGCATGGAAATCTGGGTCTCGGTCAGCGAAGCCTCCATCGGCAGCATTCGCCCCGGCCAGCCTGTTACGTTCAAAGTCAATGCCTTCCCCGATCGCGTCTTTAAAGGCCAGGTCAACAAGGTTCGCCTCAATGCCTCGATGACCCAGAACGTCGTCAATTACGTCGTGGAAGTCAACACCGACAACAGCGACGGCACACTCCTGCCGTATCTGACCGCCGACGTCACCTTTGAAACCGAGTGCCGCAAGGATGTCCTCAAAGTCCAGAATGCCGCAATCCGATGGTCTCCCATGCTTGAGCAGGTTGCCCCCGAGTATCGCGATTCCGAACTGGTCAAGCTGATCCTGCAAACAGAAACCGCCGCCCCCGCCGCTCCCGGGGCTGCCGCTGCAGCAGCAGACAAAGCTGCGGTGCAAACGCAGGATATCCCCAGCGTGATCTGGATTGCCGAAGGCGAATTCGTCAAGCCCCTGGTGGTCAAAACCGGCCTGACTGACGGCATCGCCACGGAAATCCATCCCCAGCCCGGCGGTGTCGATCCGGGCCTGTGCAAGGAAGGGCTGCTGGTCGTCACCGGCGAACAGGTGGCCACTGTCGACGATGGCAACAGCAATACGACCAATCCGTTTACGCCGCAATTCAGACGCAGACGCTAAGCATCGGAAAACCCTATGGCATTAATCGAACTCAACAACATCTGCAAGACCTACCATATCGGCGATATGTCGCTGCCGGTACTCAAGGGCGTGTCCCTGAAAGTCGAACGCGGGGAATTCGTCGCTCTGATGGGTGCCTCCGGCTCGGGCAAGAGCACGCTGATGAATATTCTCGGCTGCCTGGACCATCCCACTTCCGGCCAGTACCTGCTGGACGGTCAGGATATCTCTCGCCTGACATCCGATGGCCGCGCCGTTATTCGCAACAAAAAAGTCGGCTTCGTATTTCAGAACTTCAATCTTCTGGCCCGTACCAGCGCCGTCGATAATGTTGTGATGCCGCTGACCTATACGTCGGAGAATCTGACCGACCGCCAGTGCCGCCGGCGAGCCGAGGAATTATTAACGCGGTTCGGCCTGGGCGACCGCCTGGACCACGAACCGTCGCAGCTTTCCGGCGGCCAGCAGCAGCGCGTGGCCATCGCCCGTGCCCTGGTCAATCGCCCCCCAATCGTCTTTGCCGATGAGCCCACCGGCAACCTTGATTCCCATACCAGCAAAGATGTGCTCAACATCCTTCGCCAGCTCAATGAGGAAGAAGGCATTACGATGATCCTGGTCACCCATGATGCCGGCGTCGCCCAGCACGCCAAGCGGACTATTCGCATTCATGACGGCATGATTGTCGATGGGGCCTTTGGCGGTCGCGTATCCGTGGGAGGTAACGCATGAAGACCTATCGTACAATGCGAACAGCCCTGCGTGCCCTGCGGCGCAACCCCATGCGGGCGGCCCTGACCACCCTGGGCATCATCATCGGCGTCGGCGCCGTCATTGCGATGATGGAAATCGGTGCCGGCTCCTCGGCGGCCATCCAGAAAACCATCGCCAGCATGGGAGCCAACAGCCTGATGATTCATCCCGGCACCGCCTCCAGCAGCGGTGTCAGTTTCGGCTCCGGCAGCATTATGACCCTGACTCCCGACGACTGCGAAGCGGTTATCAAGGAATGCACCGCCGTCAAAACCGCCGCACCCGTCGTTCGCACCCGCACCCAGATTGTCTGCGGCGACCGCAACTGGGTCCCGACCTTTATCTATGGTTCCTCGCCGGCCTATTTCGATGTCCGGGAATGGAATGTACCCACCGACGGCGAGCTTTTCACCGATCTGGATGTGCTCAACAGCAGCAAGGTCTGCGTCGTCGGCCAGACTATCGTTCGGGAATTGTTCGACGGACGATCTCCCATCGGCAAGGAAGTCCGACTCAATAATGTCTCCCTGCGAATTCTCGGCGTCCTCAAACAGAAGGGCGCCAACATGATGGGTATGGATCAGGATGATGTCATCGTCGCTCCCTGGACGACCATCAAATACAACATCGCCGGCTCGTCGGTGACCAATGCAATCCAAAGCCGGTCTTCCACGTCGTCTTCAACCTCCTCGGCGGTCAACACCATCAGCGATTTATATCCAAGCAGCACCGTCAGCCTGTACCCCGAAAAATCCAGCACACAGGCGGCCAACAACCCCATGCTCGTGCGGTTTACCAACGTCGATGAAATCCAGGTTCTGGCTAATTCGGCCAATGAAATCCCGCTGGCCATCCGCCAGATTACCTCGCTGCTGCGGGATCGCCATCGCATCCGTCCCGGCCAGCCTGAGGATTTTGTCATCCGCAATATGGCCGAACTGTCATCGGTGATGACCTCGACAACGCGAATGATGACCAACCTGCTCTTGTGTGTGGCCCTGATTTCACTGGTCGTCGGCGGCGTCGGGATTATGAATATCATGCTGGTCTCCGTCACCGAACGGACCCACGAAATCGGCCTTCGCATGGCCGTCGGCGCCCAGAGCCGCGACATCCTGACCCAGTTTCTGGTCGAGGCGGTCGTGCTGTGCCTGCTCGGCGGGGCGCTGGGTATTCTCATGGGCCACGGTGGTTCGCTGCTGGTGCGATGCTTCCTGAAATGGCCGGTGATGACCTCACCGGCGGCCATTATCGCCGCGGTGGTCGTCTCGGCGACGGTGGGCATTGTGTTCGGGTATTACCCCGCCTGGAAGGCCTCCCGGCTGGACCCGATTGAAGCCCTGCGATATGAATAATACCCAATGGCGAAAAGATAATGACACAAACGCTTTTTGTGAATGATGTGATAGAAAATTGTCATTCCCGCAAAAAGGCCTGTCCTCGCGAAGGCGGGGACGGGAATCCAGAGCACACGGTCAAAATTGGATGCCTGCCTCCGCGGGTATGACAAATCCAGTCGTTTAGTTTGAGTCAGGTAAATTCTCTATGAATATGACGAGTACAGGATCGATTATGCAATCTTACAAAATTCATCATGTGATAGTGTGCGGCACAGCGCTGACTTTAGGCCTCCTTCTGGCTGGCTGCAAGGTCGGCCCGGATTTCACAAGTCCCGAAGTAGCGACCCCTGCCAACTGGACCAGTCCAGCGGCTGTGACTGAGTCCGAGCCAAACCTCATCCAGTGGTGGACCCGCTTCGGTGATGAGCAGCTGACTTCGCTGGTCGAGCGTGCCATGGAGTCCAGCCTTGACCTCAAACAGGCCCGCTCCCGCATTCGTCAGGCCCGTGCCTCCCGTGCGGTGGCCTCATCCTGGCTGTGGCCCAGTGCCGATGTCTCCGGCTCTGCGACCCGTGGACGCACGGCCGCAGGAAATACCGACAATCTCTACCAGACCGGCCTCGATGCAGGCTGGGAACTGGATATCTTCGGCGGAACACGTCGGGATATTGAGGCCGCCGAAGCCCAGATTGCCGCCGCCGAAGAAGACCTGCGGGATGTCTGGGTGACGCTGGCCGCCGAGGTCGCATTAAACTATATCGACCTGCGAGGCTATCAGCAGGAAATCGAAATCCTCAAACGCAATTTAGAAACCCAGCAGAAGACCGCCGACCTGACCCGTCAGCGGGCTAATGCCGGCCTGGTCAGCGCATTGGATGTGGTGACGGCCGAATCGCAGGTCGCCACGACCGCCGCCCAGCTTCCGACGCTCGAGTCGGCGGTTCGCCAGACCATCTATATCCTCAGCGTGCTGCTGGGCAGTGAGCCGTCGGCCCTGCTTGCCGAACTGAACCCGGTCGGGACCATCCCCACCGCCATGTCGCAGCCGCCGCTGGGGGTGCCCTCGGAACTGCTTCGCCGCCGGCCGGACATCCGCCGGGCCGAGGCCCAGGTCCATGCCGCCACCGCCGCCATCGGCGTCGCTACAGCCGACCTGTTCCCGAAATTTACCCTCACTGGCTCAGCGGGCTTCAGCAATATCCATTCCAATGACCTGTTCGACTGGGACCGCCGCATCTGGTCTGCCGGCCCTTCGGTAAGCTGGTCCATTTTCAATGCCGGGCGGATTCAGGCCAATATCGAAATCCAGAAAGCCCTCCAGGAACAATACCTGCTGGCCTATCAGCAGACCGTGCTGGCAGCCCTGCGGGATGTCGAAAGTGCACTGACCGCCGCGACCAAGGAGCAGGAACACCGCGACGCCCTGCAGCGCGTCGTCGATGCCAACCGCAGAGCGGTGGAGCTTTCCACACAGCTTTATACCGAAGGCGAGACCGACTTCCTGAACGTCCTGACAACCCAGCGGGCCTTGTTTTCTGCCGAAGATGCCCTCGTCAACAGCAACCGCACCATCTCGACCAATATCGTTGCCCTCTATAAAGCCCTCGGCGGCGGCTGGGAAGAAAACCTTTAGGCTGACCCTGATAATTGCTTTGAGGCGGCAACAGGATCCCTTTGTCCGCTAAAATGAATTATTGGAAAAAACCTTTGGGCTTATGCTGCATTGTCATTCCCGCGGAGGCGGGAATCCAGAGCATGGAAGTAAAAGCTGTATTCCTGTCCCTGCCTTCGCGAAGGGATGCTTTGTGTGGGCCTGACAAGCCAAATCGCTCAGGGTAAGATTTTGAAATCTTTGATGCTGTTTTTCTTTTTAAAAATTTTGCATTGTCATTTTGATTTTTTATTTGTGTCTTCAAAGGTTGTTTTGAACTCAGGATACAGTACTTAATAGAAGTCATATTTATAAGACCCCGGAGGGGTCACGAAGTATCATAGCCGGGGTGCGTAAGCCCCCGGAAGAAAGTGTTCTCTCCTTAATTTAAGCCCCAACGGGGCGAAAGAAAATAGCCGGGGGTGGAAACCCCCGGAAGCAGGCCATCTCCTCAATAAGCCCCGGCAGGGGCGACACAAAAGCGACTTTTCTACAGAACCAGAAACGAATCCTCTTTGGATTTTGCGTCATTGTCCGCCGTCCGTCCGGTCGGTGCCGTACCACCCCGAACATCTTGTGTGGACGGCTCTTTCTCTGTGCTCCAGTAAGTGTAGATATTGTCGTTACGTGTGCCGACATCAGACCTGGTTTCCCATGCACTGTGTCCATCAGCATAAAGGACGTTCTGGCCTTTGAAATTATGTTTTGATCGATGATGATATGAATTTCCAAGCTTGCATGTTGTGTCGTCACTCACTGTGATAATCTGAGGCGGGGTATTATTCTTTCCAGCCTGGATGAAATCCCCATTGACCATCCACGGATTCATATCGGCTGCAACAGCGAAGGAAGCAGGGTGTGAATTTTTGGCCGGATACTTGCTGTATGGGTTGTGCATGGCATAGCTGACATGCTGGTAAGGATTGTTCCCGAAATCCCACAAATCGATAATATCCCGTTTTGCCGAATTTTTTCCCTTAAACTCCTTTTGTTCAGAAGCCATACAAACAAAACTTTTTGGGGAAACATCTGCTTCTCTCACCAGCAGGTACCAACTTGCGGTAATAGTCCTTCCGACATAGCCTTGTTGGCCAGTCTCCGAGAAATCGGGTTTATCCATATCAAAGGCAAAACCCAGTTCCTTAGACCATGGCCCCATGCCGGGAAGCTGCGGATAATTGCCGTCATAATCTCTGGCATAAACTAATAAGGCAGTGCCGAGTCCTTTGAGATTAGTTGCGCAGATAATACGTCTGGCGATGTTTGGATTTATTCCACGTGGAATGATTATTGCTGCAAGGAATAAAACAATAACAATCGTAAAAATCAATCCGACCAGTGTTAATCCGTTTTTCTGTTCCATAATCTGTTCTCCTTAATAAAAAATTAAGCTCCTTATGCCGCCTGCATCACAGTGGAATTCGCTTTGTCAACACCCTTTCTGGATACGATGAAGACCAGGACCGCCAGCAGCGACAGTTCGTAGCCATGCAGCGTGAGCAGGCAGGGCAGTGCCTGTCGCAGACTATCGCTCGCCTCAAGAACAGGCGCCAGCAGGGTGACGATTCCGTAGGCAACAAATACGGCACTAAGGCAGTACAACGGGCTGCCCCCCGCGAAGCGAAAAAAGCAGCGCATGGTGTCGGAGTTGAGCGGCGAGTTGAAGACGGATTTGGCGTCGGGTGTCTTCGGCTCATACTGAAACTGGATGGTTTCTTCGGTTTGTGAATTGTTTTTTGTTTCGTCCATAGCTGCCTCCATTTCCTGTAAAATGTGTCCGTAACATTTGTATTGGTTTTCCCAGCCGTCGGCAGGCGGCGTTTGGGCCGCCCTCGCCCGGGCCAGATTACTGAATTGATCCTTCGGTCTCATCCTGCTGCTCCTTTCCTAATCATCCATGTCAGCCGGAAATCTCCTCACTGCTCGATGTCATCTATCTCCGGCCCGACTTCGGCCTTGTTAGCCTGTTCTATCTCTTTGGGTTTGAGCTTTTTGAGCTTGTCCGTATCGGCATAAAGCTGAATATAGCCGCAGGCAGGGCAGACCCGGGCCCGTGTTGAAACAAGGGCCTCGTGGAGCGACCAGAAACTGGAGGAAGAAGGTTTGAAATAGAATTTACCAGTGCTTTGCATCCGGCCTTCCACCAGTACGGTATGCCCACAGGCGATGCAACTGCCCGCGGCTTTTTCGGCCTCCTTCATGCCGGTCGTCTTCTCGATGACGGCATCCAGACCCTCCTGCGAAAAGCGGGTTGAATTGCCGACTTTGTAGAACGATAATACCCCTTCCTTCATCCACCGGAAGATGGTGGGCTGGCTGATGCCGAGGTACTCGGCGGCTTCTTTGATGCTGTACCACTTTTGGGAGGGGTCCTGGACTGGGTTATTTGGTTGATTTGTCATGATTTTGGTCTCGCTATGAATCATTAACTCTCATCTACTATTATAATATATCACGGATTATTGGACTTGCAAGGAAAATTTCCAAAAAAATCTTTTTTGACAGGATTTACAGGATGAACAAGATAAAGGTATACAGGTATGGTATACAGGGAAGGGAAATTGGGGGGGATGGGGGGCATTCTTGGATTCGAAGAATTTTAAATTGTACATTGTAGATTGTAAAATAGAAGATAATGCCTGGATTACGCGAAATTGGCATTGCGTATTGGGGAGGGAATTTATATTATTTTTGTCGAAGGCAGCATTTTAAGCAGGATCAGTGTAAACAGAAGGGATATTAGCGATGGAAGAGCGGAATCCAAATGAAGTAACGACGTTTCCCTACGCCAAAAAGGACCGGGAGATGAAGCTGCGGACTGCTTTGTTATTTTTCATGACAGCCCTCGTCCTTTTTACAGCTTTATTTCTTGTCGACTTGCTATTTGAACGCAAGATGATGATGGATCATAAAACTATTTTCAAACCTGTCTTTATTACGATTGTGTATTATCTTGTGTCGCATTTTGTGAGAATCCGCCGATACAATGTGGATTACCAAAACGCGATTATCATTAATATGGGCTGCAGTTCCGAGATCATTAGTATGACAGCGCTATAAGAATTCGATATTTTTGGTCTTTGCCATTTTCTTTC
>CAZVYY010000019.1:0-74923 GCA_964630775.1 uncultured Pirellulales bacterium | reverse complement strand
GGATTTGAACCCACAACCCCGGCTTTACGAAAGCCGTGCTCTACCGTTGAGCTACCTCGGCGAAAGCAATTAATATATCCAAAAACAGGGGTTTTGTAAAGACATTTTCCGGCCAGTCCGAGTGATTATTTCCCCAAAATTAGGCTTTACAGGGGAAAAATATCGAATAAACTATCTATCGTTAAGAATGAGGTCAGGTTATTTAACAAGTTTAAATCGAACATATCAAGACAACACTTATCTTGAAAGGGTGCATTATGAGCTTGTGGCAGGAATTCAAAACATTCGCCATGCGCGGCAACGTGATGGACATGGCCGTCGGTATCATTATCGGTGCCGCATTTGGGCAAATCGTCAATTCGTTAGTCAAGGATGTGATAATGCCTCCCATCGGGATTCTTCTGGGCAAGGTGGATTTTTCCAAGCTTGGCATCACGCTAAAGGCGGCGGTGATGGAGGGTGACAAGGTTGTTGCTGAGGCGGTGAAGATCAATTATGGGGCATTTATTAATACGATCGTAAATTTTCTGATCGTTGCAGCAGCAATATTTGCCATTATTAAGTTGATGAATATGGCCAAGAAGAAAGAAGAAGCCAAGCCGACACCGCCCCCGGCTCCTACCAAAGAACAAGTCCTGCTGACTGAAATACGGGATATCCTAAAATCCAAATAATGGGTGCAATCAATCCGGCAGGGCGTCCGCGGCGGTCAGCCCTGCTGGATTTTATGCATGCGTTCGCGGCAATGCCGATGCCACTGGTCGGAACCGTAGGCGCTGAAATATTCGAAGGATTCGTCACTGGCCAGATCACCCAATAGAATCTTACGGTGGTCGGGATTGGGGATTTCCACAATAACATGCCGTCGCACTTTTTCCAGTTCTTCCACAAACCGCCCATGCGTTTCGGTAAAGAGTTCCTCGAGTTTTTTTCGTACATGCCCCGCATAGGCCGGACAATTGCCATCCGTCCCAATGGCAATCTGCAAATTCCCCCGCTTAACCACCGCCGGGACATAAAAATCGCACAATTCCGGCTGATCCACCACATTGCATAGAATCTCAAGTTCCTGGCAGTCCGCATAAACCTGTTTATTCACCCCCATATCATTGGTCGCGGCAATGCACAAAACCGCTCCCACGAGGTAGTCCTTCCTGTAGGTGCTTATCACCAGTTTCACATCGGGGAGGTTAAATGCCGATTCCATATTGGCCGGCACATGTTCGGCAATTACCGTCACACGCGCTCCGGCCTCAACCAGGGATTGAGTCTTACGCAGGGCAACCGTTCCCCCGCCTATGACTACCGTCCGGCGATTTGACAGTTCAAGATAGATTGGATATTTAGCCATACCCCTATTATACCCCGTTTTGGGATGTCCAGGGTAAAAAAATGGCAGTTTCGACGAAAAATCCGGCTTCTGTCGCAGAATCTTCAGTTTTCAGTCGAAAAACGCGAAAAATTTGCTAAAATAGACGCAAAGTTTTATCTGTAATATGAATAGTGAGCCATGAGCATAAAATCCATACAATTACATACACCGCTGGATGATGCGGCCGTCAAATCCTTGCGGGCCGGGGACGAAGTCCGGATCAGCGGCTATGTCTATGCCGCCCGTGACCAGGCCCATAAGCGTCTGTGCGCCCTGATCGAGCAGGGTAAACCCCTGCCATTTGACATCCGAGGGGCGGTTATCTATTACGTGGGGCCGACACCCGCTCGGCCGGGGCAGGTTATCGGAGCCGCAGGCCCGACCACCTCCAGCCGGATGGATGCCTTCAGCCCGATGCTCTATGCCCAGGGTCTCAAGGCCACGCTTGGCAAAGGCTACCGCAGTTCCGAAGTACGTCAGGCCTTGCAGCAGTACACTGCGGTTCACCTGTCCACGCTCGGCGGGGCCGGGGCGCTGCTCAGCAGGCACATCGTCGCAAGCGAATTGGTAGCCTATGAAGACCTGGGGGCCGAAGCCATCCGCAGGCTTGAATTCAGGGACTTTCCGGCTGTCGTTGCGTATGATGCGTCTGGCAACACTGTTTACAAGCTGTAACCAGCTTTGATTTCCAAAAATAATAAACCGATAACAATACGAGGTAGTTTGAATGAAAGTTGCATTAATTGGTCTGCCCCAATCCGGCAAGAGCACGATATTGTCCGCCATCACCGGCAAAGCCCCGGCGATGATGGGTTCCACTGAAATCCATGAGCAGATTGTACCGGTACCAGACGAACGGCTCGATTGGCTCAATGCCCTGTATCAACCCAACAAGCTCGTCCCCGGTACCGTGGACTGTCTCGATTTGCCGGGAGTATCCTTTGCGGATGAGCACGGCAGGGCGGCTGCACGCAAGCTGTTCGGCAACATTCGTACCGTGGATATGTTTGTTCTTGTGGTGCGGGCATTTGCCAATGATTCCGTGCCTGCTTATCGTGAGCGTATTGATCCGGCCAAAGACCTTGAAGAACTCCGTACCGAATTCCTGCTGGCCGACCTTGAGCTGGTCACGACGCGCATTGAACGCCTGGAAAAACAAGTTAACAAACCCACAAAGACCCAGGCCCAGGATAAAGCCGAACTGGAACTGCAATTGAAACTGCAAAAGGCTCTCGAATCCGAACAGCCCATCAGCAGCGTCATCCAAAGCGAACATGAACTGGAGATTATCAAGCCGCTGGGCTTCCTGACGCTGCGGCCCATGATGGTCGTTGTCAATGTCGGTGAGAATGCGCTCAACAAACCTATCGATTTGTCCAAAGCCGCCCCCGGCGTCGAAATTGTCCAGCTTTGTGCCAAAATCGAAAGCGAACTGGCCGGCCTGGACCCCGAAAGCCGTAAGGAATTCATGGCCGACCTTGGCCTCAAAGAACCGGCCTCCATAAAATTCGTCCAGAGTTGCTATAAAACCCTCGGTCTTATCAGTTTCCTGACCGTTGGCAAAGATGAAGTCCGGGCCTGGCCCATTACCGCCGGCACGACGGCCCTTGACGCCGCCGGCAAGATTCACAGCGATATCAAACGCGGCTTCATCCGTGCCGAAACCATGGCTTACAACGACCTTAAACAGCTTGGCGATGAAAAAAATGTCAAGGCCGCCGGCAAAATGCGGCTCGAAGGCAAGGCCTATGTCGTTCAGGACGGCGATATTATCAATTTCCGCTTCAACGTGTAATCTATGAATCGCCAGAAAAGTGGATAAGGTAAGGCTGTATTTAAGGTCATTTATAACGCCTGTCCATAAACCTCTTGACAGAGTCTGATTTTGGCTATATAAATTGTTACCTTTAGGGCGTTTAGCTCAGTTGGTTAGAGCGCACGGATCACACCCGTGAGGTCACAGGTTCGAGTCCTGTATCGCCCATTTGCTATAACGTCTTGTAAATAAACAATTTACGGAGACTTTTGTGGTTTCGGATGCCGCGACAGCCAATCCTCACTTTTTCTAACCGCCAACACGGATAAAAGAATCGAGAGCTTAAGAAGGCGATATTTGAAAGGAGCACCCTATGAACAGTAAAATCCGTTTAATGTTTGTCCTTTTAGCGTTTTCCTCCTCTGCTTTCGCCCGTCCCCCCAAAGTCATCAAGATGTTTCCGGAAAACGGAGCCGTGGATGTTCCGCCGGGGCCGATTAAAATCCGGATCGTGTTTGACCAGGATATGAATACCAGTGGCTATTCGCTATGCGGCGGCGGCGATGACTTTCCCGAGCCTATCGGCAAACCGCAATGGTCAGGCAAACGGGCGTTCGTCTTTTCGGCAAAACTCAAGCCTAATCACAACTACACATTCGGCATCAATTCGTCGTCATATCAAAACTTCAAAAGCACCTCCGGCGAATCGGCGGAAGTGCTGGTGGTTCAGTTTCAGACAGCCGGCGAAAACGGCCAGTCCGCCGATAGCGTACAGGGCGTTTCAACGGAAGACAATCAGAAGGCCATAGAGGAACTTCGAAAGGCCATTGATGACCACTATTCCTATAAGATGCTTAAAAAGCTCGATTGGGATCAATTATTTGCACAATACCAGGACAAGCTGATATACGCCGACAGCCCCATGTCATTTGCACGCACGGCGGGGCTTTTGCTGGCTCATGCCAAGGATAAGCATATCTGGCTGACGGTCGGCGACCAGACGGTCCCGGCATATCGCAACCCGGTTGCTCCCAATGCCGATTTTCAGAAACTGCCCACTATGGTGCCGAATTTCAAAAAACAGAATGACTATATCTGGACGGGGCAATTTCCGGATGGCATCGGGTATATTTATATTGACGGCTGGAGTGCTCAGCACAAAGATTATTATGAAGCACTTTATGCCGCTTTGAACGAATTCGCAGCAGCGCCCGGTCTGATTATAGATGTTCGCGGCAACGGGGGCGGCAGTGAACCGATTGCCCAGGAGTTTGCAGGCTGTTTTATCGATAGCCCTAAAGTGTACGCCAAGCACGTCATCCGCGATGCCGAAGCCCCCGACGGATTTACAGATGCCCATGAACGCCGGCTGGTCCCCAGCAAAAATCGTCCCGCATACCGCGGCAAGGTTGCCGTATTAACCGGCCCGGTCGTCATGAGCAGTTGTGAGGCGTTTGTGCTGATGATGAAGCAGGTCCCCGGCTGCATCCTGGTCGGCGAACCGACTCAGGGCAGTTCTGGCAATCCCCAGCCGTATGAGTTAGGCAATGGGGTGACGGTCTATTTGCCCTGCTGGAAAGCGATGCTGCCGGACGGGACCTGTTTTGAAGGGGTCGGCATCAAGCCCGACGTCCTTGTCAAAGTCCGAGCCAATCAGATTACCACTGCCGATCCGGTTATCAATGCGGCAAGAAATGCATTGACTAAAAAATAAGGCTTATCTTATTAATCGCCATTCAAGGTCCATAAAATAGCTGATATCCTGCCCGTGAGCTTGGTCAGAGATTTTAGGTCAGCATGCGGGGCTTGTATATTGTTGATAATATGGGGTGTTGGCCTGTCAAAAGAACACGATGGGTTATGGATGTTCAAAAAAAGTTATTGGTGAAAAACAAACTTGTTCTGATTCGAATTCTGATTACCCTGTATTTTGATAATCCTCTGCAAAAATAAAGCCATGCTTTGCGGACAAAAGAAATATAGTTAACGTCATTTATGACAGGAGGCTGCCGTTATGAAACTGAGATTCATTATTTTATCCGTATTACTTGTACTGACCGTGCGCAGTGTTGCAGATTCCGATCCGAACTTTTACATCTTTCTGTGCTTTGGGCAGTCGAATATGGAAGGTTTTCCGGGGATTGAACCGCAGGATAAGACAGGTGTGGATAGCCGTTTTCAGGTCCTGGCGGCTGTCGATTTTCCGAAGCTGGAAAGAACGAAGGGTACCTGGTACGATGCGGTGCCGCCATTATGCCGGCCCAATTCGGGGCTTTGTCCTGCCGATTATTTTGGCAGAACCCTGGCTGCCGGCCTTCCGAAAGCGATACGCGTCGGCGTGGTGAATGTTTCCGTGGGCGGGTGCAAAATTGAACTGTTCGACAAAAACGCCTGCGCGGATTATATATCAACAGCTCCATCGTGGATGTCGGGTATTATCAAAACATACAACGGCAATCCCTATCAGTATCTTGTTGACATGGCCCAATTAGCTCAGAAAGACGGCGTCATCAAGGGGATTCTCCTGCATCAGGGCGAGTCCAACACCAACGACAAGCAATGGCCTGTGAAGGTCAAAGGCGTTTATGACAACCTGATCAAAGACTTGAACCTCAAGGCCGAACAGGTTCCTCTGCTGGCCGGTGAAGTCGTGCATGCAGATCAGGGAGGTGCTTGTGCAAGCATGAATTCCATCATCGCCAGGCTGCCTGAGACAATTCCAAATGCACATGTGATTTCTTCAAAAG
Source organism: uncultured Pirellulales bacterium (assembly GCA_964630775.1). Lineage (GTDB taxonomy): Bacteria > Planctomycetota > Phycisphaerae > Sedimentisphaerales > Anaerohalosphaeraceae > Anaeroglomus. The sequence continues at coordinate 69,048 of CAZVYY010000019.1, read as the reverse complement.
GCTGTGCCTGCCATCCGGACCATCTGCATTTTACTCCGGCCGGATATCGCCTGCTGGGCAAGCGATATGCCTGGAAAATGCTGTCCATCCTCGGTTATCCGACCCCCGAATCCGATGAGCCTGATGAGCAGCTTATCGTATCAACGGAAACAGCCGTAAGGACCGTGGAGGATGGCGGGACCGGGCCTTGCCCTGCGGTGATGGTGACTGACAGTACACTGGCAACGCATACGATATTCCGGCCCAAAGACCTGAGCGTTTTTGGCGAAACGAACAAACTGCCGATTATTGCCTGGGGCAACGGGGCCTGTGCCAATTCGCCGTGGGAACATGTCAACTTTTTGTCTGAAGTGGCATCACACGGCTTTCTGGTCATAGCAATCGGGCCGATGCCGCAGGAAGGTCAGCAGGGCGGTGGACGGTCAACCTCGTCGCAGTTGATCGATGCTATTGACTGGGCGATTGCTCAAAACAGCAGTAAGACAAGTCCATATTATGGCAAAATTGATACAACGAAAATCTCGGTCAGTGGGATGTCCTGCGGCGGGCTGCAGACGCTGGAGGTTGCTCCCGACCCTCGCATCACGACTGCGGTTATCTGCAACAGCGGCATTCTGGGTACGCCGGGAGGCGGTATGCCGGGAATGCCCGGCCTGAAAAAAGAACATCTTGAGAAACTGCATTCGCCGGCATTATATATTCTGGGCGGAGAGTCAGACATTGCCTATAATAACGGGATGGATGATTTTCGCCGAATTAACCATGTGCCGGTGTTTGTGGCCAATCTGAATGTGGGACACGGCGGAACCTATCGCCAACCGCATGGCGGTGAATTTGCGGTGGTTGCGACGGCCTGGTATCAATGGCAGTTGAAAGGGGATATGGATGCCGCCAGGATGTTCACCGGAGATCCCTGCGGCGTGGCCCAGAGGCCCGGCTGGAAAGTCGACAAGAAGAATATTCCCTGACCGCAGCGAAACAGAGCCGGCGGCGGGACGCTCAGAAAAAAACAAAAAAAGACCCTTTCTGTCGGGAAGGGGTCTTTTTCTTTTGATTCAGTTTGAATAATTATTTGCGGCGCCGAATGAACAAGGCTCCCGCCCCCACAACCAGCAGGATTGCCGGTTCAGGAACAATCATATACACGATGGTGTTGCCTCCTCCGAGTTTCTATCCATAAGCTACCTATTTTAGCCTTTTGCAGAATACACACTTAAATATACACATATATAGACCTATTTAGTCATGTATATATGTTATCTTGACGCGTGCGGACTCATTATGGTTAATCTTTTGAAATATTATTAAAAGAATGTTATGTTTTCATTAGTCCACACCGGATTTTATAGGCTGTTAAAAAGAATGTTGCCGGACAAATAAAAAAGGCCTCACTACTGGAGTGGGGCCTTGGGGTTTCTATTAATTGCAGGATACCAGGTCAGGGCAGAGGTTTGACCATGATATTCTTGAAGTAAACAGTGCTTCCTGGATCGTGTCCCTGAAGGGCGAATGTGCCGCTGGACAGTTTTCGTCCGGGCATTCCGGGATAGCCGGTCTGGCTGATGCTATCCGGTTCGGTGTAGTCCACTGTCACCACGCCGTTAACCTTGATGGTGATGTGCTTGCCATTGACAATGATATGCTGGGTGAACCATTCGTTATCTTTGGCGGGAGCTTCTTTGACATCCACCACGGCATACAGTCCGCCGGTACGGCGCCAGTCTCCATGGCTGTTATTGACCTGAACTTCATACCCTTTGTCAGGCCAGCCGGAATCCTGGAACTGGGTATGGAAATACATGCCGGAGTTGGAATTAGGCAGGGTCATGATGTCGGCTTTCCACTCGAAATTTGTGAACTTTGCATTCATGACGGGGCCGGTGTAGAACAGATGGCTGCGTTCACCGTTGACGATGATTTTGCCATCCTGCACCTTGAAGCAATCTTTATTTTCATTGGCAGTCCAGCCATTCAGGGTCTTTCCGTCAAAAAGGCTGATCCATCCATCGGATTTAGCGGTTTTGGCGGAGTGGCAGCCATTCAGCACGAGGCAGGCACAAATGAGTGTTGCAGCAATAAGTCGTGTCACGTTTGTCTCCTTACATAAGTGTTTATTTGGTTTTCAGCAGTGTTATGCTTTTTACGATAATTATTCATCCTAACAAAATCAATCTGAACTATCAAGCGTTCTCTTTTAAGATGCAGCAGACACCCGAATGGCTACAAAAGACTTCGTATAAATTCAAAACAGCGGGGGATTCAAGGCGATTTCCTTCAATCGGGGATATCGCAGGAAGAGGACTTCGGGAACAAGCTGCTTTTGTCCGGTCAGTCTGGCTTTGAGTTCAAGGGCATTGGCAACAGCGGAACCCTGATAATGGTTATTGGTAATGACCATGACGGACGTAAAGGCATGACAAAGCGACTTGATCCGGCCTTCGATCTGGTTCAGTTCGTCTGTGCTGTAGCAGTAATTATATTTCTCATCCCGGCTGGATGCCTTAAACCAGGCCTCGGTGTTCCGCCCGTGCAGCCTGAAATAACCGGCTTTGCCGACCGTGCAGCAGGGCAGGCTGAACGAATCCGGACCGATGGGGTAATCAAGGGAGGCAACGCTGACCTGCAGGCGGGCCAGAAAATCCATGGCGTCGGCTGTTTCCCAGGATTTATGGCGGACTTCAACAGCCAGATTAAAAGGTGGGCTAAACCGATTGACTAATTCTGTCAGGTGACTGCGGTTTTTGGGGGAATCGTCAAAATAATAGGGGAACTGCATGAGCAGATGTCGGAGCCGGCCGGCTTCTAATAATGGACGCAAACCGTCATGGAATTCCCTGATAAGCGACGAATGCAGTTTATATTCATGTGTAAAATCCTGATGGAGTTTGGCTGCAAAGAAGAATTCGGGTTTGTCCTTGGTCTTGGACAGCCATGTCTGGCAAATCCGTCCCGCGGGGGGACGATAAAAAGTGGAGTTAATTTCAATACAATCAACAAACTGGCACAAATAAGCCAGCGGATCTTTGACACCGGCCGGATAGACGATTTTCTGCCAGTCAGGATATGACCAGCCAGCCACGCCGATAGAAAGTTGGTTTGTCATAGATGAATTGTAGTTAAAATCTGGAAAATGGCAAGAATTGGGACCAGATATGAGCCGGAAAACTAATTTTCAGACTGAGCGAGGATGGCAACAAATACTTATAAGCTATTATAAATAATAAGGTTAAATGGATTTGTTGGGGATGGAAGGCGATCCGGATTAATACTGATTTTAAAAAAAGGGTAAACGATATGAATGAATATGGAGTATATTTTAGATAATACCCCAAAAAAAAGAGAAGGGCCGCCCGCAGGCAGACCCTTCCGGAGGGGAGAAAACTCTTTATTAGTCTATACGACCACTTTGGGCGTATGTGCTATTTTCTGACGACTTTGCTGGATTTTATGGGTATTTTCACGGATATCAATAGAAAATTCCGCAGAACGTAGAATAATTCTAAAAATATTAATATTTTGGTGATGGTTTCGAAGGTGGGGAGTAAAAAAACCCCGGTTTAATCGCCGGGGTTTTTTGTTTTTGTAACAGAGTTTTGTTAAATCTTGCCGATAATCAAGGCACAGTTATGACCGCCAAAACCCAGCGAGTTGCTTAAGGCATAACGTACATTGGCCTTGCGGGCTGAGCCGGGGACATAATCCATATTCGTATCACATTCCGGATCAACGGATTCCAGATTAGCTGTCGGATGGATAATTCCGGATTCGATGGTTTTGGCTGTGACGAGCAGTTCAATTGCGCCGCTGGCGCCGAGGGTATGCCCCAGGCAACTTTTGGTGGAGCTGACGGCCAGCTTGTAGGCATGAGAACCGAAGACCGACTTGACCGCGATGCTTTCAGCCGCATCGTTAAGCTGAGTGCTGGTGCCGTGAGCATTGATATAATCAATCTGGTCGGGATTTAATTTGGCCTGCTTGAGTGCCACACGCATAGCTTCAGCGCCGCCGGAACCATCGGACAGCGGGGCGGTGATATGATGCCCATCACCGGTACCGCCGTAACCCAGCAGTTCCGCATAAATCCTGGCGCCGCGTTTTTTGGCATGTTCGTATTCTTCCAGCACCAGTATTGCAGCGCCTTCGGACAGAACAAAGCCGTCACGGTCCTTGTCAAAGGGACGACTGGCTTTCTGGGGGGCGTCATTCCGGGTACTCAGCGATTTCAGAGCACAGAACGAAGCCAGTCCAATCGGCGTCAAGGCTGCTTCAGAGCCACCGGTAATGGCCATATCGCTGCGGTCGTTCAGGATGTTGTAGAACGCTTCGCCAATGGCATGGCTGGCGGAGGCACAGGCTGTGACCACGCAGAAATTGGGTCCGCGCAATCCCCACTGAATTGAGATGCAGCCGCTTGCGGCATTGCCCATCAGTTTGGGCACGCAAAACGGCGAAACCCGGCGGGGGCCTTTATCCAGCAGTCGGACATGCTGATCTTCGATTTCCTTGATGCCGCCAATGCCTGTTCCGACAATGACTGCGACCCGGGTTTTATCCTCTTTTTCGAAGTCCAGGCCGCTGTCCTTGACCGCTACAACAGATGACGCGAAAGCCATCTGCGTAAACCGGTCCATTCGGTTGGCTTCGTGGACATCGATATATTTGCCCGGTTCAAACTGTTTGATTTCGCCGCCGAATTTAACCGGATACAAAGACGTATCGAAGCTTTCGATAGTCGATATACCGCTTTTCGCCTGACACACAGCGTCAAATAAAGATTCAGCAGTTTCACCCAGTGCAGTTATGCAGCCCAGGCCCGTAATGACAACTCGACGATTTGACATTCCTGACCCTGCTTATTCGCTGCCTTTTTTCTTCATCACATCGACAATGTAGTCGATTGCGGCGCCGACAGTCTGAATCTTTTCGGCTTCTTCGTCCGGAATGCTCATATCAAAGGCATCCTCGAATTCCATTACCAGTTCAACTGTATCCAGTGAATCGGCATTAAGGTCGTTGATGAAAGACGTTTCGCGGCTGATTTCGGCTTTATCCACGCCCATCTGCTCGCTGACGATTTCAATCACTTTGGCCTCGACGGTCTTGATATCAATATTTTCGCTCACGTGCTGTTCTCCTTTATCGAAAGTAAACTTTTTCAATCCATTTTGTTTCTGACTGCGAACAGTCGGCGGTAATATACCGGCCTGATAACCTGTTTTCAACGTTTTTTTTTAAATTCTTACATCAATTGGATACTTACTACATCGCCATTCCGCCGTCCACGCACAGGACCTGCCCGGTAATATAACCAGCCTCGTCACTGGCCAGGAAAGCGACCGCGCGGGCGACATCTTCGGGGGTACCGAATTTACGCATCGGAATGACGTTCATGGCCGCTTCTTTGACCTGTTCGTGCAAAACAGCCGTCATATCCGTCATAATAAAGCCAGGGGCAATACAGTTGGATGTGACGTTTTTCTTGCCGACTTCGCGGGCAATCGATTTACTCATGCCAATCAGTCCGGCCTTGCTGGCGGCGTAGTTGGTGGAGCCTGCCTGTCCCATCACGCCGGCAACCGAGGCGATATGGACCAGTCGGCCGAATTTATTGCGGACCATGGAACGGGCGGCAACGCGGGTGGCGACAAAGGCGGCCCGCAGATTGACATTTATGACCCGGTCAAAATCCTCATCATCCATCTGGATCATCAGTTTATCGCGGGTAATACCTGCATTGTTGACCAGAATACCGATTCCGCCGTTGTGCTCTGCAAGTTCTTCCAGTACCTGCGTCAGTTTGTCGGTTTGTGTGATATCCACACAACGGGTGATGACCTCGAATCCGGCGTTTTTACACACGGATTCCAATTCAGCAAGCTGCTGGGCATTCAAATCCAGCCCGGCAACCTTGCGTCCCTGCTTAAGAAGTTCCAGAACAATCGCCCGGCCAATACCGCGGGCTGCTCCGGTGACTACTGCCAAACGTTTTTCTGCCATACAATTTCTCCAACCTGAAATTAAGATGTTGCCGGTCGTTTATCTGTCTTCAATTATAGCGACTCAAGGCTCTCAAGGGAACTGATATTCACAATATCCGCTCGGCGATGAATGCGCTTCATTAATCCGGTTAATACGCGATTGGGGCCGATTTCCACAAATTTTGTGACGCCATCGGCAATCAGCTTTTCCATACATTTCTGCCAGAGAATCGGTTCGACAAGCTGCCGCACGAGGCCCTGGCGTATCTGTTCGGCTGAACCATAGTAGTTCGCCGAGATATTGGCGATGACCTGAATGGCTGAGGGATTCTGCAGAGGGCAGCCGGCCAAAGCCTGCCCCAGAGCCTCTGCCGCAGGCCTCATCATTTCCGTATGAAACGCCCCGGCTACCGCCAGCGGAACGGCCTTCATAGCGCCGTATTTTTCGGCAAGCCCGGCAGCTCTCTGGCAGGCTTCGATTGCGCCGCTGATGACAATCTGACCCGGGCAGTTGAAATTGGCCGGCATCAGCAACTGGCCCTGGGACGCCTCTTCGCAAAGTTCTCGAACCTTGGGTTCATCCAGTCCAATCAGGCTGACCATCCCGCCGCGCGAGGCATTGGCCGCAGTCTGCATGGCCTGACCGCGTTTGAGGACCAGCTTCAATGCGTCTTCAAAGCTCATCAGTCCCGCAGCATACAGCGCCGTATATTCCCCCATGGAAAGGCCGGCCGTGACCTGCGGTGTCAGGGCGGGGGCTTTTTCCCGCACCAGCTCCAGCAGGGCGGCGGACACGGTAAATATCGCCGGCTGCGAAATTTCGGTACTATTTAACTTCTCTTCCGGTCCCTGAAAACACAGACTTTTCAGATCAAAGCCGACGATGTCACAGGCTTTGTCCAGCAGGGCCGCGGCTTTGGGATGTGCCGCTGCGATATCGGCGCCCATGCCCACAAGCTGTGCTCCCTGACCCGGAAATATAAAAGCAATTTTACTCATCCCATAAATCCTTGTGATACGTTTGGGCAGTTCTTATAACTGAATTACGTTGGCGCCCCAGGTTAATCCGCCGCCAAAGGCGACCAGCAGGACAATATCATTCTTTTTCAGGCGTCCGGTCTGTCTTGCTTCATTTAACGCAATCGGAATGGAGGCGGCTGAGGTGTTGCCGAATTTATCAATGTTAATGAAAATCTGGTCGTCACTGAAATTCAGTCGTTTGCCGACCGATTCAATAATCCGGGCATTCATCTGGTGGGGAATGAATAATGCGATGTCCTTGACGTCCAGGTCGCATTTTTCAAGACATTCGTTAACCAGTTCCACAATACGGCGAACTGCCGTATGGTACACTTCTTTGCCGTTGATGGTCATATAGACCATCTTGGGGTCAGGCAGAGGTTTGCCGACCGGATAGCGGGATCCAAACGCTTTGCAGTGCAGCGAAGTCCATCCGCCGCCGTCTGAGAATGCGGTGCTGTACATCACCCCCATCGAGGCGCCGTTGTTGTCCGCTTTCAGGATAACCGCCCCGGCCCCATCGCCAAACAGGATGCAGCTTCCGCGGTCCGTATAATCGGTGATGCGGCTGAGCGTTTCGGCACCGATGACCATAGCGGTGCGGTAACGGCCTGCACCAATAAACTGCTGGGCTATCGAAAGACCATAAACAAATCCGCTGCAGGCCGCTGATAAATCAAACGCCCATGCGTTGGATGCACCAATTGCGTTTTGCACAAAGCAGGCTGTTGAAGGAAACACCATTTCCGGTGTAATCGTTGCCACGATAATCAAGTCCAGTTCCTCGGGCTTCATGCCTGCATCGGCAAGAGCCCGGCGTGCCGCTTCAGAAGCCAGCACCGCCGTGGTTTGTTCCTCGGAGGCAATCCGACGCTGCTTGATGCCGGTGCGCGTGGTAATCCACTCGTCATTGGTTTCCACCATTCTGGCGAAATCGTCGTTGGTCAGTACCTTTTCCGGCATAAAAGAGCCTGTCCCGGCAATCACCGCGCAGGTCGGCTTTGTGGATTGTACAGTTGGATTATTCACCATTTGATTTTACCGCTGATTTAGCCAGAGCCTGCACAATATGCTCGTTTATCTTTTTCTCTGAAAATCGTTTACAGGACAGGATGGCGTTTTTAATAGTACGGGCCTTGCTGGAACCGTGGCAGATAATGGAAGTTCCATTGACGCCCAGCAGCAATGCTCCACCGTATTCATGATAATCGTATTTTTTATAAATCTTTTTGACCACCGTTTTAAACCACAGGGCCAGCAGCTTATTGCGCTGCATCAGTTCTTCACGAATGACCTGAAAGAGCATTCCCACGGCACCTTCGGTCAGTTTCAGGACCACGTTGCCCACGAATCCCTCGCAGATGACTACATCGCATTTGCCTTCAAATAAATCGCGGCCTTCGACATTGCCGACAAAGTTGACATTGGGATCGGATTTCAGCAGCGCCCGTGTCTTTTTGATTAAGTCCGTCCCCTTGGCTTCTTCTTCGCCGATGTTCATAATGCCGACGCGGGGATTCTGAATGCCCAGCATCAAGTGAGAATAGGAACCGGCCATGACGGCATACTGATATAAGTGGATAGGCTTGCATGCAATGTTGGCCCCGACATCACAAATAGTAATCGGGCCGTTATACGTAGGCAGCACAACCGCGATCCCCGGGCGAACGACGCCTTCCAGCGTGCGCATTCGCAACTGACTGGCTGCCACGCAGGCACCGGTATTCCCCGCGGACAGTACGGCATCCACCTGTTTGTGGGAGGCGATACGCGCCATAATGGCAATTGAGCTTTTGGGTTTTTTACGCAGCGCATCGACAGGAGATTCATCCATGCCGATGACTTCCGGGGCGTGGAAAATGCGGAACGTATCCGGGGATGCCTTCATGGCCTTCAATTGGGAACGTATTGCGTCCTCGTCCCCAACTAAAACCAGTTCGTCCTCGGAGCCGAGCAAATCCTTTGCTTCCAGCGCGCCGGCAATGATTTCGCCGGGGGCGTAATCCCCGCCCATCGCGTCGATGGCAATCCGCATAGCTTACTCTTCAGCCTCCTGGCCGAGTTTGAGCGTGATATCTGAGTTGACATACCCGCATTTACCGCAGGCGGCATGAGGCAGTTTGGCCGCACCGCATTTCTTGCACAGTGAATAATTCACTGGCTTGAGCGCCTTGTGTGCCCGGCGAGAGCGAATTGTCGAATGACTTTTCTTTTTTGTTGGTAGCATTTTAACTCCTGAAACAACGTTTTATACTGATCCTAACTTGAAATTTTCCGTTTCGGCGCGGCTGCAAAGCTTTTAGCCGCCAGCTTCCAGCAACAGCTTTATCCCCGCGGCTGCGTAGGGTAACGTGACCCCGTGACTATGCGCGGCACAAAACGTGCCTGTGGCCGTCGCGGAATAATCATACCCGTTGGGTATAATACACCGTCTATCTTGTCTTGATACGGATACGCAATCCTCGTCGACGGTTGTGTATCCGTATAAAAATCTATACCAGACTATAGGTATTGAGTAAAGAAAATTAATAAAGGGCTTTTAATTATCCGAAATTCCGATTAAAGTCAAGAGACAATTTGTGAGGAAAAATAAGACGAAGAAGAGTTTTTGGGGTTGAAATTTACATAAAATTAGGATAATATCACCGGTTTATATTGTGTGTAAACCGAACTATTCGGCCCTGATTCAATCCCGGAGGAAGAAAATTCAAGGGATTTGAATAAACCGGATGGCGGATGTACAGGGATTCTCGGAAGGCCTGAAAGACTGTACAAAATGGATTGCTAATGGCTAAAATTGAGATCCTATGGTTCGCGAAATGAATCGAATTCCATTATATGAGGCGATACGGCGAAAAAAAGAGGCCGCGGGTCTTAATCAAACGCCGCAGGCTCAGCCTGTGCCTCAGCAGCAGCCCAGGACGGAACCGCGAATTCAGTTGAAGCCGTCTCCAACGCAAGGCAAACAGATTCCGGCTCAGCCGAAGCCTTTGACGAAACCTGTTGCAAGACCGGCAGTTACGTTAAAAGGAAGGGTTTTAAAACAGCCCAAGCAGGCTTCTCGGGCCATGGAATTGGTCAGAGAAGTGCTGAATGATAAGGTGCTGCTTAAATGGATTGGAATAGGCGTCGGGGCAGTTATCGTTGTGTTGATGATTATCACGATTGCTGGAAAGATTGGCCGCAGCCAACAAGGTGAGCCGGTTGTCTCCGGTAAAACGCCTGAAGGTCAAAAAGAAGTGTTGAATGTGGACGTGACGGATCTGGATACCCAGATGGTGTCTAAATCCAGTGAGCCGGTTGTGCCAAAACCAGAGGTAAAACAGCGAGAGATTCCCGTGCAGCCAGCCCCGGATAAGGCACAAACACCTGTGAAGCCGGAAATACCGACGGCGATTCAGAATGAGTTCCAAAAGCCGACGGCGGACAAGAAACCGGAGCCGGTAAAGGCGACTTCAACAGGTGACAATGTAATTGTGATTGTTGCCTATACAAAACAGAATGATTTGGTTCCCGTGCAGGTTTATTTTAAGCAGAACGGGATCGAAACCGAGGTGATTCAGCGCGGCAGTTATTTCCTGCTGGTCACAAAGAACCGTTTTGAAAACCCCGAAAAATCGGGAACTGACGGTTATCAGATGAAGCAGACGATAAAACGAATCGGGGCCAAATATAAGGCGCCCGACGGGTATGAGCGATTTGGCTCGACCCCGTTTCAAGATGCATACGGTATGAAAATTAAATAAGTATCAGGAGAATTCAGAATGTCCATTGATCGTTCTTTAAAAGTTAAAGGCGCGTTGTCCAGGCATCGCAATGTTCTCAGCCGCGGCGAGCGGATTGAGGTGCTCAAGCAGGAAGATCGCTGGGAAGATGAAAAGTCGGTTATGGGCCTGCCCAAGGTTGCTCATCGCAAGGCTGGTACCGGCAAGAAAGCTGCCAAAGAAGAAACAGCCGCAGCCGCTCCGGGTGCCGCCCCTGCCGCAGCCGCTCCGGCCGCTGGTGCTGCCGCGAAGAAATAATTTCCGGAGTCCGATGAAATTCGATGAACAGACCATCCGGAACAGAGTTATACTGCATTTCCGGATGGTTTTTTATGCGCCTATGCTGCAGGTAACAGAATAAAATAAAGGGATTAGCCATGCGTCCATTTCTTGCCGACCGTACCCAAGTGATCGATGCCAGCGGAATCCGCAAGGTTTTCGCCCTGGCAGCTCAGTTAAAAGACCCGGTGAATTTTTCCATCGGTCAGCCTGATTTTGATGTGCCGGAGACGATCAAAAGAGCCGCCATTCGTGCTATCGAGGCGGGTTTCAACCGGTATTCGCAGACTGCCGGCGAACAAAAACTGATTGATGCCATCAAAGCAAAAGTGGCAGCCGGCTACGGCTGGCAGAATCCGCAGTGTTTTGTCACCAGCGGTGTCAGCGGCGGCCTCCAGTTGGCTTTTATGGCAACCATCAATCCCGGGGATGAAGTGATTGTTCCCGATCCGTATTTTGTGATGTATAAGCATCTGGTCAATATGCTGGGCGGTAAATGCGTGTTTATCGATACCTACCCGGATTTCCGCCTGCCGGTCGAGAAGATTGAAAAGGCGATTACGCCCAAAACCAAACTGCTGATACTGAACTCCCCGGCGAATCCGTCCGGCGTTGTCTATACCAGGGCGGAAGTCCAGGCCGTGGCTGAAATTGCACGCAAGCACGGCATCCTGGTGCTCAGTGATGAGATTTATGAGGATTTCTGCTACGATGGTCCCTGTGACAGCGTTGCCAGGTATTATGACGGCACGCTGGTTTTGAAGGGCTACAGCAAAACGTATGCGATGACCGGCTGGCGTATGGGGTATGCCGCAGCCACCGAAGTCCTCAAGCCGCTGATGGACAAGATGATCCAGATTCAGCAATACACCTTTGTCTGTGCGCCTACACCGTTCCAGGTGGCTTCGGTTGAGGCGATGAGCGTGGATATGACAGAGTATGTCAATGCCTACCGCAAAAAGCGGGATCGGATGATTGAGGGCTTGAGCAAGGGATATGAGGTTGTCAAGTCCGGCGGGGCATTCTATCTGTTTGTCAAAGTGCCGCCGAAATATCCCAATGCGACGGTCTTTGTCCAGAAAGCGATTGAAAATAATGTCCTGGTTATCCCCGGCAATGTGTTCAGCGAGCGGGATACGCATTTCCGTATCAGCTATGCAACCACAGATGCCAAGATCGAGCAGGGTATTGACATCCTGAATCGGCTGAGTCAGGGGTAAAGTTACCCAATTTGACGTGAATGAAAGGCTAAAGAATAGCACAGTTCTTTAGCCTTTTTTGTTAAAAAAATATTACCAAACGATTAAAAATTTGTAAAAAAGTTTTGCTCAAATCTGGCTTATCGCGTACAATCCCGGCTTAATTGGATACTCTGGGGCGTCGTCAGAAAGTGGTTTTCTTACTTCTTATTCTATATTTGTATGACTTGAATCGCGTCCTGTTTTCTAACATCGTCTTATAACAGGGATAATATAATCATAAAACAGTGTCGAGAATAAAATCGAGGATTACGTAGATGAACTTTGAGCAGTGGCTTCAGATGTTCTCCTGTGTTATCGGGGGGCTTGGCATATTTTTATACGGCATGAAAAATATGTCCGATGGTCTGCAGGCCGTGGCCGGCGAACGGCTCAGGCGCATGATTGGTGCGGTGACCGGCAATCGTCTGATGGGTACTGCTGTCGGAACGACAGTGACTGGAATTATTCAATCCAGTTCTGTAACAACGGTTATGGTTGTCAGTATGGTCAATGCCGGGCTGATGACATTGAAGCAGGCCATCCCCGTTATTTTCGGCGCCAATATCGGGACGACAGTAACGGCATGGATTATGGCCTACAGCCTGACGCAGTATGGACTGCCGCTGCTGGGGATTGCGGTCTTTTTTTTCCTGTTTTCAAAAAATGACAAAGTTCGTTTCACTGCCATGATTATTGTTGGCCTGGGCATGGTATTTTTCGGCCTGGATTTGATGTCCAAAGGTCTTTCCCCCCTGAAAAAGATGCCGGAATTTGAGGCGTTGTTCCATCGTTTCAGTGCATCAGGCCTGTACGACTATCCGGGCATTATCAAATGTATTCTGACCGGAGCGATTGTGACGGCTGTTGTTCAGTCCTCCTCGGCGACCGTTGGCATTACCATGGCGCTGGCGGGTACGGGATTGATTAATTTCTATACCGCCGCCGGGCTGGTTCTGGGCGAAAACATCGGGACAACGATTACGGCCTTTTTCGCATCGCTGGGGACGACGACCAATGCCAAGCGGTCAGCCTATGCTCACATGCTGTTTAACACCCTTGGGGTGGTCTGGCTGACGCCGCTGTTTCCGTTCTATATTCAATTTGTATTGTGGTTTTTGACACGGGTACTGGGCTGTGAGCTGCCGGACACACCGGTCTATGCCGACAACACCGTGTCTTATCCCTATTCTCAGAAAGCGATTGCCGTCAGTCATTCCTGGTTTAATATTGTCAATGTCCTGTTTTTCCTGCCCTGGGTTGGTCCCTATTCAAAGTTTTTGATGTGGCTGGTACCCGACAGGAAAGTCCCTGATACTCCCCGATTGACCCATCTGGATGTCCGTATTTTCGATACCGGTGCAATCGATCTGGAGCAATCTCGCAAGGAAATCCAGCGTATGGCAGCCGTTTGCCGCAAAGCCATGGATACTCTGCGTGATGTCCTGCAGGATGCTCATGCAGATCGCAAACGGTTAGACGAAATCTTCCAGATGGAAAATGACCTGGATGTCATGCAGAAAGAAATTGTCGAGTTTCTGGGACACGTGATGATCGGGAATGTGTCCCATGAGATGGTAGATGAAGGACGCCGCCAGATTCGTATGGCCGATGAATATGAATCCATCAGTGATTATATCACCACCATTCTGAAGCTTCGTCTGAAGATGCGCGACAGCAATCAGCATTTGTCGCAGGAGGCCAAACAGGAAGTTCTGGAATTGCATGATATCGCAGTGCAATTTATTGATTTGATTAATACTGTCGGGTCGGTCGGCAGAGGTGATGCCGATTTTCTCAGTGAAGCTCAGACCCGCGGCAACAGCATCACCAGTTTCATGAAGGAATGCCGCAACCGCCATCTGGCTCGCCTGGGCGACGGCAAGGCGACGCCGTTGAACAGCCTGATTTATACCGATATGCTGACGGCATATCGACGCATCAAAGACCATGTATACAATATTGCGGAAGTACTTGCAGGAGAAAAATAACTGTTTTTGTCAACCCATAAACAATATTGAGGAATGATGGATATTCAAAAACTATTTGAGATTTTATTTGTTGTGATCGGGGGGTTGGGTGTTTTTCTGCTGGGCATGAAATTCATGTCCGAGGGGATGCAGGCGGTTGCCGGCGAGCGTCTGCGAAAACTGATTGGGGCCGTGACCAATAATCGCTTTCTGGCATGCGGTGTGGGAACCGCGGTTACCAGTGTCATTCAGTCCAGTTCCGTGACCACTGTGATGGTTGTCGGGATGGTCAATGCCGGGATTATGACGCTCAAGCAGGCGATTGGTGTTATTTTCGGCGCCAACATCGGCACCACCATCACCGGCTGGATACTGACGGTTAAAATTGATAAGTATGGGCTTCCTTTGCTGGGTGTTGCAGCTCTGTTTTATTTGTTTTCACGCCGTGACCGTATTCGTTTTACCGCGATGTTTTTCCTGGGCCTGGGGATGGTGTTTTTCGGCCTGGAGCTGATGAAAAACGGTTTTTCTCCGGTCAAGGATATGCCGCAATTTGTGGAATGGTTTCATCGTTTTGAACCCGTCAATTATTTGGGGGTGATGAAGTGTGTTCTGGTGGGGGCTGCTTTAACCGCCATTGTGCAATCCTCCTCGGCAACGCTGGGTATCACCATGGCGCTGGCATTTTCAGGCATCATCAACTTTAAAACCGGCGCGGCGCTGGTGCTTGGTGAAAACATCGGCACCACCATCACCGCATTTCTGGCCTCACTGGGTACGACGACCAATGCCCGTCGTGCGGCCTATGCCCACATGCTGTTTAACATCCTGGGCGTGCTGTGGATTACGACCATCTTTCAGCCCTATAGCCAGGGCATTGCCTGGTTTATCGAAAACTTCCAGCACGGTCATCTGCCTGATGAAGCGGTCTATGTCGATAATGCCGTGACGTATCCCTATACGCAGGCGGCGATTGCTGCAACGCATACCGGATTTAACATCCTCAATACCCTGTTATTCCTTCCATTTGTGGGTCTTCTTGCCCGGCTGTTGATGTTTATTGTTCCAGACAAGGCCGTTCCCGAAACCCCGCGGCTGACGTATCTGGATATGCGTCTGTTTGACACCCCGTCGATTGCCCTGGAACAGTCCTGGAAAGAAGTGCTCCGGATGGGGCAGATTTGCAGGACGATGATGGATACGCTTCGCCATATTCTGGATGCCGATCAGATTAATTCTGAAAAAGCTGACTTTATATTCCAGAAAGAAAATGATATGGATGTGGTCCAGAAAGAGATTGTTGAATTTCTGGGGGAGGTGATGGCGGGCAATATTTCCCATGAGGCTGTCGAGGAAAGCCGCCGTCAGGTCCGCATGGCCGATGAATTCGAATCCATCAGTGATTATGTGACTGCAATCCTGAAATTACGTTTGAAAATCAGGGATAGTCAACTGCATATTACGCCGGAAGGCAAACAGGATATCCTGGTGCTCCACGATATGACGACCCGATACATTGACCTGATCAATAAAACTGCAAATGCAGACGAAGTACCGCCGGAATTCTTCAGTGAAGCAAAGACCAAAGGAACTGCCATCACCGTGACAATGAAGGAATGCCGCGGCAGACATCTGGTTCGTGTTGGAGACGGTATTGCATCACCGCTGAAAAGTCTTATTTTCACCGACATACTGACATCCTACCGGCGCATCAAGGATCATGCCTTTAATATTGCTGAAGTGCTGGCGGGGGAAAAATGATGCAATAAGATCCGGATTGATATCGAGGTTTTCGAGCGGTTTCAGGGGATTTTCCGTAGCGATGTTTACTGCTTGAAAACCTCGATTATTTTCTATATACTATGAACCTGAAAATATAATCTTTACTCCGAAATATAAGGAAAAATCATGAAGTCAATAAAAAATGCGGCATCAAAACATGTCCAGGAACTGGATCTTGCTTTACCATTTAAGGTTAAAGATATTAGTTTGGCCCAGTGGGGTCGGCGCGAGATGCAGCTTGCCGAAAAGGAAATGCCCGGCCTGATGGCAGTTCGTAAAAAATACGGCAAAATCAAGCCGCTTAAGGGTTTAAAGGTGGCCGGCAGCCTGCACATGACCATTCAGACCGCGATGCTGATTGAGACGCTGGAAGTCCTTGGTGCTGATGTCCGCTGGGCGTCCTGCAATATCTTTTCGACCCAGGACCATGCTGCCGCGGCGATTGCTGCCGCAGGCCGGACGGCGGTCTTTGCCTGGAAGGGCGAGACGCTGGAGGATTACTGGTGGTGTACCGAGCAGGCCCTGACCTGGCCGGACGGCTCAGGCCCGGATATGATTGTGGATGACGGCGGCGATGCGACACTGATGGTCATTCAGGGTATGAAAGTCGAAAAGAACCCGTCGCTGCTCAAAAAGAAGTCTGATAACAAGGAATTCCAGATTATTCTTGACCGTCTGGCGGCTGGGTTGAAAACGTCACCGAAAAAGTGGACCACTATTGCCAAGAAACTGCGGGGTGTGTCGGAAGAGACGACCACCGGCGTCCATCGGCTCTACCAGCTTGCTGAAGCAGGGGAACTGCCTTTCCCGGCCATCAATGTCAATGACTCAGTGACTAAAAGCAAGTTTGATAATCTCTATGGATGCCGCGAATCACTGGCCGACGGCATCAAGCGGGCAACCGATGTGATGGTGGCCGGCAAAGTGGTGGTTGTTTGCGGTTACGGCGACGTGGGCAAAGGCTGTGCTCATTCCATGCGGGGATTCGGCGCTCGTGTCCTGGTTACCGAAATTGATCCCATCTGCGCCCTGCAGGCAATGATGGAGGGTTACGAAGTTACCACCATGGATGAAGCCGCCTCGATGGGGGATATCTTTGTTACCGCCACGGGCTGCTGCGATGTCATTACCGGCAAACACATGGAACAGATGAAGGACGAAGCCATTGTCTGCAACATCGGTCACTTTGACAGCGAAATCGAAATGTCGTATCTCGAAAACAATAAAAAATGCAAAAAGCTGACGATCAAACCGCAGGTCGATAAATGGACGCTCCAGTCGCGCCGGTCGATTATCGTGCTGGCCGAAGGCCGCCTGGTCAACCTGGGCTGTGCCATGGGTCATCCGAGCTTTGTGATGAGCAATAGTTTCACCAATCAGAGTCTTGCCCAGATATGGCTTGCGACCGAAAAACTCAAACCCGGCGTCTATACCCTGCAGAAAAAACTGGACGAAGAAGTCGCCCGGATGCATGTTGAGGCCCTTGGCGGAAAAATCACAAAATTGACCAAACGGCAGGCCGGTTATCTGGGCGTGTCTGCGGAAGGGCCGTATAAGCCGGACCATTATCGCTACTAATTTCTGTATTCCGTCAGTTTATTTCGGAAGACGAAACGGATAATCAGACTTGATTTGAGCGTTACCGATGTGGGAACATTTCCATCATCTGGCCGATATTGGTGTGCGGGGTACGGCTGCGACTATTGAGGAAGCATTTGAAGATGCCGCATTCGCCCTGATGGCGGTGATCTGTGATCCCGGCAAGGTGGTGCCGAAGACAGCCGTCGAAATCCGCTGCGATGCCCCGGAACCGGATATTTTGCTGGCTGACTGGCTCAATGCGCTGATTTATGAAATGGACGTCCGCAAGATGCTGTTCAGCAAATTCCGTGTACACATCGATGGAGAAACCCTGTCCGCCGTCGCCTGGGGAGAAAAAGCCGATCCGGCCCGGCATCAGACCGCTGTTGAAGTCAAAGCTGCGACCTATATGGAACTCAAAGTCGTCAAAACCAGCGAGGGCCAATGGATTGCTCAATGTGTGGTGGATGTTTGAGTCCTTATTCCTGACGAGGAAATAAGTGATAAGGAAGGGTGCCTATGGATCGAAAATTAGTCAAACAGCGTTCCGACTATAAATGGCTTCTGGAGCGAAGCGGCAAGATGCGTGTCGATGGCATTATCTATGCCTCTGAGGCGCTGATTGCCGAGATGGATAACAAAGTCGCCGAACAGATTCGCAACGTCGCGTCTTTGCCGGGTATTGTCGCTGCATCCTTTGCTATGCCCGATGCCCACTGGGGTTATGGCTTCTGTATCGGCGGAGTCGGGGCGTTTGATCCGGGTCAGGATGGGATTATTTCTGCCGGCGGTGTGGGATTTGACATTGCCTGCGGTGTGCGCACCCTGCATACAGGCCTTAAACTAAAGGATATCGAACACCGCAAAGCCGACATCGCCGATAAGCTGTTTGGTCGCATCCCGGCCGGCGTCGGCAGTACCGGCAAACTCAAGTTGACTCCGCAAAAGCTCGATGAGGTGCTCACCGGCGGGGCAGCCTGGGCGGTCGAACAGGGATTTGGAATACCCCGTGACCTGCGGTTTATCGAATCCGGCGGCAGGATGCGAGGAGCCGACCCGGCCTATGTATCCAAAGAAGCCAAAAAACGGCAGGAAGAGGAAATGGGCACGCTCGGTTCCGGCAATCACTACCTTGAGGTTCAGCAGGTGATTGAGATTTACGATGAGCCGGTCGCCAAAGCCTTTGGAATCGAATTGGGGGATATTAAAATCAGCATCCATTGCGGCTCCCGAGGTCTGGGCCATCAGATCGGCACCGACTATCTCAAGCAGATGACCCTGGCTGCCAAGTCCGCAGGGCTTGAACTGCCCGAGCGTGAACTGGCCTGTGCCCCCCTGGATTCCCAGGTTGGCAGAAGTTATCTGGCCGCCATGCGGTCCGGCATCAATTGTGCACTGGCTAATCGACAAATTCTGACCCACCTGGTCCGTGAGGCGATGGCTGAGATTTTGCCCCAGGCCGATATTCAATTGCTTTACGACGTGTCGCACAATACCTGCCAGGAAGAGGAGCACAGTATTGACGGCAAAAAGAAAAAAGTCTTTGTCCATCGCAAGGGAGCCACACGAGCCTTCGGTCCGGGAAGCCCCGACCTGCCGGAGGAATACCGCACCATCGGCCAGCCCGTGCTGATCGGCGGTACGATGGGAACGGCTTCCTATATCCTTGTTGGCGGACCCCAGAGCGAATCTCTGTCGCTGGGTTCATCCTGCCACGGGGCCGGACGGCAGATGAGCCGTACCGCAGCCACCAAACAATGGCATGGAAAAGACGTTGCCCGCAAGCTCGAACAGCAGGGCATCCTGATACGTTCGGCGTCTGTCCGCGGACTGGCTGAAGAAGCCCCGGGTGCTTATAAAGATGTCAGCGAGGTTGTCGAGGTCTCTCATGCTGCGGGCCTGGCGACCAAAGTGGCTAAACTCGTTCCGCTGATCTGTGTCAAGGGATAATCCGGCGCAATAAAAAAGGCCGGCTTGGTCAACACGGCCTTTGATATGGAATACAGCTAAAGATTAGCTGTTGAAATCCGCAAAATCCTTATGCGTGGTCTGGATAGTGTGACCCTGATTGCCGCCATCGGCAATTGCATGGAAGGTCTTGTCGGTCAATGACAATTCACGCGATTTGCGTCCGGCTGGGGCCTTGCGTGCGGGTGCGGATGATTGAATCTGATGGTTGGTTCCGTTGATCAATCCATCGAGGCTGGCCACGATTTCCTTCATCGAGAAAGCCTGGGCATTCAATTCTTCCGAGGCGCTGGCCGATTCTTCGGCGTTGGCGGCGTTCTGCTGAGTCACTTTATCCATCTGAGAGACAGCCGTGTTAATCTGGTCGATACCCTGGGCCTGTTCCTTGCTGGCCGCAGCAATTTCGCCGACCAGGTCGGTGGTCTTGCTGATACCCTGAACGATTTCATCCAGTGCCGCCTTGACCTGTCCGGAAATCTGGACGCCGTTGCGGGAATTATTGACGGACTCTTCGATCATCCGGGCCGTATTCTTGGCTGCTTCCGCCGACCGCATGGCCAGGTTGCGTACTTCTTCGGCAACGACGGCAAAACCCTTGCCCGCTTCACCGGCACGAGCAGCTTCCACGGCGGCATTCAGCGCCAGCAGGTTGGTCTGGAAAGCGATTTCATCAATCACCTTGATAATCTTGGCTGTCTCGTCGGAGCTTTTCTGAATGTCATTGATTGCCTGGGTCATCCGGCCCATGGCTTCGGCGCCGTTATCGGCTGCCTTGCGGGCTTCAAAGGCCAGGGTATTGGCCTGCGTGGCGTTATCGGCGTTCTGTTTGGTCATCGACGCCATTTCCTCCAGACTGGAGGAGGTTTCTTCCAGACCCGCCGCCTGTTCGGTAGCACCCTGGGCCAGAGACTGCGAGGCCGAAGAAATCTGCGTGGATGCCGAAGCGACCTGATCGGAGGCCTCGTTGAGGCTCTGAATTGAACGGTTGATGGGCTTGACGATGCTGCGGGTAATCAGGAACGCCAGCAGAATGCCGGCCAGAATGCCGGAGGCCGCGAAGCCGACAAAAATAACATTGCTGGTGGCAATGACCTGGTTCATGGTTTGATTCAGATGTTCACTGACAAAGGTGACATCGCCGGCGATTTTGATTGCGATATTACGCAGGGACTGGATTGACTCGCGCTGGGTCAGAATACCCTCATAGAACGTTTTTCCCGCCTGCTGATATAAAGCAAGATGCTCGCCCAGTTTCTGGGCCGATTGGGCCAGTTCCGGAATATCGCTGACCTGCTGCTTCCAGGCAGCCAGTGCGTCATTCAATTTAGCCTGTTGTTTCTGATAGGCTTCCCACTGGGCATCGGCATTGGTGGCGACCAGGTAAATTGCCGTGATGCGCGCCATCAGGAAATTCTGAACAATGTCTTCCTGAAGCTGGGTGGACAGGTTGTTCCATTTTGCCAGGCCTTCGAGGCTGTTTTCGTTTTTGGCCTTGTTGGTAGCCGGCTGAATGACCTTGTCATGGGCCTCATTGATATTTTGATTGATATCCCAGCCGATCTTGCCCCAGTCGGCAAATCCCTGGTCCTTGTTCTTTTGGGCTGCCACATAGGACTCGAATGTGGTTTTATACGTCGCCAGTTCTCCTTTGGCCGATTCCATTTTTTGTCGGGCTTCTCCGTCAAGCTGGCTGTTGGATGCTGTCTGTGACAGAGTTTCCGAAAATGACTTAAACTTGTCCTGCCACAGATCTGCCGCTGTTTTATCGCCTTCGACTTTATCAAATTTATAGATTGCAAAATCCTTTTGCAGTTTTTCACACTGTGTCATTTGCTCAAGGACCGTTTTTGCCTGTTCATCCAACTGAGCGATGGAACGGACCTGGCTCAGCGATCTCCATCCCACAATTCCCAAAATAGCGGAAATGGCTACCATCAGCCCAAAACCTGCCCACAACTTCGATGACAGTTTCATTGCTTTCATTTTTTTCCCTTTCATCGTTTACAGTTCTTTGTCAAAATTTACCTCTGCACCTGAACAGACGGCAAATACGGTGTCGCTATTGAAGCAACGTGTATATCTGAATAAAAAGACAACGAGTTAAAATAAAACGGGAAATATTGTTACCGTCCGAGAAAAAACAGATATAAGTAAAAATACTTATGTTTGCAGAAATTGTGAAATCAGTTGCATAAATAAAACAGTCTCATAATATTGTTGTGTTGAATTTATAATACACATTTTAAGTGTGTAAATCGGTACATGTACCGATTGTAGATGCAAGAAGACCATTAATATTTGTGACAAACAGAACAAATAAAAGTCATTGCAGAATACCGAATTTTCACGTACACTAAGGCCTTTATAGACAGGCCTGTTCTAAAGGTAAGCGATATGGTGCGACAAGAAATAGATGAAGAACAATTGCATTCGATGAGCCTCGGGGACCATCTGGAGGAACTCCGCGCACGGTTAATCCTTGCCCTGACGGGTTTTGCAGCAGCCTTAGTGCTCTCTTTTTTTATTGGTCATCGATTTGTTCAGGCCCTGATGATACCCTTCGAGAACGCGGTCAGGCAGGCTGGGCTGAATACAAGTCATATTCAAGCTATCACGGTTGCAGAACCTTTTATGGTTTATATCAAAGCCGTTATTGTTCTGGCGATGCTGATTTCCTCGCCCTGGTTATTTTATCAGCTATGGTCGTTTATTTCGGCGGGTTTGTACAAAAAAGAGAAGCGATTCGTTTATAAAGTTGTACCATTTTCTGCAGGATTATTCATTACCGGGACACTGTTCTTTATCTTTGTGATTGCCCCGATGACGATGAAGTTTTTCATCACATTCAATCTGGGAATTGAATACCTCGAATATAATCCGCATATTGGTGACTATGTCAATTTGATACTGATGTTATCTCTGATTTTCGGTCTGGCATTCCAAATGCCGATTATCATCATATTTGCGGAGAGTCTGGGCCTGATTTCCCTTAAAACCCTCAAAGAAAACCGTAAATATGTGCTTTTGGGTGTATTTGTTGTTGCGGCCATGGTAACCCCTTCGGCCGACATGATTACGCAGACTGCCCTTGCCATTCCATTATATATTCTCTATGAAGGCAGTCTGTTTTATTGCAGTATGAAAAGGAAAGGGGCTAAACAGCCCGAAGTTATGTTTCCGGAACCGGAAAAGCAATCCTAACCGTTATTCTGCTTTTTTTCTTCGGCAATCTGCTTGTCGGCTTGTTTATCCGATTCATCCAAGGCCCGGCTAATTTCATTCTCGGATTCTTTGAT
The DNA here is from genome assembly GCA_964630775.1 of uncultured Pirellulales bacterium. GTDB lineage: Bacteria > Planctomycetota > Phycisphaerae > Sedimentisphaerales > Anaerohalosphaeraceae > Anaeroglomus. The sequence goes on along the minus strand of CAZVYY010000019.1, from coordinate 46,172 downwards.
ACCCTTTTTGAACTCGGTGATGCTTTTGCCCAGACCGCGGGCGATTTCCGGCAGACGCCGACCAAAAATCAACAGCGCCACCAGAGCAATCAATATCCATTCAGCACCTTGAGGAAGACCCATGAAAGCAAGCATATTGGTCATCGAAACGATCCTTTCCGATTATTTGTTATTTATTTCACTTGTTAATTTTAACATAAACCCGCCAAAGGTCAAGCATTTATGACTCTATTCACTGCGGCAGGGGGTCTTTATATAAAATGCCCCGGCAGGGTCTATGGTTACAAAATAAACCCGATGGCCGGAAATAGTCGCATTAAACACTTTTCCGGGCAACAATAGCGTCTATATCGGATAACTCCTGATCCGTAAACTCGATGTTATTTATCGCCTTCAGGTTATCCTGAATCTGTTCAACCCGGCTTGCCCCAATGACGACCGAGGTAATACGCTTATCGGATAATAACCAGCTTATTGCCATCTGAGACAAACTTTGCCCCCGTCTCTGAGCAATACGATTTAAATCATTCAATTGTTTCACAAGCTGCGGGGTAATCATCTCCGGTTTCAGGAACTCGTTTTGCTTTCCAGCGCGAGAATCGGCGGGGATGGAGCCGTTGAGGTATTTGTTGGTCAAAAGACCCTGGGCCAGCGGGGAAAAAACAATGCAGCCCAGTCCCAGCTCATCCAGCGTTTCAAATAAGGTCTGGGCGTCTGGATTACGTACCAGCATGGAGTGTCGGGGCTGATGGATAATGAACGGGCAGTTCAGTCGTCGCAGGAACTCGGCGGCCTTACGGGTCAGATTCGGCGGGTATTTGGAAATCCCCGCATATAAAGCCTTGCCCATTCGCACCGCATCCGCAAGGGCAGTCAGTGTTTCTTCCATGGGGGTGGCCGGATCCACCCGATGTGAATAAAAAATATCCACATAATCAAGCTTCATTCGCTTCAGCGACTGGTCCAGGCTTGACAGGACGTATTTTCGGCTGCCGCCGTCGCCATAAGGCCCCGGCCACATCAGATGCCCCGCTTTGGTCGAAATGATCAGTTCATCGCGATATCCCGATAAATCCGTCAGCAGGATATTGCCGAAGCAGCGTTCTGCCGCTCCAGGCGGGGGGCCATAATTGTTGGCCAGGTCAAAATGGGTGATGCCGGCGTCGAAGGAAGTCAAAATCATCGCCCGGGCGGTGTCAAAACTGTCCTGCTCCCCGAAATTCTGCCACAGTCCCAGGGAGATTAATGGCAGCTTGAGGCCGCTTTTTCCGCAGGCACGATAGATCATCGATTCATACCGCTTTGGATTCATGGTTTAATCTCCCGTCTATATCGATATCCGGTTAGCTGATAAATGTCGTTACATGAGATTATACTTCACGGGTTTCGTTTAAACTGGCAAATTCAGAGACCAGCGGTTCCTGCGGCTCGCCCACCAGTTGGATGGACCGCCACTTGCCGCTGCGGTACCGCAAATACAGCACGCCGCTGAACAGCATCATTGTGATGCACAGGATACTCCAGGCCGACTGCGGGGTAAAGTGAAAATACCGCAGGGCGATATCCAGCACGCCCACCAGCGACCAGTGCATGGTGACGGAAATACACATCACCCAGAAGGTGTCACCCGCCCCGCGCAAGGCCCCGCCGAAGACCAGCATCATCGCATCGGCCATGACATAGAGTGCTGCCATCCGGACCATCGTTACAGCCATCGGGAATGCCTGTTCAAACACAGGGTCCGTTTCGGCAGGCCGAAAAACTCCTACCAGATAATGCGGCAGCAGGGCAAAAATCATCAGCGTACAGAATGAATAGGCCCAGGCCAGTTTCAGGCCCGACAGCGTGGCGCGATGGGCTGTATCGGGCTGTCTGGCTCCCATGTACCGGCCAACAAGACTGATGACGCCGATATGAATCCCGATCAGGGGAATGAATGAGACCATGTCCCAGTTGAAGACCACGGTGACGGCCGCCGCGGAGGTCGGGCTGATGCCGTGAAATTTCAATACCAGAATCGTAAACGCCAGCATATTCAGAAAAAACTCAACGCCGGTCGGATAGCCGTACCGCAGCAGTTTTTTCATGATGTTCCAGTCAAAATGGAACGATTGATTGACTGCAAACTCCGCTCGGTTGGTCCCGATGAAATACGATATGACCAGGATGCTCAGGCCGACAATCCCGCCGGTCAGTGTGGCGTAGGCGGCGCCGGCAATGCCCATGGCGGGGAATCCAAACTTGCCGAAGATGAAGACATAGTCAAGGCCGACATTGGCAATCATCGCGGCAAATGTGGAAAACATCACCACTGAAGTTTTGCCCACACCGGAAAAAAAGCAGCTCAGACAGTTGCGAACCAGCCCGATGAGGGTTCCGTAAATCAGGATGTTGAAATAAACCTTTTGCGGCGCAAGCTGCTCCGGCGAGACCCTGACCAGTTCAAACAGCCACAATCCCAGCGGCCGGCAGCATAGAATCGCCGGATAGGCCAGCAGGCAGACCAACAAGCCCTGCGTGATAACCCTCGCACAATTTTCTTTCCGCCCGGCCCCGAAATATTGAGCGGCCAGGGCGGTGCAATAGCCGGTCAGGCCCAGGAAAAACGTCGTGAGCATGAAGCTGGTCAGGCCGCCGCCCATAGCCGCAGCCATTTGTTCAGAGCCGAGTTGCGCCAAAAACAGCCGGTCGGTAAAAATCATCACCGTATCACAGGCGTTGGACACCACCATCGGCATCGCAATCGCCAGCATTTCCCGTATTCCGCCGGGACCATCCAATTGTCGTTTCAAAAGCGTATCCATAAGTCCGACGATTGTACCGGCAATGCGGCGAAGACTAAAGCAAAAAATATACGAATACAGGATTCGTGCAGAGACTTGGATTCCTGTACATCACGTTAAAAAAAGCCGGAATCCCATGCGGAGATTCCGGCGTATGTGACAGCGGAATGTCAACCTAACAAATGGACAACAATTGCAAGATAAACGGCAGCATCAGCAGCAGGGCAATAGCGGCAATGACAAACGCCAGCCATTTACGCTGATCCTGAATAATCCCGATGATGCCAAACAAAAAAGACAGCGGGACGCACACCAGACAAAGGATCGCTCCAAGCGACCCAGCAGGATTGCCTCACCCGGGCCGCAGAATTAACATCAGTCCAATTACAATCCCCGCTACTGCCAGTAATTTCGCTGCAATCAGTCCGTATTTCATCATTTTCCTTTTCTGTCAAGTCTGTGAAGATGCGTTATGTCTTCGCAGCAATTCGCTGATATAATGTTTTCCCAGAAGGTCCTTGTTTTGTTCCAGCCAGCATGTCAGTTTCGTACTGCCGGTCGGAGGACTGTCCACCACCAGCAGATTATTCATCAGGCTCTTTATCTCCTCTCCGGTTATCATGACATCATGCACCCATAATCCAATCAGCTTACTGATTATCGCCGCAACAAAAGGCGGCGTCGGCAGGATAATCCGTCTGACTCCAATTGTCCTGGCGATGGTCTGGATAAATTCCCTGAATGTAAACGTTTCCGGGCCAACCGCATTGAGAATCGTGTTTTCCCGGCGCATTCCCTGCTGTACACACAGATTAGCCAAGTCCCCTACATAAACCGGCTGCAGTTTATACCGGCCCAGGCCGAACACTCCGAAAATCGGAAATGTCCGCAGCATCCAGGCGACATTATTAATCAGGACGCCTTCGCTGCCGAACAGGAGGGTCGGACGAACAATCGCATAGGATATCCCCAGGTCCATCAAAAGCCGTTCCACCTGAGCTTTACCTCGGAAATAGTCCAGCGGCGAGTCGATGGATGGATTGGTGATGCTGATATGGATGATCCGCTGCACGCCGGCCTTTTTGGCGGCCTCAAACAGTCGGGATGTATTGGTGATTGCCTGTTCGAATGTGAATGTCTTGTGGTTGAACCGTACCCAGTAGGTATTGTAAAGTGTGGTTACTCCTTCAAGGGATTGGCACAATTGTTCCGGATTGTCGAAGTGGAATGGGTAAGCCCTGACCTTATTCCCAAATGGATTGGGACGATTTAAAGTATTCGTCAGCGTGATAACACGCTGCCCCGCATCCAGGAGTTGTCTGGCGATATAGCTTCCCGTATATCCGAAAGCACCCGTGACAGCATGGATTGGGAGATTCATAAATCACCGCCCGTCAGATATTTTTGAATATACTCTTCCGGCCTGAATTTGCGTCTCAAGCCCGCATAATTCATATAGCGTACTTTTCCGAATACAGCCCGTTCGCCCCATGGGCGGTCGTGCTTGCCGAAGCACCAGGCCACCCCGGCGAAACTATTCGGGTCGCGTCCATCCAGTTGGTATTTGTTGTTCAGATACAATGCCCACTCGAAGGCCTGCCGGGGTGTACGGGTCCATTCCAGAATCTTCTTGCCCCAGTACATCCGCATATAATTATGCATCTTGCCGGTCAGCACCATCTCCATCTGGGCGGCATTCCAGGCCGGATCGTGCGTCCGGGCGTTTTCGAACTGCTCCAGCGTGTACACATACTCTCGTTTATCTTTTGCATGGACGTTCAGGGTATTGATTGCCCAGTTCGGCAGGGCGTCATACTCATCATATCGGCGATTGTACCAGACATAGTTGAATGCCAGTTCCCGCCGGACAATCAGCTCCTCCAGAAAGGCATCTTTGCCCGGGCTGTCGGTGTCGGCAATCGCCAGGGCGATCTCCAGCGGGCTGATTTGTCCGAAATGCAGATAGGGGCTTAGATGCGACTGAATATCCAATGAGGGGTCGTTCCGCTGCCCGCCATAGGAGTCCAGTTTCTGCGAGATAAACGCCTTCAGACGCCTGGATGCCTCCGCCGGCACGCCCAGAAACACCTTTGATGCCGGCACGGAGCGGTCGATGTTCAGTTTTTTGATTATCGCATCGATGTTGCCAAGCGGAAGGGATTGAGGCAGCTTGTCAGTCCCGCGAAGGCGGGAATCCAGCCTGCTCGATTTGAATCCTGTCAAAAATGCCTCTAATTGCCGGTGAATTCGCGGCCTGAGCGTTCCGGCCGAAAAATTTTCCTTATCCGAGGCTGTCTGTACCGGCACGATGACATTGGTAATCACCTCGACCATCTCGCAATCGACGGTTTCGGCAACCTCCTTGCGCCAGTCTCTCTGGATTCGCAAATAGCCATCATCCGTAATAATCGCATCGGCTTTGTCCGAAAATTCAGCCAGGACCTCTGCCGGCCGGCCCATCCGGACCACCAGTTCAATTCCACGACCCGCCAGGATGTTTTGTGTCTCGTCCAGTCCTTCCAGCATAAATTGGTAATGCCGCAGGTTTGCCTCCGGATAGGCCGTCAACGCAAACACAGCAACCAGGGGTTTTCGACTTGCATTGGCCGTGCGAATGGCATACTCGAGAGCATGATTGAAGTCGGCCCGCTGCGCCGCCTGCATCCAGTACACCACCCAGGCCCGATTCTGTCGGGGCTTATGATTTAAGGCGCGTATGCGTTCTTTCTGAATCACGAAGGCTCCTGATATCGATTTGTTTATCACACTATACGAAACAAGAGTAAAAATGTCATACAATATTTTATAAATTCCAGCGAATCACCTGTTTATATAAATATATACAGATAGCAAATGTCAACATAGTGCGTACTGATTCAAAGAATCCATATTGACCTAAGCGATATTTTGGACTATATTTGTGCGCTTTGAGTTGAGTATAATCCGGATTATAAAAATAAGGCGAAAAAAATGTTAAAACGAACACAAACGTGCGGACAGCCCAGAATCAGTGACGTTGGACAGACAGTAATATTGACCGGGTGGGTGAATTCCTACCGTGATCACGGAAATCTGGTTTTTATCGACTTACGCGACCGAACCGGGCTGGTGCAGCTTGTTTTCGATCCGGAAAAATACCCCCAGATTCACAAACTCGCCCGGACTCTGCGATGTGAATGGGTTATCGGTGCCAAAGGTACCGTCCGGCCCCGCGGCGAGGGGATGGAAAACCCCCGCTTAGCCACCGGCCAGATTGAAGTTGCCGTTGAGGAACTGGAGATTTTCAACCAGTCCAAGACCCCGCCGTTTGAAATCGACAGCAACGTCAATGTCGGCGAAGAGATTCGCCTGCAATATCGCTATATCGACCTGCGGCGTCCCGGCATGCTCAATCGTCTTGCCGTGCGTCACCGGGTCGCCAAGATTGCCCGCGATTATTATGATGCCAATGGCTTCTGGGAAATCGAAACTCCCATGCTCGGTAAGAGCACGCCGGAAGGGGCCCGCGACTTCCTTGTCCCCAGCCGGCTGTATAAAGGTTCGTTCTATGCCTTGCCTCAGTCGCCGCAGTTGTTCAAACAGATTCTGATGGTCTCCAATGTGGACCGCTATTTCCAGATCGTCCGCTGCTTCCGCGATGAAGACCCCCGCGCCGACCGCCAGGCCGAGTTTACCCAGATCGACGTCGAAATGAGCTTTGTTCAGGCCGACGATGTGATGAAGATGAACGAAGCCCTGATTGTCCGCGTTTTCAAAGAAGTCCTCGGACTGGAAATTCCTACCCCGATTCGCCAGATGACCTATGCACAGGCTATCGAGGAATATGGTATTGACCGCCCCGACCTGCGGTTTGACATGCGGCTTAAGACCATTACCGATATCGCTGCCGCCAGCAGTTTCCAGGTCTTCGTCAACACCGTCAAGAAGGGCGGCATCGTCAAAGGGTTATGTGTGCCCGGCGGAGCAAAGTATTCCCGCAGCGACATCGAAGTCGGCCTGACCCAGTTTGTAACCGAACTGGGCGCCAAAGGGCTGGCCTGGTTCAAGGTCGGCCCGGACGAAGCCACCGGTGCAATCAGCCTCAAGAGCAATATTGCCAAGTTCTTTACCCCCGAACAGCAAAAGCAATTGATCGAACGCTTCGGGGCCAACAATGACGACCTGATTCTGATGGTCGCCGACCAGCCTGCCATTGTCAATAAAGTCCTTGCACCGCTGCGTGTCAAACTCGGCAAAGACACGGGCCTGTGCGATCCCAATAAGTTTGAATTTGTCTGGGTCATCGATTTCCCGCTGCTGGAATGGAATGCCGACGAAAATCGGTTCGATTCGCTGCATCATCCGTTTACCGCACCGATCCCCGAAGACCTGCACAAGCTCGATACTGACCCCGGCAACATCCGCTCGCAGGCCTATGATCTTGTCGTCAACGGCTCGGAAATCGGCGGCGGTTCGGTGCGTATTCACAATATGGAAACGCAGGCCAAAATCTTCGACCTGCTCAAGATTACCCGTCAGCAGGCCATGGATCGGTTCGGCTTCTTCCTCAAGGCCCTCGAATATGGTGCACCGCCGCACGGCGGTATCGCCTTCGGCCTCGACCGTCTTGTGATGATTTTGACCGGCACCGACAACATTCGTGACGTGATCGCGTTCCCCAAAACCCAGCGTGGCCAGTGTCTCCTGACCGAAGCTCCCAGCGGTGTCGATCAGGCCCAGCTCGATGAATTGAACCTGAAGGTCCAGAAACACCTGCACCAGTTGGAAGACAAGCAGGACAAACAGTAATTGCTGGTCGCTGCGGCTGTCACCCAAAGCGTGAAATCCGTCTGTGCAAACAGCATGAGGATGTATGGCATTGAATTGGCGAAAAAGGCTTGATACGATTTTAGAAAAGCTTCGCTTAAAGCCTCTGTCGCTGGCCGAAAAATGCCGCATTCAGTTTGGCGCCGCGGTTGTTTTCAGCCTGATTCTGGCCCTGTGGGTTCCGTATTTCTGGATGGGCAAGCTGACGGAAAAAAATGCACTCGATTCCGGGCGTGCCGTCGCTCAGAGTATCTTTGAACAGCATTTTCGCCTGCCGGCACATGGGCAGGATGCCTTGCCGATGATTGATGAGACCGGCCAGATGCGTGCCGCCGATGATACGGTTGCCCAGTGGTTCCGCATGGATCAGGAAAAAGGCCCCGCCGGTCTGGACCCGGCCCTTCAGAAAAAACTCAGACTCCTTCAAAAGGATGCGAATATTCAGGATATTGGCTGGAAATCATCCGTCGATGGTGTGACCAGGAATATGTATCTGCATCTGGTCAGGGCCAGCGAGCAGTGCCTGGTCTGTCACAACCCGCAGGGTTCCGCCACCGCCTATAATAAAAATCAGGAAATCGGCGTCATCTGGGTTCAGACCTCCGCCCAGGAGTTTTCCAAGACCCAGCTTCTCAATCGCCTGTGGATTATTGTTGCCGGGCTGCTGGCCGCCACCGGCGCGATGGTTGCCTTCTATGCCATCACTCAACGGGTTATTTTACGTCCCATTCGCCAGTTGCGGGCACTGGTTAATAATATCGCAGAAGGCAATTATGATGTTCGCAGCGCCATTAAAACCGGCGATGAATACGAACGCCTGTCCGATGCGTTCAATCACATGCTGGATAACTTGATGGAATCACAGGCCAAGCTCCAGAAAGCCAACCAGCAGCTTGACGCCAAAATCGCCCAGCTTTCGGACAAAAATATCGAGCTGTTCAAGGCCAATAAGCTCAAGAGCGAATTTCTGGCCAATATGTCGCATGAATTCCGTACCCCGCTCAATGCCATTCTGGGTTTTGCCGAACTGCTGCGTGAAAAACCCGGCGCCGACATCGACAAATCCCGTCGGTATGCTGAAAACATTATCACCAGCGGTCGTTCGCTGCTGAATATGATTAATGACCTGCTTGATCTGGCCAAGGCTGAGGCGGGCAAACTGACCCTGCATATCGAACGTACCAGCATTCAGCAGCTTTGCGAAGGCTTGTCGGCTTTCTTTCTTCCGTTGACGGAAAAGAAAAAGCTGTCGCTTGAAATTAAAGTGGACCCCAAAATCCCGCTGGTGATGACCGACAGCGGCAAAGTTCAGCAGATTCTCTATAACCTTCTGAGCAATGCCATCAAATTCACCGCCGAAGGCGGACGCATTGATGTCAAAGCCACAATGCCGACGGATATTACCGTGCGCATTGCTGTTATGGATACCGGCTGCGGTATTCCTCCTGAAGCCCAGGACCAGATATTCGAAAAATTCCGCCAGTTGGACGGATCCATTACCAGGCTGGGTGAAGGTACTGGTTTGGGGCTGGCCATCTGCAAGCAATTGACTGATTTGCTGGCCGGAACCATTGGCCTCAGGAGCGAACCGGGCAAAGGCTCCACCTTCTGGCTGGAAATCCCCGTCCATCTCCAGACCCAGGCTGATGAAAAAAAATAGAATGTCAGGGCGGGTGTTACGTGCCGTCCCTGTTTTGTATCGTCCATATCCAGGGACAAACCCGCTTATAGTGCCGGCAGTACAGCCCGATCACACGCATGGCATACAGCATTCCAAGGACTGCGGCCAGTCGGCCAATCAAAAAAAAGACCGTTTTGAGCGTCGTCATCTCTTTATTTGTGGCAAAGGTGAACAGGCTGAAAAACCAGCCCACAAAGGCAATGTCAGCAATCACGGTGGTTACCAGGTAGGGCCAAAATGTTTTGGATATTGTCCGAATCAGCACGTCCGGCCGAAAGACAGCAACCCACGGAGGGGTGTCCATTCCGAATACCGCTAAAATCAGCCCGAATAAAAAGCCCGATGTCAGCATCAAGACTCCCCTGATCCACACGGAGACAATCCCCAGGGATTCCAGCCAGGCGGCAACGGCTATGCTTGGAATCAGTGATAAAAAGACTGCGACAATAAACAGATAGATGGACTTAATCAGGTTGCCCAGATATTCAAATCCGAAACCGATATCCAGTTCTGGCAGGCTTTCCGGATTCATCGCGGTTGCACCAATGATTTGAAAATAATACCAGCACAGCCCGCCCAGTGTAAAAAACTGCGTTATCCACCCCACAATCAGGGGCGGACGAAATCCGCCGCCGGAAGCCCCGGTTACCGAAAACGAATAATCCAGATCCCCCAGATAAAACTGAAACACCGCCATGGCCAGGCAGAATACAAGGCCTGTGATGCTGTCTTTAACGAACAGGCCCTTCCAGCCATCGACCAATATTGCCCGGTAAAAGCCCGGCAGGGGAGGTTCGGGGGGATCGACATAGATTTTGGCCTTCTCGCCCGGCTTGCCCGGAACAATAAAGCGGCAGGAACAATGCGTACACCGAACCCGACGCCCGGCATACTCTTCCACCACCGCACAAAATCGCCTGCATTTGGGACATTTAAAACTCAGCACATCCAGCTCTCTGAGAAACCATTGCACCCCTGGACAACGTGCCCTTTATATCAGTTCAAGATCGCTTTCGCTGTTCATGGCATCCTGGAAGCTCTTGAGGTCGTTGGCCCATTTCTGTGCCTCGCGCAAATCCACGATGCCGCGTTTGACTAATAATGCCAGGTGACGCTCCATCGTGATCATCTTTTCTTCGACCTGGTTTTTAGTCTTGACCTGAAGCTGTGAATAAACCTGTTCCAGCTTGTTTTTACGAATCAGGTTGGCGATGGCATAGTTGTTATTTAAAATTTCCATCGCCACCACACGCCCCTTGCCGTCTTTGCGAGGCAGCAGTTTCTGACTGATGATATACCGCAATCCCAGCGACAACTGGTTGCGGACTTCTTCCTGCCGGCCTTCCGGGAAAAAGTCCAGAATACGCGTAATCGAGCCGACCGAGTCCCGGGTGTGCAGCGTCGAAAATACCAGATGTCCCGTTTCTGCGGCTGTTAAGGTCATGGACACCGTTTCCTGGTCGCGCATCTCACCGACAAATATCACATCCGGGTCCTGCCGCATCATGGATCGCAATCCGGCTGCGAAAGACATCACATCTCGACCGATTTCCCGCTGGGAAATCATTGAGTTTTTCTGCGAATAAATATATTCAATCGGGTCTTCCAGCGTGATAATCCGGCACGCCCGATTGTCATTAATCCGTTCAATCAGCGAGGCAATGGTCGTGCTTTTTCCTGCCCCGGTAATCCCGGTAAACAGCACAAGCCCGTGTTTTCGCCGGACGATATCCTGCCAGGCATCATTGGGGAAGCCAATCTGTTCCGGCGGCGGAATCACTGTTCCCAGTGCCCGGATGGCCGCACACAGGCCGTCGTTCTCATAAAAGGAGTTAATCCGGAACTGGATTGTCCCGTATTTGAAAGAACAGTCCACCGCCAAATCACGTTTGAGGAATTCGACGTTTTTCTCGCCTAATACGGGGAAAATCAGTTTTTCCGCCACATCCTGGGTGACGATACCCCCCTTGAGTTTAACCAATTCCCCATCAATTCGGTAGCAAGGCTGTGTGCCAACTTTAATATGCAAGTCTGAGACCCGCATGGCTCCCTGTTTCTCGAAATAGGCCAGCATATCATTTATGCTGAGCAAGGCACCTTCCCCGGCCGGGAAGACCTTCTGATCGGTGGTATATTGCATAAGCTGACAACTCCTGGTTTATAGTATCGAATTGTCGCCCATTTTAACAACCCTACGCTAAATATGCAAAGACTTTTACTTCAGCAATTTATCGGGTTTTATCGTCCCGCGAACGCGGGCATGGTCTGATAATACACAGAGAAAAACAATCGGCACGCATTTATAGTCGAATAAAGAATAAGTAGTTATACCAGTCCGTATTTTTCCCGATATTGGAGTAGCATTGCTGACAACTTGGATTTTTGACTGTGGCAGACTGCAAAACATAAAGTCAATGAAGTCAGAGGATTGCGGACAAAGTTTAACGTGTGTATATGACAAAGCACTATCCGATTATCAATGTGTCGCCCGACAAGTGTGTCAATTGCCACGCCTGCATCATCAATTGTCCGGTCAAATATGCCAATAACGGCAGTGATAATCCTACCACGGTCAACCCGGACCTGTGTATCAATTGCGGCAATTGTCTGCGTGCCTGCAAGCATAATGCGCGTTTTTACACGGATGATTTTGCTGCTTTCTTGCATGATATCCGCAATGATATTCCCATCGTGGCGGTGATGGCACCTTCGGTGGTGTCTAATTTTCCAGGCCTGTATCTCCATATCAATGGATGGCTCAAGTCACTCGGTGTCCATGCCCTGTTCGACACGAGTTTCGGCGCGGAACTGACCGTCAAATCATACATTGAATATATCAGGCATAATAATCCCCGAACCGTGATTTCTCAATCCTGCCCGGTGATTGTTAATTATATTCAAATCTACAAACCGGAATTGATTCCGTATCTGGCCCCGGTTCACAGCCCCATGCTGCATACGATCCAGATGATTCGCCATTATTATCCGCATTACGGCAATCACCGGATTGCAGTCATCTCGCCGTGCATCGCCAAAAAACGCGAATTCATCGAGACCGGCCTGGGTGATTATAATATTACCTATCAATCTCTGGAACGCTATCTGCAGACCAATCAGATCGTGCTGGATACATTTGAACAGGCCGAATTTGATAATCCGCCCGCCGAACGAGCAGTCATTTTTCCATCGCCAGGCGGACTGACCCGGACGGCTGAGCGAATGATGCCGGATATTCGTAATAAGACCCGGCAAATTGAAGGCGCACCGGCGGTTTACAAATATCTGGATAACCTCAAATCCTCTATCGACAACGGTACGGCCCCTTTGCTGATAGACTGCCTGAACTGTCAGTATGGCTGTAATGTCGGTACAGGAACCGTCCTGTCGCAAAAATCCATTGATGAGGTGGAATATGCCCTCCGGCAGCGCAGAGAACAGATGCAGGCGGTCTACGAACAGGCCGCAGCCGACTCCAATCGGTCTTGTTCGGATATCGAAGAAGTTATCGCTCGCTATTGGAATAAGGATTTATATCTCCGCAGCTACGTTGATTTGAGCGGAAGCCTCAGTCTTCGTATTCCCGACCCGCAGCAGTTGCAGGACATCTACCGAAAGATGCACAAATACGGTGAGGAGGACCTGTATAATTGCAATTCATGCGGTTATGGTGAATGCCAGACCATGGCGACGGCCATTTTTAATGGATTGAATAAGCCGCAGAATTGTCATTTCTATCTGTTAAAAGAAACCTTGATCTCGCATCAGGCGATTGTTATGAACGAGGCACGCCTGCGTTCAATCATCAATTCCTCATTGGAGGGATTTATTCTTGTTGATACGGCGGGGCGAATCCAGGAGGCCAATCCTGCGATGCACAAGCTGCTCAGGACGGAATCGTTACTCGGCAAAACCCTGTTCGATCTGGCAGACGATGAAAACAAGGCGATATTTCAGCATCAATTGAAAATTCGTTCAGAGCAGAAGACAAACTCCATTTATAATGTGGCGTTGAATCGCACGGATGGGACAAAAGTGTTTTGCCAGTTTAACGCATCGCCGCTGTTTGATGAAAAAAACATCCATGTGGGGTCTTTTGCCATGATTTCGGACCTGACCGAACAGCGGCGTATCCTTGAACTGGAATATCAGAAAAATAAGGCCGAAGAAGCCAATCTGGCCAAATCCCAGTTTCTGGCCAATATGAGCCATGAAATCCGAACTCCCATGAATGCCATCATCGGTTTTTCCGACCTGCTGGCCGAAGAGAATCTGTCCGAAGAACAGGCCAAATATGTGGACATTATCAACAATGCCGGCAAAAATCTGCTCAACATCATCAACGACATTCTTGATTTGTCCAAAATTGAATCCGGCAAGGTGGTACTTGAAATGGCGGAGTGCTCCCTGCCAGAACTGCTGGATGACCTCAGAAATCTGATGCAGGTCAGGGCGGCGGCCAAACATATTCAATTTGATATTGTTTCCAGCCCGACACTGCCAAAAACAATCCGTACCGACGGCCTGCGACTTCAGCAGTGCCTTGTGAATCTGGTCGGCAATGCCATCAAGTTTACGGACCAGGGCTATGTGCGTCTGATCGTATCATATCATCGCGAGCATTCCACAAGTCAATTACGGTTCGACGTGGAAGACACCGGGATTGGCATCCCGCCGGAAAAACAGCAGGTTATTTTTGAACCCTTTACCCAGGCCGATAACAGCACCACCCGCAAATACGGCGGCACCGGCCTTGGCCTGACCATTACCAGCCAGTTGGTAAAAATGATGGGTGGAAGCATTGAAGTGAAAAGCGAACCCGGCAAGGGATCTGTTTTTAGTGTTCTGCTGCCGCTGCCAGCAGAGTCGGCTGCCATGCCGCAGACGGTCCATTTTGTTCAAGAAATAACCGATGCAGAATCTCGTGATAGTTCTGCCAACCTTGGCGGAAGCATTCTGGTTGCCGAAGATAATCCGGCCAATCAGCAGTTGATTCAAGTCCTGCTGAACAAAATGGGGCTGGCCGTAACCCTTGTGGACAACGGCCAAAGCGCCGTCGAGGCGGCGACGACTACTGCGTACGACCTGATACTGATGGACATGCAGATGCCGGTGATGAATGGTTATGATGCCGCCCGGACCCTGAGACATCGGTGTATTGGAACACCAATTATTGCCCTGACCGCCAACGCCATGCAGGGCGATATGCAAAAATGCATCGAATACGGCTGTAATGACTATCTGCCAAAACCCGTTGACAAGGCAAAACTGGTCAGTATTTTCGGGAAATATCTTGGCCAAAACTCACACATAAAATCCTCTGCCTGCCAAACCATCTGTTCCGACGACTCAATCAAGTAACAGAGGTTCGAATCTATAAAGATGATGTACTCGACATATTTAAATATATCCGCATAGTAGATAGGGCATATGGCTAAACATCGACTAAGCCTGATTCGTTTTAACCAAACGAACCCAATTCAAGCGTATTGACTTAAGCGAGATTCTTACGTAATATATCGCCCAAAACGATAAATATGGATAATACGAGTGCGGATTAAGCAAAATGAATATACGAAATGCCACGGTGAAAGATGTCCCAGCCATTCATGGCCTGATCAGTTGCTATGCGGAACTGGATCGGATGCTGTTCCGCTCGATGGCGGATATCTATGAGAACCTTCAGATATTCAAAGTGGCTGAACAGGATGGCAAGGTTATTGGCTGTTGTGCGCTGAAGGTTATCTGGTCCGACCTGGCAGAGGTCAAGTCCCTGGCGGTGGACCAGCATTATTTCGGTCAGGGTACCGGCAAGGCCCTTGTCCATGCCTGCATTGATGAGGCACGTAAACTGGGGCTTAAGAAGGTCTTCACCCTGACGCTGGTGCCTGATTTCTTTGAAAAGGCAGGGTTTATCCGGGCGGAAAAGAATGCATTCCCGATGAAGGTCTGGAGTGACTGCGCTCTTTGCCCCAAGCAGGACCACTGTGATGAAACAGCCCTGATGATGGAGTTATAAGTTGTTTACCCAACCTGCCGGCGCTGGAAGAAGGCAACCGACAAGGCCAGGATACCGACCGTATAAGAGGCGGAATAAGACAATCCCTTGATAAGATAGGAGAAGGGAACGATTCCTTTTTCATAAATGGCATCGCTGATCCAGAATACCTGCATATTGGGGAGCAGGGTGGTATAAATCTTGGCCCACAGATATTGGCTGGCGTATTGGCTGGCGACCCAGTCGCTGATTAGGCCGAGCATAAATACTGATATACAAAAGACTAATGTCATAACCATATTACACCGAGTCGAAAATAAAACCGCCAGAGCTACCAGAATCAGAGTGCCAAACAGCAGCAGCAGGCTTGCATAGATATCAAATCGACTGAATTGCCCTTCGGCAGGGCCGATTTTCCATTCCTTATTGACAAACGTCAGCAGGAATAGGGCGATAGCAGATAAAATAGCTCCTGTTACAATGGCCGAGGCCGAAAAGCTCCAGTCATACGAATAATTGACAATTGCGCTAATCAGCAGGCTGCCGAGGATGATGGCGATGGCAGCAACAACGACAGGGACATCCATGGTATCGCTTGCTGTGGACATGACGCCGTGGCGGGCGGCCAGCAGATAAGCGGCGGTGCCGATAAAATGGGCAAGACAGACAGCCGAGGAAATCCCCAGGAACTTGCCGATGACAAAGACGGGCCGGGCGACAGGTTTGGAAAGCACCGTGGTAATGGTCTTGGATTCGATTTCTTCGGTAATTGCGCCGGTGGCACTGAAAACAGCAATGAACAATCCCGCCAGAAACAGCGTAGATAACCCCAATTCCCGGAGCAGCTTAACGTCCTCATCAAGGGTGTACATGCTGACAGAGGGAGCCAGGATGAAGAGCAGAATGGCTATGACGATGATAACCGCATAGATCGGTTGTCGCAGGGTTTCAACAAACGTGTTTTTGGCAATACTATATAATGCTGTGAACATAATTTTCAGAAAAAAGTACTTAACCTATCGTCAGAATCCTGTTATATTCTCCCGAATCGTCGGGTCAGGATTGCTTATAACTAAGGAAATTATTATAGTTTTACTCTTTTAGCAATAGAAAGTTCTTCGATTTTCCAGAAAAGACAGGAACAGGAAGTATGAATATTTCTTCGAAGAAGGCCCAGAATACCGCATTGCTGGGCTTGTGTTTGTCGGTCGTTTTCTTCTTGGTGACATTTTGGCTTGGGGCTTACTGGTCTGCCCGGGTGCTGTCGTTCTTGAGCTGGCAAATTCTGTCGGGGGCTCTGGTCTGGCTGGTGCTGCTGATTCAGTTTTATCAGCGGTCGCTGGCCGAGCAGGAAAAGCTGGATATGTCACGCATGTCCAAGGCAATTCAGCAGGATACCATATTTTCCGGCGGGGCGGACAGGACAGCCTTGTTTGAGCAGGCTCAGAAACGGCTGGTTTTCTTTGAAAAATGGGTTCTTCCTATTGCCGGGACGCTGATTGCGTGTATGGAAATTGCGGCGGGGCTTCTGCTGTATCGCAAGGCGACCGATATCGTAGCGTCTCCCAAACTGGCCAATCCATTTCTGGCGGCTATTTTAATTGTACTGGTGGCTTTTATCAGCTTTTTGGTCAGCCGGTATGCCACGGGGATGAGCAGCGAGACGATCTGGCGGCCGCTGCGGGCAGGGGGCAGCTATCTCCTGCTGACGGCGTCGCTTGGGGCATTGACGACCGCGGCGATGATTGGAGCACAATATAAATACACGGTTGGCCTGGCCATCCTTGAATATGCGATTCCCTGGGTGATGATTGTTCTGGGGGCGGAGATTCTGCTCAATACAATTCTGGATATTTATCGGCCTCGCGTGGCGGGTCAGTATGCCCAGGCGGCGTTTGACAGCCGGCTTCTGGGATTGGTCAATGAACCCGGCGGCCTGTTTCATTCGGTGGCCAATGCGATTGATTATCAGTTTGGATTTCAGGTCTCACAGACATGGTTTTATAAGCTGCTGGAACGAGCGATTCTGCCGCTGGTTCTATTTGCGGCGCTGATTATGTACCTGATGACCAGCCTGGTGATTGTAGGGCCGGGACAAATGGGGGTGATTGAGCATTTTGGGTCGCCGGATCCGGCGCAGGGGGGCAGACAGGTTGGGCCGGGATTGACGCTGAAGTGGCCGTGGCCGTTTGATATTGTCTATGTGTACCCCACCGATTTGATTCAGAAGATCAACGTGGGCTTTGTCGAAGATGAAGCCGGGGCGAAAGACCTGCTCTGGGGCAAGGAGCATTATCAAGAGGAATTTGATTTGCTGGTTGCGTCGGCGGAGGTGATTTCAAAGCAGCAAAGCGACATCAAGGTCCCTCCGGTCAGTATTGTCCGTGCAAATGTCCCTGTTTTTTATCGCATCAAGAATGTCTCGGACTATCTTTACAACCATACCGATTCAGCCAAGATGCTTGAGATTATCAGTTATCGTGAACTAACACGATTTGGAGCCAGTGCGACGATTGAGACCGATAAGGACGTCATCGATTTCAGCCTGCTTGGCAAAGGCCGCCTGGAAGCCTCGCGTGCTTTGCAGGAACGGATTCAAAAAGCCGCCGACGAGGCCGGGCTGGGCGTTGAAATTGTGCTATGCGGTCTGCAGGGGATTCATCCGCCGCCGAAGCTGGCTGAAGATTATCAGAGTGTCATCGCTGCGATTCAGACGCGCCAGGCGTCGGTTTTAAATGCCATGGCGGATCGGATCAGGATGCTGACCGAATTGGCGGGTTCCGTAGAAGAAGTGAATGCGTTATATGCATTAATTGGACAATACTCCAAAGTCAAAGACAGTCTGCCGGCTGAGCAGAATGAACAAATGCGCAGGCAGTTGACTGCGTCACTGGAGCAGGCCCGCGGGCAGGTCTTCAAGGCGATACGGCAAGCCGAAGCCGATGCTTTTGAAAAGGCGACTCTGGCGGAAGCAACCGGAGAACGATTTGTCGGTCAGCTTAAAGCCTATCAGGCCAATCCTCAATTGTATAAACGTATTGAACGGCTGAAAATGCTTGAAGAGACGCTGGAAAAAATCCGCAAGTATGTGGTTGTTGCTGATACAAAGGACACCCAGGTCTATATCGTTGACCTGCAGGAGAAGCTGACGCCGACCCTGTATGATATGGATGTTCAGTCCGTGATTCAGGACGCAAATAAATAAGAGTGAATAACACTAATCAATAGCAGGATAGAGATATGAAGAATATTTGGGGTATCATCAGTATTGTTGTGGTTGTGGCGGCGCTGGCTCTGGCGATGTGCAGTTTTCAGGTACGGCAGACAGAAACCGCCCTGGTGACGCGATTTGGCAATCCGGTGCGCACGATAGACGAGCCGGGCTTTCAGTTCCGCTGGCCGGTGGGAATTGAAAATGTGCACAAGTTTGATTCCCGCCTTCAACTGCTGGATATCAAAATGGAAGAAACCACGACTGCCGGTGGTGAGCCGATTATCGTGCACAGCTTTATTGTCTGGCGCATCGCGGAGCCGCACAAATATCTGGTATCGGTTCGTGATACCAAAGGAGCCCAAAAGGGTATTGAAAATCTGCTGCGGAACTCGCAGAATTCCGTTATCGGGCGTCATTATTTCAGTGATTTTGTAAACACGGACCCGGACAAGGTTCGTTTTGAAGTGATTGAAAAGGAAATTTTAGACGAAATTGCTCCGCGTGCCAAGAGCAGCTACGGTATCGAGGTAGCATCGGTCGGCATCAAGCGCCTCGAAATCAGCGACAAGACCACGGAAAAGGTCTTCGAGCGGATGAAGGCCGACCGCAAACGCAAGACGGATAATATTCTTGCCGCGGGCACATCGGAGGCGGAAAAGATTCGCAGCGATGCACTGGCCAAACAGAAAGAACTGCTGGCCGTCGCCGAAGCCCAGGCCAAGGCGATTCGCGGGGCCGGCGATGCCGAAGCCGCAGCCTATTACAAGATGCTGGAAGCGGATCCAGAGCTGGCGATGTTCCTGCGTGACCTGGAGGCCCTGCGTACGATTTTAAAAGAACGCTCCACGATTGTTCTGGGAACTGATACCGAGCCGATGCAACTGCTCAAGGGGATTCCGGATATGAAGAAAACGGAACCCAAACAGTAACTCATGAAAATGAATTCGAAACACAATAGCATAGTGTGAAGGAATACGCATGTCGCATAGTCATGACCATCACCATCATTCAGGCTGCGGGTGCAAGCCGCAGGGATCGGCGTTTGAACCGCAGGATGCCGCGGGCAAATCGCTGACCAGCGCGTTAAAGACCAGCTTTGCCATCCTGAAGGTTATCATGATCGTTCTGGTGATTTTGTTTTTAGCCAGCGGGATTTTCAAGGTTCGCGAGGATGAACAGGCCCTGGTGCTGCTGTTCGGCAAGGTGCAGGGGCTGGGAGATGACCGTGTTCTCAAGCCGGGGCTTCATTTTACCCTGCCTGAACCCATCAGTGAAATTATCCGCATCCCGGTGACCAAGGTGCAGACACTGAATGTGGATTCATTCTGGTATTTTGAGACGGCCCAGGAGAAATTGGGACAGAAGAATCCCTTTCCGCCGGCCTACCTGGATCCCATTAAAGATGGCTATTGCCTGACCCGAAATGACAGTATCCTGGGACTGGAAGGGGACGATTATAATATTGTTCATTCCCGCTGGACGATTACGTACCTGATTGATCGGCCGGAGTTGTTTTTTGAAAATATGCATTATCGTCAGCCCCGTCCCGGTGAAGATTTTCTGGATGCCGCTTCCGAATCCATCAATCCCATGCTGGAAAGTTTCGCCGCATCAGCGATTGTCGGGACGATGGTCAAATACAGTATTGACGACGCAGTGACCAGCAATCGGGATATTTCTGATAAAGTAAAAATTCTTTTGCAGAAAAAACTGGATGCTTTAAACAGTGGATTGAAAATTGATGGGGTGAATGCCGAGCGGATTGTCTGGCCGCGGCAGGTGGACGATGCGTTTCAGGCGTCGATTCAGGCCGGTCAGCAGAGCAAGACCATTGTTACGGATGCTTATGCCTATAAAGAAAAACTGCTGACCGATACGGCCGGGCCGGAGGCGGAGGCGCTGCTGGAAAAAATTAAACAGCCCAACCTGACACAGGCTCAGAAAGAAGAACTGGTGGCCCAGATGAAAGGGCAGGTGCAGGGATTGATTTCCGAAGCCCGCGGGTATAAAACAACGACCGTGGCGGAGGCCCGTGCCAACGCCGAATACCTGCAGAAGCTGCTGCCGGAGTATAACAAACGCCCGGAACTGGTGCTGCAGCGGATTTATCAGGATGCGATGGAGCAGATTATGGCCAAGGCCGAAGAGAAGATGTTCATTCAGCCCGGCGGCGAAAATCCCAAGGAATTGCGAATCCAGATGAATCGTGACGTCAAAAGCCAGAAGAAAACGCAGGAACCCGGCAAGTAATACCCGTGTTCCGGTATGCAGTGGATGGAAATTAACAGACCTATTCAGAGAGACAGAGTGTTATGGTTCATACGCATATTGGTGTAAAAGAGACGGAACTGGAAGGCGGTCATACGCACAATAAGCAGATCCGGGTCAGCTTTGCCCTGTTTGGGACGCTGGCCGGCGGGGTGCTGCTGCTGAATGCTCAACTGGCCAACTGGATGCCGACCATGTTCGGCTTAGACGGGCAGGTCAGCCAGATTGTTGCCATGGTGGGGGCTTTGCTGCTGGGATTGCCGATTATCCTGCATGCCGTACACGGTGTGATGCACGGTCACATGCACATGGATGAGCTGGTTGCCCTGGCCGTGATTGCCGCATTTGCCACAGGGGATTATGTGACAGCCGGCGTGGTGGGCTTTATTATGCTGCTGGCCGAATTGATGGAAACCCGGACGGCGCTGGGGGCAAGGGCGTCAATCGAATCCCTGATTCGGCTGACACCAACCACGGCGACGCTAATCAGCAATAACGGTCTGGAAAGCGAAGTCAATGTTGCAACGCTCAAGCCCGGCGATGTGGTACGGGTCCGGCCTGGCGACAATATCCCTGCCGACGGCCAGATTCGTGAAGGCTTGAGTTCGATTAATGAAGCGACGATTACCGGTGAATCACTGCCGGTGGATAAAGTGGCGGGAATGCAGGTATTCGCAGGAACATCCAATATTACCGGTGTGCTGGATATTGTGGTGACCAAGGCCGGACAGGATACGACGCTGGGCAAAGTGCAGCAGTTAATCATGTCGGCGGAAAAGACACAGCTTCCGATCATGCGGATGATCGACCAGTATGTCATGTGGTATATCCCGACGATTCTGATGATCAGTGCGATTATCTATTTCTTTACCAAGGACCTGAACCGTTCGATTTCGGCGCTGGTGATTTCCTGTCCGTGTCCGCTGATTCTGGCGACCCCGACGGCGATGGTGGCGGCCCTGTCGGCAGCGGCTCGCCTGGGGATTCTGGTCAAGAATGTATCGCTGCTGGAAATTGCCGGCAAGATTACCGCGGTGGTCTTTGACAAAACCGGAACGCTGACGACCGGCCAGCTTTATGTGACCAAGCTGGAACCGGCCAGCGGGATTGAACCGGCGGAATTGCTGGCGCTGACGGCCTCGGCGGAACAGATGAGCAAGCACCCCGCCGCAAGAGCGGTGATCAACCTGGCTAAAGAGGCTAATGTGTCATTTGAACGCGCGGCCCAGTTTAAGGAGACACCGGGTAAAGGTGTAACCGCAACCGTCGGCGGTGTTCGGGTGATGGTCGGGCGTGAGAGTTTCCTGAAAGAAAACCAGATTGATGTCAGCAGCGTGCCGGATCCATCGTTGCACGAAGAGCAGGGATTCAGTACTCTGTATGTGTCGAAAAATAATCACTGCATCGGCTGGATTGGCCTGCAGGACAAGGCTCGCCCCGAGGCCCAGGCGGCGGTCAAGGAATTGTTTGATAACGATATTAAACGGGTGACGATGCTGACCGGCGACCGCAACGAAGTGGCTAACCGGGTCTCGGCGGAGCTGGGCTGCACGGATTACAAGGCGCAGTGTCTGCCGCAGGATAAGCTGGCGGTCGTGGAACGCATTAAGGCGGATGGACATATTGTGGCGGTGGTGGGCGATGGCATTAATGACGCCCCGGCGCTGGCGGCCGGCGATCTGGGTATCGCGATGGGGGCTGCCGGAAGCGATGTGGCGATCAATTCGGCGTCCATTGCCCTGATGAGCAATGACCTGCGGCGGCTGCCGTTTTTGGTGCAGCTTTCGCGGAAAACCCGCGGCGTAATCAACCAGAACCTGTTTTTCGGCGTTCTGTTTATTGTGCTGGGCATTGCCGCTTCGGCGGTGGGGTGGCTGCCTCCGATTGTGGCGGCATTCCTCCATTTCGGCGGTTCGGTTCTGGTGGTGTTTAACAGCGCGCGGCTGGTACGGTTCGGCGAACATCTGGACCCGCATATTCAGCCCGGGCATAATCATTAATTATTGTAGCGAGGTCCTGCAGTGGCACAGAGCCAATTTGCAATCGAGACGATTTCATTGACCAAGATATTCCCGGACTGGTGGGGCAGGCCCCGCGTGGTTGCGGTGGATAATCTGAATCTGAAAATCTATCCCAATGAAATTTACGGTTTTCTGGGGCCCAATGGTTCCGGCAAGACGACAACTATCAAGATGCTGCTGAACCTGCTGCACCCGACCAAAGGCGCAGCGATTGTGCTTGGCGGCACGTCGGATCAGGCGGCGGTGTCGAGCCGGATTGGGTATCTGCCGGAAGAATCGTATTTGTATCGGTATTTGACGGCATATGAGACGCTGGATTTTTATGGGCGGCTGTTCGGATTGCCGAATTCCGTCCGCAAGGCCCGCATTGAAACGCTGCTGGATATGGTGGGGCTGACCGGTGCGGGCAACCGGCAGGTGGGGACGTTTTCCAAAGGCATGGCCCGGCGTATCGGGCTTGCCCAGGCCCTGATTAACGACCCGGATTTGCTGATTCTGGATGAGCCGACGTCGGGGATGGACCCGATGGGGACCCGTCAGATGAAGGATTTGCTGGCGGAATTGGGCAAACGCGGCAAAACGATCCTGCTGTGCAGTCATCTGCTGGCGGATGTGGAAGATATTTGCGACCGGATCGGGATTATGTACGGCGGCAGGATGCAGGTGGAGGGATCGGTTAAGGAACTGCTGGAACAGACGGGCAAAACATATATCCAGACTTCTCAGGTTAGCGATGCGGTATTGAGTAAAGTTCGTGCGATACTGGAACAGGAACACTGTGAATGTGATATCGTGCACCCGATGGATAAGCTGGAGTCCTTTTTTGTTCGGACGGTCAACAAGGCTCAGCAGGAAATGCAGACAACCAGCGGGGCCGGTGTGGGGTCGGGCATCAGCGGCTTCCTCGCGGAAAAAGAAATTGTACGTCAGCCCGGAATTCTGGATAAGCTGGTGACGTCCAGGGCGGCCGAGCCTGTCGCGCCCGCCGAAAGTGAAACCATCGCGGTCACACAAGCCAAGGCGGAACCGTCGCAGAATCGTGAATTGCTCAGTCAGTTGATGGAGGCCAAACCCGCCGCATCAGGGCGGCCTGAAACGGCCCGTCCGACTGAGCCGGTCAAGCCGGTGGAGGCGGTCAAAAAAGACCTGCTCAATCAATTGATGGACCGGAAAAAAACCAGCGATGGTTCGACAACACCGACTGATAATCCCAAATGACGGGTGTAAGGGACTATGAATAGTATCTGGGCTATCGCACGAAATACCATGGCACAGGCCCTGCGGATGAAAATCGCGGGAGTCGTTGTTGTGCTGCTGCTGATTCTGCTGCCGATGATGAGCATGATTATGATCGGCGACGGAACGCTGCTGGGCAAACTACAGACCTTTTCCAGTTACGGATTGAGCCTGGTGGGTATTCTGCTGTGCATCCTGACGATTGCCATTTCCACGTTTACTCTCAGTGATGAAATGAAGCGGCGGCAGATTTTTCTGGTGGTTACCAAGCCGGTGCGTCGATGGCAAATCCTGGTTGGCAAATTTCTGGGTATTGTCATCGTGGATGTAGTGCTGCTGGGATTGTTCAGCGGGTTGATTTTCGGCCTGACCATGTTTATGCCGCGATTTGTTGCAGCCAGCCCGGAGGATGCTGTCAAGGCCGGTGATGAGTTTTTTACAGCCCGAGTCGGCCTGAAGGTGTCCACGGATGAACAGGCGCTGCAGGAACGAGTCAAAAAACGTTACGAAAAACTGAAGGAAGAACGCCGTCTGCCTGATACCATGACGCAAGTCGAAGTTCTGAGTGAGCTGATGCGGGAGGAACGCCTTGGTGACAAAAGCGTCGAGGCTGGGCGGGTCCGTAAATGGACTTTCAAAAATGTACATCCGGCCAGCGATCCCAATGCGATGATTTTTGTCCGATATAAACTGGACACATCCAACGCTGTATCTGATGTTACAGTTTACGGGTTGTGGGCTGTGGGCGATTTGACGGCGTATGAACAAGGCGGCGGATCATTGACTACCCCGATATACAATATCCAGAAAGATTCAGCGACGCGTGCTGTTCAGGAATTTGCGATACCCGCAGATGCCGTGACCAAAGATGGGATACTTGAAGTGGGTTTTTTGAATAATCCGAATCTTAATGAAATGACGGTGATTGTTCAGGATTTGGAGGTTCTATATAAAGTTGGGACGTTTACCGGGAATTTCTGGCGTGCGACGCTGCTGATATTGATCCGGCTGCTGTTTTTGGCGGCATTAGGAATTACGCTGACCACCTGGCTTTCGTTTCCCGTGGCGGTATTGGGGTGCCTGGCGATTTTTTCAGCCGGAATTGTCAATGGTTTTATTATGGAATCGATTGATGGGTTGGGGGCCGGGATTGGTATTCTTTACACGTTCACGATAAAACCGTTTCTGCTGCTTTTGCCGCAGTTTGACGGAGATTTTAATCCGACCAGTTATATTGTATCCGGCCGGATGATTCAGTGGCTGTTTTTGCTCAGGACGGCTGCAATTACGGTTGGATTAAAAGGATTGATTCTGCTGGGATTTGGAATTTATATATTTCACCGCCGGGAAGTGGCAAAGAGTGTGGTTTGAGGATCTGACGACATGCGCTGGAAAGATTATGGAATAATCCTGTTGTGCCTGGTGGTTTGCGGAGCGATGCTGTATCTGGCTTCATCGCAGCAGGATTCCATCCGTGCAAGCCGCAAAGACATGGGGCTGATGCTGACGACCAACCTTGGCGATGCCCCGCCGTCACTGGCGTTTGCCACGGTGGCGATGGGAGCCTTTCGCGGTTTGATTGTCGATGTTCTCTGGATGCGTGCGGATAAATTGAAGCAGGACGGCAAGTTTTTTGATGCCAAGCAGCTTGCCGAATGGATATCGATGCTTCAGCCGCGATTTGCAGCCGTCTGGGATTTTCACGCATGGAATATGGCGTATAACATTTCCGTGGCTATTCCCAATACCCAGTGCCAGGAGCGGTGGCGATGGGTGCGCAACGGCTACGAATTGCTGCGGGATAAAGGGATTGAGTATAATCCCCACAGTATCATGCTGTATCGTCAGCTTTCCTGGATATTTCTTCACAAGATTGGCGATATTGCCGATGATTGCAATACGTATTACAAACGGGAACTGGCTTTATCCATGCGGCCGCTGCTGGGGGACAAGACGAATGCATATTTTGAGAAATTAATCTCAGCTCCGCAGACCTTACAGGAACTCCTCCAGGATCCGCAGGTTAAAACCTTTGTGGATGCACTGCGGCAGGCGGATAAGGCATTTCTTTCGGATGAACAATTGATTGAAAATTACCTGTCATTGCGTCAAAATCCCGATCGATTCCCCAAAGAAACGTTTGCAGTGATTGACCAGTATCGGCAGGATCCCGGCCTGGACAAGTTTGATGTGTTTGCCAGGGCTTACCAGATTCGTCATGTCTGGAAAATGGACCCGGCCTATATGCATCGGCTCAACCAGATGTATGGCCCGATGCGTCTGGATGATCCCAATCAGCGTGATCCGCTGAATTGGGAGCACCCGGCGGTGCATGCGATTTACTGGTCGGCTAAAGGGCTGGATGTGGCAGGACGCGAGGGTCAGTACCGTGTGGACGAAAAAAACACGGATCGAATTATTTTTCACAGTCTGCAGATGCTGTATCGCTCCGGCAATATTATTCTTTTTACCAGCAAAGATGGCAAAACGGATATTTTCATGCGTCCGGACATGCGGATGTTTGCAAGCTGTGACCAGACCTGGCGCAAAGTGATCGAAAAGTATGAAACCCTGGAAAAAGGTAATCCCAAAGCCGTTCGGGGCGGTCACAAGAATTTTCTTGAAAATGCCGTGATGACGTTTTATCAGGCCGGGCATGTCAGGCAGGCACTCGAAATTTACCGCACGATGATCACGCGGTACAAGATTAATGATGAAGGCATCGAAGAGGAGGATTTCAAGTTGCCGATGATTGAATTCCTGCAAAAGCGAATGAAAGAGGAATTTCAGGGACTCGGTATTCGTGATGCCGTGGAGGCCATTACCGGGATGCTGCGGGAAAGCTATTTCCGTTATGCCGTGCACAATGACGATGAGGCCGCCGGTCTGGAAAAAATGGCCCAGGAAGTGCATACATTCTATCAGAAGGAACATGCCGACGAGGCCTATCGCATGGGGCTTCCCACATTTGAAATGCTGCGATATACCTCATTTATGGATTTTCTGTATGATCCGATGTACCCGGAAGAACTGCGTTTGAATTTGCTTGGACGGTTGCAGGTAGAGCGTCCGGACTTGTTTGAAAAATTGCAGAAACAGGATCAGGCTTATTTCGAGAAATTGCGGAAGGAGCAGGAAAGTCAGCAGGCACCGCAGCAGCCTTAACAGGTTTTTGGAATACGTATTTCTTTTTGGGATATTTTATGTATAATCACGCCTCGTTTATGGGTGATCAGGATTGATTAATGCGATTGTAAAACACGGAGGTTTATTTTGTCTGCAGCGGTACCACTGGAAAAACTGACGGCCTCACAGAAAAAGGCCGTATTGCATAAAGACGGTCCCTTGCTGGTCCTGGCTGGGCCGGGCAGCGGCAAGACGCGGGTCATTACCTGCCGGATAGCCGCCCTGATTGAATCGGGTGTGCGACCCTATCATATTTGTGCCATTACATTCACCAATAAAGCCGCTGAAGAAATGCGCAACCGCGTGGATGCCGCCGGCAGCCGCGGCGCCTGTATCAGCACCTTTCATTCGCTGTGTGTCCGTCTGCTCAGACAATATGCCGAACAGGCGGGCATCAAGCCCAGCTTTACGATCTATGATTCGGGCGACCAGCTTCGCTGCATGAAAGAGGCTGTTGCCGCCTGCCAGGTGGACAGCGGCAATTTTTCGCCGTCACGGATGCTGGAATTTGTATCTCGACTGAAAAACAATCTTGAAGATGCGGATTCCTTCAAGGCCGCCGCCTTTGACCATTTCGGAAAAACCGCCGCCAAAGTGTATGCCTCGTATCAAGCGATTCTGGCCAAAAATAATGCCCTGGACTTTGATGATCTGCTGGTTAAAACGGCTCTGCTGCTTCGCAACAATGCCCAGGTACGCACGGAACTGAGCAATCGGTTCCAATATCTGCTGATTGACGAGTACCAGGATACCAACCACGCCCAGTACCAGATAGCCCGCTTGCTGGCGCAGGCCCATGGCAATATCTGCGTGACCGGCGATCCGGATCAATCCATCTACCGCTGGCGCGGGGCGGATATCGGCAATATTCTGGCGTTCGAAAAAGACTGGCCTAAAGCCGTCGTAGTCAAGCTGGAAGAAAATTTCCGTTCCTGTGGTAAAATCCTGGCCTGCGCGGATAAACTGATTGCCTCCAATACCCGCCGCAAGGCCAAACAGTTGATTGCCACCCGACCAGAAGGTTCGGATGTGGAATTTCTTGTGGCCGAAGATGAAAATGCCGAGGCTCGTCTGCTGACCGACCGCATCCAGAAGCAAATCACAGCCGGTGTAGATCCGGGCCAGATTGCGGTCTTTTACCGGGTCAATTCCATGAGCCGCCCAATCGAAGAGGCATTTATCCGAGCCCGAATACCTTATCAGGTCGTCCGCGGGGTGGAGTTCTATGCCCGCAAGGAAATTCAGGACTTTCTGAGCTATTTGAAACTGATTGCCAATCCGGTTGACGACCTGGCATTTCTGCGCGCGATTGCTACGCATAGCCGTGGTATAGGCAAGACCTCCGTCGATAAGCTGGCTCAGTTTGCCAAAGATTCCGGCATGAGCCTGCTTGCCGCGGCGGATTATGCCGACCATTTGATCTCGGTTTCATCTTCGACGCGAACACGCATCCGTGAATTTGCCAAAATGATCCGGAAATTCCAACAGGACAGCTCCGGGGAAGTCGCCCCGCAGATGGACTGTGTCTTTGCTGAAACCGGTTATGCCGACGCCCTTAAAAGCGAGGCCAATACCGATGCGATTGAAAATATCAATGAACTGATTAATGCCGCCGCGGAATATGACCGCGAAACTGAAAATCCGTCGTTATTGGATTATCTGCAATCTATCGCCTTATACAGCGATACGGATGCCTATGATGCCGGGACATCCCGGACCTCGCTGATGACTATGCACGCGGCCAAGGGACTTGAGTTTGACCATGTCTATATCGCAGGACTTGAAGAGGGACTTCTGCCGCATGAACGGAGTGCTCAGAGTCCCGACGATCTGGAGGAAGAACGGCGACTATTCTTCGTTGGTATTACCCGGGCCAGAGACAGCCTGACGGTTACTTACGCCCGGCACCGGGTCTTGCGGGGACAGTTTATCCGCTCGACTCCATCTCAATTTCTTTATGAAGTGGGCTTTGGAGGCGAAAAGGCCTCATTTGCCGAAGATGCTTACGGCATAGAGGATGAGGAGCCGGTGGCTAAGATGTCTGCATCTGCCCCTAAAGCCGGGTTGTTCAAAGTGGGTGAAGTAGTCATTCATAACACATTTGGGCCGGGCCGGGTCAAGGAATTTCTCGATCTGGGGCCGGATAGTATTGTTGTTGTGCAATTCCAGTCTGGAAAAACTAAATCGTTGATGGTAAAATACGCCAACCTGACACGAGCAGGGAAATAAATCAGGAATATTCCGGTCTTGAACAAGGAGATATATTGTGACCAGTGCACGAATTCATTTTTACTATAAAAATGTGACCGCCGAAGTCATTGGATCCGAACACGGATTGACCGCCCAGCAGTTTCAGGAACTGGCTGGGAAAACCACCCCGTTGATTGAGCAGCTCAATCAGCAGCGCAAGGCCGGCAAGGTCCGTTACCGGGATTTGCCCTATAATGAGCAATATCCCAAGCAGGTCCGGGAGATTGCCTCGCAGGTGATTAATGAATGTGAAAATTTTGTCGTTCTGGGTATTGGCGGTTCGGCGCTGGGCAATATCGCTTTGCAGACGGCGTTGAATCCCTATCTGTATAATCTGGACGCCGCCCAGCGCAAAGGTCCGCGGCTGTTTGTCTTTGACAATGTTGATCCGATGCAGTTGGCCAGCTTCCTGGATTGGGTTGGTGATAAACTGGATAAGACGATTTTTAATGTCATCAGTAAATCCGGTCGTACCGCGGAAACTGCGGCCCAGTTTTTGATTATCCGTGAAATGCTGCTCAAAAAGCTCGGTCCGGCCGGCTATAAAAAGCAGATTATCGCAACCACCGACCCCAAAGAAGGTACCCTTCGTAAAATCGTCAATGAGGCGGGATTCCGGACATTGGAAGTCCCGGATGGTGTCGGCGGACGCTGGAGCGTGCTCAGCCCCGTTGGATTGCTGAGTGCGGCAGTATGTGGTATTGATATTGAAAACCTGCTGGCCGGCGCTCGGGATATGGATCAGCGGGTCAGCCGGACGGATTTCTTTGCCAACCCGGCGGCACTGAATGCGGCGATTAACTGGCATTATTACAACACCGGCAAGCGGATTTCCGTGATGTTCCCTTATGCCTGGCGGCTGAAGGATTTATCCGACTGGTATCGCCAGCTCTGGGCGGAAAGCCTTGGCAAAACCAAAAATCTCAAGGGCATGGATGTCTATGTTGGCCCCACGCCGGTGAATGCTTTGGGGACGACCGACCAGCACAGTCAGGTCCAGTTGTATCGTGAAGGGCCAAATGATAAAATCTTCACCTTCCTGCAGGTCAAGCAGTTTGACCGTGATATCGTCATCGGCCCGTCTCCGGAAAGTACACCGGAATTGAATTATCTGGCCGGCAAACAAATGTCGCGTCTGCTGAACAGTGAAAAGCTGGGTACTGAATATGCCTTGCTGCACGACAAACGCCCCTGTATGACGGTTCTTTTTGATCAGGTCAATGCGTTTACGATTGGCCAGTTTATCTATCTGTTCGAAGCGACGACTTCGCTGGCGGGTCTTTTGTTTGATATCAATGCGTATGATCAGCCCGCGGTGGAACTGGGTAAGGAAGCGACATTTGCCCTGATGGACCAGCCGGGTTACGAAGAATTAGCTGAAAAGATCAAACCGGTACAGCAGATTGACGGTGGTTATCTCGTTTAGCAAAGCATTCTGATGATGCCTGCGGCAATCGCGAAGGAGACGACATGGATTATGCAGTGATTATGGCGGGAGGTTCCGGCAAGCGGCTTTGGCCGCTCAGTCGGGAACACCGCCCCAAACAGATGCTGCGGCTGCTGAGCGGCCAGACCCTGCTGCGGCGTTGCTTTGACCGGCTGTGCGGGCTATTTGATCCCCGGAATATTCTGGTGGTTACCAATGTTGGTTATGTGGATATGGTCCGTGAGAATCTGCTGGAACTGCCCACCGAAAATGTGATTGCTGAACCGCTGGTCCGCGATACGGCAGGCGCCATTGGCCTTGCTGCGACAGTGCTCCATAAATATGATCCGCATTCCACGATGGCGGTGGTCACAGCCGATCAGGTCATTGAACCGGATGAGCCATTCCAGAAGGCCATGCAGATTGCCCTGGATTTTGTCGAAGAACACCCCGAAGCACTGCTGACGTTTGGAGTCAAGCCGACGTTTGCCAGTACGCAGTATGGATATATCAAGCTGGGCCAGGCGGTGCCCTGCGGTGAATCGGCGGATGCGGTACGGCGGCTTGAAGCCTTTAAAGAAAAACCCGATGCGCAGACCGCCAAAGACTATGTGGACAGCGGCCAGTACTGCTGGAATTCAGGGATGTTCGTATGGAAGACCAAAACGATTCTTGACAAGCTGCATCATTTCCTGCCGGCATGTGTTGAGCCA
Organism: uncultured Pirellulales bacterium; assembly: GCA_964630775.1. Lineage (GTDB taxonomy): Bacteria > Planctomycetota > Phycisphaerae > Sedimentisphaerales > Anaerohalosphaeraceae > Anaeroglomus. The sequence goes on along the minus strand of CAZVYY010000019.1, from coordinate 14,593 downwards.
TTACAAAAAATACAGCTCGCCTGGGGCAGGGCGGACCAGGAGGATACGCTCAGGGAGTGGTTTACCAAACTGCCGAAAATCAGCATTGATTATGCGGTTATGGAAAAAACGCCAGAAGTCTATGGGATTCCCCTGGATTGCTGCTGGCGGGATTTGGGGTCTTTTACGGCGCTGGCGGATATTATCAAATCGGATGGTTCGAATAACATTGTTGCCGCAGAAAAGGCCGAACTGCTGGACTGTAAAAATTCCATTATTGTAACCGAGGATACCGGACATCTTATCGCCCTGATTGGCGTGGAAAATATGGTCGTGGCACACAGTCCCGATGCAACGCTGATTTGCCCGACCAGTCAGAGCCATCGCATCAAGGAATTGCTGGAACAGATTCAGCAGCATGGCGGCCAGCGTTATCTGTAACTTTACGGAGCAGAGCAGTGCGTTACCTTGCCATTGATCTGGGCCAAAAACGTGTGGGGCTGGCCATCAGCGATGCCGGCCAGTCGATGGCGTTTCCGCTGGTGGTGCTGAATGCCGGGGCGGGGTTGATTTCCAGAGTTGCACAGATTGTGCAGTCCGAAAAGGCAGGGGCTGTTGTAATCGGATTGCCCCTGAATATGGATGGCTCCGAAGGTCCGCGAGCAAAAGCCTCTCGAGAATTTGCGGCTCAATTAACAAAGGCCGTTTCCGTCCCCATAACGCTGTTCGATGAGCGTCTGAGCAGTGCCGAAGCGGATTGGAAGCTGGCCGGTTCGAATTTCACCCGTGATGAAAGGAAAAAGCGGCAGGACGCTATTGCCGCAGCGGTTTTTCTTCAGGCATTTCTCGAACAGCAAAAAGAAGCCGTGAACAAACCGCGAATTGTTTCCTTGCCAACAGCTCAGCAAGCAGCTCAACAAGCCGTGTCTTTCTTTTGTGATCGTGTGCGGGATGCCGTCGAGAAAAGGGGTGTTTGTTATTGTGCCCTCAGCGGCGGCAGCAGTCCGAAGATGTTTTTTGAGTTGCTTGTCAAAGAATCACTGGACTGGCCGCGAATTCATTTTTTCTGGGCCGATGAGCGATGTGTGGGGCCGGATCATCCAGACAGTAATTATTGGCTGGCTCAGACGTCCTTATTTTCTCATGTTCCAGTGCCGCAGCATCATATTCATCGTGTTTTTGGGGAATTGCCGCCGGCCGCAGCCGCCGAACAATACCAGAACACAATTCGCCGCGTAATGGAATTGCAGGCCGGGCAATGGCCTGTTTTGGATGTGGTTCTTCTGGGGCTTGGTGCAGATGGACACACGGCGTCACTGCTTGTGGGAACTGAAGTTGTGGATAATCGGGAACATATTGCCGCAGCGGTGTTTTCACAGACCATGCCGCATACGAGGGTAACACTGACTGCTCCGGTGCTGACTGCGGCCCGTTCGCTTTTATTTATTATCACCGGCGGTTCCAAGCAGGAGATTCTCAGGGAGACCCTCATTCCGCCGCTGCGGCCATGGCAATACCCTGTGCACGCTCTCTGGGCTGCGGTGGATAAAATGACATGGTTTGTGGATGCCGAGGCGGCAGGGCCTATCCATTCAAATCATTGATGGATTGAGATTGAATCAATTGGCAGTCATTTTCGGAAAAAATTGTTTTAAGACGGCCAAGCTGCGGCGGCTTATCATAAAAGATCAATCCATAGTCTGCTGACGACGCGATAAATTTACGATCCGGGTGCCCATCCAGATATGGGGCATTAATCAGGACGACTTCATAGTGTTTTTTTGCAGCCTGGGTAACAATCCGAATATTAATCTGGCTGAACCGAACAAAAAATTCAGCCGGCCATAATGACAGATTATTGATGACTGTCTGCAGGGGATGGGGCGTGATGATGCCTGCGGTGGTATTGGAATTGAGTTCGAATACCTTGGCGGCGGCATTGCGGCGGGTATCCAAATCGATAAAAAGACACTTGTAATTGGACTGGGCCAGGGCAATTGCGATTTTCACAGGTATTGTGACGGGCATGGTTTCCAGGCCGGCACCGGCCAGAAGAATGATTTTATTCCTGCCATTTATCGATCGGATTTTTCGTGTTATATCAGAGGCACATTTTGTATAGTTTTCCTCAATTAACATCTGAGGCGTTTTCACGGATTGACTGCCTGAGGACTTATTGGGTTTGCGGAACAAATGCCAAAGTGTAAAAAACAGGATGCAGGCAAAAAAAATGCCGACGGCCGCATAAAAATAAGGTGTTCCCAGTATGCCTTCAGCCCAGTCGATGAACGAAACTATAAATCCGGCATTCATCATCCCTGATCAATTATGATTCCAGGACCATGAAGGTCGCTGTAACAATTTTTGCTTTTTATCGAGGAATCGCAGGATATCGCGTTTGACGATATCGGCGAACAGAAGTTCTGATGAATGCGATTTGGCATCTCCTGGCGTAATATCCGGGGCCTGCTCCAGTTCAGATGACTTCTGGGCATACTCATTTTCAGAACGAGAACTGATTTGCACCGGTTCGGGTTCGGGGGCGTCTGGAGTCTTAACGAAGTGTCCGACTACCCGCGAAATGGCATCTTCCCGGCTGCGCTGGGGTCGTGCAACGGGTGATTGTCTCTGCGATGCCACCGAACGGCGATGTTCGGCCATAATCTGCTCGGCCAGATTGAAGCTGGGAATCTCGGCTTCCATTTCCTCCTGAATTTGTGCAGAATCGATTTGCGCAAGTTCATCTGCAGGGCCTGCGGAAGGCTGTAAGAGTGCATCAGAAGCGGCGGGTTCGGCGAGCGGCGGGGTGGTTTCAGTGTATTCAAGCTCTGAGATGCGGCCCTGCAGTTCCTGAATCCGTGTCTGAAGTTTTTCCTGCTCATGGTCACGCAGATACAGCATGCTGTGCAATTGATTGTTTTCCTCGCCGACAAGCTGAGCGTCGCCTTTGACTTTTTCAAGCTGATGAGTGGTGCTTTCCAGCTTCTGCTGGGCGAGATGAAGCTGTTCCCGCAGCGAATCGGTTTCCTCTCTGGCCGCACAAAGGCGGTCATTTTCAGCCTGCATGCCGGCCAGACGATTTTCGAGTTCTCGCCGCTGGTGTTCGGTTTTTTCCAGCAGACTTTTTTGTTCGTCGATCAGATGCTTCAGTTCGGATATTCTGTTATCTGCTACTCCATCATTTTCTACGATTTGGTCTTCCAGTTCGGCAATCCGCAGTTTCAATTGATGTGTTGTTTCTTCAGAGAGGCGATTCTGCTGTGTCAGTTCCGCCCGTGCTGCCTCCAGTTGTCCAAAAGCGTCTTGCATTTGTGCTGCAAGAATTTCATTCTGCTGATGGAGGCCGGCCAATTCTTCCTGTTGCTGTCGCGAGACAGATTCTATTTCCGTTACGGAATTCGCCAATGCCATTTTTTCACGAAGAGCCGTTTCCATGTCGCGGCGACTTTGAAGCATGGCTTCTTCAATATCCGCTAGGGCTTTGCGTGCGGAAGCCAAATCCTGAGAAAGGCTGCAATTTTCCTGCTTGAGCTGGTCGGTCAGTTGTTCCAATGAGGCGATTTTGGATTCCAGCCTGACTTTATTCTGCTGAAATTGTTCCTGTTGTTCAATCTGCTCAAATTTTAACTGTTCAATCTGTCGCTGTTTCTGTTCTACATCCACTGAGTAATCCGACTGGATTTTTATTTGCTGTTCATACTCTTGAATGGTTGATTGCACCTGCTCAAGCTGCTGCTGTTTTTGGGATAGCTCAAGACTCGTTGAGTCCAGTAATATTTTCTGCTGCTGGATTTCATTGTCGCGGGCAGTGAGCTGTTCCTGGATTTCTGCCAGTTTTTGCTGGGCAAGATTCAATTCTGCATTTTTTGTTTCAAGCCCGGCCTGTGCCTTACTCAACTGGGCCTCAAGTGAAGATTGAATATCCTTGTTCTGGACAAGATAAGACTTGTATGTGTTTTTCTGTTCGTCTATCTCCGCCTGAAGACGCTTTAACTGCTCGCCGGCATTTTCTGCCTGTGAACGCATGGCGCTAAGATCAGATGTTAAATCCTGTGTTCGCAAGCGTTCTTCGGAAAGTAGCATTTCCAGGTCTTGAATATGGCTGATAAGCTGATCAATCCGGCTATTATCTGTGTTTGCTTCCTGTTTTGACGTCTGCTCTAAATCAGGATTAACCGAATCCGTAATTGGTGTATCAGCAGAGATGGGGCTTTTATTCTGGTCAGCTGCTTTCTGTATTTGGTCAAAGGATAAAATTCGTGCACCAACAGGATAATTATTGTCTTGTATTAATTTCGGGGCTGTTTTTTCGGCATCTGTTGACGCAAAAAAATCGGGTTCCTGAGCAGGTTCTGTTGCAGAGGGCTTGCTGGTATTGCGCAAAGCTCCTGCTTGCGAAGCCTGCTGCAAGGCTCGCAGGATATCTGCTTTACATTGCAGGATATCAATGTCCAGATTTTCAGTTGGATGCTTTTCCGGGTCCACGACACCCCTCCAAATTCAACTTTTCCACAATTATAGCAATCCCCACTGTTTCACGCAATATGTGAAATCGCCCATTTTATCAGAAAAGAGGATTTTCCTGGGCATCCGGCCCCATCGATAAACAGCTATACAGGCCCGGAGGAAATTCAGCAATGAGTTGATTGACATCATCGACAGTGATTGCCCGAACGGCTGCGATATCATCGGCCAGGGTGCGGTATAATCTGGAATAGACCCAGTTGAATCCCAGCCCGAAGATTCTGCCCATCGGCTGTTCGGATTTGAGCGTCATGGCGGAAAGCACCTTGTTTTTGGCGGCGGTTAACTCTTTTTCCTGTATGCCGTTACGACTCAAATCAGAAAAAATGCCCTTGATGATATCTGCTACCTTTGGGGCGGCGGCCGGCTCGCAGCAGATGTAACTATACATCGCCCCGATTCCATCCATGGTCTCGGCCTGCATCGATGCAGCTTCAGCAATGGCCGGATCCACCAGTGACCAGAAATATCGGGACCCGCTGTCGTCGCCGATAATCATTCCCAGCAGTGATGCAGCAAACCGACGGGGATCCTGCATGGATACCATGGGGCTGATCAGGCAGATATGATGTCGGGCGAGCGTCTCTTTCTGGATGTGTTTTCGCTGCCGGGTGCCTTCAAAAACAGACAGTGACCGGTCCGCCTGGGCGGGTTTCCAGTGGCCGCAGATGGATTCAATTAATTCGCAAAACCGGTCAAAATCCAAATTCCCGCAACAGGCGGCGACCAGGTTATTGGGGGCATACCGTCGGCTGAAATAGTCCCGCATTTGCTCGACTTTCAAATCTCCGATAGTCTGCTCGGTGCCGAGGGTGCTGTTGCCGCAGGGATGACTGCCGAAATGCAGGGCGCGTGCCTGATCGAGAACATCGAATTGCGGCATATCCTTGTACATGGCGATTTCCTGGAGAATAACGTTTTTCTCAATATTGAAATCGTCCTCACGCAGCGAGGGACGCATCAACTGCGACCACAACCTCGCCACATCGGGAAGAAACTCCGGCAGTACTGCCGCGTAATAGACAGTATTTTCCTCGGCGGTGAAGGCATTAAATTTGGCGCCGATGCCGTCGAAGGCCTCATTGACCTGCTGCCAGTTCAGAGTGTCGGTTCCCTTGAATATCATGTGTTCCAGGAAATGGGAAACGCCGCTGATTTCAGGCGTTTCATCCCGTGAGCCGGTGCGGACGAAAAATCCCATGGCCGTCGTTTGAGCGTGAGGGTGATTCTCCCCGATGATGGTCAAGCCGTTTTCGAGCTGTCTGTGTTTAAAAATCATAACATCAATAATTTCAATTAAAGTTGAATCGGTTTAGGGCCAATGGTGGCGACGGTAAAATCATCGAATGGATTGTCATTTAGAAACGCCAGTAATGAAGACCGGCTGACAGAGTCAATCTTTTGACGGATTTCCGGCAGCGTTCGCACTCTGCCCAGATAATAGTAATCGCCAGCGACGCCGGCGGCCCGGGCGGCTGACGATTCGCTTTGCATAATCAGGGTACTCTTAAGTCCGATCTGGGCACGATGCAGCTCCTCGTCGGAAAAGCCCTCGCGCAGCCGACGGAATTGCTCGACGGTGACATCGAGGGTTTCCTGAGCCTGCTCGGGTGTCGTGCCGGCGTAGCAGCTAATCGCGGCATGATCTTTTAAAGACTGGTACCTTGCCCCGACCGCGTAGCACAAGCCGCGTTTTTCTCGAACCTCGGTGAACAGACGGCTGCTCATGCCGCCGGATAAAATAGAAACGGCGGCCATGATTTCATAATAACGGCTGTCCTGGATGGTTGGGACGCGGGTCATCAGGCCGATATGAACCTGGGCGCCTTCGTTGGCTTCGTGTGTGTATTGCTGCCCCGAGGAACCTGCCGCAGGACGCTTTACACCCGTTCCGGACAGATGGGCAAATCGCTTTTCCAGGAGGGCACAGATAGCGGGAAAATCATATTTGCCGGCGATGGAGAAAATACACTGCGACCAGTCAAACTGCCGCTGAATGATCCGGCGGCAGACATCGGCAGTCATATTCTCCAGGTCGTCTTTTTTTCCCTCGGTGGGGCGGTTGTAGGGGGCGGGGTAAAATTGTTCCGTAACCAGCAGACGGACTTTGTGCTGCGGATCATCATCCAGGCCGGCCAGTTCGTGGATCGCCAGTTGCCGGGAGGGTTCGAATTGATCATCTTCCAGCAGGGGGGCGGTCAGAATATCCGCATATAAATCCAGCGCCGCAGGCAGATTCGCGGATTCCAGCGAGGCGCTGACAGATAAATTCTCTGCGGTGATGGAACTGTTGCGATGAATTCCGAGTTCATCAAGGATGTCAATCAGTGTGCGGCTGTCCCGGGAACCTGCCCCGCGAAACAGCCAGTCAGAGATGATTTGTCCCGCCCCGGAACAGCCTTCAGGATAATGGGCATTTCCGGCAGGGACCAGAAAATAAAACGATGCGGATTCCACATCCGCCATAGGCTCGCCCAGAATGACCATGCCATTGCTGAGCCGATGACTGTCAAGCCGTTCTTTCATAAGGTAATCTTTCGCCGCATCGGGCGGCTGCTTAAGGTTGTTGTTATCTTATGCCACTGCCGATTCGGTCGCATCATTCCGCTTGTCGCTGTCGAACTGAACACTGATTTTCTTGCTGATACCCTGCGTCTGCATGGTGATGCCATACAGCATATCGGCAATGCTCATCGTCCGCTTGGAGTGCGTAATAACGATGAATTGCGACAATTGCTGGAACTGCTTGACAATCAGATTAAAACGTTCATTGTTGGCTTCATCCAGCGCCGCATCCACTTCGTCCAGCACGCAGAAAGGCGAGGGTTTGCTCTTGAACACGGCAAACAGCATGGCGATTGCCGTCATGGTTTTTTCGCCGCCGGACAACAGGCTGATGGTGCGGGTTTCCTTGCCGGGCGGGCGGGCCACGATTTCAATTCCGGATTCGAGTACATCCTCGGGATTTTCGAGGAATATGTCGGCCTTGCCGCCGCCGAATAAAATCCGGAACAGTTCCTGGAAGTGAATTCGCACCTGGTCGAAAGTAACCTGGAATTTCTCCCGGCTTTCCTGATTGATTCGTTCAATAAGCTGTTCCAGTTGGACCTTGCTGGCGTTGAGGTCTTCCACTTGCGAGGCCAGGAAGGTGTATCGTTCTTCGAGCTGCTGCTGCTGTTCGATGGCATCCACGTTGACATTGCCGAGGCGTTCGATTTTGCCCCGCAGGTCGTTGATTTCTTCTCGAACGACATCCCAGTCGATATCCTGCGTACTGTAGTTCTGATAGGCCTCCACCAGTTCAATCTGAAGTTCTTCGCGGACGCGCTGGCACAGGTCCTCGTCCTTGACTTTTAATTGCGACAAATCAAGCTGAAGCTGGTGAATGTGCTGCTCAATTTCCGACTGTTCGGTGCGGGCCTGCCGCAGTAATTGCTCGTTTTCCTTCTGCCTCGCCGACAGTTCCTGCTGCAAAGCATGCAGAAGGACACTTTGCTTCTGAGCTTCCTCTTTTTCTACGTAGAGAGTGCAGACCGCCGACTCGGTGGAAAGAATGTTGCGCTGGGCCTGCTCAATCTGTTCGTCGCAGGTAATAGCGTCGGTGCGGCACGCCTCGGCCGACATGCGGGCGTGCTGAATCTGGCTGGTCAGGGCCGCGGATCGCTGACGAATCGATTTTTGCTGTTCACTGAATCGCCCGATCTGGATTTTTAATTCAGTGACTTCCGAAGAACGACTTTGCAGCATACGCCGCTGTTCATCCAGCATCTGCTGAATCCGCTGAATCTGGGCCGAGCGCTGGGTGTTGATTTCCTCCAGCTCGTCGAGTTTTCTGCGGGAATCATGCTCTTTCTGGACGGATTTGGATATTTCTTCTTCAAGCACCTGAATTTCGCTGAGGATAATCGGCTGTTCCTGCCCGAGGCGCTTGATATTTTGTTCGACCATGCGCATCCGGGATTCGGTATCCACCTTCTCCGTATTAGCTTCATAGATGCTGGTGCGAAGTTCCTTGCACAGTTCGGCCAGATGCTCGTTCTTATGTTCCGTCTGTTCGAGCGTCTGTTCGAGACTGTGAATTTGACCGTTGACCTCGGCAAGCTGCTGTTCGAGCTGATGAATGCGGCTTTTACGGGATATCAGGCCAGAGGTTTTTCCCAGCGGGCCGGCACAAAGCGTGTAGCCATTGCTGAGCACTTCACCCTGCGGAGTCACAAAACGATAACTGCGGTATTGGCGAGCCAATTCCATAGCGGCATTCAGGGATTCGACCAGTATGGTTTTACCCAGCAGCGACCAGACCAGGGGGCCGTATTCCGGATCGAAACGAACGAATTCCGCCAGTCTGCCTAAAACACCGGCCTTGCCGGCCAGGTCCGCCGTGTCCACAAACGGCTCCAGACGATCCATACACAGGACCGTCAGGCGGCCATCCAGTTTATCACGCATCCCCGTGTCAGCAAGAAAACGGGACGTGCTGTTGACGACAAGGGCGTCCGTTTTGCCTTCCAGTGCTGCTTCAATAGCCTGTGAATACTGCATATCCGCCGACAGAATATCGGCAACGATACCCTCGATATAATCCGATTTGTTGACGTCACGCTCTTTCAGGATCGAACGGATGGCGCTGTTGACGCCCTGACGCCGGGATTCCATATCTTTCAGGACATTCAATTCACTGTTGATGCCGCTTCGCTGTTCCTTGCAGCGCGACATTTCATTCATTGCGGCGGTTTTCTGTCCGCCAATGGTCTCCATTTCCGCACGTTTGGCCTCCAGGGTGCTCTGGAGTTGCGAGATAACACTGAGAATGTCTTCCAGGCGGGACTGGCATTGTGCCTTTTCAGTCAGCCATTCGGCCAACTGTACTTCAGCCTGACTGGCGCGTCCCGAAAGACGTGTCTTCTGGCCGGCCAGATTATCGCGATAGGTATTCAGGCTTTGAATTTCATTGTGCAGTTGTGCGGTACGGCGGACAATATCGATGATTCCGGATTTTTCATCCTCCAGCTTAACCTGCAATTCCGCACACTGGGTATTCATTTGCGACAGAATATCTTCCGCCTGGGCAAGCTGGTCGGTCCGGGCGGACAGGTCTTTCTGGCTGGTTTCCAGTTCCTGCCGGCACGCTTCCAGGTCAATGCCGAGCTGACGAATCTGTTCGGACAGCTTGGCAGTCTGGGACAGGGAGGTCTTCTTGCGTTCAGCCAGCTCATCGATCCGCGAATTCAGATAATGAATACGCTCAGTATGCTGCTCAATACGGCTGCGCGAGGCAATAAGCGTATTGTCCCAGCGATTAATCTGATTCTCATTCTCATGAATTTTCGCCGTTATTTCCCCAGAGGCGGCATCGTAACGGGCAACCGCCGCGGCGGTTGCGGCAAACTTTTCCTGCCAGTCGGCAAGGACTCCTTCCTTGCTGCGGCAGGTGGTGATAATCTTGTCATACTCGGCCAATGAATAATTGACACGCAGCTCTTTGAGCCGCTGGCTGTATTCGAGATAACTGCGGGCTTTACCCGCTTGCAGCTTGATGCTGCGGAGCTGTTTTTGGACTTCATTGACAATGTCGGCCAGACGCAGCAGGTTTTGTTCGGTCCGTTCCAGTTTGCGGATGGCTTCCTTTTTGTGAGCTTTAAATTTGCTGATGCCCGCTGCCTCTTCAAAGATCACCCGTCTGTCCTGGGTCGAAGACTTCAGAAGCTGGTCGATTTGTCCCTGCTCAATTATTGAATAAGCGCTGACGCCGACACCGGTATCGAGGAATAATTCTTTGATATCTTTCAGCCGGCAGGATTTGCCGTTTATCAGGTATTCACTTTCGCCGCTGCGAAATAGACGACGTGATATCTCTAATTCGTCCTGTTCCAGGCCCAGTCCTCTGACATCCGAAAAATGCAGGGTGACTTCGGCCATGCTGCTGGGTTTTCGGCTGCTGCATCCGCTGAAGATTACATCCAGCATTTGTCCGCTTCGCAGACTTTTGGGGCTTTGATTGCCTAAAACCCACTTCAATGCATCCACAACATTGCTTTTGCCGCAGCCATTCGGACCGACAATGGCCGTAATGGGCTGATTAAAACGAAGTTCGGTTTTGTCGGCAAAACTTTTAAATCCGTTAATGATAATTTTTTCAAGTCTCATAGAAAAATAAAGTCAGATTAGTTCAGGTTATTGTTTGCTTTTGGCCGGGGGTGTTACTGTTTTATCGGTCGCCTGGTTCATTTTCTCCAAAAACGATCCGGCATCAGAAAGCGGTCCATACATGAATTCTGCAGCAACCAGATTATCTCGACACAACTGTTCGACAATATCAAGAATTTCAGAATAATTTAACCCCAGGCCCGGCCAGGGATATTTTTTTTTGTCGATTTCTGGAGCATGGCCAAGGGTGCGAATGATATCTTCAAGATAAAAACTGCTCAAAAGGGGGCCAACCAGTTTGGGGCGAGCAGGATGTCTGCGGACCAATGATACATATTTATCGCCGGGCCTGGCATTGATCATCACATTGCCTTTGTCCAAAAACAAGTCGTTCTGGCAGGCAATGGGGGTGCCGAACAGAACCAGCCCGGCATATTCTTTTTGCATGGCATAAATCACTTTTCGCCCTGGGGTATTCACCAGGTCAACAAAGAAATCGGTTCCAACCGGAATGCGTTTGACAAAGACGCTGTTGTGATCGAGAAGCTGATCATAAGCCGCCAGTCGTACATTGATGTTGTCATTGGCTAATAACTGCGACAGAAACGGTTCAATGTCTTTCAGTTTGGCATTGCTCAATGATTGGATGGCTTCAATTTGCAGACTGGAGTTGTCGTCCAGGGCGACGCTTCGCAGGGCACTAATGCCTCGATAGTCGCCGATGTTGAGCATGCATCGAGCTGCATGAAAACGCACGAGCGGATCGTTTTGCTCGTCCAGCAGAGTTGCGAGTCTGGACAGGCAGGGACGGCCAATCGACTCAAGCGCAAGCTCGGATTCGGCGGATTTGGCCGGGTCGATCAATTGCTCACACAGGGAATCAATACGCTGTGTTCGGAGAGTTTCATCTTCTGATAAATATAAAAGCTGAACCATGGCCAGAAAATCCTGTCGGCGATGGCGATATTGCGAAGGAATGGTGATTTGAATATCCGTGCTGGATATGGCGTTTGCGGTTGAGCTGCCGAAGCGTTCATTGATGCGATTCCGGATGGCATTGGATGCCCTGAAGCTGGATTGCTTTAAGGTTAAAGTGATCGGAGACTTCAGCGAGGCAATCCCGCCGTTGAATACATAATAACGTTCCTGTTTGGTGGCCGGATCAATCGACGTGAAAATTTGGCCTTCAGCATTGCCGATGGTTTTGGCAAACTGGCTGAAGGTCTGCATGCGACTCATTTCTTTAAGCTCAGATGTAAACAAATGCCCGCCTCGAAGTGAGGTGGTCTGCGTTTTTGCCAGGGGGATGATTTGAATATCGAACCGATCACCGATCATGGAAAGCGGGGGAATTTCACCGATTATTTCAACGATCGCCGTGTCGGTGCTTTCGATGAAATTCTTAATCTCTCCCGGGGTAGCATTGGGCATTTTCTGCCAGATAAATTTTTCCAGCTCGGGTCTCAATTGGGGCGGACATTCTGATGAACCCGCTCCCCACAGACCCGACACCATACCATAACCGCGAACCGGCACAGACGGGCTGTAACTGATTTGGACTAATTGTCCGATCGTGGTGTTTAAATTGACTTGCGATTCCGCAGCGGCATCCAGACTGTTTTTTTTACCGCAGGAAGCCAGGAAGAACCCGGCAATAATCACTGCGATTAGAAAAATATATCCTTTTTTCATCTTTTATGCCTTCAAAACAACCAACCAAAACTCTACTCTGGGCATTCAACAATTCCGAAAATCCTGAAGTGCGTAGAATAGACACTTTGAGCAGGACAGTCAAGAACAATCTATAGTGTATAAAGCAAGGCAGCCATACAATATGTATAGCATTATTAGGTCTTTATGGAAATAAAAAGACAAGAATTATACATTACTGCGCTGTGCCGAATGTGTTCAGATATCAGCAGGTGTTATTTATAAAAAAGGCTTATTGTGTCCGGAATCTAAGGTTGTCAGACAACGCGATTGCTGATTCCAGATTACGCTGTAATGTCTGAATTGTAATTTCCGGAGGCAAAGCGCCGACCCAGCGGTTGGCCAGAGACACAGCGGTTCGATATTCTCCAATCAAATTATTCAGTACTGCAGACAACTCGCGATTTACATCTGCGGATGCTAAAGCAGGCGCATTTGAAACAACAGTTTCTGAGCCTTGAACCCGGTTGAATCGGCTTCGGGGACTGGTTACAAGCGGAGTTCGCTGATTGGGAGTACTCATGGTGTTATCTGGAGTTATCGGTTGCGTGTTAACAATATTCTGGTCAGCCCCCATAGACTGGTCATAATAATAGTAATAATCAGACGATGGAATGGTTACCCGCCCGCGTGTATAACTGCCAACTTCATTGATTGTGCGAGATCGCCTGACGGGGGTGGTTCGTTCCTGCTCTTCGATGGTTTTAAGCTGTTCTTCAAGTGTGGCGGTCCGATTTTCAAGAAAACTAATACGGGACAAAGACAGTCCTATATTTCTTTTTGCAGCGATAAACTGCTTGATTGTCGTATCAATTCCCGGTGCATTTGCGAGCTGCGCATCCGAAGCATTCATATCACTCAACACCGAACGAATTGAGTCGGCGACGGCATCTGCCAATTTAAATCGAGTTGCATCCGCAGGGGTTAGTTGTAAAACGCGACTATGTATGTCGGCTACGCTGGAGGGTTGCGGCACTGCTGCAGTTGTAGTATCTGTGGCAACAGTGGAACTTGGCGCAAGGCCTTCGCATAGAGTTTTCACAACTGTCTGATTGCTTAAAAGAGCATCTTTTTGTACGATGGTTTGATTGCCGCTGGTATCGACGACCTCAACTAAACCTATCCTTTTATCTAACAACGCTTTAGCCAGGATACCGGGACGTTTCTTATTTTCTGCAAGAGTGGCTGCGAAAACGCTGTATGTGGCAAGTGAATCCGGACTGTAGATTTTCAGAAAATCCATTTCAGAATGTCCGCTGGATGTGCTGACAAAGGGGCCTAATGCGGACATTGTGGCGTTAGGGGCAATATAAATCCTGTCACAGGCAAGGGCGATTGCGGCGGCTGCGGAATGGGCGCCGCCAAAAGGCCCGCCGGAAATATAGGCGACTGTGGGGCATATATCAATTTTAGTTAATGTTGAACAGATTTCTTTCATATACTCGCCGCGTCCGCCGGGGCAGTCGATTTTGACTAAAACAAACCGAGGTCCACTATTAGCGGCCTTGGTAATTGCATCACATATTGTTTTGGTTACAGTTTGAGAAAGAAGTGCTTCCGCATCCGTAATTGACACCAGCACAACGCTGTTTCGCCGTCCGTTGTTATCTAATGTGACTTCGTAATCATCTAATTTGATGGGCGACAGCTTTTTTTCATTTTCATTGTAAACAAGCGTTTTATCTGCGGTGGTTTTGAGAGTTCTGAAGCCATAAAAGATTTCGCCCGTCTGTTTATTCTTGAAAGTGTCCGCTCGGGCAGATAATCCGGCGGCCAGGACCATCGCTGCGAGGCTTAAAACAAGACTTTTCCGTGTCATAGTAAATCCTCCCGAATAATTTTAATGTCCTAATTATGCCTGTTTTACAGGTCTTTATATCCTACGATTCATGGAGATCAAAAACCATGTTATATTAGTATATTCCGAATATCTTTTGTAAGGTTCAAGAAAAAACACATCATAAACTATCATATTCTGCCTGCAAAGTGTTTAATAATTTCTGCAATTCCTCTTCCTCGCATGGAACATCAGGATACATTTGTTTGAGTTTAATCAGGTATTTGACTTCCTGAATAATCCCGCGAAACGACTTTTTGGCTTCAACCAGCGTCATTCCCTGGCTTCGATCCTTGGCAATCAGGGTCTTGACTTTGGTGTCAAACGAATTTTTTAACTGGTTAATATGACAGCGCTATAAGAATTCGATATTTTTGGTCTTTGCCATTTTCTTTC
>CAZVYY010000018.1:0-77928 GCA_964630775.1 uncultured Pirellulales bacterium | reverse complement strand
ATCTGGCTGCTCATCTGTTTCAGGTATCGATGAAGGCAAGTTATCTTATGCAAATGAAGTGATGGACAAGGACAACATCATTTTCGATGAAATTGTTGTTGGAAGTTACTACTCCTCTGACACGGAAACAAGCATTATCAATACTCATATTACTCTTGCTGCAATATTGAATTCGTCTTCGCAAGAAGCATCATCTTTCTATTCTGAGAGTGATGCGCGCCGCATCGTCCAAAGCACTTTTCCTCGCATTTCAGCCAAAGTGCTTGATTATGTTCAAAGCTCTGGCGATGCGAGATCGAGACTCGATATTCGGTCTGTCAGAAATCAGTTACCCAGGATAGCATCCGATGTGTTTCTTCCTATTTTTTCAAAGTGGAAAGAGGCTGATAAATATAACGTTGAATTCATTGTTATGTCGATATATTTCACCGACGGTTCTGTAAGCAAAACCACCTCTCATAGAAACATGTGGTGGTAATTTTAAAGAAGTATCAGGATCTTATGCAAGCAAAACATACTGTATTAATCTTATACCCTCGTCCCAGCAGCCATTATGCGGAAACCGGCTGCGTGGAAAGTGAAGTCGGCGTGATGGATCAGGTCGATGCGGTCGTCAAGGCCCTCGATAATTACAAAATCGCCTGTCGCAGTGCCGCTGTTGGTTCGGTCAGTGAACTGACGCGTATTCTGGCCCAGGCTGCCGAGACAGTCGTTTTCAACTTTGTCGAGACCATCGACGGCTGCCCGGAAAAAGCTGCTTGTGTACCCGCACTGTGCGAAGCCTTCGGCAAGGCCTGTACCGGCAACAGCACCGCGGGACTGCTGCTGTCCACCGATAAATGGCAAAGTAAGGCTGTTTTGACCGCCGCAGGCTTGCCTGTCCCGCAGGGCATTGTCGTCGAGCCGGGTCAGAAGGCCAAGCCCGACTTTGCCGGGCCGTATTTTATCAAGCCTGCCGCCTCCGACGCCAGCGAAGGTATCGATAACGGCAGCATCGTCAAGACCAAAGGCGCTGCTCTCGATAAGGCTATTGAACGAATTCACACCCAGTTCAAACGGATCGCTCTCGTTGAACAGTATATTGAGGGGCGTGAACTGAATATCACAGTTCTGTATAAAGAAGGCCAGCCGGTCGTGATGCCGCTGGCGGAAATCGATTTTTCCGCATTCACGCCCGATATGCCGCGTATTGTCGGCTATGAGGCCAAATGGAAGCCCGACAGCTTCGAATTCAACAATACCCCGCGGATTATTCCTGCTCCCGTTCCGGCTAAACTGGCCCAGAAAATCCGCGATATGGCCATCCGGGCTTGTGCGGTATTAGGGTGTTTCGATTATTGCCGGGTGGATTTTCGCTTGGACGAAAAACTCAATCCCTACATCCTCGAAGTCAACGCCAATCCGGATATCAGCCCGCAGGCAGGTCTGGCCGCGGCTATTGATGCTGCCGGTATCAAGTATCATGCGTTTGTCAAGCTCTGTCTGGATAATGCCCTGTCCCGCGTGGAATCCGGCAGTAAACCCAAAAAGAAAAAAAAGGTACAGGTCAAATCACAGAACGAGCCGGGCACGCTGGTCATTCGCTTTTCGGAGCCGAAGGATGTCCAGCCGGTCCTGCAGTTTCTGGATGAGACGAAATTTTTCCGTCATGAGGAAATGCTCATCGCCGAAGAGGTGGTCGCCGATGCCGCCGCCAAAGGTGCTTCCGGGCATTACCAGTCCTATGTGCTGGATGTGGATGGCCGGACGGTCGGCTGGGTTTGCTGGGGGCCGACTCCATGCAGCGTCGGCACGTATGATATCTACTGGCTGGGCGTGGACCCGGCCTGTCAGGGCAAAGGCTATGGCAAGAAGCTGATGGAATTTGCCGAGCAGAAAATCCGCGACGCCGGCGGCAGGCTCTTTATCGTGGAGACCTCCGGCCGGGAAAGCTATCTGCCCACCCGCAAATTCTATGAAAAAATCGGCTATACCGTCGCCGCCTGTGTCAAGGATTTTTATGCCGTTGGCGACGACAAGATTATCTATACCAAAACAAGCTGATCGATTGGGTTTCCGTTACAGGGCCGGGAATCCTTCCATCCAGTCGGCGGCAAATAGTGCGAAATCGTCCAGTTGGACGGTGCAGTCCTCGCCGGCCAGGTTGGCTGACAGCGTGCAGTAATACGGATCGATCGACTGTGTCCACTGTGAAATGAAAATCGCCAGGTCTTCCATGTCCACATCGCAGTCGCCTGATAAGTCGCCGCGCAGCGGGCAGACCGTCGGGGTAATCACCACACCTCCCAGCATCGGTGTCGGTATCAGGTCGCCGAATCGTACCCAGGTGTCATTGTCGGCATTGTAGCGATAACGATATAAGCCGCCGGCTCGATGATTGCTGACAAACATCTCCTGTCCATCGGGGCTGAAATCCATGTCCAGCGCTCCCGGAGAGTCAATTGTTTGCTTCAAAGCAGGGACACCGCCTGCATCAAACGAAAACCGCAGCACCCGGTTGGTCGTAAACGCCGCCAGATACAATTCATCGTTGTGGAATTTCATAAAATGATACAATTCACCCGATTGTACTTTGAAATTACTGACAAACGTATAACTGCCATCGGGATTTCGCGTGAACCGGCGGACATAATCATAATCGCTGACAAATAACTGCTGGTCGGCAGGGCGGACAGCGACGCCCAGCATTTTATTTCCATCCGGCATCTGGACGTAGCCATTGGCAACGGCATTGCCGCTTTCATCAAACAGGAATCGCGACAGCTTGCCGCCGGTGAAGTTGGTCTGAAACAGTTCCCCAGTGACTGGGTCGAAAGCCAGTTGATGGCAGTCTGTGACATAGTTGCCTGTAATGGTGCCCGCTGCCTGATAAAACGATCCGGACAGATCAAACCGCGCGATGGAACTGTTGCCGGTGTGAGCGGCCCGATTGGAAACAAACAATTCCGTCGGACTGCGCAAGGCTGCCGACGAGGGGTCGTTCAGCATTGCCCCTGGAATCGGCGTCAGTTGGATAATCGCGCCAAAGGTATCGAACACCATATAGCGTCGCACCCCCTGGCCGCCGCCGGAACCCATCGGAGTTTCACAAATGATAATTTGATATGGCGCTGCATGAACCGGCCGCGTCCAGGGCAGAACGGCCAAAACAAGACAAAATAATACCACAGTTCGAAATGTCATCTTGATTCTCCTCGAAAAACCATCACCCTCCGGGGATATGCAGAAATTTGCCCGGACTATACCTGATTTTATACCAAAAATGCGGTAAAAAAGCAAGAAAATAGGCATGTGCTGATTTGTAAGTCTTTTTGTATAATGCAGATAGGCGATTTTTAGTGCCGCCCTTGTGCTGGGCCGGATTTTATCGTATAATATACCCACTGGGTATATTATTCCGCGAGCAAAAGAAGAACTTGGTTGAAGCGGCTGTATATAGCCGCGCCGAAACGGAATATTTTAAGCAGGTTCAGTATGTATTCATATCGGGGGCGAAAGGCTTCGACCGGATAAGTTGACGGTCGGTTGGCGTGTCGAGGATAACGGTTGGCCTCGTTAAATATCCGTTAAAAAACTTAACTGGCAACTACCAGTACCAAATGGCTGCGTAAATTACGCAACCCGCATCGGTGGGTTTTCCCGCGAATCTACCGTTTGCGACGACTAGCGGGATAGCTGAGGCGTCTTTTCGCAGCGCCAACGCGAAATCCTTTGCGAAATAGCGATGCGACAAGCCTGTCGTTGGGCGTGCCGTTGGGCGAATCCCAAAATAACGACTACACATGTAGAAGACCGGCCTGAAATATCTCGGGACAGGGGTTCGAATCCCCTCGCCTCCATCCTCCGTCGCTCGCTGAAGGCGAGCTATGGAGGATGCCCTGCGTAGCTGGTTTTCTTTTTTGCTTATTTCTACGTTTCCTGATAAAAGATATAATGTAGTTATGCGTTACAATCGGAAAGCGAAGTAGGGCTTTGGCAACTATGATAAAGGGGTCATTACATGAAATATGTTTATCTTCTTGAAAGTACATCATTCCCGGGAAAGCGATATATCGGGGCCAGTCACGATTTCAACCAACGAATTAAGGATCATAACTCCGGTAAATCTCCCCATACCAGTAAATTTAAACCATGGAAAGTTGTCGTAGTCCTTCGATTTAATGATGACAACAAAGCCGACGCATTTGAAAGATACCTCAAATCCGGCTCAGGCCATGCTTTTGCCAAAAGACATCTATGGTCATCCTGAGTTCTCCAACTTCATCACCAGTAAAAATGAACCTTGCATCAAAAACACTACCGTCTATAATTATATCGTAACACTACTGTCCCGTTATAAGTTGAATAATAACAATTGGTTATGAAACTGGTCATTTACATTTTGCGATATAGTTTTTGTAAGTACTTGTCCGATAAGGACTTTCTCGAAAAGGACAATGCTGAGAATTTGCAAGATTTCGCCTAAACTCAGTTCGATTTTGAGTGCTTTCTTGACAATTGCGGCCAGAACATAAACGCTGATAGCGATCCAGATTTGTGTCTTGACTGCGTTGATGCTGGTGCCGAAAAAAGTTTTGATTCGCAGATATTGCTTGATCCATTTGAAAAAGAGTTCGATTCGCCAGCGGCACTTGTAAAGTTGAGCGATTATTAATGCGTCCAGTGAAAAGTTGTTCGTCAGAAAGATGAATTTTTTGTTTGTTTCGATATCGTAGTAGCCGATTCGACGAAGAACCGCAGGATAATCCTGCGAGACATAATAACCGTTGAGCATGATTGTCTGGTCGCATCGAAGACCGGTTGACCGGTCGACTTGGCGATAATAAAGACGACGATAATCGAAATTGGTTTTGGCTCTGGTAACAAACGTTGAAAGGTTTTGAGTAAACGTAAAAAGACGAGCGAAGTCGAGATAGCCGCGATCCATGACATAGATGGCTCCCGACTCCAAAACCAGATCGTCGAGGATATTGACATCGTGGACTTTTCCGTCTGTAATGCAGATAAACGTGGGTATAGAGCCTTTTAAGTCCATCAGAGTATGTATCTTGACAGCGGCTTTGTGCTTGCGAAATTTTGCCCATGGAAACAGCGACAAACATAGATCGATGGTGGATGAATCCAGAGCATAGACCTCTCGGTCCAACTGGATGCCGAAGTCTTCGTTGGCATAAAGTATTCGAGCTTTGTTTATCAGAATTTGTGCGAAGTCTGCGTATATTCGCCAGTCGCAATTCTCGTTTGCTTTGGCAAGCGTGGTTCGTGACACATCGCCGCGAATGCCGCAATGATAAAGTTTCTGCTGCATGGCACGCAGACACGTTTCGATGTCCCGCAGAGACTGCCGGTATGTTATCTGGGCAAAAACCATGCAGAGGTATTGATCGAAACAAGAGAAACTTTTTATGCGATGGTTGCCGTGATATTGTCGGACACATGTGTCGAATTGCTTCTTGGGAAGGAAGTCTATCAGTTGCGAGAAAACAGTTTGCCCGGTATTCATCAGCCAGTCCTTTCGATAAATCAGCGAAAGTACATGGGCCTATATTTAAGGTCAAGTTGAAATCGATCCCAAGCATTTTTTCTCACAACATTTTATATTTATTTGACTTACAGCAGTTTTCTTTTAAGTTAACGGGACAGTAGTGGTCAAGGAATAAATAAAAATGGTTCCAGTCGGTGCGAACATCAACACACGGGATTTATCGGTTCCGATGAATAAAATGCTCGAATTCATTCCGTTGCACGGGGGGTGGAAACGAGAAACAACTTTGGCCGAACAGGTCTATGAGCACATTTTAAAGGAAATCGTATTTCCCGGAGAGGTGCAATCCCATGTGGTGGAATATGGCGGCAAGATTACCGAATCGATTCTGGCCAAGGCCCTGGGTATCAGTAATGGGCCGGTGCGGGAAGCGGTGTTTCGTCTCCGACAGGAAGGCTGGATTCATACCATCGGTAACAAAGGCTCCTTTTTAGTGGACTTCAGTGATCCGAAAATAGCCAGAGAGATTTATCAATTCCGTTTAAGTTTTGAAACCGGGACCTTTTACTCCCTGGCCGCGCGGATTACCGATGCCCAGATTGAAACCATGCGGGAAATTCTGGATGCTCTGGAAAAGGCCAGGCAGCAGGAGGATATGTCCGCCTTTCGCAAAATGGATGTGCACTTTCACCTTCAGGTTGCCGAATTCGCCGGCGGCCCGGCGTATGCCCAGCTGTTGCGTTCAAAACTGCTGCAATGGTATGCGATGGCCTATCATGTGCTGATGCGGTCGGAGGGCGCTGAGCAGTATCGTCACAATCTCGAAGGGATCGGAGTGTCTTCGCACAAAGAGCTGTTTGGTGCCCTGGCAGCGCATGACAGTGACCGGGCCGCCAGGTTAATCATCCAGCATCTGGGACATATCTCGAGGCTGATTGGAATCAACGAGCGTTCAGATTCTGCTTGAAAATTCCGTTTTGGCGGTCTAACAAGCATTGGGCCGTCAGCTTTGGGCAACAGATTATCACCGCGGCTGCCCAGGGCAACGTTGCCGCGTGAATACGCGCGGCAGAAAAACAGTCTATGGCCGCCGTGGAATGATCGTACCTGTTGGGTATAAAAAAATGGCAATATACAGAAATCCTGCAATTCAAGAGGTTGACTATGAAACAGCGATGGATGCTTATCGTTATGGTGTTGAATGCAATCCTGCCGGGGGCCATGGTCTGCGGTGAAAGGGATCAGACGGAAACGGCCGTCTCCCCGATTCCGCGGGGCTATTCCATTCCTCTGATCGACCTGTCGGATCATCACTATCGTCACACCGTTGTGGATTATGAGGCTGGGCAGTATCTGGGGCACCCCACAACCGTGCTGCTTGAGGATGACAAGACGATGATCTGTGTCTATCCCAAAGGCCACGGTCGGGGAGCGATAGTGATGAAACGCAGTAGCGACGCCGGCCTGACCTGGAGCGACCGCCTTGCCACGCCGGAGAATTGGGCCACTTCCAAAGAAGTGCCGACCATTCATCGGGTTGTGGATTCGCAGGGCAATAAACGGTTAATCCTGTTTTCGGGTTTGTACCCTGCCCGCATGGCGATTTCGGAAGATGACGGACAAACCTGGTCCCCCCTGCAGAAAGTTGGCGACTGGGGCGGAATTGTTGTGATGGGATGTCTGACCGAACTTAAGACCGGTAAAGGCCACTACATGGCGATGTTTCATGATGATGGACGGTTTTTCAAGGAAAACGGCAAAGCAACAGGAGTTTTCACCTTGTTCAAGACCTTTTCGCACGATGGAGGCCTGACCTGGTCGTTTCCCGAGGCGATATATCAATCCGACCAGGTTCATTTGTGCGAGCCGGGCATCATCCGCTCTCCGGATGGCAAGCAACTGGCCGTCCTGCTGCGTGAAAACGCCCGCAGAAAGAATTCCCATGTGATTTTTTCCGAAGATGAAGGCAAAACCTGGACCCCGCCGCGTGAACTTCCCGGCGCCCTGACCGGCGACCGGCACACCGGCAAATATGCCCCGGATGGCCGGCTGTTCATTTCCTTCCGGGATACCACGCTCGAAAGCCCCACCCAGGGGGATTGGGTCGGCTGGGTCGGCACCTATGAGGATATTGTCCGGGGCAGGGAAGGCCAGTATCGCGTCCGGCTGATGGATAACAAGCACGGCTGGGACAGCACCTACCCCGGCGTGGAGGTCTTGCGGGATGGAACGGTTGTCACAACGACCTATGGCCACTGGACTACGGGTGAACCACCATATATCATGTCCGTGCGGTTTACGCTTAATGAACTGGACCAGATGGCCCGGAAACTTGCAAAGCCGGAAAAATGATCGATTTTAAACATATCGCAGAACAATATCGCAAAGAACTGTTCGAGAACGTCCTTGTGTTCTGGCAAAGACATTCTATGGATACGGTCTGCGGCGGATATTTCACCTGTCTGGACAGGCATGGAGCCGTATTTGATACCGATCAATTCGTCTGGCTTCAGTGCCGTCGGGTATCCGGGCTGTTTTAGCAGTCGGCTCAGCCGGATACGCAGAAATTCGCCTCTTTGGGGCCTCAGGCGCCGGGTATTTTCAGTTTTGATGATTTTGTGGAGATGCCGGTTTATATCTCATGCACAGGTATATCCTTGTGCATAAGTTCTGTTGACATCAGGTATTTATTTGCATATAATTTTCTCATCGACAGGCGATTTTGCTTTGGAAACAGTTGCTGTGATTGTGCCGTGTTTTTGCAGTGTGCTTCATTCATGGCTGATTCTGATGTTATACTGATTCTCTCGGTTTTGCCGAGGCCGGATGACCTGGGGCGGCCGACCCCGGGCAAGAGAGCAATAAATGAGCGTCCGATCCAAACGATCTCGCAAACCCCTTCATATAGCCCTGGTTTATAATGCCGCCTCCGGACTTGTGCCGGAGACCCCGGAAGACCGGGGCAGCATGGCCGACTTGCTCAAAATGATCCGCCACATGAGCCGGGCGATGAGGTCTTTGGGCCATCGGGTTACTATCCTGCCATTAGCCGATGATCTTTTTGTATTCCACCGCAAGCTGCTTCGTCTCAATCCTGATGTGGTGTTCAATCAATACGATGACGTGGTGCACGGCGTCTTTGACGAGATGCTGTTTGCTGCCATCGTGCAGATGATGGGGTTCCGTGTCACCGGCTCCCCGGCTCTGGCGCTTGGCCTAAGCCGCTACAAACACACCACGTCCCGGCTCCTCCAGGGCCTGGGGATTCCGATTCCCCCCTGTACCGAGGTGCTGGAAAAAGTCAGCGAGGTGGACCGGCACGAATGGCGGTTTCCGCTGATCGTTCAGCCTTGCCATGAAGATGCAGGAATAGGCCTGAATCGAAATTCGGTGGTGCGAACAAAAACTGCCCTGCGCAATCAGGTGCGCCACGTGCTGCAGGAATTCAAGCAGCCCGCGATCGTTCAGCTTTTCCTGCCGGGCCGGGAGTTCAATGTAGGTATCGTGGGCGGAAAACGCCTGCGGCGGATGCCCCTGGCCGAAGTGTGCTATCACGATATGCCGCCGGAAATCCCCCCGATTATGTCCTATGCTGCCAAGTGGCTTGAAAATACCGTCGAATACAAAAAAACATCCATCATTTGTCCGGCCGAGGTCGAACCCCAGTTGGCTGATCAGCTCTACGATATAGCTTTGCGTGCCTTTCGTGCGGTCGGGGCCTGGGGCTATGGCCGTGTTGATATCCGACTTGATGAAGAAGGGATCCCCAGAGTCCTGGAAGTCAATTGCAATGCCTCCCTGGAGCATGATATCGGTCTGGCGAGAGCTGCCAAAAAAGCCGGCATCAGTTATCCTGAATTGCTGCAAATGGTTATTGACGCCGCCATGGAAGATGCACCTCACATTGGCAGCGCTCCCATGCAGTCATTAGAGCGTGTGCAGTAAGGGCCGTCCTTACGATAGGCATGAAACTGCCGGACAAATCCCTGTCTGGCACGGAAAACGCTTCTCTTGTCCCGTCAGCTCGTTTTTCCGTATTCCCTGATTCGTCTTTGATAATACTCCCCCAGTGTCATAGTCAGTTCGGATAACGGCAGCAGACGCTTTCTGCTTTTGCACTTGGGCTTCTGCTCGCTGATAGTCCGCATCAGGCGATTGACATAGTTCAATTTCTCAATGGCCGGCCAGTCACGGTATTTGCGCCGCCAGTTGGATCGCGGAGTCAGCCAGACGGCAAAGGTCTCTGCAAAATCATCGTCTGGATGTTTTTGGGCATAGGTGTATCCGTATGCATAACTGCAGATATGTCGAACGAACCTGCGGCTCCATGGATTAGGCGAAAAGACTTCCCGGTAGGGTTTGGAAAAACGGCCAAAGGTCTCCTGCCAGCCCGGCTCTTCCCACAACCGGAAGGCGTAGTTAATGGCGTGTCCGGCCTCGTGCCGCAAAAGCTGCATGATCGTCCGGCTGTCTTCCAACTCGCCGGTCTGCTCTTTCTCAATACGCCCCAGCAGGCTGCTGGACAGGTAAAAAGGAATGCCGACAACAGGGACCTTGTCCGGACAACCCCAGGAATCCGTCAGATAAAAATCCGGCACGAAGCTTATGTTCTTGGCCGGCAATTCCCGCTCAAGCTGCCGAATAAACGGCTCAAGCGGCGACCCCTTGATGCGAAGCCGCAAATCACAGATTCGCTTTTCCAGCAATGTCCGCCGAACCGCTTCCCAATTGCCGGACCGACTCCATGTTTTGTTTATATATGGACTGGCGCAATTATCTGCAACCATCGATTGTATCTCCATTATTATCTATACGCTTCAGGCTTTGCCGATATGTATAAAACCCGTCAGTGCAGTCGGACAAACCCATTAGCGTCTGAGCATTTTACTGGCCTCGGGGGGGATTTCAAGTACACCCGAACATTTAGTTTATAAAACGCGGATGGGTCGATGGTTAGCAGAAAAGTTTTTTTTGTAGAAAATGGCCCCGAGAGGCCGCGGCAATCAAAAGAGAAATACCGTTTTCCTTAATACATATATAAAGCTATAATAGCTTTATATATTGCATATATCAGGTGATTAGGCTTTAGGGTAATTCTTCTTTCCATGAATAGACATCAAAGATATGCTATGGGTTTTATTCACAGATTTGACAGCAGATAGGCCGAACTTTTGGCCCCGCGAATAAAATTGTCGATTTTAAAGCGTTCGTTGACAGAATGAGCCCCGTCGGAATCCAGACCAAAACCCATCAGTACAACCGGTTTGTGCAGTTCTTTCCAGAATGCATTGACCACCGGAATCGACCCTCCGCACCGGATATAGACAGGCTCCGCATTAAAGCCGTAGTGCAGGGCTTGCCGTCCAGCCTGAATCATGGGATTTTCCACATCAAACAGAACCGGCTCCGACGCAGAGAGCTGAACCATGTCGATATCGGCATAAGGAGGGCAGATGGACTTGAGATAGTTCCTGACGCACTCGACGACCTGCAAGGGTTTCTGGTCGGGGACCAGCCGCATGGAAATCTTTGCCGCGGCACACGAAGGAATAATGGTCTTGAAGCCTTCGCCTGCATAACCGCCGGATATGCCGTTGACTTCAAAGGTCGGTCTGGCCCACATGCGTTCCAGCGTGGAAAAACCGGCCTCGCCAAACGGGATTTTCGACCCCACTTCGGCCATCAGCTTGTCATCATCATAATTGAGCCGGCGGATATTATCCCGCTCCCAGTCCGCCAGAGGTCTGACCCCCTCATAAAAGCCGGGGATTTGAACGACGCCGTCCGGCCCGGTGCATCGGGAAATGATGGTTGACAGAACCTTGACGGCATTGCCGACTGCTCCGCCATAAGAGCCGGAATGCAGAGCATGGGCTGCGGTCGTGACTGTGACATCCAGCGCCGCCATGCCCCGCAGGCCGTAGGTGACGGCCGGAGTGGCCTCATCATACAGCGATGTATCCGAGACAATCACCGCATCGGCGGCCAGATTGACTTTTTCCTGTTGAATATAGTATTCCAGACTCTTGCCGCCGCACTCCTCCTCGCCTTCAAAGAGAAATACCACCTCGCACGGCAGGCCGCCGCGGGTCTTTAACAGGCTTTCGACGCCTTTAATATGCGCAAACAACTGGCCCTTGTCATCCGATGCCCCGCGGGCATACATAAAACCGTCGCGAATCGATGGCATGAAAGGATCGGTTTGCCATGGGTCGACAGGATCAACCGGCTGCACATCGTAATGCCCGTAAATAATCAGTTTCCGGTCCGACTGCCCCTTGCACCGGGCCCATACAATCGGATGTCCCTGGGTCGGAATTAATCGTGCTTCCAGCCCGAGCTGTTTCAAATGCTCCACCAGCCACCGGGCACAGCCAATCACATCCTCCTTGTGCCTGCTTTCGGCGCTGATGGACGGAAACGTCAGAAACTGCCGGAGTTCATCCAGGAACCGGCCCTGGTGTTGGTCGATGTAATCAAAGCATGGTTGACTCATGTGATTCCTTATAAGAAACGGTATTGATTTGTTTGGATATTCATCGATCTGCAGTATTCGGATAATCCTTCCAATATCATAGGCTCACGGTCAAAGCGACAAAATATAAGCCGCCAGATCGTCAATATCCTGTTCCGACAGGTCGGAGGTCTTGCCGTGGGTATCGCCGCGATTGAACGTCGTCAGCACATCCCTGATGCTTTCGGCTCGGCCATCATACAGATAGGGGGCCGTTCGCCAGACCTCAGCCAGCGGCGGAGTGGCAAATTGACGAATGCCTCGCTCGTCCGGCCCCAGCCCGACATCGTACAGCTTGCCGTCCGTATAATACTCGCCCGTATGACAACTGCTGCACTGTGCCTTGGCAAAAAGCTGCTTGCCTCGGAGCACTGCGGCGCTGGATTCCTGTCCATTTACTGCTTTGCCGGGAATCGGCCTCAATGCCTTCAGATAGGCATCCACACAGGCGGTGGTCTCGTCCGGCACCGACACAAACTGAATAAAGCGAAAACCCGCCCGCACCGCAGTCTCGGCGTTCGGGCGAATACCGGATATCATCACCGGGGATACGGCGTGGGCAAACAGCATGCTCCGGCTGTTTTTGGGATTGCCGATCCCGTCATTCAGGAGGTCCCAATTCAGTGCGTCCGCTCGGGCATCCGGGTGACAACTGGCACAGCTTTGCCACTGCTGAAAGCACAGGGCCGCATCGTGGAAGGCGATCTCGCCGCGCCGAATCTCGGACAGATCGCCCGGCTTGCCAAAAGGAATGGATTGCACGGAAGGACTGGCCGCCTCAGTCAATTCCACCAGTGCCAGACTGTCGCTGAAATATTCCGCTGCAATCACGGTCTTGTCCGAAATGACCACGCCTCGCGGGCCGCAGCCCGGCAGGCGGACCCGCCGTCGCATTCCCGTAAGAAAAGCCAGGTCGTTTGGAATATCGTTTATACTGCCGGAGACTTCGCTGACCTTCTGTCCGGCGGCAACCCGGCTGATCCTGTCATGCAGGGCCTGCCGGTCGATGAGGCTTAATTCATGGGTGCCCGAGTGGGTGACCGCCAGCCACCGCCCGTCTTGTGAACAGTCCGCCGCCCACGGATTGGCCGCGCCCAGGTCCGCCTCATCCAGCAGAACCGTAGTCAGCCAGGTCCGTTTGCTCAAGTCGATGATGCTCAGGGCGCTGGTATTCATCCAGCCGCGATCCACCTGCGTAGTCGGTACCCCGAATCGCGCCAGCGTATGAGGAATATACGCATATCGTCCATCCGGCGACACGCAGACATCACGCAGTCCCGTTGAGCCGCTGGGCAGTTGGATCGTGGCGACAGCCTTAAACGCCGCCGTATCGATGATATCGACCGCTGCTGCCACATGGTCTTTAACCGCTGCCTGTGCAGGAAGATGATGGGCAACAATCAGCAGGGTGTTATCCGGAGTTAACGCTGCGGCAATCGGCTCGCGGGCGACCGAAACGCGGGATCGTATTTTCTGCGTCTTGAGGTCATAGGCAGCAACCTCGTTGTCAAATCGATTGCAGACGTAAAGGCTCTGGCCATCGGCACTGACAACCGGGGCAGTTGGGGCGAATCCCGCCGGGACTGTCGCAGCGATTTTTTTACTCTGTGTATCGATGATTGCGATATGGCCGGGACTGATGCCGTAAGTGACATACAGACGGTTTTGTGCTTTATCCAGTGCCAGCCCCGAAGGCGCCCCATCCAGCGATATGGAATGCACAATCGCTTTGGATTCAAGGCTGATGATATCCACACACTGCCCGGTGTGCTGAACTATGTAGGTCAGGTTATTTTGAGACGATACCACCGCATCCAGCGGAGACCGATAAGGATAATCCTTGCCCAGCGGCAGCCCTTCAATGCTCAGCGAAGTCGTGGCCTGTTGACTGAGTACGGAAGAATCGGCGCGGCCGGTGTCCGCCCAAATAGCCGCAAGGATTGCCAATGCCGTGCAGCCTAAGCCGACAGAGACGATATTTTTTGAAAAGTGCGTCTGTGCATGCATATTATTTTCCACTGCGGCTCTGAATGAAGGCCTGAATGTTATCGCGTTCAATCTGTTCCATGGCTTGTCGTTTCTCAAGGTAGTGCTTGTACTTTTGCTTGTCCTCCTCTGACCAGGCATTCGCTTCCGCATAATCGCCGCAATAGGGCACCCCCAGATCAATCCACAGAGCGATGGTCTGCAGCTCAGCAGCCGGCAGCGAAACGCCATGATGCCGCTTTTCCAGCATCTTGATTAACGGACTTATAGCGGCGCCGGCCGAGTAGGGCGGCTGTATCGATGGCTCGGATTGCGGATGAATCCAGCGTGCCAGGCCTTCCGAGGGTGCACGAAATGCATTCATCGAAGAATCTGTCAGCGCCAGATACGCGTCGCTCCAGTACCGTTGCGCATCCGGATCGTGATTGGGTGTGCTCAATAAGCTGAAGGCCTTGCGTTTCCCGGCCTGCTTCGAATCCGATTTTGACGGTTCGGTTATCCGCATCAGAGGATTGTTTGCAAATCGGGAGTCCGTGCGGTCACTGTGACAGGAAATACAGCGACGGTCCAGAATCGGCTGAACCCGCTTGATAAAACTGAATCCCTCCGCCGGCCCGTCTGTCGGCTTGAGCGGCTGGACTCCGGCACGCATGGCCTGACTGGCCTTGTGCAATAACGGGGCGGCCTGCTTGTTTTCGCTGTGACAGCCGATGCAGGACGATATCTCCCCCGGCTGCAGCGTGGACCAGGACCGCATCGTCTGAACCGCATAACCTTTGGCATCCAGGGCCTGAAAATACACCGGCGTGCGGGCCGGCACTTCAAACATCGCCGAGCCGTCATCATACACGGGTACCTGCCCCAGAACGGTCTTGACATCCCAGCAGCCGAAAACCGAAACCGGCGTACTGCTCAACGCGCCTCCGGCTGGGCCATGATTCGAGTTGCTGCCGATGCCGGCTGGGCGATATTCCAGAGCGACAACACGCAGATTACGAATCGTCCCCCGGGCTACGCCCTTCAAGCCCGGCCCTTCATACACGTCCTGAATATAATAAACACCTGTGGTTTTTCGATAATCGACGGAACTGGGTCTGACATGCGGTTGCGGGCGTGCCCCCAGGACAGCCATGCGTCCGGCCGAAATCCCCTTGTCTGTGTCGATATCCAGCAATTCACGCCGCCCATCCATATCCATCAGGTATAAACCGAAAACCGTTCGATATCGCCCCAGTTCGTTATCTTCCCAGCCCCGCGGGGCATAACTGACCAGAAAATGCCGTTCGTCCAGCGGCCAGGGGTACATAAATAAATCGCCATCCTGGCCATAGGCATCGATACGTTCTGCCGGTGTGTCGCGCACCGGAGCAACCAGTTGTGCCCCCTGATTTTCCTGCCGTCCCCGCCCGGGATCAAGCACCCCCAGTTTGCCCGCCTGCAGGGAATGATGCCCGGTAAAAACCGCCAGCACCTTCTGTGTGCCCGGAATGTTTCGGGCGTGAATAATTGTGGTCGGAAACCAGGAGTTATTCCCATAGAAAGCCGTCTGAGCCGTCCCGTCGGGAAACATCTGGAAAAGACTCTGCGGGAAAATCTGCCCCCGGTCGTTATATTCCCACCGTGTATAAAGAATCCGTCCGTCCTCAGTGACCGTGGGGTAATTGGTATGCACCTGGTCAAAACCGAGCCGCCGCAAAAACCGCCCATCCGCCCCGCAGGTGTACAGGTTCGACACCTCTGTCCACCAGCAATCCACAATCTGTACGCACCGTGTGGAGTTGAACAAAATATCACCGTTGGGCAGAAACACCCCCTCGTAATCCGCATGACCCCGATCCTGTGTAATCGTCGTGACCTTGCGTGTGTCCGCGTCCATAAGATATAACCCGTAGTCATCCTCGCGGTCGGATTTCTTCCACGAAAACAGGATACGCTTGCCGTCCCAGGAGGTGTCTGCGTCGCGGATGACCCCGCCCGGCGAATCCAGAAGCGTTTCGACAACACCAAACAAACCCTCCATCCGCAGCAGGCACAACTGCGAGCCTGGCTGAAACAGCCGTTCTGACTGCGCATCGCTCAGGCCTTCAGTGTAGGCATAATGCGAACCGCCCATATTATAATGACGTGCAAAAACAATGCCCTGGGGTTTCTTCTCAAGCAGCGGCGCCAGCCGTTTCGCTCGCCTTGCCTGACAGGTGTTAAGATACACCGCCGCCAGTTTGGCCTCGTCTTTGCCCGCGGCGGCATCCGTCAATTCCCGCTCCAGCGTGGTTCCTTCCTCACCCAGTTCGGCCAGGACACGCCGGGTCATTTGCACCCATCGATCGGGATTGCGTGTGATCAGCATCGTAACCAGCTTATCGCCGATCAATGCGGTTTGCCCCTGCGATCCGCCCTGGCCGCCGGCCGGCACATGGGCCCACAGCGGCGTATCCGTCCCATCCTGCAGCATCCAGTCACAAGCCAGTGGAAAACGCCGTTCCAGTTGGCGCCATGTCCTGAGTGCGTCCGCTGTCTGAGCATTGGACTGCTCCAGAAGATAAGTCTTGGCGGTATTCAGGGCATTCACCCACTCACCTGCGGTCGTGTCGGTTATCATGACCCCGGCCAGGGTCAGGCTGCCAAGCAAGACATACCCGATACATAATTTTGTGAATGCACAGGGCATGGGCCGGCTTGTTTGACGCCGCTGCAAAGCAGGGCGGTCTCCCGGTGGAAATGCATGATAAGTTTGATGTCTGATTGCCATACCGTTTGGAGTTGCACTTTTTTTTGTCACGATTCATCCTGGTTTTCATTTCTGATGCCGTCCGCGATTATCCAGACAGCCCTTGATCGGGGCACCCAACCCCGGCCCATGATTATATCCCCGCTTGGTATTACGGGCAAGCGATTTGAGTTATTTCATCTGCAATATCATTCGTAGCCCTGAAATGGGGACCTCGCCCCTGGATTTCTATGACATCCCTTTCAAATAAATAGTCTGGCCAACATCATTTCCGTTCAGGAATAGATGGCGAGCATAGTCGGATTCAATGAAATTTGAATCTGTGTTGCAGCCCCGATTTCGGATATAATTTGAAAAATCAAAATTATTTTGGCACAAAATCAGCTTTGGAAGGGGTATCCCATAGACCGTTGAGGATCGATGATGAATAATGCTGAAAACAGTCGGAATATATCGAAATACGAGGAGTTCCTGAATCTATTCAGGACCAGTGAAGACCGTATTTTCGGATTTATCCTGACATTCCTGCCAAATTTTGCCAGGGCCGAAGACATTCTCCAGGAAACCATGATTATTATGTGGCGCAAGTTTGATGAATTTGAACCCGGAACCAATTTTGCGGCCTGGGGGATCAAAATTGCCCGATATAACCTCTACAAATTCCACGAAACCCAGCAGGCCGGAGTCGTTCACTTCGACAGCAGTGCCATCGAAGCCATATCGATGCAGGTTGCCGACTCAGAGACGCCCAAAACGAATTCCTATATCGATGCGCTGCTGCATTGTTTCGAGAAATTAGGCAGTCAGAGCAGGCAGTTAATGCTGTTGAAATATGAGCAGAATTTCAAGGTGCATGAGATTTCCCAGAAAATCGGACGATCCATTCGGGATACCTACAGGATGCTGTCCCGGATTCAGCACACACTGCATGACTGCACCTCCCAGACTCTGAAAGCATGGGAGCGGTAAAAAATGGATAAAACTGCCGAATTGCTGATTCATGAACTGGTCAATAAATCCCTCGAAGGGACGATTGCCCCGGCCGAGATACAGCAGCTTAATCAACTCCTTGCCGGCGATCCGCAGTGTGCCGCATATTATGTATCCTGCGTCAGATTGCATTTTGCCTTTTCAAAAACCGGTCCGCTGCTTCGAGAACGCGGTCGTCGGTGCGCCTCGGACAGTGTTCTTGTCTTGCAGGAATTTGCCGAATACGAAATGACCGCCCCCGGCGTTGAGATTCCCAAAAACGGCATCGAAGACCATCCGGAACCGGCCGCGGGAATCGAACAGGCCCGCGCCGCCAAAATCAGTAAAACCCCGCTGATGACCGTGCTGGTTTCCTGTGCGGCGTTATTGATGGTATTGATTTATATCTATATCAAGCCCATCCCCATGGAAGTTGCAATCCTGACCGATGCAGTGGATGCCCAGAGCTTCAATGCCAATACAATACTATCGCCCGGGACACGCCTTCTGACGGCACAGCCCCCCGTTATCCTGACCCGGGGCATTGTAAAATTGCTCTACGACAACGATGTTGAGGTCCTGATTGAGGCTCCTGCCGAATACCAGATTCAATCGTCCGATACCATCCGTCTGAACCATGGACGTCTTTTCGCCCGGGTTTCGGATGCCGGAAAGGGCTTTTCCGTCCACACGCGCAATACAAAAATCGTGGACCTGGGCACGGAATTTGGGGTGTATGCCGACATCCTGAACAAGACCGAACTGCATGTCTTCAAAGGCAAAACCACCGCAACAGCCACCGTGAATAACAGCGTTCAGAATATCGGCGTCATCAGCGGACAAGCCCGCGAAATCAGCGCAGACGGGCAGGCTCGCGATATCCATTTGAAAAAAGACGGTTTTGTCAGGGCCATCGATTCCAAAACAAACCTCATCTGGCGGGGCCAGAAGCTGGATCTGGCGAATCTGATTGGAGGAGGCAATGGTCTGCAGGAACAGTCAACAATAATGCTCCATCCAACCCGGGGCATAACAACCGCCCTCGATGGTACGTTTTTGACATCCAGAGACTATCTCCGGCTTTCGGATAATCCGTTTGTTGACGGTGTCTTTGCGCCGGATGGTCGTGCACCGCAAATTGTCAGCAGTCGGGGGGATGTATTCGATGAATGCCCTCCGACAAGCGGATTATTTGATTATCAAATTGTAGTCAATCCCGAACCGGGACTTTATACGACGGATTTAAGACAGGGGACGATACGGTTCAATGGACAGGTGTATGGACAAGGACAGCGGCCCTGCATGGTGATGCATACCAACCTCGGGATTACCCTCGACCTCGACGCCGTGCGCCGCTGCTATCAGGGTAATTCCCTGGTACGTTTTACGGCTCAATGCGGCATTGCCGACCTGGATGAGCCTTATCCCTGCAATGCGGATTTCTGGGTGCTGGTGGATGGAAAAGTCCGGTATAGCAATAGGCATGTCCGGGAAAAGGGAATGTTGAAAGAGGTTTCTGTGGAACTCAAAGAAACGGATCGTTTTCTGACCCTGGTGACCACCGATGGCGGCGATCCGGACGATCCGGCCAGTTTCTATACCCGTGCCATCTCCTGTGACTGGTGTGTATTTGCTGAACCCGCGTTGGTTTTGGAATAAACTTTGTGCTTAAGCATGTTTCTTGAATATAGGGAAATTGTTTTGTGTAAATGGATCAAA
Source organism: uncultured Pirellulales bacterium (assembly GCA_964630775.1). GTDB lineage: Bacteria > Planctomycetota > Phycisphaerae > Sedimentisphaerales > Anaerohalosphaeraceae > Anaeroglomus. Next base: position 58,527 of record CAZVYY010000018.1, on the reverse strand, counting down.
TGTTAATATTGTGGAGGTACGTAAGATGAGAAAAACAATGGTTGTATTGATGAGTCTTTGTGTGGCATCGCTAACCCGGGCGGAATTGCTGAGTTACGAAAGTTTTTCCGGATACACTGTCGGAACGCAGATTGATGAAAGTCTTCCGTCACCAGCCGTTGCCGGCTATACCGGAGACTGGACGCGAATTGACTGGGGTGACCAGCAGGCCATTATCCAGCCCGGCTCGCTGATATACGGGGCTGCACGGGGTGACAGCATTGGGGTGCCCAGCATTGCCGGCGTGGAAATCACTCAGCCATACAGCGGTCGAGTCTATCGTCTGCTGGATAGTACGCTTACCGTTACGGATGCGACGACAGGTACACGGTATTTGAGCTGGCTGTTCAAGAGCGGCCAGGAAACCGGTGCAACAACCTATCAGATGCTGGATCTTTACAATTCCAATACGGCGGATGCCAACCGCAATTTCACAGCCGGCCTCACGCAAAACGGAGGGCTGTCGGGGACTCAGTATAATTTCGGTGTGAATGAAGCCTATACCAGCACCGGCGTGGCCGCCGACACGGCGGTACATCTGTTCGTGGTTCGATTCAATCTGAGCGCCGCGGCAGGGGCCGACAGCGTAACCGTATGGATCGATCCGGTCTCCGAGGCAAGCCCGGGGACCACCGTTTCGGGCAAAACCATCAAATTTGACCGCCTGTCTGTCTCGGACTATGATGGCAACTCCGCCATGTGGGATGAAATTCGCTGGGGAACAGCCTTTAACGATGTCCTGCCCGATTTTATGTACACCGCGCCGAAAAATGCTGCGGCGAGTGTCTCTGTTGATCAGGATTTGTCCTGGATGATTAACAATGCGACTATCCGCAAGATCGATTTATATTTCGGTCCTGAAAATGACCCGAATCTGACTTCGAATCCGGCCTACAAAAAGCTCTCACAGGCGCCGGCAGCGACACTTGCTTACGATCCGGGAACACTGCTGAATGATAAAACCTATTATTGGCGGGTGGATGCCTATGAACCCAATACCGCCCCGGGCGCAACGGATTTGTTCCTGGTTCCCGGACCGGTTTGGAGTTTTAAAACCGTAGCGGCAAATGCCTCAATCAGTGCCGTAACCCCGGCGCTGACGGTTGTGGATGCAGGAAGTACGGCGGTCCTGACTGCGACCGGAACCTCGGTGACTGCATATCAATGGTTCAAAATCGGCACCCCCGATACGCAATTGACCAACGGCGCCGATTACGACGGCGTGACGACCAATACCTTGACGATCAAGGACGTTCAGTTGGCAGACGAAGGATACTACTATTGTGTCGGCAGCAATAACCTGCCCAGTTCCGCATCCAATCGGGACTCCGGTCCGGGACGTGTGATGACGCGCCGTCTGACCTCGCACTATACGCTGGAGGCCGTCACGAGTAATATCATCTCCGATGCCATCGATGGCTATGATATGACTCTGGCCAGTGACGATGCGGGCACGGATCTTCCGGTCCTGACCGCCGGTGTGCCGGAGCTTGGCGGCAATGGTCTGCTGTTCAATAACACCAGCTCCGCCGACCCGAATACCTGGGCGCAGTATGCGGCCCTGAAGCCCGGCGCTGCAAATTATGATGATATCACCATTTCGCTGTGGGCCTACTGGAACGGCGGCGGAATCTGGCAGCGGCTCTTCGATTTCGGCAACAATACAACCCAGTACATGTTCCTGTCTCCCAATGCCGCCGGCACCAACCTGCGTTTTGCCATCACAACAACCGGTGCAGAACAGATTGTTCAGACCGCGATGCTTCCGACCGGCCAGTGGACGCACATTGCGGTAACGCTAAGCGGAAATACCGCCCGACTCTATGTCAACGGGGCACTGGCGGCGTCCAATGCATCAGTGACTCTCAATCCGCGCGATGTGGCTGCAACCCGGAACTATATCGGCAAGAGCCAGTTTGTCGACCCCTACTTCAATGGCCTGATGGACGACATCCGGATATACAACTACGCCCGCACCACCGAGCAGATTGCCCAGGATTATCTGGGTGTCAAAGGCGACTGGGTCTGCAACAATGAACTGAACAACCTGGCCTATGACTTCGACAACAATTGTCAGGTGGACCTGGCGGACTTTGCGATGTTTGCCTCCGAATGGCTGGACAGCTTCCGTATCTATCCTGTCCAATAGTGTTGTTTATTTGTAATATTGTGATATCATGGTTTCCGGGCATCCGACAGGGTGTCCGGAAACCTGTATTTAACAGACAGGGATAGAATGCTGCGGAAAGGAGGGTAAAATCAAGTCAGCATAATCTGTCGAGTCTATCGTCGTTGTAAATGCAGCAAAATCAAACATTTATGTTGTGGAGGATTGTAAGATGAAAAAAGTAATGTTGGCACTAATGTGTATGTGCCTGGTATCCATGTCACAGGCATTGTCGGTCACCAATGGCGACTTTGAAATTGGCGGTGGAGAAAACATCCTCGACGTCACCGGCTGGTATGACAGAAACGTCGGCGGCTTTTGGGAAGGTGCATGGCAGACCAATGCTTCCTGGATCACAACAAACGGAACCAATCAAGTGGTCTTAAGCGGCATGGGATACGGATATCTCTATCAGAGCATCGGTCTTTCAGCCGGTGAGGCTTCGATCAGTGTCAAGTTCGACTGGGGTCAGCCCAATGACACCGGCGCAGGAAGAATTGATACTGTAGTCGTTTCCCTCTATGCCGGCAATGGCGTGTTTGTCGGGGGTGACAATATCGATATCCGTGCCGCTGGCCTCACCCTGCTTGACACGGCATCGTATACCACACCTGCCAGTCCGGGCGGTGGTGTAATGTTCACCGATATAGCTACCTTAAACGTCGGAGTCAGCGCGGGAACCGAGCTCTTCCTTATGTTTGACAGCGGTGCAGAATGGCCGGTAATCGATAACGTCCAGATCGTCCCCGAACCCGCGACCATGGTTTTGGTGGGTCTGGGTGCGCTGCTGCTGCGGAAACGCCAGGCTTAAGTTTTTTACTTTTTGACATCCTATCGCGATAAGATGGCACGGTACTGCATTCGAACGGATGCAGTACCTTTTTTTATTATTTCGTATCATGCCCGGCTTCGTAAGATTTTTTTCACGAATCATTCTTGATTATGCCGATAAACAATGGATAATATGTTGAGAATGTCTGAAACATATAAAGAACAGAAACGAGGACATCAATGATGATTTCAATCAGAGTGGAAGAGGCCCGGGATTACAGCCCCATCGAGCATTTGACGCGAGAAGCGTTCTGGGATTTATACCACCCCGGATGCAGCGAGCATTTGATTGTTCACAAAATCAGAGATGTGCCCGCCTTTGTCGGGGAACTGAGCCTCGTGGCCTGCGAAGGCGATACCGTCGTCGGCAATATCATTTACTCCAGGGCCAAAGTAGTCAATGCTCAAAATCAGGAATTCGAGGTCTTGTGCATGGGGCCGATTGGCGTACTGCCTTCCTGCCAGAAAAAAGGCATCGGCTCCCAGCTCATGAACGCCTCCATCCAAAAAGCAAAAGCACTCGGATTCAGGGCCGTCATTATTTACGGCAGCCCGGCATACTATCACCGTTTCGGCTTTGTCAACGCCCAGAAGTACGGCATTACCACCCCGACCGGCGACAATTTCGATGCCTTCATGGCGCTGGAATTATATGACGGCGCCCTCCAGGGAATCACGGGCAAATTTTACGCAGACCGTGTTTTCGAGATAGACAATCAGGAACTCGAAGCCTTCGACAAACAGTTCCCCTACAAAGAAAAACACGTCACCGACACCCAGCTCAAATAACCGGCACAACATCGCCGCAGGCTGGGCCATAGTAGGGGCAATCCCCCATGCCTGACCTTTTTCCTGTACACCTGTATTCTTATTTTATTCCTATCTCTAATCCATGTAATCTGTGGTTCCAGTTTATTCTGATATATCAAATCTGAAATCTTCTGCGACCTACGAATTCCAAACTAAAAAACCATGTTGTATCCTTACATGCCTGGATTTTACAAAACGAACCCAATTTGCATCTCAAAAAAAAGAGACGCAAATTGGGTCTAAAAGCAGCTCCATTAATACGAAAACTGTTGCAGGTATGTCCTGATTTTCACCTTTTCCTGCTCCCGGAAACAATGGAAAGGCGATTCGATAAAGTCACTGCAGATACCCATCAGGTTCAGGGCGCTTTTAACACCCTTAAGGAAGCTGGAGTTATAACGGCCGGTGCTGTAAATGGTGGTGCTGATCCACATGACCTTTTTATGCAGGTCACGTGTCCTGGCAAGGTCGCCGGCCACCGCGGCATCATATAAATCGACATACAGCCTCGGGAAAATATTAGCCCCGCCGCAGATGCCGCCATAGCCGCCCATCAGGAGTGTCTCGGCCAGCAGTTCTTCCGGGCCAACCAGCAGCGAGAAGTCCTTGCGATCCTCCAGCAGCGACAGCAGGGTGTTAAAATAGACCATGCTGCCGGAGCTGTCCTTGAGCCCGACAACGCCCGGAAGTTGGGAAGCCTTCATCACGGTCTGCGGTTCAAAGATCATCTTGGTGCAGCTTGGCATGTTATAGAGGAACAGCGGCAGCGGCAGCATCGGGACCAGGTTTTCAAGGTATTCGAACAGTTCCGGCTGGCCGGCGGGGAAATAATAGGGCGGGGCAAGAACAACAGCGCTGACACCCTGTTTTTGCGAGAACTCGGCGATCCGGACTGACTCGATGTGCGAGGTATCGGTAATGCCGACCAGGATCGGCACCCGTCCGGCGATCTGCTTGCTGACGCGTTCGATCAGTTCATAGCGGAGTTTATAGCTCAGCGAGGGAGCCTCGCCGGTGGTGCCGAGGACAAACAGCCCATGCACGCCGCCGGCAAGGATGTGTTCGACCAGCCTTTCAAGGCCTGGTATATCGAGATTATCCTGGTCCAGAAGCGGAGTAATCATAGGAGGAATAATCCCTCGTAGGGGTTTGGGTAAAACCATGTTGTTCATAAGAAAGTCCTTAAGAAATAATTACAATTAAAACAGGTCATTTATGTGTTTTTGTTGGTCTTTACATGAAAGAAATCGGCCGCGATAACTCCGCCAATCAGGATGACTGCGGTTCCGAATACGGGAATCAAAAAGGTGTGAATCCTGCCGGTCTTTTCCGGGTAGATGGACAGGGCACCGATAATCACGATACCCACCAGAACGCCCAATATCGCTGCGGCATTGCCGGCCCGTTTACACAGGATACCCAGCAAAAACAGGCCCAGCATCCCGCCGCCGAAGATACCCGACAGGGTCCACCAGGCATCCAGTGCGCTGGTCACGCGAATCAGCAGCAGGGCGACAATCGTGCCGAGGGTGCCCCAGATAATGGTGGAAGAATACAGGAAAACCATGGATTCCCTGTCTGTGGCGTTTTTACGGAAATAGCGTTTATAGAAGTCCGTCAGCAGCAGGGTGGCCGAGGCGTTCAGGCAGGAGGCGGTGGTGCTCATGGCCGCTGCGAATACGGCGGCGATCAGAAGTCCGGTCAGGCCGGCAGGCAGTTTGGATCCGATGAAATACGGGAAGACCTTGTCGCCGATATTGGCGTCAGTCAGGGACTGGCTGCGCAGCTCAAGCGTCTGCGGGTAGTCGGGGGAATCACTGGTGATGCCTTCATTGTGCAGTGCCTGTGCCGCTGCGGCCGTTTTTAATTCGGTTAATTCCTGCGGATGAGTTTTGTAATAGGTGAACAGTCCCGTGCCGATGAAGAAAAACAGCATCGAAATGGGAATGTAAAGCAATCCGCCCATCCAGACGCTTTTTCGGGCATCCCGATCCGATTTGGCGACGATATAGCGCTGGACATAATTCTGGTCGATGCCAAAGTTCTGCAGGTTCATCACAATACCGTAAATCAGCGTGACCCAGAATGTCGATTCGGTCAGTGAGCCGCCAAAACTGCCGAGGCTGAATTTGTTATACTCAGCGGCGATATGAAACAGTTCTCTGGGGCCGCCCTGGGTACCGAACATAAGAATGATGGCACAGATGAGAGCCCCTGCCGTCAGCACAATCGCCTGGAAGGCATCGGTCCAGATGACGGCAAGAATCCCTCCGATAAAGGCATACCCAATCACGGTGATTGATGTCACGATGATGATGATGCGGATATCCCAGCCGAACAGTACATTCATCGGCAGGGCCATCAGGTACGTTACTGCACCGATGCGGGCAAGCTGGGTCAGCAGAAAAAAGACGCTGGCATAAACCCTTGCCCAGGGGCCGAACCGATGTTCGAGGCTGGAGTAGGCCGAGACATCGCCGCTGCGGCGATAATAGGGCATGAAGTATTTTACGGCGATCCAGGTGGTAATCGGCAGCGACAGGCTGAACACAAACGGATTCCAATTGGCGGCGTACGCCTTGCCCGGCAGGGCGAGAAAGCTGATGCTGCTCAGGTAGGTGGCAAGAATCGATAACCCCGTTGCCCAGCCGGGAACCGATCTGTCGGCTGCGGTAAAGCCTTCGGTGGTCCGACTTTTACGATAGAAATAAAGACCAATCATCATCGTTCCGATGAAGTAGCCAATCAGAATAGTCCAGTCCAGTGGAGTAAAATGTGTCTGCATAGATTGTCCTGTTTATTTAGCGGAATCTGACCCCGTTCCATGGGGATTTTTCAGATAATAGAGAAAGCCGTCTTCGGCACCCACCAGCAGGTCGGGGATATTGTTTTTGTCCCAGTTTACGAGAGTGGGTTTGGTCGAGTGACCGGCCAGAATACGCTGGTCCACCGCGCCCTGGTCTTCGAATACCCATGCATCTTCTGCCGACGAGACATTTTTGAGAAAGTTGACATTCACACTATCGATGAGGATGTCCAGCTTGCCGTCTCTGTCCCAGTCGGCAAAGCAAAACTGTCGTCTGCCGCTTTTGCCTGCCAGGCCGGGATTAGGTCTGAACAGGTCTGTTTTATCCTTTTCACGGAGTTTGAAGATGCGTTTACCCGGCAGAACAAACAATTGCCCCTCTTTTTTGATGCGTTCAAAGAAAGCCAGATAACCTTCATGGTCCAGCATCACCAGGTCCTTGAGGCCGTCGTTGTTCAGGTCGATGACGCAGGGCGTTGTCCGCCACTGGGTCACCAGTTCATCGGCACCCGGATTCCACCAGTTCCATGCGGGCTTGAGCGGCTTGTCGGGCCAGAGAATCCGGACAGGCTGCAACGGGGCGAGTTTGGGCTTGCCGCGGGTCCCGATATTTTTATACCATTGGATTTTGCCCCAGATGGAATTGATGACGATATCCCGGAGACCATCGCCGTCCCAGTCGGCGACGATAGGAGTGGTGTATCCCCATTTGGCCTCACAGGGGCCTTGTATTGAGCCGTTTTCGCCGGCCATGATACGGATGGGTTCTTTGTCCACACACAGCAGTGCAGGTTCCGCCCACTTGGGCGGATTGCCGCCGTCGAGATTTTCCACAAAGACGATGTTGCCGGCGGTATTGCCGCAAATCAGGTCTTCGTCCCCATCCTCATCCCAATCGACGCCAAAGGGCGTCACAAGGGCGTTGACTTTGACTTCGTGGGCCTTTTGCCGGAAATAGACGGGAGAGAGAAACTGCGGGATTGCGTCTTTCATTGTGCCGGTGTTTTCAATCCATGCGACACGACCGTCTTCATCGCCGACAATCAGGTCCATGTCTCCATCCTTGTCCCAATCGAATGCGACAGGGATAATCATTTCCAGATTCATGCGGATGGGCTGATTGTTGTATTCGAGTTTCCTGCCGGAGGCATAGACGGGATTCTGCCCTGTGCCGACATTCTGGAAATAGGTCAACGTATCCAGGAATTCGCCGCAAATCAGGTCCAGATCGCCGTCATTGTCAAAATCGCAGAAGTTCGGTGAGGGTCTGCCATACAAATCAATTACTTTATTGTCGGCCTTGAGCTGGACTGGGGTGTCGTAGGCAGGGGCCTGATTCGTGCCGATATTGCGGATGTAATAGATAAAGCCGTGCAGAGGGCCTTTGGTCCACCGGCCTTCGCTGTTGTAGGCATTGTCCCATCCATAGTCGGTCAAATCTTCGAGGGCGACGATTAAATCCAGACGCTGGTCGCCATCATAATCCACGTATTTCCACTGGTTTGCCCGGACAGTGCGGGGTATCGGCAGCAGTTCCGGTTTATACGGCAGGGTGTCGGGATAGATGGTGACGGTTTTGCTGAATTGATTCTGTTTGTAATCGATCAGCTCTTTGTTGGTATTCAGCAGCCGGACTTTGCCGTCGATATACGAGGGCTGGAGATTCGCATAAGAGCTGCCGACCCGGACCGGAGGCAGGAATACCGGCATTTTGGTATGGCCGTCGGGATTTTCAAAGAAGTAAATGCACCGCGAGGGTTTATCATGACACACGACCAGCAGATCGTTATCTCCATCGTCGTCATAATCCATGGGAATCGGCCAGGCCCACAATCCTGAACCAAGGTCTGCAACCAGGCCGGGATTATTGTACTGGATGCGGATCAGGCCGTCGGCAAAGGATTGACACGAACAGGTCAGAAGGATCGATGCCAACAGGACAAGGTGTGTCCGTTTTACGGCGTGGGCACTGCCGCATCCCGGCCGCCGATGGACCGTCCGGGCAATTCCAAAAAGTCGTCGTGTCTTAAGCATTTTCTATCCTGATAAAGAGGTGGCTGTTCAGGCCATATTATACTAAAACAAATTCGTCCGGTCCGCAATGTAAACCAACGGATACCCCTATATAACAGACACACATCCTTGTCCATAAGGGTGCGTGCAAAATAACCATTGTTCAGAAAGCATTGCAAAATCAGGTAATTTATAAACATCGATCCATTGTTGTATCATCTCGGACAAATCGACGATATCGACCTGGCAATCCTGGTTCAAATCCATATCCAGAAATCCCCAACTGCCGCAGGGAGCGAGGATATCGACATAATGGGGCAGGCGATGGAAAGTAATCCGGTTGGAATCATGATAATTCATGGCGCCATCATAGGCGGTTCTGCTGATGAAGAGGATATCCCTGCCGTCAAATTGCCAGACGACATACTGAAATCCGGTATTGACCATCGACTCTTGCCAGGTCATCGGAGAATTGTCCTGGATAATCGTCCGGACATGCTGCCAGTGAATCAGGTCCTCGGAAGCGATCAGCGATAAGGTATTACGCTGTGCGGTTCTGGACGGGTCGGTGTTATTGTTGACCAGCGACAGATATTTTCCGGTGACCGGGTCACGATGAATATCAAATTTGTGCATGCCGCCGGGCATATCAATCAAGCCGGAGGCGGGATGATAGCTCAGTGTCCTATTGTCGGAGCTGAGTGTCAGGATGGCCGCTTTATCCACGACGGGGTTGGTGTGTACCCGCATCAGTGCGATAATCGAGCCGTCCGGTTTTTGAACGGCATTTCCTTCCAGCCAGCCGGGCGAGGTGCACTTCCTGGCAGGATCGACCCAGGATGGATCGAAAAGCACAGCATTGGTCATTGTCCAGCTTTGGGGATTCAGAAGATTGGATTTTTCATCCGCCGAAACCATGACAGCCGCATAGGCAATCGGCCAGCGTTCATCGGTTACGCGTTTTTCGAATACACGGTAAATTCGACCGTTTGCATGAATGACGGGTACGGGGCCGGTATGATAGCCATACGTTCCCGGCTGCTGGGCCTCAAACAAAACCGAAGCATCCGTCCAGTGCAGGCCGTAGTCCGAGGATTTTGCGATGCAGATGTGGCCCGGATTTTGCGAGAGGCCGAACAGATAGATCTCTCCCTGATGCTCAAACAGGCTGGCCATGGCGAATTTATCTATCTGACTTCGTGATTGCCAGGTCTGTCCGTTGTCATAGGATATTTTAATATAGGTATTGCCGCGATATCCATAGGATGCCAGGATGATGCCATTACTGTATTTATAAATGCAGGGGGACCCGATCATCTTTTTGGTTGCCGGGTCGCTGTAGCCAATCTGGCTGATCCACAGCGGTTCCGGCTCAGCGGGTTTCTGGGCGGCAGCATGGGACTGAATTTGTGATGGAGTCAGAGCTTTGTTATAGACGGCCAGTTCATCGATCCAGCCGCGGAAATGCTTTTCGTTGTCCGGCGTACGGCCAATCTGGTCGTGCTGAGTGGGTTTATCACCGTATTGATACGAGGGACGGCTGAAATTGACAGACCGACTGAGGGCCTGTGTTCCATTCAGGTAAATGCTAATGGTGTCCTGGGCATAATTGACGATGCAGGCCATGTGCACCCATTGATTGACGGTTGAAAAATCCGTGCTGACAGTCAGATAGGAATCCTCGACAGTGCTTCTGGCGCCAACATTTAGTGTGCTCGGGGTGTCGCCGGAGCTGTAAAGCCCGACGTCAATGCCGGCCCTGCCTTCATGGATGCGGGTGGCGAAAATACGCTGAATACCGGACAGGCAGCTATTGCGAATCCAGGCCTCGACGGTGATGGCGGAACTGCCGTCCAGCAAAGGCCCCAGGTCATTGCCCAGATCGATGCCGGCCTGATTGCCGTTGAACCATCCGCATCCGCCGTCGATCCCGGCGGCGGCGATCATCGCATCCCTGGCAAATACGGCACCGGTTACGTGAGCCATTTTGTCGGTTGCGGGAAGGTTGTCTTTATATCGGCCCTCATCCAGACGCCACCAGGCAACGGGTTTGTCGGAGGCGACCTGATCGGCATATCCGGCAAACGCATTACTCAGCCCGCATAATGATAAAACTAAGATAATCCAGTATTTTTTGAGCATCATTTCACCCTGTTTGAATCCGGGAAAAATCCTTTTCCAATAAAAGAGCCTGTAAGACCCGTAACAAGACAAGCCTTACAGGCGAACCTCCTTAATCCATTCAAAACAGTGTCCAAATCCCAAAAGGTTCAGTTGGGATTTGTAATATCTTCCATTCAATTCAATTACACTGCTGAGGGTCATTGCATGCCAGCCACTGCGAGGCCATTTCGGCGAAGTCCAGCATATTGACTTTGCAGTCCTGATTGATATCGGCGGAATAGCCGAGTCCGGCGTTAATTACTTCTTCGCAGGTGGCCGGGCTGTAAAGGGTTACTTTCAGGACCTGTTCGGTTCCTTCGGTCTCGATGGCGTAACTGACGGCAGAGCCTGGCATGGTATGGATCAGATTTCCGCCGGTCTTGTCTGTGATGGTGCCGGAGCTGCGGAGCAGGGTAAATGTGCCGTCCGCTTTAACTCCCCCGACAAAGGCAAGCTGAATGGAGCCTGCCAGGACAACATCTCCATTTACGTCCAGGCCGTTGCCGACGCCGAGGGCACCGTCCAGTATGAAGTTGATTTCAGACCCCGGGGCCGTGGTCAGCGTGCCGAATTCGATACTGGTCTGGTGGCCGGAGAGGGTCAGGCCGGCGTTTGCTCCAAGGCCTGCGATTCCGTCAATACGGACCACGGCATTGTTGTCAATCCGAATATCGGCGGAACTGCCGGCATTCAGTGCCGCGATGAGGTTGCCGGCGGAGAAGGTTCCGCCGTGGATGGCCAGTGAGCCATTTCCGCTGGAGCCGATGATGGCCGAGCTGGTTGCGGTCAGTGAGCCGCTGGAGACGGTCAGTGCCCCATTGGCCGTGCTGCCGACGACAAGCCCGCCGCAGACCGCCGTTGAGTTCACGATAGCTCCGGAGGTGCTTTCACGGTCGATAACGGCGATATCATTGGGGTCCAGTGTCGTATTCCAGTTGCCGGGATTGCTCCAGAACCGAGTACCGCTGTTGTTGGTCCAGGCGACATTGTTTGTCGGCTGTGAATTAGTTAATAATACGGCCTGGCCGGCGCCGACAGGAATGATCTGAGTGGTCCATTTGGCTGCAGCGGCAGGGGATATCAAATTCGGTTCATTGGTCAGAATACTGTTTTGAAGGGCAGCCGCGGCGATATAAAAGCCTGCGTTTCCCGTGCCGGCGACAAAATTGGGATCAAAGTCACCGGATAAGGTGGAATCCGATGCGGTTATTGTGATTGGATTTCCATAAGGAGCCGCACCGTTGATATTCAATTGTATGGCGGACTGGTTGTTCAGAGCCAACTGGCCGCAGCGAATACGACCGGTACCACCCACTGCCAGACGAGCCAATCCCAGATCACCCACGGTCAACAGGTCTGGCATGGTGATTTGCCCGGCGCTGATGGTGCAGCGACCGATTGAGCCGGCATCTTTGGCCATGGTCATATAAGATCCCAGATTGATTCGGCCTCCGTTCATAATCAAATCGGCTGTTCCCGATGTGCCGCAAACGAGAAAGGTGGTCAAATCAATCAAGCCGCCCGTCATGGACAGCCTGGACTGGGACGTGGTCAGGGCTTTGGTGGCCATATTCAAACGGGCCGCTTTGACGGTTCCATTGCTGATATCGAGAATACCGGCGCCGGATTCACCGAGGGTAAAATAGCTGTTCAGGAAGCTGATTTCGCCTCCGCTGATAGACATGTAACCCTTTGTGGTGGCGCCTCTTCCGGACATGCACGAACCGTTAAACACGGAGGTTCCTCCAGTGATATACAGTTCCCCGGTCGCTCCATACCCAACCCTGAGGTTGTTGCCGATGGCATCGGAAGCCAGGGTGGAATAGCCGCCGTCTCCGCTGAGGTCAATACGGAATTCATCCGCGATGGTAAAGACGGTGCTGTCGGTGGCGTCCTTCCAGTTGGAACCCCGGACAAAATTGTGATCACCGCTGGCATTATTCCAGGTGTACGTGGCGGCCAGACATGACATCGACATTAACACCAAGATGCTGCACACTGCTCTGCTTTTCATTGAATTACTCCTTGAAAAAATTAGTTTTGAGAGTTCTGAATAGATACCCTGTCGTCCTGAAATGAATTCCTTGTCCGCGGTCGGTTAGCGCATCGGGATTAACTCTGCGCCCTCTCTGCCGCTCTGGTCGGCAGGCTCGAAAATATCGACCAGCCGGTCGTCGCCGCCGCCGTATTGTTCGGCCGAGCCGTCCTTAAAACAAAACAGACCATTGACTTTTTTGCGTAGATCCCCTTCGTCGGAAGTGACGCCGGATTTTTCATAGACGCTGACCACATAATCACGGGGATCTTTATATTCGACATAATTGACCGTCAGACCCATTTTCAGCCCGTGATTGACCCGATAATAGGCATTGGGGGCCGAGTAATAGAGCCGATCTCCGGCGAGTACCTCGACTTTACGGCCATTGTATTTCCAGTGCTGGTTCGTTTTTGTCCAGCGGCTGGATTCCGGGCCCCATTGGCCGTCAGGCATCCGGTCGCGCCAGTAGCCGAATACAAACATATAGCCGGAATAAACCCTGTGGCTGTTCAGCGGAACGGCTTCGATATTGATGTCGAGTGTTTTAAGCAGGGGGCAATTGAGAAACTTCAGGTCCGGGATATAGGGCAGCCACAGGGGACGATGGTCCACCAGGTCTGCATTGCTGGCCAACTGCTCAGACCAGGCCCCGCGAGGTTTGGTTCCCCTGGGATTTTCAGTATAATGTTCCGGCAGACGTCCTTCGTTTTGTTCATACGCCAGTGCCGCAATCGATAACTGGTGCAGATTGGAGCAGCAGATGGTTTCTTTGGCCGCGCGTTTGGCTTTCTGCAGGGCAGGCGCCACGACTGCCATCAGCAGTCCGATGACTGCGATGACTACCAGCAATTCGAGCAGCGTAAAGGCGTTCCTGCCGTTTTTAATGTATCCTTTGACCATACTTGCTACCCCATTCTGCATGTGCTGTGTTGTGCCGCGTCTCTGAGATGACAGGCCGTACAATCTTTGTCCATGCACTCATTACGATTGTCTGATTTTTTTCCCATGTTACCCAGTCTCATAAATCATGGTGTTTATTATATCGACAGTCTGGCGAGAAAATGAACGCCACTTTGCACTAAAATACCGCCAAAAATAGCCTTGCTTGCCCGAATAGCAGTTAAATATACTATGATAGCATAAAAGCAGGGGAATATCCTGTAGAATACAGGAAAGCGACTTTGTTCCTGTTGCCCTGTGGGGTATTGTGTCTTGGGGATAAGTGATTATGGCGGCAGAAACCTGTTGCGCCAAACCGCAGACAGGCTGTGATTTTGTCTTGACACCTTTTGAATCCCGGCGATATGATGAGGCCTGAGGTGGTTTTCGACGAAAAGGATTTTTTAAACACGTATCTTTCAGCGTTTTGTTTGGAATTGCCGGGAAAGTCTTGATGTCGGGAGAACTAGTTTCGATTGAGGAAGATAACGAATGCAGCGTGAGTGCAAGAAGGTTGTGTTTTTATACTCCCATCGGGAAGACTGGGGGATATGGGACGGCGTCGCGGAATATGCTTCATTGTATGGACGGTGGCTGCTGTACTCCCCGCTTTCGCTTCGCTTTGAGGCCGATGACCGTGAGACATATCGCTGGCTGACGAATTTCAAGCCGGACGGCATTATCGTGCCGAATTCACGAAAGAATCTGGAAGATATTCTGAAATTCAAAATCCCCATCATCGTGCATCGCAATCTCAAGCAGCGGATTCCCGGCCGCCCCGCAATTCTCGGCGATGGAAACCGGATCGGCGCCATGGCAGCGGATTATCTGATCAAGCTGGGATTCAAGAACTTTGCCTGTTACGTGTGTGAAAATGAAATTCCCATGCAGGAACGGGCTGAGAGCTTTACCCATTGTGTCAATCAGGCCGGCTTCAAGACGTATCCATTCCTGCGAAAGGGAGTCAGGAATCTGATTTCATGGAACAGGCAGCTTGACCTGCTGGCCAACTGGCTCAAGTCCATTCCCAAGCCCGCCGCCATCATGGCCGGCGATGATATCCTTGCCGTCAACATTCTGATGGCCTGCCGGCTGGCCGGACTGCTTATCCCCCAGCAAATCGCCGTCCTGGGCATCAATAACACACGAATTATCTGCGAGACGCAGATTCCCAAGATTTCCAGTGTGGCGCTCAGTTACTACAAAGCCGGGTTTGAAGCCGCCCAGCTGCTGGACAAGATGATGGATGGCACGGTTGCAGCCGCGGAGCAGACGGTTCTGATTGAACCGACCAATATCATCACCCGGCAATCGACGGATTTTTCCCTGATTAAGGATTACGAAGTCGGCAAAGCCATGAATTATATTCACCATAACTCCGTCAAGCTGCTGCAGGTCAGCGATGTCGCCGAACAGACAGGACTGTCCAAAAACGCCCTGCAGAAGCGATTTAAAAAGGCCGTCGGCTGTTCGGTGTCTCAGGAAATCAGGCGTGCCTGCGCCGATAAAATTGCAGAAATGCTGTTGAATTCCAATATGTCCATCTCCGACATTGCCAGGTCAATCGGCTTTTCCGGAGATGACCATATATCCAGATATTTTCGCCAGTCTGTGGGCATGACGCCGCTGGATTATCGTAAAAAATACGGTAAAAAATAGCAGACGACAGAATGGATAATTCCTGGATTAAGGAATTTCCACACGGCTGTAGGTGAAGTCTGTCTCCATAACCCGAACATTGTCCGGTGTCATCTTGATAACTACGTAGTCAGATGATGTCGGATCGGAAATGTGCTCCTTTAAAGTCGGAACGACTTTATATAACCAGAGTTTTTCAGTAGTGTTGGTACTGATCGTGCAGGGCCCGGCAATACGGATATGTCTGCCGGTCGGATTACAGAAGCAATATTCAGCATGGGGTACTTTTTTAAGCTGAGTAATTTTGTCAGTCTTCGCCGCTGAGGCACACCATAACTGATTATTATTCCAGGCCAGACCTGCCATGGGACGGACGCCAACGACCTGGCCGTCCGTGGTAGCCAGATAACCCCACTGGACCTGAGTAATAAAGGCTTTAAGTTCAGTAAAATCCATATACTCTCCTTGGTTGAGATTTGAATTCAGAACACATTCTGCTTTGAGAATGCATTCATTCGGCGGATCATGTCTGCAATCACATCCCGGTTGGCACTGATACGCGGCCCTGCAGTACCGGCGGTAAACAGCCCCGCCAGATACCACTGGCCCGAGGCGTCCTGAATAAACCACGGTGCCCCGGAATTGCCCTCATTGCCGCAGGTTTCGTGCCGTATAGAGTCGCCTTTGCCGACAGGGTCATACCGGAAGACCAGCATCGGCATGGTTTTTTTATAGAGCGCAGCCCCGGCAATGATATTGCGTCCCCAATGCAGTGTGCCCGGTGCACGGAGCCGTTGAATCTGCTTGCGCTCGGTTTCGGTGCATTCTCCCCACGGCTTGCTATAACGTTCTATCTTGCCGAAAGAACCGATAGTGACCATCTTGCCGGCTTCATCGGATTTATCATATAACGGGATTTGTTTCGGAAAGCTGGCGTCAATCATCGTATTGGGATCGGCAGGACTGGACATAATCACCCGGCAGACCATAATATCGCGTGCATCATCATGTTGTTCATCCACTATAATATAGTCTCTGTCGGGTAATCCCTGTCCATGTCGTTTCAGTTTATAGTTTACCGGCCATTGGGGATGACTGCTCTTGATAATCTGTTTCCAGTGGGCCGCGGTGACAATATAGTTGGGCGCGATGACCGTTGCGGTGGCAAACCACTGCTGCGACAGCGGCCATTCAATACCCACCATGATTTCCACCGGCGGGTGCGGCGAAAAGCCCTTTGGGCCGCTGGTAATATAGCTGATGTCGTTGGGGTCGGTGCCGAGGGTTTCCTCCGGCTGGTATTGCAGCCCGATTGCAGTACAGGACAAAAGCAGCACTCCAAGACTATGAAATAGTTTGATGGACATAGGTTATCCTGTTCTTTACTTTACAAAGGTACGGTCCAAGTCGCCGGATATCGAGGATATTATATCCGTTGGGATTAAAAAGGAAAGGCAATATCGGCCAATGGGCAGGTTGACTTTTTTGTCAGCTCCGATTACAATAAGGGGGTTGATGTTGGCGTGATTAGACAACCGGGGGGCTGGAGAACAGGTATGCGGCTATTCGTAAGTCTCGGCGGCAGCTCAGTTAACGAATTGCGTTTCGACCGGGGTCCGATTTATATCGGACGGCAGACCGGCAGCCAGGTCTTTCTCCCCGATGCGGCGGTGTCCCGTCAGCATGCCGTAATTTATACCACACGCGACGGCTCCTGGATCGTTGAAGACTTGGGGTCTGCCAACAAAACCTACCTGAATCAGACCGCTATTCACAAAAGCGAACTCAAGAATGGCGATACTATCCAAATTGCCGATTTTACCATCCGTGTCAGCCTCGAAGAAGACGATGTTGATGTGAACAAGATAACCCAGATGGAAGACACGGTGGTTGGGGATCAGATTCGCAAAGACCTGCATACCGTGGAACGCAACGCTGAGGCAGGGGATGCTCCTCCGATTAAATTTCCAGCCAAACGCATTAAGCAATTCTGCCAGGCGATGGATAAAATCACGTCTGTTAAGGGTTTACAGCCATTGTATGCAACGCTGGCTGATTTGCTGCTGGGCCAATTGCAGGCGACCAATGTCTGGATTGGATTACGCAAAAACCCAACTGGGCCGATGGAAGTGCAGGGCGGACGGAAGATTACCACGGAAATCCTGCAGCGTGCCGACCTGGCAATCCCGGCCAGTCTAAATGAGGTTCAGGAAAAACATATTCCGCTGCTGATTCACCAGCTTCCAAAGCAGATTACCAACCGAGGAATCCGGTCAGTGATTATCTCGCCGATTTTATTTGAAAACAACTGTTTTGGCGTGGTTTATCTGGAAAACTCGATTGACCATACCCATTACAGTCTGGCTGAACTGGATTATCTGCTGATGATTACGACATTTGTGGGGTGTTATATCTCAAAAATGGACAAGCACTAAAACAGGTGCTTTCTGTGAAAGATTAATATCGGACACCTCCCGTTGCACCGTAGCGGCTTAAGACCTCTGCGGCTTGTTGTCGAAGGATATCGCAGGTGGTCTCGATGCCGCGTCTGTGGAGGTGGTTAATCCAGTTGTCCGGCTTTGCTCCTTCATTGAATCCGATGGCCTCGGCATCTTCACCCCGTGCGCCGCAAACCAGCGATTTGACCCCTGACCAGGGGATCGCCCCCAGACACATTGCGCAGGGCTGGCAGCTCGTGACAAGCTGATAGATTCCCCGACTGCCAAGGTCGTGCGTGTCGAGGGCTTTTTGAGCCAGGGCGATGGCAACCATTTCCGCATGGGCGAGGCTGCATTTGCCCGGGACGACGATGTTGACGCCTGCGGAGATGAGTGTGCCGCTGGAGATGTCGAAGATAGCGGCCCCGAAGGGGCCTCCTGTCTGATGCTCGATATTCAGCGAGGACAGAGTGACAGCCAGCTTCATTCGACTGTTAAGATCAGCAAATACCTCGGATTGTCCGGCAAGGAAAGCCGTGACCCAATCGGGCAGCGAAAGCGTAAGAGAGTATGTCATATCTATGGCACCTGCAAGCAGTTATGTTTGTCGTGAATCCGGATATAAAAGAACCGGCTTTCAGGTGCCACGATAGCATGAAAGCCGGGTTTGTGCAACAGGGATTGTTCTTGAGTGTGACTTAGTATCTCTGAAGAAGTTCCAGCATTTTTCGGTCGAGTTTGTGACCGTGAAAGTCCTCATATTGGACATCGTCCCGTCCGCTGTCGAGGATGCCGAAGGATCCGCGGAAATTCCATAAGGCCCAACCCAGATTGGCTTTACGGTAGTTTTTCAGACAATCCTCCATCCAGCTTAACGTGACCTCGTGCGGGGTTTTATTGAAAGAACCCCATTCGCCAACCATCGCCCCTATGCCGGTGGCCTTGAAATCCGCCCAGGGTTTGACATGCCGCAGCCAGAGGGTAGAACCGTCCATATCTTTTTGCGGCCAGACGGGCAGAGACCAGTATTTGGAATCCACCCAATCCGCCTTGTAATGCGTCAGAGTCATCGGCTGATAACCGCGTGTGGCCTGGGCAATTTTGAGATCGACCAGCTCTTTGCAGGGGTTGCTGCCCCAGTCAAGGCCGTCAATGATAATCAGACGCCTGGGGTCTTCTTTGCGGATGGCGTCCACGAGAATACGGATGACGGCGGCGTGAGTATTGGGATCAACATGGGCAGGCTCATTGAGCAGGTTAAAACTTAAATTCTTATTGGGAATGCTTTTGTAGCGTTTTGCAAACACGGCCCAATGCATGGCACAGACCTTCTGGGCCTCCGGGTCCGTCCAAAGGCTTTTGGCTTCTGGTGGATTGGCGACGGTATAGCCGGGGGCGCGATGAAAGTTGATGCACACATGGATGTTGTATTGCTGCCCCCATGCAACAGCCTGGTCAATTTCTTTGAGGACATTCTCGTTTAGTTTTGTCCAATCATTGTCCACAACCCATTGGCGATAATCCATCGGAAGACGAACAAAGTTGAAGCCCATCTCTGAAATCCAGCGAAAATCGTCTTCCTCAAAGGGTTTTTCCTGCCAGTTTTTCATGAACTTATTGAGCAGATTGAAGCCTCTCCAGCGGGGCAAGTTGTCCCATGAGGCGTCAGGCAGTTCAGCCGAATAGCTGTAAGTTGAGCACAAAAAGAGAGTTATCAGTACTGATAACGCGATGGTTCTGGTTTTGCTCATATCGATTCTCCCTGGTTCTATGGCCTCGTTATCGGACGTCACGCTGGATTTCTGTATTCTTTAATTATAACGCCTCGCAGGTCAGGAAAGTAACATACAAAAAACAGGGATATGATTTGAAATCAGATAGGCAAATATCGGAAAACGATAAGAGTCGATTTTTTGTCTTGCAAAGGTCTTGTTAAAAATATACAAATGCATATCAGATACAAATATTTTCATATAATAATATATTGTAAAAGCATATTTAGGTTAATCGGGGAAATGTAACGTTGGAGTTTTTGGCCTGATCGATCATAGACAAGGCTTCCGGCAGCCGGCTTTGATTGCAATGGTCAGAAAATGATATACCCAACAGGTATGATTATTCCGTGACGGCCATAGGCCGCTTTTATGCCGCGTGTGTTCACGGGGTCACGTTACCCTCCGCAGCCGCGGTGATAGAGATAGTGCTGGAAGCTGGCGGCTGATAGCTCTTTAGCCGCGACGGAACGGGAAATTTCAAGTAGGATCCGTATAAAAGCGATAAGACAACCGGCATCGATGAGAGCCGCCATGATACTGCCCCCGCGGGCGGAACCTGAAACGAAGTCAAAGAATAAAGGGATTGTATGCAGTATTTATCCTTGGGAGACTATTCGTTTATAGCGGTTTATTTTTTGGGGCTGATCGGAATCAGTCTGTACCTGAAGAAGCGGGCGTCGGCCAGCATGGAGAACTACCTGATTGGGGGACGGCAGTTGCCGTGGTGGGCGCTGGGGGTGTCCGGCATGGCCAGTTTCTTTGATATGACCGGGACGATGATTATTGTTTCGTTTCTGTATATGCTGGGGCCGCGCGGGCTGTATATTGAATTTCGCGGTGGAGCGGTTCTGGTGCTGGTGGTGATGATGCTGTGGACGGGCAAGTGGCATCGCCGCTCGGGGGTGTTGACCAATGCCGAGTGGATGATTTACCGGTTTGGGGATACCTTCGGCGGCCGGTTTGCGCGGATGGCGGCGGCGGTGGCGGCGATTGCCTCGGCGGTGGGGCTGATTGCCTATCTGATCAAGGGGGCCGGGCTGTTTTTGTCGCTGTATATTCCGTTTTCGCCGCCGGTCTGTGCCATGCTTATGATTGGCGTGGCAACGTTTTATACCCTGATATCGGGCTTTTACGGCGTGGTGTATATTGACCTGTTTCAGTCGCTTTTGATTCTGACGGCGGTGGTGGCGGTCTCGGTGATGACGTTTATGAAAATCTCCGGCCCCGAACAGCTTGCGGCGCTGGCCTGCGAAGTCACCGGCCAGAAAGACTGGATGAGTTCGTCATGCAGCTGGCTGACGACGATGCCCAGGGGTTATGAGCAGTACCGCTACCTGATGGCGTTTGCGCTGGCGTACCTGCTGCGGAATATCTTTTTCGGCTTGGGGACCGGCGGCGAACCTCGCTATTTCGGCGCCCGCAGCGATAAGGAATGCGGCAAGCTGACCTTTTTCTGGACGTCTCTGATGATGATTCGCTGGCCGATGATGATGGCGTTTGCGGTCCTGGGACTGTTCATGGTCAAAGACCTGTTCCCCAATCAGACAGTGCTGGCGGATGCGGTGGCCCTGATAAAGGTGCATTATGCCTCCGTCACCAAACCGCAGTGGGAAGATTTAATCTCCGGCATTATTCATTCCCCGGCGGCTTATTCGCCGGATTTGATGCAGGGGTTGCAGCAGTTGCTGGGCGAAGGCTGGGCGACAAAATTGCAGTTGCTGAGCTTTGATGGAACGATTAATCCGGAACGGATTGTCCCGGCGGTCATTTTATACAGCATCCCCATGGGCTTGCGGGGCATCATCATCGTTGCGCTGGTGGCGGCATGCCTATCCACCTTTGGTTCAATTGTGATGATGGCGGTGGGGTTCTTTGCGCGGGATGTGTACCAGGGGCAGATTCATCCCAAAGCGACACACAACGAACTGATTTTTGTGAGCTGGCTGTTTGGGGCCGGGCTGGTCGTGGTCAGTTTTCTGTTTGGTTACTCGGTCAAGAATATCAACGACATCTGGGACTGGTTTATTATGGCGCTGGGCGGGGGGCTGATGATGCCGACGATTCTGCGGTTTTACTGGTGGCGGTTCAACGGCGGCGGATTTGCCGTCGGAACGATAGTTGGAATTCTGGCGGCCATTTTGCAGCGGATGTTCATGCCGGCGATGGATCCAAGGCTTCAACTGCTGGTTATGGCCTCGATTGGCCTGGCCGCATCGGTCATCGGGGCGTATGTGACGCAGCCGACGGACCGCGCGGTGCTGGAGCATTTCTACCGCACAACCCGTCCGTTCGGGCTGTGGGGACCGTTCCGGGAACTGCTGGCCCCGGAGGTGCGGGCTAAAACGACACTGGAACACAAGCGGGACGTCTGGGCCTTGCCGTTTGCTCTGGGCTGGCAGATTACGCTGTTCCTGCTGCCGATGCAGCTTCTGATTAAAAGCTACCGGTCGTTCTGGATTACACTGGCCATTTTCGCGGTGTCGCTGAGCGGTCTGTATTTCATCTGGCTGCGGCATATCGGCGAAGAAGCAGACAAGTAATCTGTATGGCCGGCAATCCCTGTAATCAAAACGCTTATTGTAAGTCATACAGACTGTTGTCCGGCGAAAGGAATCCAATCTGGACGCGATTGCAGGCATTATACTCAGTGAGTACCTGCTGACCAATCGAATCCGTATTTTTGTATAGCGACTCCCAGGTCATGGCGTGGCCGTCGCAGAATGCGATATTGGTTTTGCTGCGATGGCGATACCCCTGTGTGCCTGCGACTCGGCCCGGGTCGCTGAAGCTGGCATCGCGCGGGTTGGAAAACGGAGCCCGCATAAACTTATTTGCACCGGAACTGAATTCCCCGTCACCAAAAAGAGCTGTTTGTCCCGGGCAGGCGACTTCGGTGGTTCGGGCGGAATTGTTCGGCGTGACAGTCTCGTTCATTCCGATATAGCTGGTGTTATAATTATAACCGGTGTAAGGGTCTGCAAACCAGTTGTCCTCCCGTTTGAATGCGGGACACTGATGCACTTTCTCAATAGTATTGCCCATCCACAGCAGACCCGGCTCAACACATTCCACCGCGGGGGTCTTCCCCCAGTCCTTCCAGGTTGTAAAATCCCAACTATAATAATAGCGTACCTGACTGATTTTAACCGTGTAATATGCCAGCGGGTAACGGTCTCTATATGAATTGGCATATTGATGAGCGGCAATCGCCATCTGCCGAAGATTATTGAGGCAATAGATGCTTTGAGCCTGTTGGCGGGCTGCCTGTAATGACGGCAGAAGAATCAAAAGCAGGCCGGCTATCATGGCCATCACCGTTAGCAGTTCGATCAGTGTAAACGCATGATTCCGGCCTGACAATTTCATCGCTGACAATCCCATGTGCATTCCAGCCAGTGATAGGCCACAGTTAGCATATTATCCAGAGGTGTTGATTGATCCCATCGCAACGCCAGCAGATGGAGGTCGTGCAGATTGACTTTGCAGTCCTGGTTCAGGTCGCCCTCCGGAAACGGATGCTTCCAGTCTCCGCAGGCGCTGACATCGGAGACGGCATCGATGTCCGCGGAGCCGCTGCCGGGTTTGTCGTCGATGCGAATATAGCGAATCCATTTAAGCCCCGTTTCAGGATCACTGGGGAGCGTTTCAAACAGGCCGATATCATACCCTGTTCCGCCGGCGGAATGGCCGTAAAATCGACACAGTTGTGCCAGGGAAAACCCGTCAAAGCTGGCAAACGACAAACAAGGATCCAGGGGGAAGGTCGGATTAGTCGGCTTGCCCCACCACAGGTTCCATAGGCCCAGATCAGGGTCTGCATGATTAGGGTCATACACCCGTCCGAGCGTGGGAGCAAACGCATCACAGAAGGGGCCGTCGGGGTAATGACTGCTGAGCCGGATAAAATTTGCATGGCCTGCCATAAATCCGGGATCGGTGGTGAAGCTGTACCATGTCTGGCCATCCTGGCTGACGGAAACAATTCCCGGTTCCGTGAAGCCTGAAGGGCCTACGGTGGTTAGCTCCGGATTTCCATTGCTCCAACCGGCACCGCCTCCGATGACTTGAAATGAGTTGCCGAAGACGATAAAGTCGATACCGTAGGGATTGTTCAGGTCATCTCGAACCGGATGGTTAAATGCCAGAATAAGATATCCCTTTTCGCCCAGAAATGTCAGTTCGTGTGCACGAAAAGCCGGATAGATTGGATTCACCGGCACCGGCTTGTCTTCAGGGATGTACCAGTCGTCGCCGGTGGTATCGACCGTTGGCCGACCAAGAGCGTTATAGGGATTGTTGAACGTCTGGCCGGACAGCCAGTCTTTTGCGGTCCCAACCGGATAATAGTCAATTATCTCCACGGCAAAATCGTTGGCATCATAGACATAATTGGCATATCCATCAGCCTGACAAACAGAGAGGGGCAGTAGTAAAACCGCAAAACCCGCGAATAAAGCAAGAGATTTCATATGGTCTCCGAAAACGAATGCCGCGGACCTGGTGTGCAGGCCCGCGGCGTTGCTGGTTATTTAACGTTTTTTTTCTCGTCAGCAGCCCGCCCAGGCCCAGCAGCAGCAGGGTCGCCGGCTCCGGGATGTTTGCAAACGGCACATTCAGCGGGTAATCATCCCAGGTTTTCCCGTCGGGATAGCTGCCGAACCATAATATCGCATTAATTCCATGCAGGTATCCGTTCTGAAGCAATTGTTCGTTATAGCCGGCCATATTGGCATCCCACTGTCCCAGTTTTGTCCAGTCACTGCTCATGGCGCCCCACAGGGCATACGGATCGGAGGTGCTGGCCAGATTCCAACTGCCTTCTTCGGTATGGAAGTGAGTATCCGTACCGTCAAAGTAGGCAATGTTGTACAGAAAGGCGCCGCCATAACCGGAGGTTACGGTAAAAATGCCGGCGTCGTGAAGTGCATTCAGCATGTCGGATTCATACGCCGTGCCGTCCCAGCGAAAGCCAAAGGCGTGGGATTCGGTTTGATACGGCCCGCCCATAAAATTCCAGTCCACCACCAGGAGGGTTTCATTGGCGCCGCTGCCTGCCCAGGCGTCCACTTCAATCCAGGCATTTTGAAAAAGATAAGGGGTAGCCGTTGACAGGCTGCCGACAATCAATATGCTTAAAACACAAAATAGATTTTTCATCATGAGTCTCCTCAAATAGTTAGATTACGTTTTAGCTTGATACCATTGGAAATACACTGTCGTAGGGGATGCCGAGCAAACTCCTTTCCGTCGCCGTATAGTTTAACCTCCTTGCCCCGATGCAGACAGACCGACTCTGTCGTCTTGAAAACTCACGAGGATTTGGTACAATGAAATGAGGTTGGGGAAACCCTCGGGTTTCTTCGGGGCGTCGGCACTACAACTGCCGGCGCCTTTTGTTATTCAGTCATAGTGTTCCGTGGTCATGAAAAGGGTCATCATTCCGATTTTGAAACCGGGTCGTACCGATAAAATAAAAAAACCGCTGTTCTTATGCAGAGAACAACGGTTTTAATGAATTTCAGCGGTATCCCCGCGGTTTGATAAAGCGGGAAAATATCGATTCATTGCTGTCCTTGACGCGAGAACACAACTATGGATTTTTCACACGCAAAGATATTCTGACTGTCGTTCTGCCGGACAGCGCCTTCCCATCTGTTAGGATAGTGGCACAGGCTGCCGGGCTCCCGGTCAAAGCCGGGACGAACGATCACAGCGGCGCGACCGTTGCGGATTTTCACCGCATTCCCTTGACGTGTAACACTTACTGGATTGTTAAAGAACAGCCTCAGGATAGCACCGAGAACGCATGCCGTCAACGGGAAAATCAAAAGAGCATGATAGCGTCATTTGCCGCCTGATTTAATAGTATTATGCTGACTCCGCACTCATTCACTGCCGCAGGACTGCCGGATAATCAGTTCGGTCTTGACCATGATATCGCGTGCGGGCATCTGGCTGTGTTCGATTCGGTCAATCATCGTGCGGACGGATTCATGCGCCAGTGCCTCGGCCGGCTGGCGAATCGTCGTCAGCGGGACGGGCAGCAGTTTGTTAATCGGCAGGTCATCAAACCCCACAATTCGGACGTCCTGCGGGACCCTGAGTCCATTACGCAGAAAATACAGCATCATGTCCGCAGCCGTGGTGTCATTCACACAGACAAATGCCTCTGTTTTTCCGGATCTGACCAGATCAAGAATTTCCTGGCCCTCGGTACTGTCGCCTTCCAGCAGGCGTTTGCTGTCAAAGCTGTGAAGCTGATGGGGCTGGACATGAATGTTCTGTTCTTCCATGGCTGAACGATACCCGCGAATACGGTCATTGATGGATGTCGTCAGGGCTGGGCCGCAGACGAAATCAATCTTCTTGCAGCCGAGCTTGAGCAGGTGATTGGTCAGCACCAGAGACGATTGTTCGTTATTGATCCCGACTATGTCATACTTGCTGCGATGATAACTGTCGGTAATGTCGCGGTCCAGCAAAACCAGTGCGATCCCTGCCTTGTCAAACGCATTGGCCAGTTCTTCGTTGATGGACATTTTATCCGAGACTTCCAGAGGCGTAAAAAAGACCCCGGCCACATGCGAATCAATCAGTCGTTGAGCGATTTTCTTGGAATATTCAATATAATCTGTGTCTTTATACTCCGGTATATCGTTCAGAAGCAGCGAATAGCCATGCTGACTGGTCACCTTCAGTATTTCCGGGACCATCATGCCGAAAATGGTGGTCATGGTGTCAGTATGAGGGCGAATTTGCCAATGAACAAGAATGCCGAAGGTTTTGTGTTGATTGACACTGGCCTGTTTGACAAACGTGCCCTGTCCCTGATGGCGGACAATCAGACCTTTTTCCTGAATATCCCGCATGGCCCTGCTGATGGTCGGGCGAGAGGTCTTAAAAAACTCTGCAAGTTCATTCTCTGTAGGGAGCTTCTGGCCGGGCTTATAGACACCCTTCAAGATATCACTGCAAATCTTATCATAAACTGTTTTATGTTTGATTGATCGTTTCGGCTGCTTAGAATCCATACAGGGGTTGCTCCCAAAGAAAGCACATGATGCCTTCTTGCCTTTTCATTAAGGTTTTGATTCCAATTTCTTCTGCACTTGTAATCACTTTGTATATAACATTTACGACCTATTGTATCAACTCTGCCGATTTTATCAATTATAAGTATTGACATATTTTAAGAATCCAGCCCTGTTTTACACAATTATCTGACCTTTATTTCATTTCGAAAATTAAATCAGGCCGAAAAAAAATACTTTGTCAATGGCAAAACACAAATAAAACAGGCCGTTGCGTATCTATTGAAGACCATGTCTGTGTTTTTTAAATAGAATGTAAAGTATTTATTAATAAGAACATAGAGCCGTTTTAATCGGTGGGTATGGGATGCAACGCATGCTTGGAATGTAAATACAAAGTATAACAAAAAATGATTTTATATGTAATAAAAGTATTGACAAAATTCGATACAGTCATTAGACTATGCGTATTATGGAGGTTTGTCGTGGCGGGATTAGTCAAAACAGGATGGAATTTTCGAAGAAATATCTGGCCGGCCTTGCAGGGCAGGGGGTTGAGTCTGATACGCATATCTTTTTTCTGCTTGCAGCGCATGAAAATAATTCCCGGCTTGCAGGATACCGCAGTGTACGCGGTCGTTCTATCAATTATCCATGAACAGGTTCAGGAGAACAATGTGATGAAAAACAAGGGACACAAACAGTGTAAAACATGGGACTTTATTGAAAGGGTGGTAAGTATGAAAAAAATTGGAATGCTTTTATTGTTGTGTTGTTTAGCCGTGTCTGTCCAGGCGATTGATGCTCACTGGCAACCCCCGGCGGATCCTAACCGGGTTCCCGGAGCTTCTGAATTATGGTCGGAAGGTGTCAACTGGTCAACGGGTATCGCTCCGAATGCCGCAGACCAGGTCGTTTGGATGGCAACTGCCAATAGCGCTCCTTGCCTGCTGGACAGAGGCACATGGCAAATCAACCAGCTTAAACTGGGCGAAGGCAGCGATCAGAGCAATAATGGCCATCTGATTGTCAAAGGAATCCTGAATACAAATCTTTCAGGGAACTGGCAGGGTATCGGCGCCTGGGGCAACCAGGTGGGTGTTCTTGAAATAGATGGCGGCCAGTTCAATACTTATGGCGGCGGCCACATGTGGATTGGCAACCAGGGTCGCGGTACCGTCATCATCCGAAATGGCGGCCAGTTGAATGTCGGTATCGGCGGCGGCGCCCAGATGGGACATGGCTGGGACGGCACAACCGGCGTTGGACGAACCTTTATTTATGATGGTCTTGTGACCGTCAACAACTGGACTACAGGTTCTGTTCACCCCAATACGCCGTCGTTTATTGACATCAGTCGCGGCACCCTGAGCATCCAGGGATATCGTATTTCTCCCGGCTGGAACGACGGGGCTGCGGTGGACCTGATGGCACAGCAGGGTCGAATCACGGGTTTCAGAGAAGCCAAGTTTGACAAGAAAGTCAATATTGACAATCCCGGCACGGATCGTCAGAATGATGTGATTAACAACGTGGTTCTCAAGTGGAACGGCAGCCGGACGCTGGTCACTGCGATTCATCCCCAGCAGCCTGCTCCTTACTTTAACGATATCCTGGTGGCAGGGGATATTGAATTTGCATGGAACAACTGGGATCCAAACATGCCCGGCGATGCGATTTCGGTTGACCTCTGGGTTGGCACCGAGCCTAATAAGCTCAGTCCGAATTATACCAAGGTGGTTTCTGCGATGGATGTGACCGGACAGGCCCGTTCTTCAAAAGTGATCAAAATCACCACTCCCGGCAAATATTTCTGGCAGGTGGATACCACCAATGGCCCGGGTTCCTTCCATGAGGGCGACCAGTTCTGGTTTGAAGTGGTTTCTTACAGAGCTCCGGAACTGAGCGGTGCCGACAGTGTTATCACCACCATGGATCTGCTGCCGGCAGCGATATCCGGAACGGTTGCCATTTTCGGTACCCCGCTGACCGGAGTGAACTTTGCTCTGCTGACCGATGACATGAATTTCCCGGCGGGTGCCAATGCCGTATTAACCAATACCACGACCAATTTGCAGAATCCGACCGCTACCCTGACGACCGACAAGCCGGGTATTTACAAAGTGAAACTGACCATTACCGATGGCATGACAACAATCGAAAAACTGATTGAAGTCAATGTGTATGCCGATGCATGCCAGGCCAAGAAGGATTCACCCAGCGGCTGGGCGGCTAATTATTATGACCGTGACGGCGATTGCGATGTTGATGTGGCGGACTTTGCCGTCTTTGCGAGAGAGTGGCTGGATGACACCACGATGAAGGCTCAGGAAACCCGGCCCAGAGATGTTCTGTATATCCCTCAGAGTGCCTTTGACAGCCGGATTGAAGCCGAATCCGTCGATCCGGATGCAGTCTCCAATGCCCCGGTGACCGACGAAAACGGTGTCCGAATTGTCAATGAAGGCGGAGCCACCGGCGGCGGCAAGGCTCTGGGCTGGACCGGAAATGGCACATGGGCGGAATATCAGATAACAGTCCCCGCGGCCGGTGTGTATGATGTGGTGTACAGTATTTGCACCCCGCAAACCACGACCGTCCTGAATTTCGGGGATGGAACCACTGCCAGCCTGTATGGTTCGGTGGGGCCTCTGCCCAGTTTCGGCGGGTGGGGCAACTACGGTATCTCCATACAGAAGGGCGCATTGTCGTTCCCGGCAGCCGGAACCTATACGGTTCGAATTACCTGGACCAATGAAGCCAATCTCGACTGGTTTACACTGCTCAAACAATAAGGGCAGGAAAGTCCATGCAGCATGAAATCCATATCCGCTGCGCCGGTACCCATGGCGCAGCGGATATCTTGGATTGTACGAAATTGTGACAGGATGACCATGTAACTCAACAGAACACAGCAGCAAACGATATGCAAACAGGGATGGAGTGCCCGGAAAGTATGACACCGGGCATTGTTTATTCCGATTCGTATGTAAACGATTAAAGAGGGGGATCCGTGAATTATTCTAAACAGGCGCTGCGGGGGTATATTGGCTTCAGGTGCCCCTGAGATTTGGCCGATTCATAAATAATAAAGCCAAAATCACGACAGGAAAAAAGCTCACTTCGGATATAATATTTTAATACGAATACGAAGCGGGGGATTTGAAATTATGAATAAGACTGTAATGACATATATTATTCTGTGGGCAGGGGCGGCGTTACTGCAGGCGGCAACAACCACGACTTGGAATCCCGCGGCCAATCCCTCCGGCACAGGCCGCTGGACTGAAAAGGCTAACTGGACCGGTACTATCCCCAATGGCGGGCCGCAGGGGGACTACAAGTGTGTATTCAATGTCAATGGTGCCAGGGAATGCCTGATTAATTCAACCATCACCGTATCCCAGGTCGTGCAGGGGGACAACGGCCCCGGCGGCGTGGTGCGTATTGTCAATGGCGGTAATCTGACTGCGGGCAGCATTCCCTCCGGCGGCACCAACTGGACCGGCGTTGGCTATAACCGGAATGCGGTGATGATTGTCGAGGCCGGCGGAGTACTGACATGCCCGGATCATCTCTGGGTTGGGCTGGTTTCTCCTGCTGTGGGTACATTGATTATCAATGGGGGGGCGGTTAACGTTAATGGAATGTTTGGTGCCGGCTGGAATTCGACAGGAATAGGCTATGTCAAAGTCAATGCCGGCCTGCTGAATCTCAACGGCTGGCATGACAGTCAATCTATCGGCACTGGTTCCAATGTGGATATCGCGGAAGGAACCGTCCGGATTTCCGGCGATAAAACCGGCAGCGTTCTGGTTATGATTGCGGATAAAAGAATTACCGCCTACGGCGGCAAGGGCAAAGTAGTCTATGATTACAATATTACCACTCCCGGAAAAACAACCCTGACCGCGTTGCCCCCGGTAGCGGGTGATATCAATAAAGATTTCGGTGTGGACATCGCCGACCTGGCGATTTTGGCCGATAGCTGGCTGGACTATGACTGTGCCGGCATCGCCAATCTCGATACGTTATGCAGGGTCGATCTCGGGGATTTTAACGTGCTGGCTGCCAACTGGCTGAGTGGAATGGTGACCGATTGGCATATCGCGCAGACGGAATTCCCGACCGATGACTGGATTGTTACGCCGTATTATGCCAGTAATTGGGGAATCGTGGGTGATGGCCAGACCGACGTGACCGAAGCGATTCAAAACGCGATGGTGGCGTTGAGCAATAGCGGCGGTGGAACCCTGTTTTTGCCGTCCGGCAGATACAAAGTCAGCGGCAATCTGACCGTCCCCTCGCGCGTCATCCTTCGCGGTGACTGGCAGATTCCGAACCCCGCCGACCCCGTTACAGGGACGATCCTGATGGCCTACGCAGGTCGCGGACAAAACGATGACGAAGGAGTCCCGTTTATTGGCCTGAGCAATTGTGCCGGCGTCAAAGGGCTGACCCTCTGGTATCCCGAACAGACCGCCGACAATATCCAGCCGTATCCGCCGGCCATCCGCCGCGTGGACGGCAGCAATCATA
Organism: uncultured Pirellulales bacterium; assembly: GCA_964630775.1. Lineage (GTDB taxonomy): Bacteria > Planctomycetota > Phycisphaerae > Sedimentisphaerales > Anaerohalosphaeraceae > Anaeroglomus. The sequence continues at coordinate 27,300 of CAZVYY010000018.1, read as the reverse complement.
CCGTCGAGAATGTCACCTTTGTCAATGCCTATATTGGTTTCAGCAACTACGAAAATCGACACATTACCGCCAGCCCCTTCCTGCGTCATATTTACGGCACACCCCTGAAGACCGGCATCGAATTTGACTGCCTGGCGGATGTGGGCCGCATTGAGACAGTCCATTTTTCGCCGGAGTATTGGAAAAATTCAGGCCTTCCCAATGCCCCGACCGACAACCGGCACGCTCAGTGGCTCTATGGTAACGCCACAGGAATCGTCCTGGGACGTATCGACTGGTCCTATGCCGCGTATGTCACCGTCGAAGGCTATTATCAGGGCCTGCTGCTGCATCCGTCACGCAATGAAGACGACACCGGCAGCGTCCCCAATGGCCAGTGTTATGCATTTGACCTGAAACACTGTCGTACCGGTGTTTATGTCGAGGGGATCGCTTCGGTGGGCTTTATGTTCACGCGATTCAACATTGACCAGGCACAAACGGGCCTGCATTTTACTGCCTCTGCCAATGGACAGGCGCTGCTGCATACCTGTCAGATCAATGCATTGAACTACGCCTTGTACAACACCGGCTCCGCCAAGATTCAGGCTATTGGCTGCACGTTCAGGGAAGGCGAAGTCAGGGCCGATGGCGGATACCTGTCCATCGTCAATTCTGATTTTGCCGATGCCGCCGGGACACATGTCACCGTCAATGCCTCTGTCCGGGGGGTAACACTGCAAGGTAATCGTTTTGCCCGAACGGCCCAGATTGCCGACAATACCGCGTATCCGGTTTTGATAGACCATACCCCGGTGGCGGTGACTCCCTTGCCGGCGTATGATTTTAAAAAGCCCGCACAGGCTCATACCGCTGCCAAACGCGACCTGTTTGTGGTGACAGAGTCTCCCTACAACGCAGCGGCAGATCAATCCTCGGATGCCACGCCGGCGTTTCAGGCGGCTCTGAATGATGCCGGTGCCAACGGCGGCGGTATCGTATTTGTTCCGGGCGGCGATTATCGTCTGAATGGGACGCTGGTGGTGCCGACTGGGGTGGAACTGCGAGGCATCCATGACCTGGCCTTTAGCCCCAGTGCCCGCGGCAGCGTACTCAATACCTATTATGGCAGGAATGATGAGAACGGCACGCCGTTTATTCAAATCCAGCCGCATGCCGGAATCCGCGGCCTGACGATTCACCACGCCGGCCAGATTTACGATTTCAATGATACCGTTAATTACGGTATGACCCCCTATCCATTTATGATTCGGGGTTTAGGCGAAGATGTGTACGTCATCAGTATCGCCTCCACCATTCCCTGGCAATTGCTGGACCTGGCGACTTATAAATGTGACCGCCATTATGTTGATTGCATCCTCGCTACCGCGATGAAAACCGGCGTCCATGTCGGCGGCGGTTCACAGAATGGACGCGTTCAAAACTGTCAGTTCAATCCCTCGGCCTATGTCTTCCAGCGTTCTCAGTACAAAAGCATCCCATCCAGCGGAGATATTGGCGGAGTCTATAACATCGCCTGGCGACAGGCCATTCCCTATCTGATTGGGCATGTCAGCGGTCAGGTTCTGCACCAGAATTTCGTATTTGGCGGCTGGCGAGGCGCCAATCTGGTGACTGAAAACGGCCATGGCCCTTCCGGATACTGCCTTGGTCTGGGAATCGATCAATGCACGACATCAATTCGCGTGGATGATATCGGCGACGACGGACTCGATATGATTAATTCGCAGATTGTCACTGTCGATTATGCCAACGGCAGCTATCTTGAAACCAATCTGTCCGCAGCCGACACCTTCCGGATGTTCGGTACCTGCTGCTGGGGCGGCAGCGAAAAAGGCCTGCGCATCAACAGCGGCAATGTGGAATTGCAGTTATGCCAGATTGACAGTTGGGGCTGGGTAGTCGATACCACTTACACCATCGGTGCAGGCGGAAACCTCAGGACGATCGGCAGCAATATGACCCAGGATGTCAATACCCTCATCCAGCTCGACCCGAACGGAAAAATTGATGTGATAGCCAATATGATTAAGATTGCCAGTTCCGGAATGCCGGTCGATAATGGGTTGAATTTAAAAGCGAGGGGCAATCTGCGAATTCGGTAGCCGGAATCGGCAGGGCGTAATCAGGTCAGTTCCACAGACCAGTACGCATGGTCGAGGAACTGCTTCCAGCTTTTATATCGGTCGTGGCTCAGATGAATATGGAGAACCGGATTGCGTTTGGGCTTGACAGGCTTCTGAATCAGCTTCATGTGGGCCTGCTCCGGTGTCCGGCCGCCTTTTTGGGCGTTGCATTTGGTGCATGCACAGACGATATTATCCCAGGCATTGCCGCCGCCGAGTGTTCGCGGCACCACATGATCCAGCGACAGTTCGCTGGTGGGGAATTTCCTGCCGCAATATTGGCATCGATTGCCGTCACGGGCAAAGATGTTCCGGCGATTGAATTTAACGGTTTGTCGAGGGAGCCTGTCGTAAAACAGTAATCGAATAACCCGCGGCACGGCAATATCGAAATTAACCCCGGAAACCCAATCGTATTTGTGTGCTTCAAAGGTCTGTCGATAAGAGGATAATTCCCGCCAGGAATTGAAGTCGTAATTTTCCCAGGTGCCGTCGTCACAGGACACAATCTCCGCCAGCTCCCGGACAACCAGAGACAATGCCCGGCGGAGTCCGATGACCCGGAAGGCCATATAGTGCTTATTTAAAACAAGCACTTGTGAATCCAGAATTTGGCTCGATTGTGCTGAAAACATGCCAAGCTCCGATATCCTGCAACGGTCGATGAATTCGACCCACCTGTCAGCATACCATACAGGATGCATTTGAGCAAGGAACAAATGACCACAATCACTGTGAATTCTGTGTTAATTCAAGTTTAAAGTGGATATCGGTGGTATAGAAATAAAATCTGGTTATAATATCTTCCGCGATTTCTCGCAAGACGTGGAAATCAAACCCAATAATCAGGGTTTGATTTTCTTGACGTTTTGGGCACGCGGGCCTTTTTCGCCGCTGACAATATCAAATAAGACTCGCTCTCCCTCGTCGAGACAGCGAATGGCCGGGTCGGCGAAGCTGGTGTAATGAACAAAAATGTCCTCTCCCTTTTCATTGAGAACAAAGCCATACCCCTTCTTCTTATCATACCATTTGACCGTACCTTCAGCCATGGTCCTCTCCACTAAACAAGACATAATTTAGACAAAGTTGATCCGCAATGATTGCGTGAAATACCTGATTATTCCGTAACCGTTTCGTCCGGGCAGAGTTTTTCTTTCATCAGCCGGCCCATTTTGAACTTGACGCTGCGTTTGGATGGAACTTGAACCCGTTCCAGCGTTTTGGGGTTTTGGGCCACGCGGCTGGAACGTGTGCGGGTCTCGAAGATTCCGAAATCACGGAACTCGAGTCGGTTGTCCTGAGCCAGTTCCCCGACGATTTCGTCAAGGAAAGACTGGATGATGCGTTTGACCAGCACACGCTTGGCCTGAGAGGTTTCAGCGATCCGGTCAATTAACTCTTTTTTGGTGATGGTTGCCATTCGGATACCCTCACGAAGTATAAACCTGAGATTAATAATATAAACAATAGCGATAAATTGAAGGCGTATCCGCCACAAGCCTTTTGGGCTAAAACCTAAACCTGCAAATAAAATATATATAATATCTTTATTTAGCCAGACGAGTGTTCCTTAATTTCCGACGGTTAAAAACAGCTTAAAACCGCTTTCGCCTGCTCTAAAAAATCCCGTTTGACATAACCTGCTGCTCTTCGGGCACTGCCCGCATCCGGTATCGCAGCAAATCCAGCCCGTTTTATATGGCCTTTATCACATCTCCGACACCTGACGCAAATCACTATACAGAATAGACTTCGAACCGGCAAGCAATTTTTTGCAAAAATTTCATTGAATTGGATATTGGCTGTCGGGAGTGTATTTAAGCTGTTTTTGGCCTGATTTTAGGCAAAAAATTTGCCCCCGTCATCCGGAGCCACTATTTTGACTGGGATTTATACAAAATGAAACAGAATTGCTTGACCGCCGGTCAGAGGAATAGGATAATATCCTGTTTTATCTCTATTTTGCAGGTTTTTCGTTTGGGCTGCCGATGAAACAGTCGGCTTGAACAAAACCGCCTCAGTCCGGCGTCGTCGCCCCTGAGGAACAGTCAATGTGCGGATGAGCCTATGAAAAAAAACGTCGGAAAATATATCGTCAGCGGCGATGCGAAAGTCGATGCGGTCTATCATAATTTGGAATGGATTATCACGGCACTGGCCGGGACGCTGGTCTTTATTGTCTTTGTCATGCAGGTCTATCGAATCCCCACCGGCAGTATGGCCGAAACGCTCCGCGGCTCCCATTTCCGCCTGCGCTGCTCGGAATGCGGCTATCGCTACGATTACGAGTTTTATCCCAGCGGTTATAAGATGGCGGAAAACTCCGTCCCGCGACAGGATTTGCCCATCATACCGCTGTTTCCCCGCTGCCCCAGTTGCGGCTGGTATGAAGACAGCGGTCAGCCCAGCAAAGTCGATGGCCAGTTTTATACCGCTGATGGCAAGCCAGCACCAAAACGCGCCGTCTCTCGCGGCGATCAGATTTTTGTCCTGAAATGCATTTACCAGTTCTTTGAGCCGAAACGCTGGGATGTCATCGTCTTCAAAAATCCGATTCAGCCGGAAATTAATTATATTAAGCGGCTGATAGCACTGCCGGGTGAACGGGTCGAAATTATCGATGGCGATATTTATATCAACGACCGGATTGCCCGCAAACCCGCCAAAGTCCAGGAAGAACTCTGGATGCCGATCTACAATAATGATTACCAGCCGGCCCGGACGGATGGGACACGATTCAACGGCCGCCGCTGGGAGCAGCCGTTTGAGCCGGAAGACCAGGGCTGGAGTCTCAATGCCGACGGACCGATGGTCTTTTCTCTGACCGGCGGTGACAGGAATGCCATGCGAAGCCTGCGATACAATCCAGCTAAAGGCAATGATTTCAAGGCCGTCTATGGCTATGATCCCTCCCAAATGATTCCCGCGATGGCCGTGTGCAGCGACCTTATGCTGGCGTATTATGTTGATCTCGGAGCCGACAGCGGCATCGGTGCAGTGCTTGGCAAGTACGGCATCCGTTACCGGGGCCTGGTGGATTCCAGCGGTCAAATGTCGATCAGCCGAATCGGGGCCGACGGCACCGAAGAGCAGTTGGCCGCAGGAAGCGCTCTTTCAGGCACTGCCGACCAGATGGCATTGCTGCGATTTGCCAACGTGGATCATAAGCTCATTCTCGAATATGGTGTCGATAAGCTCGAATATGACCTCGGCACGGGCCGGGACGATGCCGGCAAGAACCGCCAATCAGGCCCGACTGCCGAGATTGTTGGTTATGGCAATGCCCAGCTTCGCCACATCAAGCTCATGCGGGACATCTACTACACCGGCGCCGAAGACAATCGCGTGATGCGTGCCTCCGAAGGCAAGCCGCTGGACCTGCAGACGGACGAGTTTTTCGTCTGCGGCGATAACAGCCCCAACAGCTATGATGCCCGCATGTGGAAAGAACCGACCAAAGCCAATCCCGGCCAGACCTACCGCGATGGGATTGTGCCGCGGGACTACCTCGTCGGCAAGGCATTTTTTGTTCATTTCCCGGGCAATTGGCGGTTTGAACGGCAGGGCTGGCGCATCATTCCCTACCTGGACGGCCCCCCGGAACCGGACGGGATGAAAATCATTTACGGCAGCGACCGTTTTTCGGCGAAATCATCAAATCCGTAGGAATTCGCAATCGCATGGATGAAATCGAACAGCAGCAACAGCAGGCGGTGCCGCCCCAGCAGGAGTATATCCCCCGTCGCAGTGCGGCGATGGAAGGGATAATCAATACCATTGAATGGCTCCTGGTGGCGCTGATTCTGGCCCTGGTATTCCGGGCATTTGGAGTCGAGGCTTTCCAGATTCCCACCGGCAGCATGGCTGAAACGCTCAAAGGAGCGCACTATCATCTGCGCTGTGTGCGATGCGGCCATGCCTATGATGTTGGCGGGGATACCTCGCTGTACAATCGACCGCAGTGCTCCAGTTGCGGGTATTACCAGCCCACGACGGCCATTGGACGTCAGCAGAACGGCGACCGTATTTTCGTCCTTAAAAGCATTTATCAGTATGTGCCGCCCCGACGCTGGGATGTGGTGGTCTTTAAAAATCCGACCAATCCGGCGATTAACTATATCAAGCGATTGATCGCCTTGCCCGGCGAGACGGTGCAGTTGATTGATGGCGATGTATTCATCAACGGCCAGATCCAGCGCAAGCCCGCCAAAGTCCAGCAGGAACTGTGGATGCCGATTTATGACAACGATTACCAGCCCTTTGGCGCCGCCGGCCCGGCCGGTCAGGCCGCCGCCGCGGATGCACTCAATCGGACTTGGCGCCAGCCCTTTGAAAATGAGCCGAATACCGACAGCCGATGGAACCTCAATGCCGATGGCCCGACGGTGTTTTGTCTCAACGAGGACGACACGCGGGATCACTCGCTGCTGTATAACAGCGAAGTCGGCAATGATTTCCATTCAACCTATGCCTATAACAGTGACATGCTGCGGCGCGGACAGCCCGTGTGCAGTGACCTGATGATGCGGTTTTATGTACGCCCCGAAACCCGCGGCAGCGTCGGGGCATCACTCGAAAAAAATGGTGTGCATTATATCGGCCGTGTCGATTTTACCGGCATGCTCATCCTCCAGCGGCGGCAGGGCGACCGGATCGACGATCTGGCTCGCACGCCGATGCGCCCGGCCTCGGATAACCGGCTGACGGTCTTTGAATTTGCCAACGTGGACCATCGATTAGTGCTGCGGTATGGCGAAAATCGACTCAGTTTCGACCTGCCGGTCAGGCCGGCACCCAAACGCAAAGCGGTTCCTCAGCCGCAGGTCCGCCTCCTCGGTCGAGGACAGATACAGGTCAGCCATCTGGGATTATTTCGAGACACCTACTATATCTCCCAGGCGACACTGCGAGCCAATGAGGAAGACCCGTTCAAGCTGGAAGATGAAGAATTTTTTGTCTGCGGCGACAACAGCCCCAACAGCCTCGATGCCCGGCTCTGGTCGGAAGAAGGCAAGGGCATTACTAACCAGCCGGCCTACCGCATGGGCGTTGTACCAATGGAGTATATGATGGGAAAAGCGTTTCTGGTCTATTGGTCCGATGCCTACAGCCCGATGCCCAATATGCTTCCGGTGATCCCCAACATTGACCGGATCAAAGTCATCTTCGGCGGTTCAGACGAGGTCTATTAAAGGCGTGAATCAGGATTTGATTAGCCTTGATTGAAGTGTTAATTTCAGGATAACAGCAATCATCAGCCCGGCTATCAGCTCCGGGATATTAAAAGCGGCCTTGCAATACCCGTCGCAGACAAGGCAGTCAGAATAAACCCCAGCATGGCAGAGACCTATTTTGCACCAAAAACGTCGGTGATGAAGGCTGGCATGGAGGCAAAACCCCCGCCATAATCAGCTCCAGGCGTAAACCGAGACGGTGGAAATATAGATTTCTACAGCACTTGCGGCAATCAGCCAGCGATTTTTCATGGCGTAATAGTCCTGTTTGCGTTAATATGTGGATGTAATAACTCTTATATTTAGCAAAACAAGACGCTGAATCCACTGTTTTTGTTCTAATTTAGCTGATTTATGCCGGTTTACACGGCAATTTTCGATAAAAACACTTGACGACAGGCACGAAGTCGCTATGATAGCCTTTCCTTTGCGGATGTGGCGGAATTGGCAGACGCGCAGGCTTCAGGTGCCTGTGGGCTTAAATGCTCGTGGAGGTTCAACTCCTCTCATCCGCATTCCTTCTTTAGGAATGCCGCGAATTTCTAATCTTTTATCCCATACAATCACTTCTGCTCAATCCGCTTTTTAGCGGTGCGCCAGTCGATGCCCGTAATCCGTGCGACATCCTGATAGGATGGATATTTCGTATACAGCCATTTGCAGTACTGGTTCAGCAGTTCGTCCGCCGAATAATTCGCCTGCTGCACCCCATTCAGGAATTCCTGAATCTGCGTCGTCGGCCTGGGCACCTGCGGCTGGTAGTCTTCCTTAAGAATGACCCGGCGGATACACTGGGCCAGCTCGCGGACATTGCCCGGCCACGGGTAGTCCCTGCCCAGCCGTTTCTGAATCACATCCAGCACCTTTTCCGACAATTCCGGAATATCCTGCCCCGTAATCAGCACGCTGAAATGCTCGACCAGCTCAGTCAGTTCGTCCGGATTTTCCTCAATCCGCTGGGCCAGGCTGGGCATCTGGATGCAGTCGGCACAAAGCCGATAATAAAAATCCTCGCGAAATGCCCCCGTGCGTCGCAGCTCTTCAGTCGGCCGATTGGTCGCCGCCACGACACGCCCAAAAAACCGCCTCGGTTTGTGGCTGCCGACCGGCGTAAACGTCCGTTCTTCAAGCACTTTCAAGAGTTTGACCTGGACCTGGGGGGCCACTTCACTGATTTCGTCGAGAAAAATCGTCCCGTGAGGCCTGCACAGGCCGAATAATCCATCGTGATCCGTGACCGCCCCGGTGAATGCCCCCCGCGTATGCCCGAACAGCTCGCTTTCCAGCAGCGTCGGAGCGTACTGGCTCAGGTTGGCGGCAACAAACAGGTTCGTAAAGCTGTACTGAAAGGCATTCGCCGCTGTGTCGAAGGGAATCCAGCCGCTCTTGCCGATGGCCGCCGCGGCCGCCCCTTTGCCCGAGCCGGTGGGGCCTTCAATCAGGGTGGCAAAATCCTCCATTTTATCCCAGAGATACTGCTCATACCCGCGGATATCCTGCGTGAAGATATTGTTCCATAAATCCATACGCAGCTTGCGCATACAGGCACTGCGTCCGACCAGGCCCTGGTTAATAAAATAAAATGCCCGCCGGATCTGGTAAAACAGGGCAAATGAGCGGGCCAGTTGCGCCGGCGTGAACCCCCGAGTCGCAAGATGCTCAAACGTCCTGGCGGCAAACGGAACCGGCAGCGACTTGTCCGGATTTTTTTCCTGTTTGCGGATGAGAGTATCAAAATCCAGAGCAAATCGATGAAAAACCTCAAATAAAAAGACATACTTCATCAATTCCCGATCTTCCGGATTAAAATGGTCAATAGAGGCGGGTTGTCCGGGAATCTGATGGTCCAGTTCGGCCAGCTTGCTGTGGACTTTATGAATCACCGCCGGCACAATCTGCGGCCACGACAATCCTTTGGTGTCACTTTCGGTCAATCCCGCAATCTGTCGGTCAAGACTTTCTCGCTTCTCGCTGAACGGATTGGTATAGGACGCATCTGCGATCGTCTGAAAAAATACGCGGTCGGCCTGGGGTATTTTGATTAGCTTCATACATAAAATGTATATCCTGTATTCAAAAAATGCAATTGAAAATTTGCTTTTCAGGTATTCCTGCAGACGGCGTATTTTGCAAATCTATGAAAACAAATGGTTTATGGGAATTCAAGCTGCTGGCACATGGTTTGATTAACATATTTACCATAGCAATGAATCAAGTAAATTAACAAGAAGACGGGAAATGGACCTAATAATTCCTAAATTTGCGGTATTATCGGAGTTGCATCTGGAAGTTTTGGATGCAGTTTTGTATGATATCGCCAGTATTAAGACCAGACAGAACTTTGTGAACGCATTAATGAGGTCTTTGGAAGGTGCCTTATGATTCAATCAGGGGTAGAAAACGGATTATTTGTTGGATTTGACATCGGCAGCGAGGCCGTTCATTACGCCGTGCTGAACCGCCGGCAGGAAGTCGTCTATTCGCCGACGCCGATTAAGCACTTTGCCAATCCCACTGCCGCCCTCCGCCAGGCCTGGCAGGACATCTGTGCTCAGATGGAACCGAGCCGGATTATCAACACCGCATTTACCGGAAGCGGGGCGCTGTTATTAAAGGATGCCATCCCCGGCATTACCTTCGATTACGAAAGCGTGGCCATTCCCTACGGGGCGACAGTCATTGCCCCCCAGACGGTCTATATCTTTCATATCGGCGCCAAGGATGCCTATTTCTTCCATCTGAAGACGATCCAGGGCCGGATGACGATTATTGAATGCCGCCCCAGCAGCAAATGCGGCGGCGGTTCCGGCACCCTGCTGGCCAAGCAATGCAAGCGGCTCCTGGAAGCCGAAGTCGGAGGACAGGAACAATCCGACGCGCAGGCCCGGTATGCACGAATTTACGCCCTGGCCGAAGAAAAAGCCCGTCAGGCCCACGCCCCCAGCGAATTTCTGGCCCGATGCGGGATCGTGATTCAGTCCGACCTGATTCACAAGCAAAACGAAGGCGTCCATAAAGAAGACAATCTCGCCGGCCTGTTCCGAACCACGGCACGCAATTACATGATTGATGTGCTGGGCAACCGCGAGCTGATTCCGCAGCAGGCCATCGGCACCGGCGGCGTATTCAATAACCTGCTGATTAAGACCGAGCTGGAAAAGGCGATTGGCCTGACGATTCAGCGGCCCGACTATTTTGAAAATATCGGGGCGATCGGCATCGCCTGCAAAGGCATGGATGCGCCGCAGCACTATGTGCTGGATATGAAGGATCTGGATGCCGTTGCCGAACAGGGCCGCAATCGCCGCAGTTTTGCCCCGGCGCTCAGCTCTCATCTGCATCTGATTCACGAAACCCATCCTGCAGCCGATAAGCCCATCGCCCCGGGTACGGAAGTCGTCATCGGCATTGACGGCGGCAGCACCACGACCAAATGTGCCATGGTTCGGCTCGACGGCACGCTGCTGGATAAATTGTATATTAAAACCAACGGCGACCCGGAAAACTCGCTCAAGGAGGTTCTGCGTTATCTGAGCCGGCACCGTGACTGTGTTATTGTCCGGGGTGTCGGGGCCACTGGCTCGGCGCGAAAACTATACGAAAAGCTCCTGCTCAGCCGCAAAAAGGCCGACCAGATTCGTCAGCAGGGCAAAACTCCCGCGGATCGCATTACCGACGAAATCACCTGCCATGCCCTCGGCGTCCGGCACTACGACAAGCGCGTCGATACGATTTTTGAAATCGGCGGCCAGGACATGAAATATACCGTATTCAACAAAGACGGCAGCGTTCGCGATGCCAAGATGAATTTCAGTTGTCAGGCCGGCTGCGGCCAGACGCTCGAAAATATGGCCGACCTGATTGGTCTGGATGTGCGGACAACCCTGCAGGAGTATGCCCTGCGGGCCAAACGGGTTCCGATTATCGACTCGACCTGCGGTGTCTTTATGGAAATGGACGAGACCCGGCTGATTTCCGAAGGCTTTAGCCGCGAAGAAATCGCCGCGGCAATCGTCCGCGGGACCGCCGCCAGCTATTATCATAAATTCGTCGGCGGTGCCCAGAACACCGGCTTGGTCTGTTCGGCTCAGGGCGGGCCTGCACTGGGCAAGGCGTTCCTGGCGGCGCTGGCACAGGTGGCCAACAAGGATATCTACGCCTATCCGCACCGCGAAATATTCGGGGCCTGGGGAGCGGCGCTGGACGTGCTGTCCCATATTAACCAGATGACTCAGAGCGGTATGGCCTGTGAGACGGCGTTTCGCGGGTGGGAACTGGTGACCATGGAATTCTGCAAGTCGCGCCAGAAATGCAAAGATGTCGTGGACCGAAGCTGCGACATGCGGGATTGTGTTCTGGATGTGTTTTCCATCGATAACGAAACGATTCTCAGCGGCGGATTCTGCCCCAAAGGCAATTCGGAAAACCGCGAAAAACCGCGAACCAACTATGTCGATGTCTTTCATTCGATTTTCGATAAGCATTTTCGCCGATACGGCCTTCTGCTGGCCGACCTCGACGGCAAGCCCGCCCCGGATAAAACCGTGGGTATCCGTCGGGCGACGTCCACCATTGCCGAAAAAGGCATCTGGTCGGCGGCGCTGCTGGCCCGGCTCGGATTTGTGCCGGTGGCCTCTCCGGTCAGCAATACAGCGATTGCCCGTCAGGGTGTGGACCATTCCAAGACCGACTTCTGCATCGCCCGCAAACTGGTCACCGGCCACGCCATGCTGCTGATGAATCACCCCGGTATTCGCTATCAGTTCAACCCGACCTTCATCGAGCATTTCCAGAAGGGCAGTCATGCCCTGAAATACTGCATTTATACGGAGTCTGAGGCGTTCATCCTGAACGATGACTTGTCGATGGACCCGCAAAAACAGCTTAGCCCCGTACTGCAGTTCAACAGCGGCCCCATTCTGGTGGAAAATATCGACAAAGACCTGCGCAGCAAAGGCTATCGGTTCTCGCGCCGTCAGATTAGCGATGCCATCGAAGCCGCCGATGCCGCGGAAAAAGCCTTTCTCGAAGACCTTTACGCCCGCGGCGACAGCTTCCTCGAAAAAACCAGCGACCGCATCGCCTACCTCGGCGTCGGCCGCGATTATGTCGTGCTGGACCCGGAAGCCAGTTCCTATGCCGGTGCCATGTTTTCGCAGACGCGGGGACTGGATTTTATCCCGCAGATTTTCCTGCGGCACCGCTTTGCCGCACTGAGCCAGGACTTGAAACAGACCGAATACTGGTGCGAAAGCATTGATATCCTGCGTGCCCACCTGTATGCGGCGTCACGTCCGGGATTATATCCGATTCGTTTGATGAATTTCGGCTGCGGTCCGGACAGCATGAAAATCTATCAGGAAGAACGCATCCATCTTGCCGGCGGCAAGCCGATGCTGACATTGTTAACCGATGCACAGACCAACAACGCCCCGTTCCTTACCCGAACCGAGGCCTTTGAACGCGTTGTACATGGCCATTATCACAAGGAGCATGAACATGACCGACACCACAAAACCCAGCCGCATCGACGGACGGACGTGGCTGCTGCCCTACATGGGAATCAGCAGCCGCATCGCGGCGGCGTGCCTGCGTCATTATAAGATTGAAGCAATCGTTCTGCCGACCAACACCCGGGAAGGCTATGAACTGGCCCGCAGGCATATTCACACGGAAGTCTGCCACCCCCTCAAGGGTGTGGTAGGGGACCTGCTGGGATTTCTGGAACAGGAAACACAGCGTCATGGCCGGGAAGCGGTCACACGCCGCTATGTGTTTATCCTGCCCACAACCGATGGCCCGTGCCGCTTTGGCAAATATCGGGAGACGGTACGGTTTTTCCTCGATGACGAAGGCTATGCGGACTTGCCCATCGCCGGCCCGTCAACCCAAATGGATTATTTGGATATTCTCGGTGATAAATATACAAGCCGCGATCAAATGGCGATACAAAAACTGCTGCTGCGGGGTCTGATTGCCAGCGACCTGCTGGATGATATCACACTACGCTACCGGCCCTATTGCCCCAAAGACCAGGTCGAACAGCTCAAGGAATTGCGGCTGGCCGAACTGGAACAATGTCTCATGCGGGGCTGCACTGTCAAGGAACTGGCTGCCTGGGGTCAGGAGACGGTCCGCCAGTTCGGTCGGTTTCAACCCAGCGAACGTTTCCCGCTGGTGCTGTATTCCGGCGAGATTTATATGCGGATGCATGACCCCTACACCAATAACGTGATTGAAAAACTCGAAGAAAATCGCCTCGAAGCCGTCCGCTGTTCCATGATTGAATGGTTTGATTATATCAACTGCACCAATCTGCTGCAAACGCGTCGTCGCATCGCAACGGCGTTAAAGACGTTTGACTGGCGTGACGTCTTCGGCGGTATTGCCGCATGGACAAAGCTTACGGTCAAATATGCCTATATCCGGCATATCCGAAAAATTATGTCGGAACCATTTCATGACATCCTCAACGGCAGACATTCATTGCCTCCGATGATGACCCTGCTCAAGACCGTCGAAAATGCCGGTGAATTCCACAGTTCCATCAGCGGCGAATCCATCCTCGGAATCGGCATGGTCTATGTCCTGCTGCATGGCATCTCCGGCGGGCACGGACGCGGCATCTCCGGCATCTTCCATGTCGGGCCTTTTACCTGCATGCACGAAGGCGTCGTTACCGCCAAGACCGAAGGCATGATTCGCCGGTGGAGAAAACAGCATCCGGATATCGTTTTTCCGGTGATTGATGCCTACTTTGGCGACTCCCCCAATCCCAATCTGGACGCTGAAATCGCCATCTTCCGCGAACAATGCTACCAGAAGCAGCACCTGGCCGCCCAGCGGCCGGAGGTTGCCTCAGTCGGCTGATTCCGCGGAACTGGTGTTCCGTAAATAAAGAGTATAAAAGTAGTATTTTAAGGCCGGGGCCTGCGTCCTGGCTTTTTTTATAGATATGACTTAAATATACAAATATAGTTTATTGAATATACAAATATTGTATATTCAATTTATTGCTTCGGATTTAAGGATTCTTCTAAATAATCACAAAATATTTATATGTATAGACTTATGGCTATTTTAAGCCGTGGCACACTGGTTGTTATTCTTATTGTCCAGAGTCAAAAAAGTAAAGAATGCACAAAACCCAAAGCAAGAAAGGATGTGTAACATGACCTGGACATGGCTGACCGTTCTGAGCATGGTACTGATTGGAATGATAATGGCTATCGGAATCGCAACGGAAACGACACGCGCACAAAATAAAATGCAGAAAGGATGTGTACGATGAGATGGATTACAGGTTTGGCAATGGCTGCAGGCGTAGTACTGGTTATGGGATTGGTGTCGCAGGCGGTTCACGGCCAGGATAAAAAGGTCGTCAAGCCGTTGCGGGTGGGGATATACGATTCCCGTTGTATCGCGGTTGCCTGTGCCCCCTCCGAATGGTGGAATACCCAGGTCCGCGAAAAGAGGAAAGAGATACAAGCAGCAAAAGCGGCAGGAGATGAGCAGAAAGTCAGGGAGCTTGAACAATGGGGCAATCAGCATCAGCAAAAGGCACACTTGATGGGCTTTGGAACCGCACCGGTCAAAGAATGGCTTGTTCCGGTGGAAAAGGAATTGGCGACCGTGGCTCAGCAGGCAGGAGTCGATATCATGGTCAGCAAATGGCAGATTGATTATCAGGTCGATGGTGCCCAGTTCGTGGATGTTACCGATGCGATTGTAGCCCTGTATAAACCCAGCGAAAAAACATTGAAAACAGTTGAGGCGATCAAAAAGACAGAACCGATTTCTGAAGACGAAATTTTGAAGATCAAGGATTAATTGTGGTAACCATTGACCATTCAACTAAGATATTGGATATGCAGGATAAACAGACAATCCAGTCCGTGATGGATAGGCTGACCGAAACCAGGGAGACGCAATATCCCGAACCCGTCCAGTCTTATTTTGACCATTACGGGCTGGATTGTCCTTCCGCCCGGCACTGGTTCGGATGGTTTGTCAGCGGAGGCAGGAAACTGGCGGGGCATGTCTGGATGCCTTCGACGTGCAAAGCCATCGTTATCGTCCTCCATGGGTATATGAACCACACCGGCCAGATGAAACATTTGATTACCGGCCTGCTGGACAACGGTTTTGCGGTAGGGGCCTTTGACCTGCCCGGCCATGGCCTAAGCGAAGGACATCAGGCGGCAGCAGGAGCTATAGGGGATTATACCCAGGCCTTACGGGACTTTGTGAAGAACATTAAGCAGGTACTGAATGCTGAACTATGCATGCCCAGGCCCCGGGGGTTGCGGGCGGGATTAAGTTTCTATTCGGCCCCCGGCCAGCCCCCGGCCGAGTCCGCCATGAAAATCCATTTTGTTGGGTTCAGCACCGGCGCCACGGTGGGCCTTGACAGCCTGATTTCCGAACCGGACGACCCGTTTGACAAAGTCGTCCTCGCCGCCCCCCTGATCCGCTGGCGGGGCTATACCATCTCCAAGGCAACGTATGCCTTTTACCGGACGTTTACGGATCGTGTCCCTCGCGTGCCCCAGGCCAATTCCTCCGACCCGGACTTTCTCCATTTTAACAGGTATTGCGATCCTCTGCATACCCCTGTGGTCTCACTCGACTGGGTCAAATCGATTTTCGACTGGAACGACCACTTTACACGCATCCAGACCAGACAAAAAGAGCTGTTTATTTTGCAGGGAGATAGAGACACCACCGTGGATTGGCGGTATAATACCCAATTGCTGCGGGACAAATTCCCCGCCGCACAAATGGAAATCCTCCCGGCCGCAAAGCATGAGTTGTTTAACGAGGCGCAACCCTGCAGGCAGACTGCGATCAACCGGGTCGTACGGTATTTAGACTGATTGTACTTGAACTATTTCGTTTCGGCGCGGCTAAGTACAGTGGCATCAACCACTTGCTGATTTTGCTCGCGGAATAATCATACCCGTTGGGTATAAATCAATAAGGAGACAGCAGGCATGGAAACCAAACGAAAAACCAGAGGCTCGTGGGGGATACGCTTTTGTATCCTGCTGCTGAGCGTTGTCTTTGGCATATTGTTCTACTGGCTGCTCAATTTTGTCACCAAAGACATCGGCACGATGGAAGGCCCGCAATATCATGCGGTGCGTGCCCGTTATGTCAATGCTGACGATGACCAGCAGCGCAGCCAATTGCAGCAGGAACTGCAGCACATCGAGCGCCAGCTTCAAAATGTCCGGGAAAAACAGCGCAACCTTGACGACAGTGTCAGCAATCTCCGCAGTACGATGGATCAGCTTTTGAGCCTGCAGCGGGAAAGTCTGGCTAAAAATATCGAGTTTTCCGAACAAAGCTGGCTGACCCTGCAGAAAAGTCAGGATGCCTTTTTGGACAAGCAGAAACAAGCGGAACAATATATCCAGCAGGTCACCGATCTGACCGCCCGGAAACAGGAAACAGAGGATAAATTGGCCGCCGTCGGTGAAAAAATAAAACTCAATGAACAGGATGCTCAGGTCGAATTGCAGCAGTTAGTAAAACAGCATATATGGAAAATCGCGGCGATCCAACTGGGAATCCTCGTGCCGATTTTTCTGGTTATCTCCTGGCTGTTTATGAAATACCGCACAAGCACGTACTGGGCCATAGTCTGGGCGGCATTTATTGCAGTCTTTATCAAGCTGTTATTGGTTGTCAACGACGTATTTCCCAAGCGATATTTTAAATATATTGTTCTGCTTGTGATACTGGCGATTGTTATCCGAATTCTGATATACCTGATTCGGATGATCATCGCGCCCAAAAAAGAGCTGCTCATTCGCCAGTATCAGCAGGATTATGACAAGCATATTTGCCCGATTTGCTCCAAACCCATCCGCATCGGCCTGCTTCGCTATGCGGGCGGCCTGCGGAAAAAGACCACGCTGGTCCTGGGGCAGGATAAAGATGCACTTGCTGGGCAGGTCTATACCTGTCCAGCCTGCGGGACCTCCCTGTATGATAAATGTGATTCCTGCGGCCAGATACGGCATGCATTACTGCCTTATTGTGAGCATTGCGGGAAAGAGAAACCCACAGCGGTATAATAAACTATGAAAACAGAATCGTCAAAAATCGGCAATACCTTCGGTTATATGAATGCCACGCAGTTTCTTGGCGCGGCCAACGATAACCTGTTCAAAGGGCTGATGATTTTCTTATTAATCGGCAAACTCGGACAGGACAAGGCCTCCCAGGTCAGTTCGACCGCCGCGATACTGTTTGTGATTCCGTTTTTACTGTTTACTCCGTTTGCCGGCGTCCTGGCCGACCGGTTCAGCAAAAGCCGGATTATCGTCCTGGCCAAAGTGGCTGAAATTCTGATTATGGGTTTGGGCTGTCTGGCATTCTGGATGTCCAACACGGTCTTTTGTTATGCGGTGCTGTTTTTGATGTGCACCCAGAGCGCCTTTTTCGGCCCGAGCAAATACGGCATCATCCCCGAACTGGCCGCCCCGCAGCACTTGTCGCGGGCCAACGCCTATCTGGAGGGCATGACCTATCTGGCCGTCGTATTGGGCATGGCCGCTGCACCCGCACTGGCTCAGCTTACCAGCGAACGATACCCCCTGGCCGGCATCGGCTGCGTCGTCGTGGCCGTGGTCGGAACCATCACATCCCTGCTGATTCGCAAAACCCCCGCCGGCGGACAGTCCGGCAGTTCTCATCCGCTGTTTTTCGTCGAGGTCTGGCGGACCCTGCGGCTGGTCCGGCAGGATGTCGATCTGCTGGCGTCGGTTTTTGCCGCGGCAGTCTTCATGTTTCTGGCCGGCTTTGCCCAGATTAACCTGATTCCCTACGGCATCGAGGTCTGTCAGTACAATGCCATCCAGAGCGGCTATCTGTTTGTCATCGCCGCCATCGGCATCGGCATCGGCTCCCTCTGGGCCGGCAGACTGTCCGGCCGCAGTCTGGAGGCCGGCATCATTCCCTTTGGAGCCTTGTTATTTTCCATCAGTACGATATGGCTTGCTGCCGGCCCCTCCAAAACCTGGATTTTTATCGCCATTTTTCTGATGGGCACCGGCGCCGGCTTATACATCGTGCCGGTCCAGACCTTCATCCAGATTCGGGCCGACCGTGCCCTGTTGGGACGCATCATCGCCGCCTCCAACTCGCTGGGCTGGCTGGGCGTAGCCCTGGCCTCGGGCATTGTGGGACTTCTGGCCGGCATGCTTAAAATGTCCGCCGCATCCCTGTTTATCGTCCTGTCGGGTCTGGGGTTTCTGACCTTTATCGTAACCCTGTATTATTTGCGGGAATATGTATTTCGTTTCGTCCTGTCGATTCCCATTCGCATGATCTATCGATTGCGCGTCTTCGGCGAAGAACATCTGCCCATCGAAGGCGGGGCACTGCTGGTGGCCAACCATGTCTCCTGGATGGATGGCCTGGTCCTCAGTGCCGTCCAGCATCGGCGCATCCGTTTCCTTGTGGATCGTCCCATCTACGATAGCCCCCGGCTCAACTGGTTTTTCCGCTTTATCAAGGCTATCCCCATCAGTGCAGCCGACGGCCCGCGACAGCTTGTCGAGTCCCTGAACAAGGCCCGCAAAGCCATCGAAGACGGCTACATTGTGTGCATCTTTGCCGAAGGCTATCTGACCCGCACGGGCCACCTGGCGTCCTTTCGCCCCGGCCTGGAACGCATCGTCAAAGCCACCGACTGCCCCGTCATCCCCGTTTATCTGGGCGGCCTGTGGGACTCTGTCTCCAGCCATCGCTATGGCAAACTGTTCAGTCGCAGACCCCGCCCGCTCGAATACCCCGTCAGCGTGCATTTCGGCGCCCCCATGCCCGCCGATTCCACCGCCCGCACGATTCGTCAGGCCGTCCTCGAATTATCCTGCGACTGGATCGAATCCCGCAAATACCATCGTCTTTCGATGGCCCAGACCTTTGTCAAAATCGCCCGCCGCAATTGGAAACGCCTGTCCATGACTGATACCACCGGCAAAACACTGACCTATGGCCAGACCCTGATTGCCGCTATCCTCTTCGCCGAACGCTACCGGCCCATCCTCAAAAATCAGCAGAATATCGGCATCCTGCTGCCGCCCAGTGTCGGCGGGGCGGTTGCCAATATCGCCATCGGTCTGCTGCGAAAGACCGCCGTCAACCTGAACTATACCGTCACCCAGTCCGACCGCCAGACGGCCATCGACGAATGCGGCATCCGGACCATCGTTACCTCGCGGGCATTCCTCGAGAAGCTTGGATTACCTGCCGATGATTCCAAATATCTGTTCGTCGAAGACCTTGCCGCCGCCATTAATAACCGCGACAAGCAAAAAGCCCTCTTGAAGGCTATCCTGATTCCCGCCCGCTGGATGGGAGGATTCCGTAAAGTCGATCCCGACCAGACCGCCGCGATTCTGTATTCCTCCGGCAGTTCCACCCGCCCCAAAGGCGTCATGCTCAGCCAGCATAACCTGCTGTCCAATATGGAAGCGGTGCGGATGATATTCAAGTTCGACAAATCCGTTCGCCTCTGCGGGATTCTGCCGTTTTTCCATTCCTTCGGTCTCAATACCGCCATGTGGCTGCCGATTCTGTCGGAAGTCTCGGTCCATTTTGTCCCCAATCCGCTCGATGGAAAACTGGTCGGCCAGACCGTCAGCCAGTACCAGTGCACCATGCTCTTCGGCACGCCGACGTTCCTGCTGACCTACATCCGCCGCTGTGAGCGAGAAGATTTCCGCAGCATTCAGCATTTCATCGTCGGCGCTGAAAAAATGAAACAACCCCTGGCCGACAGCTTCGAAAATTATTTCGGCATTCGCCCGCTCGAAGGCTACGGCGCCACGGAATTGTCGCCCCTCGTGTCGGTTAATGTGCCCGATGTGGAAGTGGACGGCTGCCGCCAGCAAGGTACCAAAGCCGGCTCTGTCGGCAGACCCATCCCCGGCCTGGCCACCCGTGTCATCGACCCCGACACCGGCCGGCTCGTCGAGCCGGGGCAGCAGGGCGTCCTGTGGGTGAAAGGCGCCAGCGTCATGAAAGGCTACCTGAACGCTCCCGACCAGACCGCCGAAGTCATTCAGGACGGCTGGTACAACACCGGCGATATCGTCACTATCGACGACGAGGGCTTTATCACCATCACCGACCGCCTCGGACGCTTCAGCAAAATCGGCGGCGAGATGATTTCCCATACTGCCATCGAGGAAGTCTGCCAGAAGGAACTCCAGCTTCAGGATCGCGCCGTGGCCGTGACCAGCATCCCGGATGACAAAAAAGGCGAACAGATTGTGGTCTTGTATGTCCAGTCGATGGTGGACGGCCAGCATCTGGCGGATATCCTGGGCCGCAGCGATCTGCCGAATCTGGCCAAACCCAGACGGGATAATCTGATTGCCGTCGAGTCCATCCCGACACTCGGCTCCGGCAAGCTGGACATCCGGAAAATCCGAACCATCGCGATCGAACACAAACAAGTCAAAGCATAAAGGAAAACTCATGGGACCGTTTGAAGGACTGGTGATTTTATTCGGACTGGGCTTTGCCCTGATTGGGCCGGCAGGATTCATTATTGCTTTGGTCTGCCTCGGCAAGCTCGGTACCCTCAGCCGGGAATTGGACAACCTCAAAGCCGAATTGCGGCGTCTGTGTTTCCGTCAGGAGAGTCCGACACCCTCACCTCAGCCTCAGTCAACCCCCCAGCCGGTCCAGTCTATCCCTGTTGAGCCGGTCCCGCAGCCGATAGAACCCGTTACAATCGAGCCGGTCCCCCCAAAACAAACACCTCCGGTACCCGCCGAACAAGGTACAATCGATATTCTCGTTCAGAAGTATGCAAAACCACAGCCTCAGCCGGCAGCCGAGCCGTTTACGCCCGTAACGCCGCGGCCTGCAGAACCGCAGCCGGTTATTCGCAAAGGACTGGAACAGCAGATCGGTACCCAGTGGATTCTGGTTGCCGGCATCGTCTGTGTGATTGCTGCTGTCGGTTTCATCCTCAAGCTTGCCATCGATGAAGCCTGGCTGGGACCCTGGGCACGCGTCAGTGCCGTCGCCGCAGGTGGGATCGTGGCCTTTGTGATTGGCGAAATCACCCGCCGTCGCGGCTATGAGGTCGTTGCCAAGGGAGTCAGCGCCATGGGCTTTGCCCTGCTCTATGCCGCCGTGTTTTGGGCCTACCGGGGATATCACCTGGTCGATAGCACCCCGGCCTTTGCCGCCGCCATTGTCATCACCATCGCAGCCATGGCCTATGCGGTCCTGCTCGACGAGGTACTGGTGGCCATCCTGTCGCTGCTGGGCGGATATGCCACACCGCTGTTTCTGTCCACGGGCCAGAACCTCCCGCATCATCTGTTCGGCTATGTCCTGATACTGAGCCTCGGTGCGATGGGCTGTGCATTCTTCCGCCGCTGGCGTGCGGTCAACCTGCTGGCCTTTATCGGCACCTTTCTGCTGTATGTCCTGTGGTTTGAAAAATTCACCCGGCCCATCTTGAGCTTTACCCCGGCCCATCCCACCCGCCTGCTCATTGCCGAGCTTTGGCTGGGTGTATTCTTCATCGTCTATCTGGTCACGCCGCTGCTGTACGGCTGGGTCAAACAGGCCGTCACCCGCGGCGAAGACATCCTCCTGCCCTGTGCGGCCGGGACCATCACCTTTTATTACCTGTGGACGATGCTCGAAGAACGGTTCCGCCCGGAACTGGCCCTCTGTACCGCGCTGCTCGGTGCGGCCTATTGGATCGCCGCGGTTGTTTCACGAGTCCGCTGCAAACAGGATCAGAACCTGTGGACAGCCATGGGTATCGCCGGCACCGCATTCCTGACCGCAGCCCTGCCTCTGTATTTTGAGACGTATGCCCTCGTTATCGGCTGGACGGTCGAGTCCGTGATTCTGATTGCCGCCGGGATTCTCTATGCCGGCGCCTGGATGCAGGGCATGGGATTTCTGGCGATGGGATTAAGCCTTGTCGGACTGTTCTTTCTGCCGTCCCAGGATGCCTCGTTTACTCCGGTCTTCAACGGTATCTTCGGGACATGGCTGTGTGCCGCCGCCGGTATTCTGGCCAGCCACATAGTCTATCGACGCAACGCATCGCGGAAACCCGAATATTCCACTCTCAGCGAAATTCTGTTTATCATGGCTGCCGTTGTTTTAATCACCGCCTGCGGACTGGAATGGAATGCCTATTGCGACATGACTTTCAGCGATGCACAGGCCAGCGAATTGTTCACCAAGGGCCTGCTGTGCATCGTTGCCTTCTTTAGTGTGATGCTCACGCTGGCCGGCCTGATATATCACGGTACCTTGATTTGCGGTGCCGGGTTTATTGCATTGGCAGCAAGTGTGGCCGGCCTGCTGGCAATCTTCGGCCATGTCGGCGACTATCGCCCCATCCTCAATGCCCATTTCGGCACGTGGCTGTGCGTAGGGCTGGGTGCCGCGATCCAGCATCTGCTTTATCGCTATTGGAAAACCTCCGATCCCGACCACTACACCTTGCAATCGCAATGGCTCTATATCATCGCCGCCGCCGTGCTGCTGGGCACCGGCGTCCTCGAATGGCACCGCTACTGGAGCCATCAGGAGATTGAAGGCTTCCTCATTGACACACGAACCCTGCAGGCGTTTCTGCTGGCAGCGGCTGTCTTTATTGCTGCCGTCGTCTCCCGGCCCGTCTGCCCGGCCGGTCTGATATGCAGGGCCGCCGCGGTTCTGGTCGCCGTCATCGGCGCCATCACCGCAATCGCCAATCTTGATACACTGTATTACACGTCGTTTCGTTTTGTGTTAAACGGCTCATTTGCGGTACAGGCATCCGTCGTCGCAGCCATCTTCATCGCCGCCATGCAGTTTCGAAAACAAAATCGCATCGAAGGACTTGCCCCCAGATGGTATCAGAACTTCGGCCTTGCCGGAGTTGTTACGCTCTGGGCCATTCTCAGCGAACAGGTCTTTGTCTATTGGTATTGCCTGGACCAGTACGGCCCGGGATTGCTCAATTGGAAGTTCAAGGCCCACATGAGTCTGTCGCTGCTGTGGGCGGCCTATGGTGCAGTCCTGCTGATTGTGGGCTTCAATCGTCGGATTGCCCTCCTTCGCTACATGGCCCTGGGCCTGTTCGGAATCCTGCTGGCCAAGATATTCCTGTTTGATATGAGCGAAGTCAAGAGCATCTACCGCATCACGGCCTTCCTCGCCACTGGCCTGACGCTGGTCGGCGTGTCCTATATCTATCAGTATCTCCGCAAGCAGGGCTTCTTTGACCGTCTTGGCGAAAGTGCTGCTCCTGTGCCGACCGAAGAATCGCGATAAGGGGCTTTGGCGAATCAATCTAACAGAACAACCTTGCCCTCGTCGGCATCCACCAGAATAGTCTGTCCGGTCCGGATGACCTGAGTGGCCGGCCCCACATTGACCACCGCCGGGATCCCAAACTCGCGGGCGATAATGCTGCCGTGTGACAGCAGTCCCCCAAGGTCCATCACCACGCCCGCAGCCATGCCCGCCTTCTGAATCAGCGTCTTGCTGCCGGCGTCGATTACTCTATCTTGCGAATGGCCAGGACGCTCGTGTCATCGAACTGGCTGGCCAGCCCCACAAACCGCCGACGATAGCCCAGAATGGTATGCACCAACTGCGCCGACGATGATTCTCTATACAAATCCAGCACATTCAGCAGGCGTTCCTTGCCCCACATCTTGCCCTCAAAGTTGACCGCGTCAATCAGCCCGTCGGTGTACAGCAGCAGGCAGTCATTCTTGTTGAAGGGGAGCGTTTCTGTCTCATATTGGGCATTCTCCATCAGCCCCATGACCAGGCCGCCTTTTTCGAGGTTTTGCACCGGTTTGCCCGCCGGCAGCAGCAGCCCCGGCTCATGCCCGCAGTTGCAGTAGGTAATCGTACTGTCCTGAATATCGATGCAGGCCAGGAGCAGGGTAATAAACTCCCCATTCCGGCACTCCCGGCACGCCACAAGGTTGAGCTTTTGGATGATCTCCCGCATCTCGTGCCGCCCGTAGCCGCCGTCGGCATACGCCCGCATCGCCCCGCGAAACATGCTCATCATAATCGCCGCCGGCACCCCCTTGCCGATGACGTCGGCAATCGACACGATAATCCGGTGGTCGTCAATCGCAAAGAAATCGTACAGGTCGCCGCCGATTTCGTGGCAGGGCTTATAGATTGCCGCCAGGTCCAGCCCGCACATGCAGGGGGCTTTCTCGGGGATCATTCGCCGCTGTACAGCCGCCGCTAAGTCCATTTGCTGCTTCATCTTAGCGCCCTCCAGGGCCTCGGCAAACAGCCGCGCGTTGGTGATGGCTGTCGCACACTGGCTGGCCACCAGCCTCGCCACGCGAATGGCCTGACGGTTAAAACGGTTGGGTTCGGGGCTGTATAGCCGCAGCACCCCCAGCGGCTTGCCCTTGAAGGTCATCGCCACCGTCAACTGGCTGATAAGCCCTTCCCGAATGGTGGCCTCCCGGTAGCGGACGCGGGGGTCCAGCCGCATATCATCCAGCACAACCGCCCGGCCCGAAAAGGCCTCCTTGATGACCGGCTCGTCCAGCGTCACCGGCCCTTTATTGCGGTATTCCTCGCTCAGGCCGTAGGTGCTGCGCATCTTCAGGTCGCCGGTGTTGTCGTCCAGCAGCCGGATGGAGCAGGCGGTCGTATTGGTCACCTTCACCGCCGCCTCGGCCAGTCGATCCAACACCTCCTGCAACTCGAAATTGCCCGCCGCAAGCGTCGAAATCTGATATATCTGGTCCGATAATTTCAGTTTTTTCTGTCGTTTTGCCATAAATTCAGCTCCCCTTTGACGGTTCCGTCCGCTGGGAGAAAGAACATTTCCACACTATTATAATGGCAATCCGATTCTTTTACAGGGATTTTTGGATAGAGGATTGTTTTTTCTGTGTCAAAATTCGATTCCCCATACCCACAATATCCGCCTCCCACCCCCAATTTCCCGTACCGGCAACCCGCGGTCGCCCCTTTCACCCCGTGCCCGCCCTAAATGTATACTTGCACACCTTTATACATGTAAACCTTGATTTTAATACCTTGATTTTATTCCCGTATCCTGTATCCCTGTATTCTACATTCTTATTGTCCATATAGCACAAATTACGCTACCACTATCTTGCTATTCGTAAAAAAAATAAAAAATTTTTTCTCCCTGTCCGGCCTGCACTTATAAATTCTCACGACCTGGGCTATTTCGATTTTTCGAACAAAAATTGCAAACCCGCCCCCTATACGGAGGCACATAAAAATGAATAACACGCAAAGACAACCAAATAGAAAAGACATAGCCACTCAGGCTAATCGTCAATCGTCATTTGAACATCATCAATTACCGGAAAATTGCCAACTACACTTAACATGTACCATTAAACACTTAACACGACCCCCGCCCCCGGCGGTTTCCATGATTTTTCCTTTTTCCTTTTCCTTTTTACCCTTTTCCTTCCCGTAAGGAAGGCTGCAAATCCAGGCAGGCTCGCCCTGGGTAACGAGGGGGCCTCAAAACTCATATATTTACGTAATTTGGCAATAATTCAGTCAAAAAAGCCGATTTTAAGTTAGTATAGATAATAGAAGGGAATCAGGGTATGGGGGAGATGCGTATCGAAGCAGTCAGATAGCGGGCAAAAAGGTTTTAAGTATGAATAAAATAATGACTTACAATCGGATGGCTAAGTTGAATCAGGCGGTCATCAGAAAATGGATAAGAGGAATAATAATGTCTGCAATATATTCAAACGAAAATTATCTGCATAATAAAACATCTGCCCCGTCGATATATGCGGGATATTGCCTGTTTATGGCCCTGATCGGTTTTTTCATGATGGCCGACCTGAAAGCGGATACACTGACCATGACGGACGGCGTTGCAACCTACACCAGCCTGTCCAATACGACCGTGAACATGACCGGCGTATCGGAGCTGCATCTGACCAGTGCAGCAGCTCCGCTGACCGGCTGTACGATTAATCTGGACTCGGTGGATTCGTTTTTATTTCTGGAAAACGTCAAGCCTTCGACAGCAAACTCGACCTACCTGAGTCAGATTAAGGTCAACGGGGCACCCGCGGCTCTGAATACAAACGTCCGGGTGGTGGAATATGCCGCCGGGGCGGTTATCATCCCGCAGTCCTCGACCTTTCAGCCGCTGCAGGTCTTTACCGAGGAAAATTTTAAGGGCAATTCCGCTTATTTAAATCAATACACGGCCTATAATACCAGTTCCCTTGGGACGATGGCCTCGTCGATCAGTTCCTTTATCTTGAAGAGAGGATACACTGCGACATTCGCACAGAATGAAAACGGCACCGGCTACAGCAAGAACTATGTAGCGCAGGACTGCGATCTGGAAATTGGTGTCCTGCCGGGCAAGCTCAATGACAAAATTAATTTTGTCCGGGTGTTCCCCTGGCGATGGGTCAGCAAAAAGGGCATCGCAGGCAACATCGGCTCCAACCTGAATATCAAGTGGTGGTATAACTGGAATCTGGACCAGAATTCCACGCTGGACAAAGAATACGTCCCCATACGCCAGACACGCTGGTGGCCGGGCCTGAATCAGAATTGGCAGACGCGAGGCGCCAATCATCTGCTGGGCTATAACGAGCCGGACAATTCCGTAGAGGCCAATATTGCTGTCAGTGATGCCATCTGGTCATGGCCGGATTTGCTTGGTACCGGACTGCGTGTGGGTTCGCCGGCGCCGACGGACGGCGGGCGTAGCAGTTGGCTGTATCCGTTTATCCAGCAGGCGGACGCCGCTGATTTACGGGTTGATTTTGTGGCGGTGCATTACTACTGGTGCTACAATCCTTCCAATCCGAGCGGCGCGGCAACACAGATGTACAATTTTCTTAATATGACAGCGCTATAAGAATTCGATATTTTTGGTCTTTGCCATTTTCTTT
>CAZVYY010000017.1:0-80682 GCA_964630775.1 uncultured Pirellulales bacterium | reverse complement strand
GTATTCTTTGCCAAAAGTCGTTCCGTTTTCACAATAAAGTCAGGCTGGAGTGCAATAGGCACGGGGTAACGCACCATGGCCATCCGAAAAATTGCATTCCCCTCTTGAAATTCGGAATAAACACCTATTATGCAATTTGTTTAACAAAAAAGGCCGGAACCTCGCGTGGAGATTCCGGCCCGGATGTGACCAATTGAAATCCGATTACTCGGCTGAATAAAGTCCGTTTGCCAGCCAGTTGTCGGCAAATACGGCAAAGTCGGCCAGGTCAATCTTGCAGTAGGACAAGCCGGTGTTGTCGTAGTTATAGGCATTGCCGATAAAGTTTGCGTTAATACAGGGCTGAATACCCGTGACACTGAGATTATTAAACAAAAACAGACGTGTAAAAATAACCCTCCAACGCAGTAAAAATAGGAAATATAGGGATGAAAATACTGCGGGCGACCGGAATCGAACCGACATATCGTGCTTGGGAAGCACGTGTTCTACCACTGAACTACGCCCGCGTAAGTCGTTATTGTGTAGGCATATATACCCATTTTGCCGGGTTTGTCAAGCTGAAAATAACCTGTGGAGACGAAAAAACCGGCCTGTACGGTCGAATTCCCAGAATCGGGAAGTTCATGCCGTACTCTTTTAACCAAAACACGTTGTCTGCTTAGTTTATCAATTAATTCCTATTTCAGCGCCGCTGACCATCTTTCCATAATCGCATCGACGGTGCCGCCTTCGCTCCATTGGGTAATCCCATCGGCTTTGCACCGGGCGGCCAAATCCGTCAGCTTCCGCAGGGCTTCGGCCTTCTGTTCCGGCGTGCCGGAGGCGGCGTGATTGGCTTCCTGCATAATCTTGAAATACTCCAGCGACAACCGGGCGTGCTTGACCCGGGCCAGAACCGCCTCATTTTCCGCCAGACTCTGGGCCTCGTCGAAGAGTTTATCCGCAGCCGCCACGATCTCCGGCGTCATCAGGCCTTCCGTGGCCTGGGGACTGTTGAAGATAAAGCCGTGTATGTTATCCTTGCGGACCTTGTCATGCAGCAAATCGAGATACCGGTCAATAGGCCCGGCGGCCTTGCCATAAAACCCCTTGAGAAAGTCAGCCCGGATGGCCTTGACATCGGCGCGTGTATTCCAGAGCAGTTTGGCGATGAGATACTGTTTCAGGTCGTCCATGAAACCGCCTCCGCCGGTAGGTCTGTTGTCCTGCATGGCGGTATAAGTCCCCTGCATAAAAATGCCCTTGACGCCGGAACGTTTGTACAGCGGGATATCGGCGGCAATTTCATCCAGATCCGGCTGCGGCAGAAGGTAATTGGCAAAGATGGTGTTATAATGCCAGATATAAAGCGAGTCGGTAATCGCATCCCAGCCGGCCAGATTATCCATAAAGGCCGCATTCTGCGGACAACACCGCTGCTCATAGGGGTGGTGTTCACAATTGCTGATGGGGCATAGACGAATCCGGACATTGGGCAGCGGCCGGGTGATCTTGGGCGGCTTTTCCGTATATTGATAGGCCAGTGTATCAATCAGCTTGCCGGGGTACTTTTTGGCAGCCTCGGCGGCGATGGTATTGACAAACCGCAGCAGCAGCCCGGCCGGACTGCCTTCTTCGGCATCCACCGCCGCGCACTTCTCGCAGCGGCAATAGGCAACGTTGTCATTTTGCGAAACAGAAAAAATCGTCGCATGGGGATTCTGCTCCATCCATCGCATCACGGTTTCCAGGGCAATCCGCTGCACATCCGGATTGGTCAGGCAAAGCTGGCCCTCCCACGGCCCGCCCCTGCGAGTGCCATCGATGAGCGAGTAATACTCGGGATGTCTTTCGAAATATTCAGCCTTCGGAACAAGACTGTCGAAGGTGTGAACAAACGGCATATAGCTGATCTTTCCGCCCCGCTGCTCATCAAGCCGGGTATGGTTGCCGTTGACTTTATTGCGAGCGGCCCAGTCGGGATCCCAGGCATCCGTGTAGAAAGGCTCACGATATTCAAAGTCTGGTTTCTGAACAATAGAAAGCGGCTTCAGGGCGATAGTGGACGTTTTGGGTACATAACTAACAGTGGAGGTGTACCATCGGCATCCGAGCTGTTCTTCGAGCAGGGTATAAACGCCGTACATCGTCCCCCGCAGTCGTCCGCCAACGATGATCAGATGCGGCCCGACAGTCTGGATGGCAAAGCCTTCATCGCCAAGGTCCTTGAGGTCCACCGCAGTATTCAGGGACCGGAAGACCTCCCCGTCGCCCAGAACAATCATCTGCTCCGGACGGGCCGATCCT
The DNA here is from genome assembly GCA_964630775.1 of uncultured Pirellulales bacterium. Taxonomy (GTDB): domain Bacteria; phylum Planctomycetota; class Phycisphaerae; order Sedimentisphaerales; family Anaerohalosphaeraceae; genus Anaeroglomus. The sequence goes on along the minus strand of CAZVYY010000017.1, from coordinate 78,393 downwards.
TCGGCGGCAATCGGCAGTTCCGCCCCGGAAATCTCCCGGAGAAATGTCTGCAGCTCCGCGGCGGCATGTTTTTCGGACGCAGACGCATCCTTTGATAAAACAATGGTATAGTCGGACTTCCCCGCCTCCACCAGCTTAATCTCCTTCGACTCCGCCTGGGCGGCCATAACGCCGTCACTCGGGATAAAATGGCTCAATGTGAATACGATAAGACCTGTCAAAATAAGATGTTTCATCGCATTACCTTCCTTTCCTGATAACGTCAGTCATTGACAACCTAAGTAAAGACAACAATACTCCGACAAAGGTTTCACAATTCACTGCGGCCCCCAACAAAGTTATAGGACTATTCCGGCATGGGCCGCCGGTAAATTTCAGATTATTGCATGCATCATCGAGTTGTTGCTTTTGACGTTGATTTGCACAAGACACACCGGATTCGCTCTTTTCATCAGCACGCAGGCTTTTAGGCTTAATGCCGAGTGTTTTATCGGTTGTTTTGAAAAAATTACCATATCATGATTGTCATCATCCATTTTTGCTTCTTTTTCGCCCTATTCTGGCTTCCAGGCCAATTAATTCACCTGGATTCTGTGTCGATATGTCCATCGACAGACATCGGGGTCTGTCTGATAAAAGTCGATAAACAGAAAGGACTTAGCGTGACCAGAATTGCAGAGGTCGTCAAAGCCATCCCGGTTCAATACGGGCAGTGCGATGTGGTTGTTTCCGGCGACATGTCTGTTCAGGAGGTACTGAATCAGGTTGTTTCCGGCAATCTGGATACTGTAGGCATCACCACGGATGACAATGAACTGCCCGCCCTGCTGAATCGCCAGCAGCTCCTGCAAGCCATGGCCAGCGAGGTGGAAAGCATCCAGCATACCCTCAGTCAAGTGGGCAGCCAGCTCAAAGACAACACCAGCAATCAGCTTGACCTGATTGCCTCCAGCCTCACCAGCGGCTATGCCGGAGCGGCTCAGAAATTCGAACAGGCCCTCAAGGCCATGACCGAAGGGATGATCATTTTTGATGTCCATGGGCATGTGGAAATGGCCAATCCCTCGGCCCGGTCTCTGCTGGGACTGGAAGCCAATGCCGACATTGAAACCGTCAGCCGCCTGCTGGACCATCTCGTATTTCGGGCCTTGATGACCCTGTCCGGAAAATCCACCGGGCAAAACAGCGGGCAATTCCGGATTAAATCCGCCCACGCCAGGCTGCTCGAAACACGCTGGTCTCTGCTGCAAAACGACTGGGGACAGGCCCTCGGCTGGGTCATCACCATGCGGGATATTACCAGCGAAGTGGCGGCGGAAAACACCAAATCCGAGTTCATCGCGGCCATTTCCCACGAATTGCGTACCCCTCTGACCAGTATTCAAAACTCCGTCTCCAATATCCTGGCCGGCGTGACCGGAAAAATCAACGACAAGACCCGCCATTATCTGGAGGTGATGAAAAACGACTGCCACCGGTTTGCAGATTTGATCAACGACCTGCTCGATGTGGCCAAGCTGGAAGCGGGCAATCTGCCGATTACCCAGCGAGTCATGAGCCTCGAATCGCTGGTGCAGAACATCACCGCCGAATTTACGGACATGGCCGCCGCCGCATCCGTCACGCTGGACTGCCGGATCGAGCCGGATATCTGTCCGGTTTATGCCGACAACAAACGCATTCGCCAGGTCCTGAGCAATCTGCTTCGCAACGCCATTCATTTCTCCCCTGCCGGCGGCACCGTCAGCATCAGCGTCCATGACCGCGGTTCGGATATCGTGACCGAAATCGCCGACGCCGGCGAAGGCATCTGCCCGGAAATGCAGAAACAATTATTCACCAAATTCTACCAGATCGCCCGTCAGGCCGGCCCGGGTTCCAAAGGCAACGGACTGGGACTGGCCATCTGCAAAGGCATTATCAATGTGCATGGCGGCTCCATCTGGGTCGAAAGCGAACAGGGCAAAGGCAGCCGATTTTTCTTCTCGCTGCCCAAAATCGATCCGGCCAAAATCCTGCAAAAACATCTCGAGCAGGTTATTTCGACCACGCGAAAGGAACATACGCGATTCGGCTTTTTGCTGCTCAGCTTTGAAATGAGCCAGAAATGCGACATCCCCCTGCGTCAGGCCGCCGGCAAGATCATTGCCTGGCTGCTGGGTCGAAGCCGGTACTTTTTATCGGGCGAACTGGACCTGGCCCTTCAGAGCGGGGAAAACCAGATGGTCTTTATTATCGGCGATTTCGGCAGACAATCCATAGAATCCGTACAGCAGAAAATCGAATTGAATCTGCTGAATTATATGAAAAAATACTTTATCGACATCCCGATTGTGCCGATGCTCGGAAAGAGCCTTTGGCCCAAAGACGGGACCGACAAGGTTTCGCTGGAAACAGCGGCAAGGAACAGCCTGGCCCCTTTAATTGCCGGGTAGAAACACAGCCAACCGACCTGATGGAGTAAGGCTTATGTTTGATTTTTTTGGAATCAAGAAAAAAACACGGAAAATCAAAATCCAGGTAACCGATGACGAACCCAACATCGTCCAGACACTCAAAGACCGGCTGGAGATGAATGACTTTGACGTAGTGGTCGCTCATAACGGCAGCGATGGTCTCAAGATCGCCGAGCAGGAAAGACCCGATGTCATCCTGCTGGACGTCATTATGCCCGTGATGAACGGCCTGGAAATGCTGGAAATGCTCCGCAAGCAGCCCTGGGGGCAGGAGCCGTCGGTCATTATGCTGACCGCCCGCAGCCAGACCCAGGATATCGCCCGCGCCAACGCCTGCGGCATCGATGATTACATCATCAAGCCATTTGACCTCAGCGAACTGCTGGAAAAAATCGAAAGCATCCTCGAACAGCGCAAAGCACTGACCAAAGTCAGCGAGTAAATACTAAATCCCGGCGCCACGGTGTCGGGATTTTTTGTTTTCCATCGTTTGCAGCAACAGCCTTTGGGGACTCAGGCCGCAATCATGCCATACCATCACAGACCGATTTCCGCATCGGTCAGATAACAGGCCGGCTCATTAAACCAGCAGGACAGGTCCCCCGTCCCCTGAGGACATCGGAAATTCCCCTTGCATAACTCAAACCACTTGCAGCGGGCACATCGACTGGCCCGATAGCTATCCTTGTCGCGAAGCATCTGCATCACCAGGTCAGACGTATCATCCCAGATCGCCCCGAATGGTTTTTCCAGCACATTGCCGATGGCGTGATTGCGCCAGAACTGGTCGGGATGAACGGCCCCATCCCACGATACCGCAGCTATATTCTGCCCCGTCCGGTTGCCCCCGGAACGCAGCAGCAAGTCCCTGGCCGCCTGGTATTGCGGATGATTTTCCCGATGCATCCGCAACAGCAGATAAGGACCGTCGGCGTGATTGCCCACCGTCAGCACTTCCTCGGCATGACCCTTGAGGACACTTTCTGCGGTGCGGGTGATAATCTCATCCAGCGCCGTTCGAATCTGCCCAGACGTCGCGGGCCGCAGGTCATCGGCTGCCGCCCGGCCCGTGCGAACCAGATGATAAAAGCATATTCGGCGTACCCCGTTTTGCCTGGCAATCTCAAATACATCCCCCACCGTGTCGGCATTCTGTCGGCTCATGGTAAACCGCAGGCCGGTCTTGAGTCCGGCATTCTGGCAGGCTTCAATCCCCTTCAATGTGGCATCAAAACAGCCCGCCGCCCCGCGGAACTGGTCATGGATCTCCCGCGGCCCGTCCAGCGAAATCCCGGCATAGGATAAGCCGACTTCAGCCAGCCGCTTGGCGGCATCCTCGGTAATCAGTGTACCGTTGCTGGACAGCACAATCCGCAGTCCCAGCGACCGGGCAAAGTGCATCAGGCGGAACAAATCCTTGCGAAGCATCGGCTCACCGCCGCTGAACAGCAGGACCGGACAGCCATAATCAGCCACCTTGGCGATGAAATCCTCGGCCTGCTGGGTGGTCATTTCCTGAACTCGGGTTGCACAGTCACTGTCGCTGTAGCAATGCACACAGCGCAGATTGCATCGGGCCGTACAGTTAAATACAACAATCGGCTTGAGCGTACGCTTGGCCGGATACCGCAGTTCATCCGAGGCCCCGGCCTTGTCGCAATATAATTTCGAGATATTTATCATCGTGTTCCCATGCCGCAAAAAAGCCCGGTCGTCCCGGGCTTTTTATTGTTATGTCATCTGTCTTAGCGTGTACCAACCACCTCGGCACATCGATCACACAGGTCGTCATACGCGGCGTTTTTGCCGACGCTGGGACGATAATTCCAGCACCGCTGACACTTGGCATACGTGCTTTTGCTGGCAGTCACTTTCAGTTGATCGCCTTCGGCAATCTTTACTTCACTGACAATGCACAGCGACGCCATCGCCTCGGCCCCAATCAACCGGACGGCGGCCAGCATGTCTTTATCGCCTATCACGACGTCAATCGACGCCTCCTGGTTACTGCCGATGACCTCCTTTTTACGCAGGTCTTCCAGTGCCTTGAGGATTTCATCCCGCAGGGTCATAATTTTCTCCCAGGCGCCGGCATTGGCCGCATAGTTCACCCCCGCCGGCGGCACAGGCATCGTCGCCAGATGTACACTGGAAACATTGTCCGATTTATGCACCATCGCCGCCCAGGTCTCTTCGGCCGTATGGGCCAGCACCGGGGCCAGCAGCCGCGTCAGGGCATCGAGCGTACAATACATCGCCGTCTGACCGCTGCGGCGCGACGGGCTGGTCTTGCCGTCACAGTACATCCGGTCCTTGAGCACATCCATATAAATACTGCTCATTTCCACCGTACAGAAATTATAAATCAGCGAAAACACCCGGTGGAACGCAAATTCCTCATACGACTTGCGAACCTGCTCAATCAGCTCGGCCAGCTTTTCCATCGCCCAGCGGTCAATCGGCAGCATATCCGCATACGCCACGCTATGCTCGGCGGGGATAAAGCCGTCAATACTGCCCAGCAGATACCGCAGGGTATTGCGTATCTTGCGATAGGCTTCCTGCAGTCGCCCAATCAGGTCGTCGCTGCACCGCATATCTTCCTGATAATTGACGCTGGCCACCCACAGCCGCAGAATGTCGGCGCCGTATTTATTGATTTCTTCCAGGGCGCTGACGTAGTTACCCGCCGATTTGGACTGCTTCATGCCTTTTTCATCGACGGTGAAGCCGTGCGTCAGAACGGTTTTGAACGGTGCCTTGCCCAGTGCCCCCAGCGCCGGCAGCAGCGATAACTGGAACCAGCCGCGATGCTGGTCGGAGCCTTCCAGATATAAATCCACCGGAATAGGCCAGCCGGCCTTGGCCGCCACCGCATACCAACTGCATCCGGACTCAAACCAGACATCAAAGATATTCTCTTCCTTTTTCAGGTCATCCCACACAAATCCGTCCGGCAGCACAAAATCCGCCCCAAGGATGTCCTGCGGGGAATCGGTAAACCACGCATTGGAGCCTTTCTTGCCGATATACCGGGCAACGGCCATCACACTGTCTTTGGTCAGCAGCACGTCCCCCCTGCTGTTGACAAAGGCCGGGATCGGCAGACCCCACGACCGCTGACGGCTGATGCACCAGTCGGGACGGCTTTCCAGCATCCCGCGAATCCGCTTTTCGCCCCAGTTGGGCACCCATTGCACCCCGCCGATCTGCTCCAGTGCCAGATTGCGAAGGCTTTTGCCGAATTTGGGAATCTCACGGTCCACACTGATAAACCACTGCTCCGTGGCCCGGAAAATCACCGGCATCTTGCTGCGCCAGCAATGCGGGTAGCTGTGAACAAACTGGGCTTGATGAACCAGCAGCCCAATCGAATTGAGATGATCGCAGACTTCCTTATCGACCTTCAGGACATTCTTGCCGCGAAGCCACGCCGGGACGGAATCATCATAGCAGCCATTGTCTCTGACCGGCGAATAGACCGCCAGCCCATTGGCCATGCCCGCCTGATAGTCTTCCACACCATGCCCCGGGGCAATATGCACAATGCCGGTACCGTCTTCGGTGGTCACAAACTCCGCATTCAGAGCAAACCAGCAGTCCTTATCCGTCGGGTTTTTCTCTACGTACGGATGAACATAGCGAAGCCCTTTGAGCTGTTCACCAACGACGCCCTGCGAGACTGTATAGTGCCCTTCCTCCAGCCCCGCCGCCTTGACGACTGCGTCCAGCCGCGTCCTGACAACAACCGACGTGTATTTCTTTCCGTTTTTCGAATACGTCAGGCCGACATACTCCAGCCGCGGATGCAGTGCCACAGCCAGATTCGCCGCCAGCGTCCACGGCGTCGTCGTCCAGATCATAAAGCACATCGTGCCCGCATCACTCAGACCCATCAGCGATTTGGCCCTGGCCGCCGACGCCTCATCCATCGGAAAATTCACATACACACTCGGCGACGGAATATCCCGGTATTCCAGTTCCGCATCCGCCAGCGCCGTTTCACACCCGACCGACCAGTGAATGGGCTTGAGCTGCTTATAGACAATCCCGTTGCCCACCAGCTCGGCAAAGATTTCCAGAATCCCCTGCTCATACACGGGCTTGAGCGTCAGGTATGGATTTTCAAAATCGCCGAATATCCCCAGCGACTTGAACTGCGTCGTCTGCAGCTTGACATACTTGGATGCATATTTCTGACAATGCTTACGAATGTCGGGTTTGCTCATCGTCCTCGCCGCATCCCCCAACTCGGCCATGACCTTGACTTCAATCGGCAATCCGTGGCAGTCCCAGCCCGGAATATACGGGGCCTGAAATCCGCACATGGTCTTGTACTTGACCACAAAATCCTTGAGCACCTTGTTAATCACATGGCCCATGTGAATATCGCCATTGGCATAAGGCGGGCCGTCATGCAGCACATACAGCGGCTTGCCCTGCCGGCTCTCAAGAATCTGCTGATAAATATCCTGCTTATCCCAGTCTTTCCGCTGCTGGGGTTCCCGCTGGACCAGATTGGCCTTCATCGCAAAACTCGTCTGCGGCAGGCATAACGTATCTTTATACACTTTCTTTTCAGTATCAGACATAAAACATCCTCTTTGTAGTTTTCAAACAGACTATGGTACGCCCAAACCCCCGCCCTGTCAACCCGCCGAACAGGATATTCTTGAAGGACAATGGGATTATTTGTTGCGTATGAAAAATAAAAACAGGCCCCGAAGACACTATCGCCATCGGGACCTGATTGATTTGTCTGTCACACTATGAGGTTTAAAGACGCAAGTTCGCTTTAAAACCGCCGGGTATGCTTTTTCCGACGATTCCGAAAGGACTTCGACTTCCCGCCCGACGAAAAAGAGCCGCCGCCCTGAGGCCTGCCGCCCTGCGATTTGCCGTAATGCGGCCGGCTTTCATGCGATTGACCCTGCTCAGGCCTGCCCTCGCGAGGCTTGTCCTGCCGCGACTTGCCGCCATGGCCGCGTTCATCATGCCGCCTGCCGCCATGTGTTTTCGCATCACGCGGCTTGTCATCGTGCTTTTTCTCTTGATGCTGTCCGGGCTTTTCGTTGGATGCTGACTGGTCCGCCTTCGGCTCAGCCTTGCGCGAAGCAAACACAGGGCATGGCTCAAATTTCAATTTCTTGCCAATAAATTTCTCGATGCGATGCAGATATTGTTTTTCATCATCCGAGACAAACGTAATCGCATCGCCGAGAGCCTTGGCCCGTCCTGTCCGGCCGATACGATGCACATAATCTTCGGCAAACGCAGGCACATCGAAATTGACCACGTGTGAAATCCCGTCCACATCGATGCCGCGAGCCGCAATATCCGTTGCCACCATGACCTGGAACTTATTCTGCTTAAAGCCGTCCAGGGCTTTCTGACGCTGACTCTGCGTACGGCCTGAATGAATCGACACCGACTTGATCCCCGCCCGATCCAGATGCTTATTAATCTTGTCGGCTCCGTGCCGCGTCCGCGAAAACACCAGCACACAATACATATTCCCGCTTTGCAGCAGGTGACGCAGCAAATCCATCTTCTGGTCCTTACGAACCGGGTAAATGTGCTGCGTAATCGTCTCTATCGGATTATGCTGCTGGCCGATCTGAATCATCTTGGGATCCTTCTGTACCCCCGCCGCCAGTCCCTTGACCTCTTTGGACATGGTCGCCGAAAACAGCAGTGTCTGTCGGTTGGCGGGCAGATGGCCGATGATTTTCTTGACATCGTTGATAAAACCCATATCAAACATCCGGTCGGCCTCATCCAGCACCAGCGCCTCAACAGCCCGCAGGTCAATCGTCCGCCGCTGCAGATGGTCCATCAGCCGCCCCGGCGTAGCCACCACGATATCCACCCCGCGGCGCAGGATCCGAATCTGGTTTTCCATACTGACGCCGCCGTACACCGCCAGTGCACGCAGTTTCATAAAACGTCCGTATTCGGCAATGCAATCCTCAATCTGCACCGCCAGTTCTCGCGTCGGCGTTAAAATAAGCGCCCGCACGCCTTTCCTGGGAGTTTTCTCCTCATGGCTGAGCCGGTGCAGAATCGGCAGCACAAATGCCGCCGTCTTGCCGGTACCCGTCTGGGCACAGCCAATGAGATCCCGGCCTGCAAGAACTGCGGGAATAGCTTCGGATTGAATTTCGGTGGGAGCCGTGTAGCCGGTGGCAAGGATACCCTGCACCAGCGGGTCGCAAAGACCAAGTGATTTAAATGGCATTCAAATGTCCTGAATTAATGAATATTGAACTGATGATTCAAACGTGAAAAATCAGAAGTTGTTGCGAATTATACCTCACTCGGGGAACAATAGATAGAACAAAATAGAGAAACCGCAAAGATTCCTTCCAATAGCAGCACAAGCCTCCGTGCTTGGGGTAAAATACTTAAGCCGAAGGCATTCCATATTATTATCTCTGCCCCCTGCAAAACAATGCTTATTGGATATAAATGAGATACTTGACCCACTTACTCCACACTTTGCTATTTCAAGCGATATTTCAGCGTCAACAGGGTATAAACCAGCTTGGCGGCCAGAAAATCCGCCCCCCAGTGTTCCGGCCGGGGGCACAATTCCACCACATCAAACCCCACAATATTCCGCGCCCGGAAAACAGCCTTCATCAGCGCCATTACATCATACCAAGTCATCCCGCCCGGTTCAGGTGTGCCCGTCGCAGGCAGCACCGACGGATCAAACACATCCAGGTCAATGGTGATATAGACATGCTGGCTGAGCATTTCCACACATTTCTCTATCCAGCCGCGATCCGCCCCATCGCAGATATCATGAGCAAAAAACACACGCTCCTTGTCCATCCTGGGCTTTTCGCCCACATCCATACTGCGAATCCCAACCTGCACAATCGGGCAAAGCTCCCGCGCCCGCGCCATCACACACGCATGATTGCATGTGCTGCCCTCGTACTCATCCCGCAAGTCCGAATGCGCATCCAACTGCAGAATCGTCAAATTCGGGTAGCGTTCGGCCATCGCCTCAAACGCACCGATGCTGACGGAATGCTCCCCGCCCAGCACCACGGGAAATTTCCCCTCCCCCAGAAGACCGGCAATCCGCCTGCGAACCGCCGCCGCCATTGCCTCCGGCCCCTGCCAATCACCATCCACCGCATCATCGGTATAAATGCCTTCGGTAAAGACCTCCGAATCCGTCTGAATATCGTAAAATTCCAGATTCGGCGATGCCTCCAAAATGGCCTGCGGCCCTCTATCCGCCCCCTTGACATACGTACTGGTCCCGTCATACGGCACAGGCACAATCACCACCTTTGACGTATCCCGCCGGGTAAATTCAGGCGCAAAATCACCGAACTCGAGTCGATCTGTCATACGGTCCTCGCGAAATGAAAAAAACAGACGTGTGTCAGGCTTTAATCAAACAGAAACACCGCCAGGGCAACCGTGGTCGTCCACAACCCCTTGCGACCCTTGGCAACCTGCGTAATGTTGCTGGTTTTAATGAACAGCCCGCTGGCCTTGTAAGCCTGCTCTTTTTCCGACCATGCCTTGTTCGGGTCCACTTCCAGCCCCAGCGTGGTGCCCAGCATATCAGCAGCAAGGTCTTCGGACATATCCTCCGCTTCCTGCTTGCTCATCCCGTGCCCGTGGACTTCACTGAGGTAGCCCCAGTTATTCCGGTCACGCGGTACGGCAATGCCCACCGATGACGCAATCAGGCGGCCATGCTCATTGGTATCGCTGCGAGCCATTACACAGAACGTAATCGCCCCGGGACGCAATGACTTGACGCCGTCTTCACGCGGAATAATCTTGCATTTCGGCGGCAGAATCGACGACACAGACACCAGATTCTGTTGGGCTACACCCGCCTGACGCAATGCATCTTCAAACGACTTGAGCTGATAAATGCTCCGCCCAACTCCTTTGGTCAGAAACATGCGTGTCGGAACCAGACTGGTCATCAGCGCCGATTCAACTGGAATTTTTTTCACTAAAGTACCCTTTCTTGCCATTTAATTAATGACCCGTTTACCCGCGGTACGGCCGGCTCAGACACATGCCTGCATCCGCCTGCTCCACGGCAAAACCATGATTATTAACTATATAACCCTACCCGCCGGGGTAGAAAAAGAGCCGATTGTACTGCCCGGAACAAATAGTACAATAAAAATCTCACAAAAAACCGGGGGACGCAAGTATTTTTTCATTTTTTTATCCCCCTTAATGCCCCCACAACAGCAGCAGTAAATCCAGAATAAACAATAATACAATAGTCGCCTCCAGAATCATCATCCACAAGTTATTCCGCTCCTGCTGCAAAAGCCCGTAAAAATCGCCCAGAACCCGCAGCTTTTCCGACACCACATGATGCCATTGCGACAGGTGGAACCGATCAAACAGATGCTCGTACACCTTGGCCAGGTACCAATCCCCAAAAAACTTCGTGATATTCGTCAATTCATCCGTAATCCGGGTCATATCCACCCGAATCTCACGCAGACGCCCAAGAATCCGCTTGCCGCCGACCCGACCCTGACGCCGGCTCAAATCCCGATACGCATTCTGAAGCGACTCATCCAGTATCCGGTCGTAAGCCGCCAGCTCCGCAAGCTGGACATTGGCCAGTTCCATAATATGCAGAATATCTTCAAGACTTTCTCCCTCGTCAATCACCAGGGCGGCATCCCAGTCCACCACCACCATATCCTTCTCATAATAACTGGCATACCGACTAATCGTCTCCGAGGCCTCCTGTTCGGACAGCAATTCCGGATCATCCTCCTCCACAAGCAGTGCCGCCACAGCACGCTGGTTTTCTTTGAGCCACCCCTCCGCCTTGCGATTATCAGACAGGCGATTCAGACAAAACACCGTATATGCCTCAGACTGACCAATCGCATCCACCGGATTCACACACATGGGCCGCAATTCAGCAAGCATCAACTCCACCTGCTTGCGCACCTTCATTTCAAGACTCATACTGTCGTCAAATACAGGGTCATGATAACCAACCAGCTCATGCAGACTCACCCCAGCAAACGGCAAAGATACCTCGATACTAACCGCCCCAACACTAAACACTTTCACGTCCCAATGGAGAACGACCGGCCGGCCATGCAATAGACATTTTTCATCCGATAATCGGCATATTTTCGGCCGATAAAAGAAATAATACTTCGGACTGCGCTTGCTTGGCCCAATGGCATATTCCTGAAGCGGTTTTGACAATAAAAATCCGACCTGCTCCAGATTGATTTCGTAAGCTATATCATAGGCGTAAATATAAACCGCCCGGCCGTCGTAAACTTCGTGCGAATGTGTCATAAACAGTGGCCCCGGCAATGTTCTTTGAAATTTCAGCAATTTCCATCGAATATGACTTGTTTTATACAATTATACCGGGCTGTATGCCGGAAATCAATAAAAACAATACCCATCTCACCAGCCCCGAACCTTTTTTTGTTAAATCTGTAAAAACTTTGTTGCCAATTTTAAAGAAATTCCTATAATTCCCGCGATACATAGGATTACCCCTTGGATGCGGTGGAAAATAAAACGGTATTATAGACTTTATTCGTGTTAAAACGGCGGCACCATGACAAAGAAAAAAGACAACGGTAAATTGACAGCCAAGCAGCTTGAGAAATTCCGCGAGCTCCTCCTCGAAAAGCGCAAAGAAATTCTCCAGGATGTCGAGTGCATGGAACAATCCATCTTCCAGAGCGGCGGCGAGCTGTCCAGCATGCCTGTCCATCTGGCCGATATGGGTTCCGACAATTTCGAACAGGAATTCGGCCTGGGCCTGATGGCTGAGGAGAAGAAAATTCTCATCGAAATCGATATGGCCCTTCGTCGCATCGACGACGGTACTTTCGGCATCTGCGAAGCGCTGGGGGTGCCCATCGAGCTATCACGCCTCGAAGCCATTCCCTGGACACGCTACAGCCTTGAACACGCGCGCCAGATGGAAAAAGGACGCTCCTTTAGCAACATCCGCCAGCGTCCCATCGATATCGACCGCGAGGGTGACTACGAAGAAGACGTCGAAGAGGAAATCGAAACTGAAGATGTCCCCGAAGAAGCCGTCGAAATGGATGAAGAAGCCATCGAACTGCCGGAAGAGGAAGAAGACTTTGACGAAGATATCGCTCCGGAAATAAAAGAATAATCCGAGCAGAATCTCCGCCCGGCCAGAAAATTCCAATAGCCGGCTAATTCCAGAACACGGCCACCGCAATAATCAGCCAGATCAGGCACCCGATGGCAAACTTCACGGTGATGCCCACCAGCACCCCTGTGCCCGCCCCAATGCCGCTTTTGAGCGACGTGTCGGGCGTCTTGCCGGCCAGCCGTTCCACCGACCACACAGCCGCCCCGGCCCCCAGGCACGCCCCCAGCATCGTCCCAGCCACCGGAATCGGAATCATCACCGTCCCCAATAACGCCCCGAACACCGCCCCGCCGATTGCCGCCAGCGCCCCCATCCAGCTTGCTCCGGCCTTTTTCGCACCGCCGGCACCCGCAAAAAACTCAATCATCTCCCCAATCACCGCCAGCACCGCAATCAGCACCAGCACCGGCACACCAAACAGATGCGCATCCCACTTCCACCACGCAAACGCAAACGTCGTCAACACCATCAGCCAGTTGCCCGGCACCGTCAGCAGCACACTGACCAGCCAGCACACATTCAACAACAGCAGCATTGCTATATAGACATAGATCATCACATTTTCCCTCACCTGCCCGGCATTATATGCATTCATTGTATGCTTGTCTATCTTGTCTGTGTGCCGTACAAATCTATTCAACTCGCCTTTTTCTATCTATAAAAAAATAAACGCAAAAACGCAAACTAACCAGAGAACCAAGCCCGATTAAAAATAAAACAACCGCAAGCTTCATAGCCTCTGGATGTGTCGAGATGGATCGAACAAATAAAGCCAGACTCCCAGGAATTAGTGTAATAATCATAAGATGATAACTCATTAGCGGGTCTTGTTGCCAAACATTACCTTTCCAGTCGGGCCGGGTTAATGCCTTGCCGGCAGTCTGCTGATATATCCAGCACACCACAGGCAGAAAGAATAATATCAATAAAAACCCCATTATCGAAAAAACAAATACAGCACTCCACGGCATCCTTGATATAAGATGTGCCGGTTCCAGACCACCCCAGAACATCCCGGCAAATGCCGTTATCATCAGACCAATTCTAAAGAAAAACCAGTTATTATGGTTCACCCGAATTACCTCCATTTTTACCCTGTCTTATCGCTGCAATCCCTTTACTTGCTCACATCATAGCACAGCAATTGGTTCTGGTCGCGGAGGTACAGCTTCTTGCCTGAGATGACAGGATGCGGCCAGGTCTGGGGCTTGCCGAAGCCGGGCTGCACGAAGCGGCCTGTTTCCTTGTAACCGTCAGGCGTGGCTTCAATCAGAGCCACGATTCCATCGTTTTCACAGCGGAGATACAGCCGTCCATCGGCGTATGCCAGAGAGCCTTTGCCGGCCTTCCCTTTTTCGCTCCATTTGATGTCGCCGGTATCGAACTGCTGGCAGACCCAGCCTTTGGCGTCGCAATAGCCGTACACATAATCACCCACCAGAACCGCCCCGCCATGCTGATTGGCAATACTCTTGTTGGCATAGACTTCTTTGGCGGTGAATGCGCCGTTGGTGTTTTGAATCTCGAAGAGATTGGAGCCGGTACCGTATCCGCTGGTCACATAGACTTTGTTTCCCTTGACGATAGGCGTCGGAATCACCGCCGTCCTGCCTTTGCGGTCGGCTCTCCACAGAACCTTGCCGTCGGCGGCAACACCCACCACGCTTTCCGCGGTAAGCTGAACATATTGCCTGACGCCCCCAATCTCGCACAGGACCAGCGAAGAATAATGTGCCGCATCCTGAAAATCTTTGGTCTGCCAGAGTGTCTGGCCCGTTGTTTTATTGAGTGCAATAATGGCCCCTTTCGAACCGCCGGGGGTGCACAGCACCTTGTCGCCGTCAACCAGAACAGATTCGCTATAGCCCCATTCGGGCAGCTTGCCGCCAAAATCGCTCACGAGATGTTTGGACCAGACCTGCGTGCCGTCGGCGGCCTTAAGACAGACCAACTCGCCATACTGCCCGATCACATAGACCATCTCGCCATCGACGGTAGGCGTGGCCCGAGGGCCTGCATAACCGCCCCAGCCGGGAGCGCCGGCCTTGCCGACCTTAGTCTGCCAGACCCGCTGGCCGTCAGACAGCTTACATGCCATGGCGTAGCAATCGGAACCCTCATCCCCCATCGTGTAGATGCGGTCGCCGGAAATCGCAACGCCGGAGTAGCCGGCACCAAACCCTGTCGCTTTCCACACCAATTTAGGTCCGGATTCAGGCCATTGCCCAAGCAGCCCCGTTTCTTTGGACACGCCGTCGCGCTCCGGCCCGCGCCATTGCGGCCAATCCGCACCAAAAACAGTCGAAATGGATAAAACGATTAGAAGCGTGCTAAGAATGCAGTGTCTGATTGTCATGTCAGTCTCCATGAAAAGAGGGTATTTCTCATTTAAACGGTTCTTTCTTGACGACATCGGTAATTTTACCCATAATCCGCTCACACGGTCAAGGTTTTTCTATTTTGTTACTGGAATCTCCGATTTGTTTTAACGTTATTAATGAACCGGCTTCTACGTCAACCATCATTATCGACATACCCGCTCTTGTCAAGCGGGGAATCTGCAACTGACCCCTTGCCAAACATCCCAAAACCGGTTAGGCTGTCGGTAGTTTCAGCCTCCGCCGTCCCTGCGGCCGGGCGGGTATGATATTAAACAAAATCGCAAACAATTTGGATACAACCGCATGAAAAAATTCAAAACACTCGGCGAAGTCCTGGCCTTTGCCATCAAACTCGAAGATATGGCCAACCAGTTTTACATCGATTTATCCGGTCGGGCCGACACCGAAGCCATGAAGAAAATCCTGCTGGACCTGGCCGAAGAAGAAAACCAGCACAAACAGCGTCTCGAACGCATCATCGGCATCGCCGAGAACGTCCCCGGCGACGACCTCGACCACACCGAAGTCGCCAAATACATCGCCGCCGTCCCCACCCCAGACCACATCACCTACGAAGATGCCGTCCGCATCGCCATGAACAAGGAACACGCCGCAATGATGCTCTATCAGATTCTGGCCAAATTCACCGAACAAAAGGAACTTCGCGACGTCCTCGAACTGCTGGCCATTGAAGAAGCCCACCACAAACGCCGCTTCGAAAAAGAATACCACGATATCAAACTCAGGAAAAATTAACCCGGAGTCAAATTATGAAGCATCTGGCATGGATCCTGTGCAGCCTGTCGGCCTTGTGCACCGCCGCAACCGACGTCCACGACCCCCACATCATCAAGGACAAGGACACCTACTACATCTTCTCCACCGGTCGGATGCGCCGTGTCGTCAGCGTCATTGAATCCAAAGACCTGCTGACCTGGACCCGCAGCGCCGATGTCTTTACCGCCGTACCCGACTGGGTCAAAAAAGAAATCCCCGCATGCCGCGAACTGTGGGCCTCCGATGTCCACAAAATCGGCGACCGTTTCTGCCTCTATTATTCCGCCTCCACCTTCGGCAGCCAGCGATCCTTCATCGGCCTGGCCACCAGCAAAACCCTCGACCCCAACAGCCCCGACTTCAAGTGGGTCGACCAAGGCATGGTCATCAAATCCAAACCCGGCATGGACTTCAACGCCATCGACGCAGGCGTCCTGACCGATGCCGACGGCCGGGTCTGGCTGACATGGGGCTCCTTCTGGGGCGGCATCAAGCTGGCCGAACTGAACCCCAAAACCGGCAAGCTCCTTTCCGACACCCCGACCATCCACTCCATCGCCCGCCGCACCCCGCCGGAGACCGCTATTGAAGGCGCCTACCTGATCTATCGCCACGGCTTCTATTACCTGTTCGTCTCCTTCGACGCCTGCTGCCGGGGCATCAACAGCACCTATAAAATCATGGTTGGCCGCTCCAAATCCCCCACCGGCCCGTACATCGACCGCGAAGGCCGCCCGATGGCCGAAGGCGGCGGCTCACTTGTCCTGCAGACTGAAGGCCGCTGGATTGGCCCGGGGCACAACTCCGTCCTGTGCGATGGCAACGATGATTTCCTGGTCTATCACACCTACGACGCCCAGAACCGCGGCCGACCCGTCCTCCAAATCCGCCCCATCGAATGGACCGCCGACCACTGGCCCGCCGCCGGCCCCATCCTCGCCCCACCCGCCGACCCCAATACGCCCCCGCCGGCAAATAATCCATAAGGTGGGCCATGCTTACGCTGTTTATAACGCCCACGCCGTTTCAAAAGCGTTAATTGCAGGGCGCGACCTGCGGGTCGCCCTTTGTATCCCACTTTGTCATTCCCCCTCCCTTGTGATTCCCGAATAGATTTTTTCCTTGCATCTCTAATTCGTGTAATCTGTGCAATCCGTGGTTGCCTGTGTTACTCAATCCTGAACCAGTCGAAGTCGGCATAGCCGCCGTTTCGGGCGGATGGTTCGCTGATGCAGAACAGGCCGACCTTGGCGCCGATCCACTTGCCGGGTTTGGCCTGAAACAGAGTGCCAATGTCATTATACTGCTGGCCATCGAGGCTGTAGCTGAACTGGCAGCCGGCCTTCGGGGCAGTCACCTTGACCCGCAGATAGACGGTGTCGCCAGGCAACGGCTGTTCGGCGACGACGGTTTCGATGTTCTCGTCGCCGGGTTTGTAGCTATGCAGAACCAGCGAAAAGCTGTTCTTGACTTTGGTTATCGACAAGCTCGCGTATTCTTCGCCCATAATTACCAGGCCCGCCCTCTTGCCGTCCCACTGGGGTGTGAATTTAACCTGGGTAGTTGCGGTAAAGGTCGGGGCGGGGAATTTCTGCAGGAGCAGATTGCCTGCCTCGGTCAAGGGGGCCTTTTCCGCAGGGAGTTTCTCGGCGAACAGCCGCAGGTGCGTTTTGCCCGGCAGCAGACAATACCAGGTCAATTTCGGATTGGCCTGCCACTGCCATTGCAGACCCAGCGTATCGGAATCGAACTCGTCGCTTTCCTGCGGGGTCGTGATGGGATGGATGCCGCGAATCAGCGGCTTATGTTCGGTCAGCACCGGCTCGCCCTTGCCGTCGCCGTCTTTGTCGATGCCGATGACCGGCCAGTCGTCAATCCAGTTGAGCTGCTGGAGATGCACGACCCGGCCGTAGGCGTCGCAATCCTGAAAATGGATAAACCAGTGCTCTCGCAGCGGTGTATCGACCCAGGCGCCCTGATGCGGGCCGTTGATGGGAGTACTGCCCTGGGCAAGGACAATTTTTTCTTCGTAGGGGCCGATGATTTGTCTGGAACGCAGGACCGTCTGCCAGCCGGTGGCGACTCCGCCGGCGGGAGCAAAGATATAGTAATAGCCATTGCGTTTGTAGAATTTGGGGCCTTCGATAGTCGGCTGAGTTTCGTGGCCGTCGAAGACATGTTTACCCTGACCGATGGCCGCACTGGCATCGGGGGTCATCTGACGCAGGGTCAGGACGCTATTGAATCCATTGGTGCGGCTGCCCGCCCAGCCATGCACGATGTAGGCCCTGCCGTCGTCATCCCAGAATGGGCAGGGATCAATGAGTCCCTGGCCGGGCACAACCAGCAGCGGCTCATCCCACGGCCCGGCGGGATTTTTGGCCCGGACGCGATAGATGCCCGTATCGGGATCGCCCCAGAAGATATAGAACAGATTGTTATGATGGCGGATGGCCGGGGCCCAGATGCCCTTGCCGTGCTGGGGCCGGTCGAACAGGTCATTCGGGTAGCGCTGGACGGCGTGACCGATGAGCGTCCAGTTGACCAGGTCTCGGGAGTGCAGAATAGGCAGGCCGGGGATGCAGGTGAAGCTGGAGGCGGTCATGTAGTAATCATCACCGACGCGAATCGCATCGGGGTCGGAGTAGTCGGCATACAGGATGGGATTTTTATACGTGCCGTCTCCATTGTCGGCAACCCAGACTTTGGAGATGGCATTGGCTGATGCGTTTGATGAGATGAGTTCTCTGGCCATAACGCTTTCTCCTGCGGTGTGGTTTAATGCGGTCTTGTGTTTGCTGCCTGCCGGATTGCCCGAACAACTCAGACAGACCAGCGGAACGCTGCACAAGACAACATAAAGCATTGCATAACAACGACTTACAAGCATAGCAATCCTCTTAAAGCCGTTTTGGCATAGTTCGAACCTGCACCTTGTCTATCTATATTAATCCAGCCCCGGGCCACTGTCAAACACTCAGCCCGGGGGTATCATTCGGTGCTTAGCGAGCCTGTCCTCCCTTAACGAATCCGTGAGGCAAACTGATACTGGCCGGAGGGAACTTTATAGACGGCGTAACCGCCCTCCTGCCCGACGAACGTCAGGCCCGCAACCTGGGCGACAGGTTGTCCGGACTCAGTAATCGAGGCTGCATCGGCAGTGGGGATATAGACTGTCGCCATTGTATTGGCAGGAATCTCAACGGTCCATTGCATGCGATTGCCGTCAACCGTCCACGAACTGCCAATCTTGCCCCGTATGGACTGAACCGAGGCATCCACATACGACAGACCGTCAATGAGCCGGGGACGCAGGATGAAATGTCCGAATGCCACGGACTCTGCGGAACCGGCATCGATGTTGATGCCAGCCAGATTCTTATAGAACCAGGCGCCGATGTCACCAAACATGATGTGATTACGGGAACACGTGCCATCCCACTGCTCCCAGAGAGTGTTCGCCCCCTGCTCGATCCAGTAGCCATAGCTGGGCCGGGTGGTCTGCATCAGCATTTGCCATGCGGTCTGATGTTGTCCGTTATCGGAAAGCACATTGTAAATCGCCTTGGCACCCAGAATGCCGGTATCAACATGGAAAGCCTGAGACTCGATGTTTTTGACCAGGTTTTCGACCACTCTCGGGCGTTCGCTCTGGGGTACCAGGTCATAAAACAGCGGAAAGCACAAGGCCGTCTGGCTGGCCGGTTCATAGACGCCATTGCCTTTATAGAAAGTCTTGTTAAAAGCATCCTCAATCTGGCCGGCAAGGGTGTTGTATTTTTCAGCATCTGCGGTCTGGCCGAGGATTTGAGCGGCCTTGGCGGTGATCAAGGCATCGACGTAGTAATAGACAGTTGAGGTCAGGGCTTCGGGGGTTGTGGTCTTGACGGGGGCCCAATCACCCAGCCCGAATTTAACGATATGACTTTCGGCACGGCGGGTCAGGTAATCTACATAGCGTTTGAATCGGTCAAAGTGTGTTTCCAATATCCGCACGTCGCCATAGTACTGATACATCGTCCAGGGAATGATCAGATAGGCGCTGTCCCAGGCGGGACCATTACCCCAGGCGTATCCCCAGCCGCCGGTGGGAATGATGCCGGGGAGTTCGCCGGTGTCTTTCTGCTCATCCTTGCAGTCCATCATCCACTTGGTGTATGCGGCCCCGTTAAACCAGTTGAACATCGCCTGGTCCACGGCAATTTGGGCATCGCCGGTCCAGCCGTTCTTTTCGCGGTGCGGGCAATCGGTCGGGATGCCGACGTAGTTGCCCCGGTATGCCCACAGGGTGCAGTGATGAATTTTATTGATCAGGTCGTTGGAACATTTGAACTGGCCAACCTGCTCAAATGCTGTATGGACGACCCGGCCTGAAATCGTGTCGAGCGTCGGAATGCCGGGGAAGCCGGTAAGTTCGACATACTGATACCCATAATAGGTGAACCGCGGCTCCCACGTTTCGACCCCTTTGCCCTTTAGCACATACGTATCGGTATGGAACACCTCTTCGTAAACATGTTCCTTGATTTCCCTCTGGTCGAGGGTGCCATCTTCGTGGAGTCGTTCGCCATAGCGCATCTGGACTTTGGTGCCGGCGGGGCCGGAGACCTTGAGTTGTGCCCAGCCGGAGATGTTCTGGCCGAGGTCGAAGATATACACACCGGGTTTGGGGGAGTTCATGCGAATCGGGCGAACGGTCTGGATGACTTTGACCGGCGGCATCATCTGTGCCCGGAGAATGCCTTTGGGGGCAGGGACGATTTGGGGCTTATCCCAGCCTGAATCATCAAAATCAGCGGTACACCAGCCGGGCATTTCCCGGCGGGCATCATAGGATTCGCCCTGACGGATGCCATCGAGAACCACCGGGCCGGTCGTCGCTTTCCATGAGGCATCGCTGACAACTATTTCCGAAGTGCCGTCGGTGTATTCGATATGAAGCTGGAGCAGCATCCTGGGCTGGTCGCGCCAGGGAGCCTCATTGAACTTCCATGCGGCACTGGTGAAGACATTGTACCAGCCGTTACCCAGCATCACGCCTACGGCATTGCCGCCCTTCTGAAGCATCCGGGTCACGTCATGGGTCACATAGAGACAGGCCCTGTCATAACGTGTGAAGGCCGGGTCGAGTACATGGTCGCCGACTTTGCTGCCGTTGAGATAAACTTCATGGAAACCGAGGCCGCAAACATGCAGTGTGGCGTTTTTGATCGATTTGCTGATTGCAAAGGTCTTGCGGAACATCGGCGAGGGAGACTGCTGCTTCCATCTGCCCTTGAGGCTTAACTCGTCGGGCGTACTGTAGGCCTTGGTATATCCGAGCCACTGGCCTTTCCATTCATCCTGAGATAATATTCCCATGGTCCAGGATGCAGGCTCGCTCCATGCGGACGGACGGCCATCTTTGTCCCAGAGTCTGACTTTCCAATAGCAATGCTGATAAGAGGCCAGCGGTTTGCCCTGATAGGCAATATGCAGTGTCTGGGCGGAGTCCACCTTGCCGGTGTCCCACAAATCGCCCTCGTTGTTCTTTAGATTTTCCGGGCTTGAGGCGGCGATAATCTGATATGCGGTCTGATTTTGGCCGCGCCGGGCGGATTCCATTCGCCAGCTCAGCCGCGGCGAAAGGGTATCGAGGCCGAGCGGGTTGGGCATATATTCGCACAGCAGCCCCACTGCCTGAACCTGCTTATTAGTCCCGGATTGTTCCGTACCCTGCCCCGCCTGACATCCTGAAATTCCAAACAGCATCCCAAGCACTCCGATAATCGCAATTCCTTTGGCCGTCATCTTGCGTCTCCCTTAGAATATCTGTTGACCATCATACGCCGCAGGTTGGCAGTATAATCGATAAACAGAAGATGAAATAGAAAAAATTTGATTTTTTCGGGGCATCGGCAACACGGACAGAAAGTCATTATCTCGATTCATCAGGATGTGACGGATGAATGAGCAATACGGCTGCTGAGGATGTGTCCATGCCGGCGAACATGGCACTGGACAGTTATTTACGGTCGCCTGTCACCCTGCCAAGCTGAGGACATGCGGTGCTGAACTGCACGGTTTCGCCTTCTGTTCCATAGTAACCGCCCCAGCCAATCCGGATACAGGCTACTCGTTTGGGGTCCAGAACGCCGTCATCATCTTTTGACCAGCCCGCAAGCTGAAACCGGTTCAGGGCGACAAAGGTGCGTTCCCGACCCGAGGCCGACAGAGAGCGGCCGGTTTCGGCGATAAAATCGCCGCCGCCTTCTTCGTGCAGGATAACCAGAATCCGGCTGGGTGTGGACTGGCCTTCGGGAATCCAGGTTTCCAAGGCCAGGCAATCCGCATCGCTGAAATCCAACAGGGGTGCATAGCGGAACTCGAGAAACAGATGGGTATCCACCTGACCCTTGGTCAGAACCGCGGAAGCCTGCCAGGCTGTTGAGTCAGGGGTGGAATGGTCATCATCCTGCTTGAGCTGTGCACGAACAAATTCGCCATGCCCCATGGTTGGTTTGACTTGCGGTAAATCCCGCCAGGAGAGATTCGGCAGCATATCGCCGGTCATTGTCCGTCGTCGGGGCGGTTTTGCAGACGTGAAGCGAAAGATAGCCGCGTCATAGGCTTCCAGACTGAATTTGGCAGTGTTTGCGGCCAACGCCTCTTCCATACGTCCGGTGGCGGGATTCCAGCGCTGGCCATTTCCAGTTGCCGCGAAGTCCACCTGCCCCGTCCACGGTTTGGCACTATCATTGATTACGAAATAGACCTCGTGGTCTTCCAGGCGACGGTGCGTGACACGCAGCGGCGAGCCTGCCTGATCTGCTTTTACGTCCGGTTCCAGAAGTCTGTCGAGTATCCGGGCTGTCAGGCTCTCGAGACCCAAGGGAAGGAAAATACCGACGCCTTTTGCGGCGTTGATGCTGCAGCGGGGTTCATGAACCGAGGATGAATCGGGCTTGATTTGGCCGAATATTTCCTGGGCCAGTTTGTGCACACGGCTGCTGGGAAATTCACTGTCGCTGTTTTGCGGCAGAGCACCGAGGGCAATCACCGCGCCGCCCTGACGGACAAATGCGGCAAGATTTTCCCAGGCGGCCAGCGGTAAGGTGTCCACGCCAGGCAGGACAACCACCTGCCATTTGAATTGGCCCGAGACCAGGGCTGACGAATCCACGGTCGCCTTCGTCAACTCCCCACTGTCAATGAATGTGAAGTCACGCTGAGAGGTAAACAGGCTTTCGATTGCGATACGATAAACTGTTTCTATCCGAGAGGCGGCCACGGCCTGGCCCGTCCATTGTCGGGAAGGGATAAAGCTGGTCCAAAGGCTTTCTGCGGGATAGAGCACGGCGATATCGGTCACCTGATGCCCGCCGCGCAGGGCTGTACAGCAGCGGCCCACCCACTCGTTAATGCGACACAATTGTTCATCGGACAGGTCCGAGAAACTGTAGTAACTGGTGATGCAGTTAATACCCGCCACAATCTGACGATTGCAGGTTCCGCGGATTTCGGCCTCTGTGACCACCCGTCTGGGCCGCTGGTCTCCGGCGGGACGGTAGTGCTGGCTGTGGTCTGAGGTTTCACTCATCACCAGCGGCCGGCCTTCGAGTTCGGCAGCACTGCTCAGCAGTCGTGCAATATACCACGGTACCTCGGAGGGGATACTGGTCAGACAGTCAATACTCGGGGCGTCAAGACGACGGATGCAGCGAAAAAAATCACCATACAGAGGAACATGCCCGACGATGCCTTCTTCGGCCAGCAGATGTCCGCCGGAGGGAATATTGTACTGGCGGCAGCGGTTTTGAATCTGGCCGAAATAATTTTCCGAAACCAGTTGGCCCACCGTCAGCCAGAAATCATAACGGATTTTCCGGCCTGCAGGACCGGCATCGACCACCAGAGCCGGAAGGGTCTCATTGTCCAGGGCATAGCCGCGGCGTTTCTGGAATTCAGTCGGCAGATTGGGGGCCCATGGTAAAGGACGATACGGCATCGGCTTGAGGAAAAGACTCATCAAGGACGGCTCATCCGTGAACGTGGCCATGAAATAGTGACTCAGATCGTTCCCGAGGTGTTTTGCATAACCACCATAAGTCACATCGATAAAACGCGCCGTCGGCTCGGGCAGGAGGAGATTGGGATAAGGCATTTTAGCATGAAGATTTCCGTCGGCATGGGTGCCTTCATAAAGTCGATCCTCGGTGATTGCCAACACACGCCAGCGGCCGGGCGGCGCCTGCCAGGTCAGTTTGCCGTCGGCAGCCTGCGACGCAAGATCGGTTTTCTTTGTGATGTCAATACCGCCGTCGGTTAATGGATATGCACCGGCCAGGATCAGTTTGCCGGGTGGAAGCGTCAGGGATACAGGACCGCCCTGCGACTCGGTATCGGCGACGAGCAGGCCGCGGGCTTCCCATTCCGGATGGTCTCGCAAGGTAATCCCCCCTGCATTGCCGGATGGATAGCCGCGCTCGTCATAGAGCCACATGGCGAAATCCGCCTTTTTGGCCTCATTGACCGCACGAACAAACGCGGCCCATTTATCTTCACTTTCAAGGTATTGATCGAATGAGACGTTGCAGACCACGCCCCCAAAGCCCTGTGTCCTGAACTTGTCGATGTACCGATCCTGGGCGTCCGGCTGGTCGGGCCAGTTGTGAATGATTTTCAGGATGCGGGCATCGGACGGGGGCTGGGCAAACCGCTGTTCCCATCCGGCCAAAGCTGCATTTGTGAGAACAATAAAAACACAAATTCCATAAATCAAAGACACGAATGGTGCCCGATTGATCCGTTTTGTGCATGACGCAATAAAAACCGGTTGTCTTTGTGTGAGTTTGTGGTCTATCATGGCAGACAGGATACCATAGATTTTCACGATCAGCAATATTCTATACCCAACGGGTATGATTATTCCACTGCGGCTACAGGCCGCTTTTGTGCCGAACGTAATTCATGAGGCAAGATTCCCTGTATCACTGCGGGATAAATCTCCTGCTGAACGCCGGCAGCCCAAAGCTCTGTAACCGCGACAAAATGGAGAATTTCAAGCAGGATCAGTATAGAAATTGCGATGGTGCCAGGGCTTTGCTGGATATGCGGACTTCATCAATCAATCCATACGCCCTATCCGTATGGCCGCCATTGTGCAATCCCCGGCCAACCGACCAGTTGCCGGCCCGCCAATCGCTGCCGGAACCCAAACCGGCTGTCAGGGCGGTATTGGTACTGCCGCTTGCTGTCATATCGGTCTGTGCCACCAGTTCATAACCTCTGCCTGCATCTGCATCAGCCAGATACAGCGACAGTAAACGCCCATCGCTGACGGCCACGGCATGATACCAATGTCCCTGCTGTGCATTGGGGAAGGTGAATCCCTGAATCAGCCCGTCTGCGGACTGGGCGCTATGCCATTTGCCTGCCACATCTGCAAAACCAATAACCATCGCATTCGATGGAGTGATTTGCAGATACAACGCTGCCAGAGCCGGATTTTGCGCGATTGCTCCATACGAATCCCGGCCCACAAGGGTGCGGAATCCGCCGGATTCGGGCTTGAAGGAGACTTCGATGGTAAATGCGGACGGCGTCATGGTCCGCATGGCCTCTGAGCCGGTAAACATGGCCGGATACGCACCTGTATTCTGGACGCTGTATCGGTTATCGGCACCGGACTGAAGAACAGAGTTTGATACATCCGTGCGGTAGCCATACCCTGCCCATCCCTCGGCAAAGACAGATAAATGATTTCCGTTGCCCGAGCTGTCCAATGCACCGGGATAAAAAACTCCACCGGCAGCAGTGCCATGCAGAACCGGGGCATAGACAGGGCCTTCTTCAAATCGCCAATAGGCAACCGTTCCCGCATGAACGATGTCGGCTATCTCCTTATCGGTCAGGGCACGGTCATAGAGGCGGACTTCATCCATCATGCCTTTAAAATAAGTACTGACAGTACCACTGTTATTGATCGCAGCCAGATGGACATCCTGCGAACCATCGGTGTTTATGGACTGCAAGGAACTGGTATACGTATTCGTTTGCAACTGCCCATCCACATACAGCTTAATCTCATTGACGCATGGGGAACCATCATCCGACAGCACCGCCGCCACATGGTGCCAGCGGTCATCGTTGACCAAACTTGTGCCCTGGATATAGCCGCCCCAGACTCCCAGCGCCACCTGACCTGTGGATTGGATGCGGAACATCCATTTCGCCCCGGCAGCCGGACTTCCCCACGAGACAATACCCTGCTCTGTACCGCTGCTGCCGGTTTTGACCCAGGCCATGCAGGTGCGGGATTGTGTGCCGCTGACACCCTTGAATCCGGAAACGACGGCATAATCATCCACGCCATCCAAAGCCAGGCAGTGGCTGGTCTTGCCGGGAATGGTTTCCACCGGACGCCAGAAGGGATTGGTATTCTGCAAGCTCGCGGGGTATTGTCCCAATTGTTCTGCGGCTGTGGTCCCCATCGCTTCATCCATCGTCCAAGCCGCAACCAAACCAGGTTCTGCGACATACTTCCAGTCCGCCGCAAAGTTAGACCAGTCCGTCATATCGACCTGTTGGTTTTGATCCAGATCAGCAGGATTAAACACAGGCCCGGCATATAACCACTGTTCCGCAAAACGGAGCAGATCGCTGACACCTTTGATCCCGGAACAGGTATCCTTCACCCCAATCGATACTACTGCTTCATCAGCCCGCCCGGCTGCATCCGCAATGCGCACCGAACAATACGTCTGTCCGGCGGCACCTTCGGGAGGTGTTCCGGTAATCCGGCCAGCGGAGGATAGTGCAATCCAGTCCGGCCCGGCAAGTTTCTGGAAATTCGACGCTCCTGCCGTAATCACATCCCCCGTCAGGGACTGATTATATGCCGCTCCTTCGACGGCATCGGGTTTGGATATCATATATTGTGCAAATTTGGGCGTCCGTTGTCCGGTGGTACCGCCCGTCGTGAATGGCCAGATTTGTCCTTTTAATGCTGTTCCATTCGGCAATAGCGGGTCCACACGCCAATAATAGAGGGTGCCGGGCAGCAGCATCGGAGTCGCAAATTGCTGTTCGTGTCGAACGCCGAAATATTCCGCGTCGGTCGGTGCGGCATTCGTTACCGCGGCAAGCGAGGTCCCGAGATAGATTTGCCAGGCCTGCTCACCCGATACCCCGCCCTGCCAGGTCATTGACAACTGGGTCGGTATTCCGACGGCATTGGCCGCAGGTGACGGCGCGCTCGGCAGGCCGGCATACAGAGTCTGAATTTGGGCACTGGTCAGGGCATAACTATAGATGCGGAACTCATCGATGCGGCCGTTGAACAGCGGGTCTGCACTGTATTGGCTGTCGCCGATATAGTTTATATTCGGGGCAAAATCGATTGGATTGATGGTGACGCTGGTATTGTTTGCCGCTGCGGTGCCGTTGACATATAATGTTGCCGTATCACCGCCCAGGGTCACGGCCAGATGCACCCATTGGCCGGCTGCCAATTGGGGAGCGTCCACCATCTGTTCACCGCCGCCGTTTTTGATACTGAAACGCAGGGTGTTATCGCCGGACCTCGGGGTCAAAATCAGATACTGGCTGGTATTGTTACCGAAATCGAAGATACGCTGCCAGGGATCGCCGCCATCCCAGTTGACCCAGGCCGCAATGGTGATATCCTGCGCATCCGCCACGCCGGCGGGCAGGAATACGATATCATCCGTTCCATCGAGGTCTATCGCACGCCCGATTCTGCCTGCGCTGTAGGCCGGAGAGCCGGCCATGGTGCCATGATTGATTCCCATCCTGTCGAGGGTGTTATCGGAAAATGTCCAATGCCCCATCGCCCTGGGAATGACCAGACTGGCCGGGTGCGACGAGAGTTCCCCTGAAATGCGGCAATAATAACGGCCCGCATCACTCGTCTGTACATTGGTAATCCGCAAGGTATTGGTTGTCGCGCCCGAGATATTGCCGCCGTTGGTCAGGGGATTTGGATTGCCCTGCTTATACCAGGCATAACTCTGGGTGTTCGCTGCTTCCACACTGAATACGGCTGTGGCTCCAGCCTGCAGAACCTGGGCTGACGGCTCCCGGACAAAGGATAAAAATCCCATGTCGGCAGCCATCGCCGCAACCAATCGTACATGGCGAAATCGATTGATATAGCTGTCTTCGTTGTCGTAATTAAGGCCATACGGCCAGAAATGCCAATTGTCGCCGTAAAGCAACGCCCCCGCACCGTCAAATTCCTTAATCTTGGCCGTCGCATAGGCCCCGTTCCATGAGCCAACCATGTGATTGGGCCAGTCCCAGTACGTCCCGCAGCCCAGGGTATGAGCCATTTCATGCAGTACAACACGAGCGTTTCGTGAGCCGCCAAAGGTGATGACGCCATCAAAATTGGCCTGTGCGGTGGGAACTCCGGCATTATAATAGATATTCAGGTGTTTATTAAAAGATCCGTATTGATTGTAAAGCCCCACGGCTTCGGCAACCGAGGATTCAATCTGATTCCGGATACCCTGTTCAACACCATCCAGATGAAGCGTATAAGTGATATCGGCCCAGACGGAGGCTGTTCCGAGAAGAACAAAAACGAATAACATCTTTAAACTCGAAACTCTGAATCCATTTTCTTTTCGTTTCGTTCGCATAAAACCTCTTACGTTGATTCTGTTTTGTGTGCTTACGGGGGTTCTCTATATTGATGAACCAGTTTTACCATAATTCCCCATTTCCCTATATCATACCTCAATAACAACCCAATGTCAATCCCGCCTTTTCACATCCTGTATTAATTTCAAGAGAAAAACGAGCATTTATGTCTCAGTTTCGGGAATTTCAATGGGGCTGAAAAAAAGATTAAGAATCAGGGTCAAAATGACAACAATCATTCCTGCAAACATCCCAATTCCGGCGGCTGTTCACCAACATCCCTCAGGAAAGAACCCGTATACCCAACGGATATGACTATTCCGCGGTGGCTACAAGCCGCTTTTTGCCGCGCATAGTTACAGGATCCAGCCGCCTTATATCGCCGTGGCATGAGGCTATTGCTGCATGCTGGCGGCTGAAAGCTGAATTTTATACAACTGAATATGTCCTTGTTAAACGGCCTGTACCTGGCTTTTTTTAAGACTGCTGAGCCTCAACGGCGGCTGTCCCGGAGGATTCCATCGGGGCCGGCTTGATGATCTGGTAATTGCCGCTCAGATGCATCAGGCTGAACAGGTACAGAAACCCATCGTAATACGGATCAAAATAGCCGTCCTTGTAAGGTTCCAGCTTCGCATGCCAGATGGCATCGACAAATTTCCAGCTTTTGGCCTGCGTGCCCATGATGGAGGCTGCGGCCGTTGTGCTGACCCATCCCAGGGAATGGCGCAGCGTGCGATACCCGCCGGCGCCCATGATATTTTCACGGGCGGTTCCGTCCACATTGAACTGATCCTCAAACGTGTCCATGCCCCGGGCGAACAGGAAGTTCTGAATGCATCTGCAATACTCCTGCTGCCAGGATTTGTCTTTGGCATACCAGGAATAATCCATGGCAATATTCATGGGCACTCGCCAGGAATCGAATCCGAACGCACTCATTCTCCCGGGAAGAGGCGTGCCGTCAAAGTTCGCATAATCCGGAGTCAGACCTGTTTGAGGGTGACAGGCTTTATGCAGGAACTGCCTGGAAATCTCGGCACACTCGCGATAGAACGCTTCATGGCCATCTTTGGCGTACTCGGCCCAGATTTCAAAAAAGGCCGGTACATGGTAAGACGGGTCTGTCCAATTGTACCCTCGTCCTTCCGGAACAAAGGTAATCATTTTGTGTTCGGTGTTGATGATGTTTCGGATGCCGCCGGAGCCATCCTTGCTCCACATGGCATCCAGGATGCGCCGGGCCTGGGCATAATAGTCGATGCCTGTATCATTGCCCCAGCGATTTGAGGCAAACAACAGTGCGGTCACGAAGTATAATTCACCGTCCGACGCGGATCCCGGTGAATTTTGTCGTCCTATTTTGGGATCCACCGACCAGGCAAAATAGGCTTCCCGCGGGCCTTCCTGATGCTGCATATATTTAACCGTCCAGCGCCACAGGCGGTCGAAGACTTCCTTTTTGTTCAATTGCACCGCCACCATCATACCGTAGGAAAGGCCCTCGGTGCGTGCGTCGCGGTTTTTGATGTCAGACACATAGGCCATATCGTCACCCACTTCGAAGTAAACCCGGTTGGGGCCTTCAAAGAGATCATGATACGCCTTCGCCAGTTTGGCATCAATGTCCTGCTGTTTATACCCGGCCTCCAGGAATACATTGCGATACTTCCCGGTTTCCCATGCGCCTTTATCCCAGGGTTTCATCGTTCCGCGGGGATCACTGACATCCTGAATACGGTTTGGGTCGGAAGCTCCCGCCGCGGCATAGCATAACGTCAGGAACATCATCATATACATAGCTTTATTCATCTATCTGATCCTTTCTGAATCGGTGTTAAGGCACTCATCAAGCCTGTATCCCCCCCGAGGGCTGAACACGGGAGCTATTTTGCCTGAGACGGCACTTTCAGAACTGCATCAAACGCCGGCTTGGGTTGTCTGTTTCTATCGAACAATAAAGGATAATTGGTTCTTCCCGGAACCGGATAATCATTCTTCCACGACATGTCATCATGGACTCCCCACAGCGTGACGCGATCGATTTTATCCCGTTTCCGGTAAAATATCCCAAATAATTCAGCATACCGGTCGGCGAGCTGCTGCTGCACAGCGTCAGGAAGCCCGCGAGCATAGGGGTCCAGATAGGTCTTGAACTCTTCGAGCTGAAATTGCGGGTCGGCCATAACCTGGCCGATGATCTGCCCTTCCCGGGTCAACGGCAAGACATCGATATCCAGTTCGGTAATCATGACCTTGACTCCCAGGGCCGCATACGCATCAATCGCCGCCTCAATGTACTCGGTTTTGGGATAGTTAAGTCCCCAATGGCCCTGGATGCCGATGCCGTCAATCCGAATCCCTTCGGCCTGCAGCATCTTGACCATGCGCACGATACCGTCTCTTTTCGCGGGTCGCCAGGCATTAAAATCATTATAATAGAGTTCCGCATCCGGTGCGTATTCGGCGGCAAACCGGAATGCCAGTTTTACCATCTCATCCCCATTACCGATGGTCTTGACCCACGCGGTGGAACGATAGGAGCCGTCGTTGTCAATAACCTCATTGACCACATCCCATGCATCAACCCGTCCCGCATAGCGTCCTGCCACAGCCTGGATATGACTGCGCATACGCTCAATCTGGGCCTGCCGGGTATTGGGATTGCCATCGGCGTCCTGAAAAAACCACTGGGGCGTCTGATTATGCCAGATCAGGGTATGACCGATCAGGAACATCCCGTGTTTTTCGGCAAATTCCACAATTTGATCGGCAGGACCAAAATGATAGATACCCGGCTTTGGGTTGACCGTCTCGGCTTTCATCTCATTTTCGGCCGTAATGGAATTGAATTGATCCATCACGATTTGCCGGGAGACGTTATCCCTGCCGGAGACTATGGCCGTATTCACCGCACAGCCCACACGAAACGCATCTTTATAGGCCTCTTTCAAGGAAGCCGGCGTGCCGGCCCAAGCCGTCAGGATTCCTGTCCCCAAAAGGCAGGTCATCCCGAATAATAGCATTTTTTTCATCACTTCAATCCTGTTTACGAAAACTGTTGATTCCATTGAAACCACAATCAATCCTGTTTTTCAGCGTAACGCCCGAAATACGCTAAAATCTGTTCACACCATTTTTCGGCATCCGCGGCCTGAATTGCCAGGCGATCGGCAACCTCCTGATGTCGACGCGAATCAATTATGCCGTCAAGCGATTGCCAGGTCTTCTGCAATGCAGCCGCCTGTGCGGCTCCCTGCCGATACCTGGCGCAAAGCTCCTCCCACAACGTCCTGCCTGACTTCATGCGGTAGTCCCAGGGGCAGCGGTGAAACCAGAGTAGAAATTTTTCCGGACATGTCGAAATGTCGTTAAACACGTCGCAGACCGGCGGATAGTATTGATCAACGGCGTTGGTACCCCGTCGCGTCCGATCAAAACCGATGCCGTCCGCAGACGCCTGATGATAATAGGTTGCCGTCCAGTCAGCCCTCGGGGCGCGGTCGTTCCAGGGCATGGGGGCATAATGGTCCCCGCCGATCAGATGGTGCAGCCCGAGTGGCATTGTATAGTTGACAAAGGTTTCGTGCGACCCCATCATCATCTCGAGAATGACAGCAGCGTTTTTTTTGTCCTTGGTGAACGTCATCCACGTCCATTCTCCGGCGATCGCTTCGGCGGACAACTCCGGATTCCATGCCAATCGGCCAAACGCATACCAATTCGATTGCGAAAAATGGTGACCGCACCAGTTGGTGTCAAGGCCGGGATTGGTTACCGAGACCATTCCAGTTATGCGATACGGATGCACTTTTCCGGCCAGTACACGGGCCACGGTCGAACCCTGACCTTTGGCATACGTA
This sequence comes from uncultured Pirellulales bacterium, assembly GCA_964630775.1. GTDB lineage: Bacteria > Planctomycetota > Phycisphaerae > Sedimentisphaerales > Anaerohalosphaeraceae > Anaeroglomus. The sequence continues at coordinate 46,100 of CAZVYY010000017.1, read as the reverse complement.
TCGGAATCCAGAAATTCCTTCCACATCGGACCGTGGTAAACCAGATGCCTGGCCTGCCCCAGATACTCCTGCGTGGCCTGAATTTCGGCGATTACCGGGGTCTGCTTCATCGCGCCAAACAACGGATGGAAGGGTTCACGCGGCTGAAAATCAATGGGGCCGTTTTTCACCTGAATCACGACGTTGGGGCGAAACTGTCCGTCCAGCCGTGTAAACTCCAGCCAGGCACGTTTGGCACGATCCGGATCGACATCCGCATCATAAACAAAGGCCCGCCACATCACAATGCCCTTGTGGGGGGCAAGGGCGTCGGCCAGCAGATTAGCCCCCTGGGCATGCGTGCGTCCATACGTTTTCGGGCCGGGTTGTCCCTCGGAGTCGGCCTTGACCAGAAAGCCGCCGAAATCGGGAATCAGGCTGTAAATTTCGTCGGCCTTTGTCTTCCACCAGGTCATCACATCCGAATTCAGCGGGTCGGCAGTCGGCAGTCCTCCCAGCCGCATCGGCGAGGCGAAGTTGACACTCAGATACATACGCACGCCAAAGGGACGCCACAGGTCAGCTATCGCGGCGACTTTTCGAAGATATTCCGATGAAAGGATGCGAAGATCGGCATTGACGTTGTTGATGACTGAGCCGTTTATGCCAATCGAGGCACATGCCCGGGCATAATCCGTATAGCGAGGGCTGAGTGTTCCGGGCAATTCATTCCATTGCCACAGCGAGCGTCCGGCGTAACCGCGTTCAATCGTACCATTCAGGTTATCCCAATGATTCATTAACCGCAACTGAAGTGCAGGCTGTTCCATGATATCCAGAGCATCTATTGGCTGAAGGGTTTGCATCAGCCGCAGGAAATGAAATACGCCGTAGAGCACCCCCGGACGTGTTTTGGCGGCAATCACGATGGCCGAGTGCCCCTTGATTTTCATCGACCGGATCAGAAAGCCTTCAGGGCCGCATGATTCCAGATCCGAGGATTGAATGACTTCACTTATCAAACCGGCCGTGTCTGCCGTTGCAATCACCAGTGTTCCGTCATGCGATATCTCCTCAGTAAAAGCAGACGGTTCCATTCCAAGAAGCCCGGACAGGCCGGACTGAAGTTCCCGCCTGACGACATCACCGTCTTGAAACGATTTGGGCAGCACGACTTGTGAGACGGACTTTCTATACTGCTCAAGACATTTGGAGTCCGTAATCGGTTCATAGCGAAGCCACAACCGATACCCATCTTCAGCCCGGACAAAACTGCCCCACAGTCCCCACAAGACAAAAATAGATATTATTTTATGCAGCATACTGTGACCTGTTTTATGCGTCATATTGAACCGACTCTCTTATTCAAATTGTATCCAATCCATCTCGACATTTTTTGCATCGTTGAGCTTCACAACCAGGTTGTGAACACCGGAAGGAGTCTTCACAAGCCCGGACTTGACAACGGACCAATCCCTGTTTTGCGGAATCTCGACCTGGGCAGCCAGGGGGCCATCGACATTGTCAATCCGAATCTCAACCCTGCCGCCTGTCTGCGATGCGGCTTTGACCCGGACCGAAGTCCATTTGTGCTCGCCGAAATCAACGTCGTTGTACTGCACCCAGGCATTCTGCGCCGCCAAAACGGCCTTCCAGCCCTTTTGTTTTTGGTTTGAATCCACAAAATCAACCGTTACGCCGTCGGGACTGACGGCACTATACCTGTCCATCTGTATTTCTTTGGACGCATCAGCGATCCCCACACCGCGCAGGGTCGGGGTCACTTTCCGAATGGTGCCATCCTCATTGAAGGAAAGATAATCCGCCCGGATCGCCCTGTTTTTATCAAAGTCCGGGGATAAATCCTTGTCATGATAGAACAAATACCATTGCCCTTTGTATTGCACGATGGAATGATGATTGGTCCAGCAGCCGCTGGGCGATTCATCCATGATAACTCCCTTGTGTTCAAAAGGCCCCATCGGACTGGTGCTGGTCGCATACTCGAGCCGTTCGGTTTTATTCTGTACATGCGGATAAGTCAAATAATAAATGCCGTTCCGTTCAAATACAAAGGGGCCTTCAATCAGTCCTTTCTGGGGAAGATTTGCGATCACCTGGGGTTCAGAATCCAGTTCCAGCATATTGTCCTTGAGCCGGGCTGCGAATATGCGATTCATCGAATAATATAGATAAGCCTTTCCATCGTTATCAATAAAAACACAGGGGTCTATCCCTCGCACACCGTTGATGGGCTTATCGGCCGGCTTATAGGGCCCCTCGGGTTTTTCTGCCACAGCCACGCCGATTCGGCCTGAAGCGGGAAAATAAAAATAATACTTTCCATCTTTGAAAACGCAATCCGGCGCCCACATATCGAACGATTTTCGCTCAAGCCAGGGAACATCGGTCTGATCTAAAATGACCCCATGATCCGTCCAGTCCATCAGATTTTCGGATGAGAAAACATGGTAGTCTTCCATGACAAACCACCCGGCGCGTCCCCTGCCCGGAGCGGCGGGAATATCATGCGAAGGATAAACATAAATTTTGCCTTCAAATACGCGGGCGGTCGGATCAGCCGAAAATTGATCGAGAATCAAAGGATTATCCGCAAATCCATCATTCAACCCAATCCCATAGAAGGCAATGATCATTGCGCAGCAGACAAATCGTTTCATACTCGATCTCCTTTACATCAATAATTTCACTTTACTGGTATAACATCATACCCTTAATTCGTTTTTCGTCACAAGAAATCTTCTGCTTATTTGTGTGCGAACATGCCCAGGGTCACCCCCTGGAATCCACCGGCGGTGTCGGTGCTCAGGAAAGAAGACGGAACATCCCGGCCAAGCGGTGTGAACTCGCCGCCGGTCTTGCAGAAAAAGCGGATATGGGGACCTTGCCCTTCAATCTTAAGGTCAATAGACGCCGTATTGTCAGGCAGTGCCTGAGAGGTCAAAATCTCAGTCTGTGGCCGTTGGCCGTCTTGACGGAATCCACGGCCTGCTGCTCCGGCGGACTGTTCGACAGAGATTTCGGTGAGACGTCCGGAGTCTATTTTAACATTGATGGCATAATAATGGCCTTCATTCTGAAAGGCGGCTAATCCGGCTATACAATTCGTTGTCCCGGGCTGGGCCGTCAGCGTCACAGTACAGGCAAAGTCGTTGTTTTGCTGACGCACGGCCAGATACGAGGGGTTCCCCTGCCCCGAGAGAAGCTCGCTGCGGGGCTCAAGGTAAAGACATCTGTCTGTTTTGGATATAACATACCATTTTGAAACTGGAGCCCGTAAGCCGATCCATCGAAAGCCCAGCGTGTCCGAATCAAAGTTGTCGGTGAAACGGATATTGCCGGTGGACGATACCGCCGGGGCCTTGCCCGCAGGCAGATTTGGCTTTTTTACAGTCAACGGAACCGGCGTGTTCGGCGGCAGGATGACGGGCCAGCCATCGGCCCAGGTAACCGGCAGCATGAATGTCTGACGACCGGTATTATAGAAACCGGCCTGATAGGGCTGGCAGGCAAGGAACACAGCATACCAGTCGCCGTTTTGTGTCTGTACGAGGTCGGCATGGCCGGTGCAGGTGATGGGATTGGGTCGGTCAGACGGCAGACCCTGAGACGCAAGGATGGGATTCTTTTCCCAGGGGATATAGGGGCCGCGAAGCGAATCCGACCTGAAGATGACTTCCGTATGGGCCGTCCCGGTGCCTCCCTGGGCACACATCAGGTAATACCTGTTGCTGATTTTGTAGAGATGCGGGCCTTCGCACCAGATGGGTTTTTTGGAGATATCGGTGCCGCCATCGACAAGTACGGTTTTTTCGCCGACGGATTTTTTCTGATCGAGATCGAATTCCTGAATCCGGATGGTGCGATGGCCGTTGTATTTGGCCTGCCCCACCGGCTCGTCACAACTGAGGATATAGCACTTGCCGTCGTCATCGAAGAACATATCCGGATCAATCCCGCCGACTTCCGGCAAACGAACCGGCTCCGACCAGGGGCCTTGGGGATCGGTAGCGGTGACATAGTAATTGCCGATGCCGCCAACGAGGGTGTTGACCATATAGAAAGTGCCCTTGTGATGGCGAATCGTGGGTGCAAACGTTCCGGCAGAGACCTGCCCTCCACGTATGGCAAACTGGGACGGTCGGTCGATGACATTGCCGATCTGTATCCAATTGACCAGGTCTCTGGAGTGCCAGATCGGGATGCCGGGGAAATAATTGAAGGAGGAATTAACCAGATAATAGTCGTCGCCAACCCGGCAAATGGAAGGGTCCGGATAGAAGCCGGCGATGATGGGATTCAGATATTCATCCGCCGCCGGTTCTGCAGCAGCCTTGCCTGTGTATGTAAACGAGGAAAATTGCACCCAGGCGGAAGTATCCGGGGTGTCTGCGGCAAGAACCATAGGGGCCAGTATGAGCATGATCACAGTACCAGCGATAGTTTTAAACATCTTTGCAACTCCTTTTTATACTGAATTTATAAATTTTCATTGCCCGTGGGTTCAAAGATGATTCTGCGGTAACCCGACAGATTATGCACGCCATCATCAACAACCTCACAGATCACATGAAAACGCTTTCCAGCCGAGTCTGACGGAATGTCAATCGCGACGATATTTGAACTGCTATTTGAGATAACGATATTCCCGGAATAGGTGCCCGCTTCAGGTAATATCCACCACTTGAATGCCAGCTTATCACCATCCGGATCATACGATTGGGATGCGTCAAGGGTGACCTTCGTGCCTTGCGCGGGAGTGCGGATCAGGATATCCATGCCTTTGTCACCATCGATGACAACAACCGGATTTCGGTTTCCCTTGCCATCCTCCGCCCAGTCCATCCGGGCCGCAAAATTGTTAAACGTGGCCGGATAAAAATACTGTTGATATTTTGAGGAAATGCTCTTTGCATGACCATCATGGTTTTGATACGCACGGGTCGCATTGTCCTTGCAATTTCCAAACTCGAAATAGCCGCCCCAGCCGACTTGATTGGGAACATCCGGATTATTGAGTCCGACAGGCATCAGATGAAGAAATGCCGGCGTATCACCTTCCACGCCATACTTATATTTGGGATACCTGCCGCCCAGATGGCCATGGCCCAGGATATGGGTTTGATAGTCATTCCATTTGCTTCTGCCGGTACCAGCCTGGTAAAGCCAGGCGCTTTCATCCCAGATAAACAGAAGATCCTTTTCAAACTCGCGGCGCATCCATTGATGAGAGCTTTCGGGCCAATGGATGATATTGCCCGGTTTTTGGGCCGCATCCTGATCCGTGATTGCGTAGGCACGAATCCTGCTTAGGAATGCCTGCAATTGTTCCGGCGTCCGCTCCTGCTGCACCTGCCGGCATGCCTGGGCCAGAGTGCTCCCGCCGCCCCAGATGGTGACCCAAACGGGACGATCATCCTCTTCATCAGCCAAAGCAATAATCCGGCGGCTTCCATCAGACACATTCTCGGCTCCAATCGACTCAAAGCCCCTGACAGAGCTGCCATAGACGGTGCGGTCTCTTAAATAGTTCGCACTGGGCCAGTATCCTATTTCCTGACGTTCAAGATCGTGCACATGCCCGGTCTGGCCGGAACGCTTCATCAGATTGGGTAAATCCTTTTCATACAGCGTGATTGCTTCATGAATCAGTTGATAATAACTATCCTTCGTGGTGTCCGTATTCCAGCCGGTTGAGTGAATCAGGGCTTCGATTTCAAACAGGTCGGCATGGACAAGGAGCCGAATGATGGATTGCATGTCATCGGGCTCCACGGTGTCCGGTGCGATGTCGGTCAATACAACCAGACGCGGTTTCAAAGGAGCCGCAATGGACAAAACCGTGATCATCAAAAAAAACATGGCTGTTGTTTTTATTGGATTATTCATTCATTTCTCCGGTTATCCTTAACACATATCATTGTGCCGCCTGGATGGCCATAGAACTCATCGAAACGGTATGCCGCCGTATCTGTGGCGAACAATTTCATTCAGGAACAGTATCTTTCTCGGTCACTTGGTTTTGAAACGAATCACCGTGATGGAATTGCCCGGAAAAGTATGATTCCATACAGAGCCTGCATCCTGAACAACGAAGTCTTTCGGGACAATATTGAAGGGATTGTCCACCGAGTTGGTATCATTGAGCTGTCCCGCCAGGACCTGTCCGACAGCATTTTTCTTAATATCCACCCCCTTGCATTCCACGGTCATATTCTGATCGACATCAAAGACGTTAACGACTTTCAGGATAATGTCGCCGGAGGCATCTTCTTTGCTTGCACAGGCAAACAGCGGCTCGTTTGGACTGGGAGGAGTGTCCGTGCGACCGCGACCTGGCGATTGCCCTGCGGGAGTCTGTACAGGCTCGGAAGCAGGTGTCGGTATCGTCTGGGGGATGATTTGGTCAATGGGGATAATCTGATCACCCCTGGCATTAAAGAACATTTTTTGGACGTAATATGACGGGGAACCGTAGCTGGTCAGGGTATCGTAACCGATAAGGTTTGTGCGCCACTGACTGCCGCCCGGATTGACGCGGGTAAACAGCGGAGCATAACAGGTCATAATGACAATGTCGGCATTGCGTTCCAGGCCGGTCAGAAACGCAGCATCCGCAATAGCGCACTGGAAAGACGGGGTCAGCCCCCGCTGCGTTCCTCGCTCCTGGGAGGCCCATTCGCCTTCGAAAATCTTCGGGCCGTTACGATCCGCATGATCATAAATATGGGCATTTCGAATGGCGGTATTGGGCGACATATAATGGTGATTGTCAATCACATCATGCGGGACCTTTGGGTCAACCGTGGCAATGACTTGGATGTGAGGATATTTGGCCTTGATGGCATTATAGAACATGGCAAAGCGGCCTTCCGGTCCACAATAGGTTGTGGTCCCATTGTTGAGGAAATCCTCATTGCCGATCTCGACATACGTCAGCTTGAAGGGGGCCGGGTGGCCGTCTTTGGCACGGCGGGCACCCCATGTTGTGTTCACATCGCCGGTCATGTATTCAATCTGATCCAGAGCCTCCTGAATAAACGGTTTGAGCGCTTCGCCGGTTCTGATATCGCGGCCGCCGTCAAGATGCAGACCGGCGTAAACACCAACGACAGGCTCCATATTCAATTCTTCGCACCATTCGAGGAATTCCAGCAGCCCCAGGCCATCCGAAGACCGATAGCCCCAGGGACTCTGGTGGCCGGGGCGATCTTCCCACGGCCCAATCATGATTTTCCAATCAAATCGATTGGCAAAATTGGAGCCTTCGACATAATTGCCTCCCGGAAAACGGAGGAATGCGGGACGCATGTCATCCAGAAGCTGCATAATGTCCGGCCTGAATCCGGTAACGGGACGTCCGCCCAGGGCTTTACCGGTACGTTCCCGGAACACCGGGGGAAACAACGACACAAGATTGAAGTTCACCGTACCCTTCGTATCGGCAGAGATGACCAGGCGGGCATCGGCCGTCGGCTTGACCTCGCCGGTCTTCAGTGTAAGGCGATAGCGCTGCCACGTGCCTGTAATGGCAGAGATTTTCTCAGATGCATAAATAGTTTTCCCATCGCTGGATTCGATAGCGACGGTTAGTGCACCGGCAAAACCATCAGAGGCTTTGGCATAGAAGGAGCACTGATAAGACGTGCCGGGTTTAACCGGAATGCCCCAATATCCATCATTAGCCACACCAGCGCGGCCGCCATCGGGGACATTGGCAATCACAAGCTTCAGACTCGTCGTCAACGCGATGGTGTTAATGGGATCGCTGGTGTCGGTTGCGGCAGAGCCTTCTGCGCCGGCGGAGGTCACCAGAAACCAGTGAGGAGCCCCGGGAATCGTGCTGTCAGGAGTTGCCGGAATCGGGCCGTGATCAACGATATCCCCCCCCTCAAACCCTTTTTCCGGCTGCCATATCTGACCGCTGGAATCCGTATAGGGCGTGGTCTGCCCGGCCCTGATTCGTATCGTGGCTTCCGCAGGCGCAGCCGGTGTCTGTGGAATGATTTCAATGGCGTTAATTGCCGGATTTTCGATCTTCGGCGTAAAAACAATACGAAACTCTCCATGGGACACTTCTACGGGTACCGTTTCGATATAGGCCCGATTGGGACCGCCGGCCTTGACCCAGATATCGAAATCCTTGAATTCCTGCCCCTGGACATTGAAGGAGAATACGCGCTGGCCGGGGCCGGTAATTCCTGAGTAGGTCTCCGCAAAGTAGAGCTTTGCCAGATATTTGCCGTTGGGGATTTTGCATGAGAAGGCGCCCATCGAATAATGCTCGCTTCTGAACAGCCCGGGTTCTTTGGTTCCCGTGACAATCGGAGCCAAACCACTGCCGCGTCCGCTGGGATTCCGAAAGATGCGGTTCTGAATCAACTCGCCATAAAGCCCGCCCTCATACGAGTAATTGATTTCCTCAGTCATCAGACCATAAAACATCGGACTGATTCTGGCACCGGGTTTGTCAGCCTGCACAACGATTTTGCCGGGATTGGCGTCGGCAGCATAAAGGATACAGCCTGACAGAATCAGAACAACGGTAATCCATGTGATACATACCTGTTTCATCATAAAAAGCCTTTCTGCAAGTTATACTGATCTTACTTGAAAATTTCCGGTTCGTCGCAGCCAAGGAAGGTACATCAACCACATGCTGCTTTTGCTCGCGGAATACGCATACCCATTGGGTATTAATTCAACAACAGTTTTATATCCACCGCCTCAGCCATCATCCGGTATCCTTCATCGCTGAGATGAAGGTGGTCGCCCGAGTCTGCCTCCGGACGCAGTCGAGAGGGATCGGTCGGGTCACGGACAACCGCATCCCAGTCAATCACCGCATCAAAGACACCGCGGGTTCGGATCCAATCGTTGATGTTCAGACGTTTTGCCTCCAGTTCACCGTTATAATAAAAGGAGCCGCCGCACGGAAGAATCGTCGAGCCATAAACACGCAGACCGCAGGCCTGTAATCGGACTGCGATTTGCTCCATCGAGGTTATGATCTCCTCCGGGGCAGTACGTCCCCCGCCAAGGTCGTTGATTCCCGCAAGCAATATAACCCAGCGAACACCCGGCTGGGCAAGCACATCCCGATCCAGCCGCTGCATAACGGGCTGGCCGATGCCGCCGGACCACAGACAATTGCCCCCGATTCCCTGATTGAGTACACCGATAGAGGCCGTTTCGGTGTTCCCTTGCAGCCGGCGTGCCAGATAATCAGGCCATCGCCGGTTTTGTCCCTCGGTAGAGCCTTTTCCATCCGTAATCGAATCGCCCAGGCAAACCACGGCGGCAGCGGAGTGGTGAGCCAGTACCTCCACGCCGCAAAGATAATACCAGCACGTGTTTGCGACGGAGGTCGGAAGGGATTTCTCGCTTACGGCATTTCCTGACTGGATAAAGACCGCTTCGCCTCTGGCGCTGCGATGCCCGGTGGTTTTTTTCGGAGCCTTTGCAATGTGCATCGTGACCGCAAGATCGGAACCCGGCTTCAGGTCGAAATCAACCGGATCCGAAACAAACAGCGTACCATAAGGAATCACAACCGAGGCATTCCCGCCAAAAGTCAGCGGCTTGACCGTCTCCGGCTTGACGCCATTTGCGCCGGCGGACACCGCAATACAGGCCTCGCTGATGCTCAGACTGTCCTGCCAGTCCGCAAAGGCATTGGAAATGCGGACACGCAATTTCCCGCCGCCGATGGATACACGCACCACCTGGCGCAGGGTCGTGTCGTCCAGTTTCTGAAATGCGGATGGCATCAATTTCGCCTCCACTTCCTGAGCCGATGATGCCCAGGTCCCCACCCAGTGATAACTCGAATGTGATGCATGACCCGTCGTGCGAGTACATCCCGCAACAGCCAGCACGATGACGGAAAACAAGACGACTTGTCGCACTATTCCGGTCGATTTCATAAGCTGCCTTTCGTCAATCATACGCTTTTTTATCCATCACTCATTTTAAATATGACGGGCTTTCAATCGGCCCCAGATACGATTTAGGCGGAGTTTCGCTGGTCACAATCAATGTTTCCAGTACCACACCCGGATCGGGAATCTGGTGCGTTGACCTCAAAGTCCTTGCATTGTCTTTAACCCAGGCATACCAGTCGCGAATCGCAGGTGCCGAAAGATCGCCGCGCCGGGAAGGATCAGCATACGATTGCCCCTGGAATGCGTCGATAATCTGCGGCGGCTGCTCGTCAAACGAAACGGCTATTCGTACCCCCCTGTCCGGCTGAACATTCAGAGTCGGCCCCGTGACCAGATCAACATGGATTTCCCCCGCCCTGGCAATCAAGACAGGATATTCCATCCGCGGAGCATTCTCCGGCGGCGTTACGCTTTTGGCAGTAACCGGAAAAATGGCCATCCCTGACAAGCCGCGGCCGTAGTCGGGGATTTTTTCCCATCTTACGTCGCCTGCATCAACAATTTTCGTCGCCCTTTCGGCCGCCATGGTGATCGGCCCGGTCAATCCGCCGAAGGCAGCAACAGTCTGACGTGTATATTTGTCTGAACGAACTGCATTGAGATGAATTTGCACACCTTCCCCATCCGTACGGGATACCGTAATCACCGCAGGGTATTCACCCACAGGCATCTTATCCCAATCGACACTCACCCAGATACGCTGATCCTGATCCACAGTGCCGGAGGCGGCGCTGAACCGAATCCACGGCTGATCCGCCAACACCGAGAACGCAAAGTTCTCACTGCCGCGTTTGAACACCTCAAACCAGCGGCTCTGTCGATTGAGCGAATCAAATGCGGGCAGTACCGCAGTGTTCGATTCACCGGGCCAGGCACTCTGGGACCCTTCGACCGCAATCCCCATGGATGCAGACTCAGCCGGTGTCACTTCGGTTATCTTGGGCATGATGTTGTTTCTTGGTTCGTTCCAGCTTGTGTAGCCGATGCGGGTCTGCGACATCATGTGGTTCCACCTGCCGCCGCCAAGTCGATGGTAGGCCTCGGTGAGTTCCTTGTCGCGCTGGAACAGCTCCCGAACACGTTCGGCTTGTGCATTGGCGCTGACACGCCCCTGGGCGGCGTAAAGCCGATTACGCCCGGCCGCAATATACATTTCAGCAACCGTGGCCGATGCCTGGGTCGGATAGAGCACCAATTGATAAAACGCATCGCGGAATTCCGGCGACAACTGGGTGTTGATCTTTTCAGCTTCCGCAGTAATAGCCTGCCAGCCCGCCAGGACACGCTCGGCTTCCTGGTAGTTTACAAGACTGAATGTGGTCGGCTCCAGCAGCTCGGGTTTCCGCCAGCCATTGTATTTGGCATATTTCGAAACGATATTTGCAATCGAATCGGCATACCTGGACCCGAATTCGCGTTTGGCCCATGTCCGGGTAAACTCGGCAATCTTCTCCTTTGGCATGGCTTTGGGATCCCACGCCATACGCAAAAAGAATTCGATGGGAATCTCCATAGGCTTAAGGTCGCCGACATTCACAACCCAAACCCTGTCGGCACCATAGTTATAGGCCATGTTCATCTGCTCCCAAATCTTGGGTAGCGGATTGGTATTGATCCATTTATAAGAACGCGGAGAACCCACATAGTCAAAGTGGTAATAGATGCCGGCCCGGCCGGAACGGCCTCGCTCCTGCGGCGTGGGCAGGCGGCGAATGTTGCCCCAGTTGTCATCACACCACAGCAGCGTCACATCGTCCGGCACTTTCATCCCATGGGCATAGTAATCCGCAACCTCCTTATAGAGCGCCCAGAGCTGAGGCACCCGGGCAACGTCCGGGTTGATGATGTCCGCAAGCAGCTTCCGCTGGTCGGCGACAATACGTTCCAGCAGCGCGACATTGGATTCCATGTCGCCGCCCTTGATCATGGGCTCGTCGCCGTCCCCCCGCATTCCAATCGTAACAAGACTCTCGTAGTCTTTATTGCGCCGGATCCCCTCTTCCCAGAACGCCCTGAGACCCTCCTCATTGGTCGCATAATTCCATGCACCATTACCAAAACGGGATCTGTGCCTGGTCCATTCCGCCTGGGCACGTATCATGGGTTCGTGGTGAGACGTCCCCATCACAATGCCATATTCATCCGCCAGACGCGGATTTTCAGGGTCGTCTTCGTTAAACGCCTTTCCCCACATGGCAGGCCAGAGGTAATTGCCGCGCAGACGCAAAATCAGCTCAAACAGGTGGGCATACATCCTGGAGTTGACGCCGCCAAACTTCTCCCGGGCCCACGGCCCAAAACACGGTTCCTCATCATTGATGAATATCCCGCGATACTTCACAGCCGGTTCACCTGAAGCGTACCGGCCTGAAAGAATATAGGCCTCGCTGCGTTGTGTCGGCGGGACATCGGCCCACCAGTACCACGGTGAAACACCAAGCTGTTCACAAAGCTCATAGACCCCGTAAATCGTGCCGCGTTTATCACTGCCGGCAATCACCAGGGCCTGGCCGACGTCGGATGCGGGCTGCTCAACCGTGGCTATCACGAAAGATTCCCACTTTCCCTTGAGGTCCGCCGTCCCCAGCTTGCCCGAAACGGCAAGCCCATCAATCAGCTTGCTCTTGCCCAGGGTACCAATAATAATACAACGCTCGGAGATGGAACGAGCCGTCTTAAGCTCCGGTTTCCGGCCGGTCACGCGTTCAATGTCGGCCTGAAGGTCACCGATTGCACGTATCACACCCTTGTAATCGTCGGGGTCGCAACAAAGCGGTGACGCCTGACCGGAAGCGACAACTGGAAAGCTGCCCGACGCCGAATTCTCGCTGACAACCTGTTGTGCAAGGCCCAATTCCGCCTGAACAGGAGCGGCCAGAATAACAAGAACAAAAAGCCTGAAGAACAACGGAAATTTCTTCATCAAAGCAATACCCTGCAAGCTGTGCGCCGTATTATTCCCGTTTTTCAGCATCGGTCCCTGTCGCATAACTAAATCCCAAAATAGAATCCCTATAATAAAGGTAACCGGAAACGAAGTAAGAACAAGTTCGTTTTTCACCAGTAACTCTTTTTGAACAGCCCTGTCCCGCCTTTCTCTTGTTCAGGCCAACTCCGGATATCGCCACTAACAAACCCGCCCCGCTGGGGCAGCCCTTTCACCTCCACGACGACGACAGCCGGAAGACGATGATGGAACTTGCCAAATCGGAAACATCTGAACTTGCTGATGATGATTTAGAGGACAGTTTGAGGACAGTGGACGAGTATAAAATAGGCAGGAATCTGCAACCCATTGAATTACAAGAACTTACAGACGTGATTTTGGCGAATAAAGAAAAAAAAAAAAAAAACGGAGAGGGCGGGATTCGAACCCGCGGTACCCAATGGGTACACTGGTTTTCGAAACCAGCTCGATCAGCCGCTCCGACACCTCTCCATTACTTACTTTGCCGGCCAGAGCAATCGCTGTAATCTAACGCTAATTGCGGTATTTTGCAAGGCCCTTTACGATGAGTTTATCAAAAAGAACCTTTCGCGTTATTATATAATATTTCACACCTGTATATAGATAATAGAAAACTTGTCCAAAGGTCATACAGATTTTGATATTTTTTACATCAGAACCACTAAACTAAATGCAATATCTCTGTTTTTGAATCAAAAAACGCCTATTTCTTTTTCTGGCACAAAGATTGCTCAATTAAGAGCAACTGATAGTGTGTCAATTTGGAACAGTTTGCAGGACAGGAAAAATTATGATTCAAGACAATACAGTAATCAATCTGCTCGAATCAGCCATGCAGGCCGAGGGACTCCGCCAGCAGGCCATTGCCAGCAATGTTGCCAATATGAACACCAACGGCTATCGGCGGATTGATGTCAATTTTGAGATGGAACTCAAAAAAGCGATGGACAAAGGTAAGGATATAAATCCCGACAAAATTGAAATGGAATTTTATCAAACCCGTAATACCCCAATTAATGAACAAGGTTCCGATGTTTCACTGGATACCGAATTGGGAAAGATGGTTGAGAACTCCCTGCGGCATCGGGCTTATATGTCGCTGCTGAAAAAGAAATATCAGCAGATGGATTCGGCGATCAAGCTGCAATATTAAATTCTTGTATCATAAGCCTTTATGAATAAGTCATCGGAAAGGATTCCGACCCATGAAAATAGAAAGCAGTATGTTTGACACCATTAATATTGCGGTATCCGGCATGAAAGCCACCAACCGCAAATTGGAAGTTATTGGGTCCAACATTGCCAATATGCAGACCACTGACACCGGCAACGGACAGCCCTACCGGAGGCTCACGCTGGAATTTAAAGCCGAAGAAAGCAAAAACGGAGTCAGCGGAGTCGAGGCGGGGGAATTGAAGCAGGACCCGAGCGATTTTCAGTATATTTTAGACCCGGGACATCCCCAGGCCGATGAAAACGGCTATGTCGCCATGCCCAATGTAAGCTGGCCCAGAGAAATGATCGACCTCAATGTCGCCAGCAAAGCCTACCAGGCCAATGCCGCGATTCTGAAACGGTATCAGAAAATGATGGAAACCAGTCTTGAACTCCTTCGTTAAGGACTATCTCTATGTCAATACAATTTAATCCTAACCTGCAGTCTCCGGCTATCCAAGGCCCCCTTTCACATCCGGGCATTCGGCAGGAAGGCGCCGAGCAGACCAAGTTCGGGGACGCCCTGCTCAATTCCTTTCGACAGGTCAACCAGGACCAGACCGAATCCAATCAGTCAATCGTGGATCTGCTCAGCGGCAAACAGCAGGACATCAACACCGTCGTCGCCTCGATGGCCAAGGCGGATATGAGCTTCAAGCTTTTGGTGGGCGTTCGCAACAAGCTGGTCGAAGCCTATAAAGAAACCATGCGAATGCAGGTTTAAAACAGTCTCGGTCTTATATTTTCGGCGGAATAAGCTTTGTTCGACAAAATCAACGCAGTCTGGCAGCGAATTGGATTGGTGCAGCGGGCAGTGCTCGCGGCGGCAATCATGGCCTGTGTTATCACAGGCGGCCTGTTGACCAAGTGGGCAACACGTCCCGAGATGCGTCTGCTGTACGGCAACCTCAGCGCCGAACAGGCCGGAGTCATCGCCGATAAAATCCAGGGACAAAATATCGAATGCAAGATGGGGGCCGGCGGTTCAAGCATTTACATCCCCTCTGAAAAAGTCTATGAAGTCCGCGCCATGCTGGCCAAAGAGGGCCTCGGCCCCAAAGACGGCGAACCGGGATATGAAATATTCGACAATGAAAAACTCGGTGTCAGCCCCCTGGTGCAGAAACTCAATTACAATCGCGCCCTGCAGGGCGAACTGGCCAAGACAATCCAGTTTTTTGACGGGGTGGAATACGCCCGCGTCCATATCGTCCGGCCGGAACAGACCATGTTCACCGGCGATGGACAAAAGGCCAGTGCTTCGGTCATGCTCAAGCTGCGACCCGGCTGGCGACTGAGTCAGGCCTCCGCAGCCGCCATTACCAACCTGGTCTCCGGAGCGGTCGAAAGCCTCAAGCCTGAAAATGTCACCATTGCCGACAGCCAGGGCAATTTATTAACCGGTACCACACAAGCCGATACCGTCGCTGCGGGTGCAAATACCTACAAGGATTACAAATCTGCTGTCGAACAGCAGATGACCGAACGGCTGATGCGTTCTCTGGATTTGATTCTCGGGCCGGGCAAAGCCACCGTTCTGGCCAGCGCCATGGTGGACCTGACCAGTGAATCGGAAGTCAAAACCACCTATGAAAAAGGAATTCCCGAAGAAGAAACCGTGGACGAATCCTCCAATATTCAGCAGGCATCGCCCTCTCCCGACGGCAGTAACGCCAATTCGGGTACAACAGAAAAAACCGGCTCCACCCAGAGCAAATACAAAGTTCCCCAGACCGTCACCACACGACAAAGCTCCCCCGGCAAAATCACAAGCTGGTCGGTATCGATTATCGCCGATTTGTCCAAACCCCAGCCCCCGGCATCCAAAACCAATGGAGATCAGAATGCAGCCCAGCAGACTCAGACCGCCGCTGCAGCCGAAAGCACCCTGCTGCTGTCTGTAGATGATGTCAAAGCCATTGTCCGAACGGCAATCGGTCCCGAGTTGTTAAAAGAAGAAAACCTCACTGTGCGGCACGTTGCCTTTAATCGACCCATGGTCACTGAAATCAATGATGCGACGGGGTTTGATAAATGGGACCGCTATATCGAGATTGCCAGGCAGTCATCCATGGGCGTCCTGGCCCTGTGTGCCCTGCTGGCATTAAAAATCTTCACCAGCGCCGGCAAGAAAGCCGCAGCAGCATCCGCCCAGCAATCCGCAAATGCACTGGGAGCCGGCGCTGCCGGACTGCTGACCGCCGGCAGTGGCGCCGACGCAGCCAATGCCATCCGCCAGCATATCGCCGCCCAACTGCGTCAGAATCCCGAACAGGTCCGTCAATTGTTTGCCAACTGGCTTGCTGAGGATCGGTAAACAGCCATGCTTACGGGAATTCAAAAAGCCGCACTGCTGCTGACGACGCTGGACCCGGCGACCGCAACCGAACTGCTCAAAGGGCAGCCGGCCGAGGTGATACAGAAAATCGCCATGGAACTGGCCCAGTTGGATGCCAAAGGACTCAGCGGCTCTGAACAGGCCACCATGATCAGCCGGACCTTCTGCACCGAACTGCAAAATCGCGGAAGCGGTACACTGCATGTTAAAAGTTTTGTCAGCAGCCTTCTGCAAAGCAGCTCGGGAAAAGAAAAAGCGTCCGACATCCAGTCTCGTCTTGAAAAAGCAGTGCGTGAAAAAGATCCCTTTATTTATATTTCCAACGCCCCCGCCGAGCAGATTGCCGCCGCCGTGGGAACCGAACCCGCCCAGGCCATCGCTCTGGTCCTGTCGGCTCTTCCTCCCAAACTCAGTACCGACGTTCTGGCCAAGCTGGACGAGAAATTGAGTACTCAGGTGATCTGGCGAATGACCATTCCGCAGGATGTATCGATTAAAACCCTGCGGCGCATCGGTGAAATTGTATGCAACCGGCTCATGGAAATGAACTCCGAACAGCAGGCGCCGGTCATTAAGGAAAATGCCGGCAAGGAAACACTTCGCAAAGTAGCCCTCGTCCTGAGCGGACTGCAGAAGGATCGCCGCGACAACCTGCTGGGACAAATTCGCAATCGTGATGAAAACATCGCCAACACCGTCAAGGCCCTGATGGTCACCTGGGAAGATATCGTTAAAATCGATGATAAATGTCTGCAGGGTCTCCTGCGGAAAGTGGAGGCTGGGGTGCTGGCCAAAGCCCTGTTCGGCGCTGAGCAGGCCATCACACAGAAAATCCGCTCCAATATTTCAGAACGCCTGTCGCAGATGATTGACGATGAACTGTCGCTGATTGGAGAACCGCGAAAAAAAGATGTGCAGACCGCACGTGAAGAAGTGGCTAAACCGCTGCGGGAAGCCAATGAAGCCGGCGAACTGCTGTTTATTGAAGAGGAAGAGTAGTCATGGCCGGGAGGGTTTGTCTTCAGCTCGATTCAGCCATCGGTGCTATCCGTATCCTGGACGCCGGCGCCGCCACTCCGGACAAAGCTGCAGCCGCGGCCGCGGCCAAAGAAACGACCGCATTGAAAAGCAGGCTGGAATCGCTTGGTCAGGCCCTCCAGCAGGCCGTCCAGACTGTGGAGGCCCACGGACGCAGCCTGTTTGTATCGCATCGGGAACAGTTGATTCACTTGTCGATTCAGATTGCCTCCCGAATCGTGGCCCGCGATATTGAAAAAGGGCAGTACGAAATCGGCAAGATTCTGACCCAGGCCATCCAGCAGAACGCCTCCGGCCCGGTGCTCGAAATCCGGCTCAACCCGGACGACCTGAAAACCTGTGAGGAACTGATCAAAAACGGTCAGCTTCTGATCGGACAGGAGGTAAAACTAAGCCCGGACTGGTCTGTGGGGCGTGCCGAATGCGTGGTGGAAACCGCCGACGGCACCATGGAATGCACCATACAGGAACATTTGCGCCAAATTGAAACGGCGCTGCATAATGTATCATAAACAATGACTGAAAACAGAAAACAATCGTTTGTGGATTTTGAACCGTTAATACAGGCGGTTCGACAGGCCCCCGTCGGCGCCCGCAAGGGTGCTGTGACCCACGTTTCCGGGCTGACTGTCGAAAGCAGCGGCCCGTCCGTGGGCCTTGGTCAGCTCTGCCGGATACACCTTCAGGGCGGTGCCGTGGTCGAAGCCGAAGTCGTGGCCTTCCGCAAAGGCAACCTGGTCCTGCTGCCGCTGGATTCCATCGAAGGCATCCGGCCCGGCGACATGGTCAGTGCCACTGACAAACCCCGTATGGTCTGCGTCGGGCCGCAGTTGATGGGCCGTGTCCTCAACGGCCTGGGTGAACCGATTGACGGCAAAGGCCCGCTTCTCGGCCAGCTCCGTGTGATTCATAACACCAGTCCCGCCCCACTGCAGCGCGAGATGATTACCACCCCCCTGTCGATGGGCATCCGCGCCATCGACGGCATTCTCACCTGCGGCAAGGGACAGCGCATGGGAGTCTTTGCCGGCAGCGGTGTCGGCAAAAGCGTCCTCCTCGGTGAAATCGCCAACAGCAGCGCCGCCCATGTCAACGTCGTGGCCCTGGTCGGCGAGCGCGGCAGAGAAGTCCGTGAATATCTCGAAAAAGACCTCGGTCCCGAAGGCCTGTCCCGCAGCGTGGTCGTCGTGGCCACCTCGGACTCGGCAGCCATTCAGCGCGTCAAGGCGGGATTTGTCGCCGCCACCATTGCGGAGTATTTCCGCGAACAGGGCAAAGATGTGTTGTTTATGATGGATTCCCTGACACGGTTTGCACAGGCTCAGCGTGAAATCGGCCTTGCCGCGGGAGAACCCCCGGCGACCAAAGGATACTGCCCCAGCGTATTCGCCCTGCTGCCCAAACTGATCGAACGTCTTGGCTGCGGCGAACGCGGCAGCATCACCGGCATCCTGACGGTACTGGCCGAAGGCGATGATATGAACGACCCCGTTGCCGACAGTGCACGTTCCCTGCTGGACGGCCATATCGTCCTGACCCGGAGACTCGCCGACCGCGGCCACTACCCGGCCATCGATATCCTCCAGAGCGTCAGTCGATTGATGAATACCGTGGTCACCCCGGAACACCGTCAGGCCGCCCAGAAACTTCGTGAAATCTACGCCACCTACATGGATGCCGAAGACCTCATTAGCATCGGAGCCTTTGCTCCCGGCAGCAACCGCCGGATTGACAGCGCCGTGACCCTGATCGACCGGATACACCAGTTTCTGGTGCAGCCGATTCGCCAGCGAAGCCCCTTTGACCAGACCGTCGAGCGTCTGCGAGCCATTGCCGCGGACTGGGAGCAAATGCTCAGTGAACCGGTTATCAAAACAATCAAACCGGCCGCAACCGGCAGGATGTCCTAAGATGAGAACAGGAGAATCCGCATGAAACGATTTGTATGGCGACTCCAGCGGCTGCTGGACCTGAAAGTACGACAGCACGAAATGCTGCGGGCCGAACTGGCCGCGCTGAGTGAACAGGCCGCAACCGTACGAGCCCAAATCCTGATGCTCAAGGCCCAGATTCGCGGACGTCTGGCCGAAATGCGGACGCTGGCCGACAACCAGCGACTGGAAAAACAGCAGATGTTTCTGCAGTATGCCCACGTTCTGGATACGCGAATGAAAGCATTATCCGACAAACTGGCATCCCTGGAACAGCAGCGAAGAGAAAAAATAAACCAGCTCCTGGTGATTCGCAAAGAACGAAAAAGCCTCGAAAAACTGCGTGCCAGGGCCGAGGAAGAGTATCGCAAAGAACAAAATCGTCAGGAACAAAGGACAACCGATGAGGCAGGCTGCATCAGTTATGCCAGGACACTGCTCCTGTCCGGCCGGAATGAAGCAGACTCCGGAGCCGTTCAATCACACAGCGACGACGCCCGGAAAACTCCAGCCGAATGCCTCGCGGTGCAGATGTCTCGTTAATCGTTGGGAGATCAACCGATATGAAAAAAATACACATTATCTTACTGCTGGCAGCAGGCCTGCTGAGTTTCGGATCGGCCTTTGGAGTCAGTCTCTGGCTCAAAAAGCCACGACCGGTCACCGCCGATCAGGCCGCCGATCAAAACAAAAATACATCCGGCCAGCCCTCCGGCAATTCCTCTGAAAACAGCATCCTCGAAAGCCTGATGGCCCGCTCACAGGCCGCCGACAATCTGGGGATGTCCGAAACGCAATTGAAGAACCTGATTTTCGACATTCGCCAGAAAATGCAGGAATACAACGACAAACAGAAAACCCTTGAACAGGAAAAACAGCAGATTGAAATCACACGGCAGACCCTGCAGGAGGAAATCGAGCAGCTCAACCAGCTCCAGGAAAAGCTGAATCTGACTCTGATTTCCCTCAAAGACAAGGAAAAAGCAATCCAGAACAGCGTCGTGGAAATCGAAACCATCGAACGAACCAATTTCCAGCGCATCGCCAGCACCTATGACAAAATGGACCCGGCCCAGGCGGGTAAGATTCTGGCCACCATGGTCACCAATAACCAGATGCCCGACGCCGTTAAAATCCTGTATTATATGAATGAACGCAGCGCCGGCAAATTGCTCGGCGAAGTCGGAACCAATGCCCCGGAAGTTGCCGCGGCACTGAGTCTGCAGTTAAAACGCATTCGCGAACAAAAATAAGCGAACGCGGGGAGATAACAAAGGTATGGATATCGGAACAATCGTAGGTTTAGTCGTCGGCATCGGACTGATTGCATGGTCCATCCTGATGGGATGCAGCCTGTTGGTCTTCTGGGATTTGCCTTCGGCATTGATTGTCATCGGAGGAATGCTGTGTTCAGTGATTATTCATTTTTCGCTGCCTCAGTTTCTCAGTATTTTTTCAGTCATCAAAAAAACTTTCCTGGTCAAAGTACCCCGGCCCTCCGACATCATCCAGCAAATGGTCAATTTTGCAGCCATCAGCCGACGGGAAGGCGCCCTGGCCCTCGAAGAGCAGATTCGCAAGGTGGATAATACATTCATGGCCAAAGCGCTCCAGATGCTGGTGGACGGACAGGATGAAACCAACATTCGCGATATGCTGGAGCTTGAGATTCAATACCTGCAGGAACGCCATGCCCAGGGAAAAAAGATTCTCGAGTTTATGTCCGCATCCGCACCCGCTTTCGGCATGATTGGAACACTTATCGGTCTGGTCCAGATGCTGCGCAATATGAGCTCCCCGGATTCCATTGGGGCCGGCATGGCTGTCGCCCTCATCACCACGTTCTATGGCGCAATCCTGTCTAATCTGATCTTTACCCCAATGGCTGGAAAACTGGGCATCTACTCCAAAGCAGAAACGCTGGCCATGGAAATGATCGTCGAAGGCATCTGCACCATCAGCAAAGGAGAAAATCCTACGGTTGTGCGTGAAAAGCTCCAGGCGTTCATCTCGCCCGGACGAAGAATGGAAGTCAAGGCAACGGTATAATGGCCAGAGCAAAAAAAACGGTAGAAGACGACGGCGGCGGTGAGGTGCCGGCATGGATGCTCACATTCAGCGATTGCATGACGCTGCTGCTGACTTTTTTTGTGCTGCTGATGAGCTTTGCTTCATTTGACAAAGACACCATCCCGGCCCTTGGAGCGATTTTCTCAAAGGCATTTCCCGGCGTGGGATTGTTCGGCGGTTCCGTCGAAAAATCCATGATGGAAAAAAAACAGTCCCCTAACGCACAGATATCCAGGGAAGGCTCCGAAACCAGAACGCTTGCCGAAGCGATGAATTCCAATTTCATGAAAGAAAAAAAACCGCTGGATTTCAGGAACCTGAAAGTCTTTACGATCGAATCCGAAAAGATATTCTGGGGAAACGGTTTCGCATTAACCGACTCAGGGAAGGACATCCTCAATGCGTTAGAAAAATTCTTCATGAATACTCCCGGACGTATCGTGATCAGTGAAAACGGCCCTGACAAGAATGTCAAACTCAGCCTGGATCGAGCGATCATGGTCATGGATTATTTATCGGCAGGAGGCATTGATAAAAAGCGAATGAGTATCAGCTTTTCGCCGACTACAAAAGACCCCGTACAGGTCCGTCAGCTTGAAATCACGCTTCTGGAAAGGAGCGTGTACGAATAATGAGCAGGAAAAGAGCCGAAGAAAAAGCACCAGGCACGCCGGCCTGGATTGTCACCTTTTCAGATATGATAACGCTTCTGTTGACCTTTTTTGTAATGCTGCAAAGTATGGCTACTGTCCAGATAGCAGAGCATAAGTTTGAAGCCGGACAGGCAGCACTAAAACGCACCTTCGACGGTCTGGGAATTTCAGGGGATGAACCATCCCAAAATGATGGTACCAAATTCGAACATCCCAAACCCGAATATGCCGCCGAAGAAGGCAAAGACGAACCACAGAATCGCTCCCTGGACGCCCATACCGAGATGATGCGGCGGGTGCTGATGGATATCGAGAAAATGGCAAAGATTACGCCAAGCCCAATCTCCGGCATGAACAGAACGTTCCTGCCGACTGATATCCACTTTACACCGGGACAAATCACTCTCAACTCCCAGGCCGAAACTTTTCTCAACAAGTATTGCCAGCAGCTTATCACCAACCTGACCGGACAGGAAGTAACCCTGTATGTCCTTGGCATTGCCGCAGGCGAAAAAGGCGAAAAACGGCAATGGACTATGTCCGCCCAACGGGCCCAGGCCGTTGCGGATTTCATTCGCTCAAAACAACCTGAAAATACCAATTGGTCGATTTATAGCTGGGGGGCCGGCCCTGGCGGCGACTGGGTGGGCCAAAAAGGCATGGTCAGCTCCGAAACCGAAATCATGATTGCGGTCCTGACACAAAAAAACTGATTCCTCTTGCTCTTTATTATATACTGGATTTATCGCCATCTATCCATAACACCGTAATTTGAACATTACAGGTGTCTGATTTTATTGCGCAAATAAAATTCAAGTCTTACTTTTCATCATAAAATCAAGTTTTGGCATCAAGGCACAATTTTTGCACATCCACATACCAAGATATAGTTTGTCTGATCAGGAATGGAATTATGGCAAAAAAACGTCTGATATGTCTGGGCCTGCTGCTGGTCTTAAGCATCGTGGGACAGGTCATATTGCGCCCTGCCCTCGGTGAAGCCAAAGCCTTGCCGCCGGAGGACAGTCAGCAAACGGTGGTGGATCAATGGAATCTCAAAGACGACTCAGTCGGCGGCGGCTACAGCAGCGGCAGATTAATGGTACAATTCTTCCTCATGCTGCTGTTCGTGGCTCTGATTGGTGCTGGGGCGTGGTTTTTGCTCAAAAAAATGAATAATCCGTGGCTCAGAGGAAAAGGAGGCCATTTGTCGGTCATTGAAACACTCCCGCTGGGCGCCAGACGCTCAATCCATCTCATTCAGGCAGGCAATAAGCAGCTCTTAATCAGCAACAGCCCTGAAGGCGTTCACCTCCTGACCGATATGACCGGAGCCGTTGCTTCATTATCGCATGAGGACCAATAAATGAAGCTTATCCCGCGAATTGTTCTGTTTTGTCTGTATCTGGCCCTGCCTGTCCTGGCTTATGCGGCCGCGGAACCCTCCATCCCGGCCCCGACCGCACCCAATACCCTGCCCCAGATTCCGGACATTGTGGATTTAATCGATAAGGCAACCACAGATAATCAGGAAAAGCCCGCCGAATGGAGTACGCCGGTCAAACTGGTCGCCATTTTCACCCTGCTGGCCCTGATCCCCAGCCTGCTGGCGATGATGACCTCGTTTACCCGAATTGTCATCGTGCTGGGCTTTGTCCGTCGGGCACTCGGAACCCAGAATATTCCTCCCAACACCGTTGTTATGGGCCTGGCCCTGTTTCTGACCCTGTTTACCATGGCCCCGACCCTGGTCAAAATGAACGAACAGGCTATCCAGCCCTATCTGAAAGGGCAATTGGATTTCGAAAGCACCGCCGGCGTATCCTCCTCGATTATCAAGGAATTCATGCTCCGTCAGACCCGCAAAAGCGATCTAGCTCTGTTTGTCAATATGGCCAGGGTCGCCCCGCCTTCCAATCCCGCAGACCTCGGGCTGCATATCATCACGCCCGCATTTGTAATCAGCGAGTTCCGGACATCCTTTGAAATCGGATGCCTGCTGTTTATTCCCTTCCTGCTGCTGGACCTGGTCATCGCCAGTATCCTGCTCAGTGCAGGTATGATGATGCTTCCCCCAGCCATGATTTCCCTGCCGCTGAAACTGATCCTGTTCATCCTCGTGGATGGATGGGGAATTCTGGCACAGGGACTGAGTTTGAGTTTCAGATAAGGATGACACAATGACTATTGACTCCATTTTGTATCTGTCCCGACACACCATGGAAACCGCCCTGCTGATTTCGGCACCGATTCTGCTGGCGTGCATGATCTCCGGCATCATCATTTCTCTGTTTCAGACCGTCACGTCCATCCGTGACATGACCCTGACCATGGCACCCAAACTCATCGCTGCCGGCATTACCGCCCTGCTGTTTGGCAATTGGATGCTGCAGGTACTGATGCGATTTACCACAGAAATCTTCAATCAAATCCAGACCTATGGCCAGTAATCGATGGACACTTTTATCACCGGCAAAATACTGGGGTTTATATTGATTACCACACGAGTCGGCGCGTTTTTCACCGCCTCGCCGGTGTTTAACTGGGCCTCCGTCCCCCCGCAGACCAAAACCGCCGTCGCCGTCCTGCTGGCAATTTTCTTTGCCGGCGTCAGCCCCATGCCGCAGCTTTCCGCAGCTCCGGATGTCCTCCAGATTATCATCTGGACCGCCTCCGAAGCCGTGTATGGGCTGGCCCTCGGGCTGGTGGCGTATGCCCTTTTTGGCGTGGTCCGAAACGCCGCCCGCATCGGCGAACAGCAAATGGGCCTCAATGTCGCCAGCGAGATGGACCCCTTGACCGAAGAACAGGAAAACGCCCTGGCCATTCTGGTCGAAATCTTCTTTATCCTGCTGCTGTTTGCCTCCAACGGACATCACATCCTGCTCAAAATCATCGCCCGCAGCTACGACCGGTTCGGCATCGCCCAGATTCCCGATATCGGCAAACTGATGGAAAGCATCCTGCTGTCAGGCTCGGCCCTGCTGATGCTGTCGCTGCAGATGTCGGCCCCGGTTCTGGCCATCTTCCTGCTGCTGATGGTGGTTCTGGCCATCATGGCCCGTGTCGCTCCGGAATCCAATATACTGTTTCTCAGTCTGCCGGTACGGGTCGGGCTGGGATTGCTCATTTATGGCATCCTGATGCCGTTTGCCAACGAATATCTCAAGCAATTTGTCCTCTGGCTGGACAAATTACTGGTCATTTAATATAACCGCAGAGACGAATGGCCGATACCAATAAAACTCATCTTCCAACCGCGCGACGCCTGCAAAAAGCCCGTGAAGAGGGGCAGGTCACCCAGAGCGCCGAGATGGTATCCGCCGTGACACTCGTGACCCTGCTGGCGGTCTGTGCCCTCCTGGGGCCATGGTTTATCTCCTGGGGCAAAAACGAACTCGTCGAAGGCCTGAGCTGCAGGGCGGAAATGATGGAAAACAGCCAGGTTTTTATCGCGTTCATCAACTCCAAAATCATCGGCAGCATGCTGGTGATGACCCCGTTTCTGCTGGCACTGGCGGCCTGCGGCATCGGCGCCAGCATCATGGTCAGCGGTCTGAATTACGCCCCCAAAAGCCTGGTCTGGAAAACCAATGAACTCAACCCGGTCAATGGCCTCAAGCAATTATTCTCGCCGGAATCACTGGTTAAACTCCTGTTGTCCATCGTCAAACTGGTGTTCATCGGATTTCTGGTCTATCTGTATCTCCGCAAAAAAATCACCTTCCTGGCGACACTGCAATGGGTCGATGTCAATGACGTGCTGTCATCCATCGGCGGTGTCGTTCTCGGGGCGGTCATACGCATCTGCATCGGCCTGCTGGTTATCGGGGCGATTGACTGGTTCTATCGCCACTGGAAATACATCGAAAAGCTGAAAATGAGCCGTCAGGAAGTCAAGGAAGAAAACCGCGACAGTGACGGACCGCCGGAAGTCAAATCCAAGCTGCGCCGCAAACAATATGAACTTGGTATGCGGCGGATGCTCAAAAAAGTTCCCCAAGCCAGCGTCGTCCTGGTCAACCCGACCCACGTGGCCGTTGCCCTGTATTACGAATCCGGCAAGACCTCCGCCCCCATCGTCGTCGCCAAAGGCGGTGACCACATGTGCGAAAAAATCAAGGAAATCGCCCGTTCCTATGGCGTTCCCATCATTCGCCGGCCCGCCCTGGCCCGTGAAATCTATGCCACCGTCAAGCTGGACCAGCCGATTCCCGAAAAACTCTTCACTGCGGTTGCAGAGGTGCTGGCCGTGATTTATCGTCTCAAACACGCTTATTCCAAATAACGCTTGAACAAGCCTGCCCAGAGACGCTATACTGCCTGTGTTATCAGAACGAAAGCGGCGGATGAGAAGACGACAAACAGAATCTAATTTACCGGAAGCAATCCATTACCGGCTGGATGCAGTATTTGCAGCAGCCGCCCTGACGGTATTGGCCGGGCTGCTGATCCCCATGCCCCTGCTGATTATGGACATTGTCTGGGTATTCAGTGTGTTTCTGGCCGCCGCAGTTGTTGCCGTGTGCCTGGCGGCGGCAAACTGCCAGGAACTGGGGGGCTTTGGCTTTCTGGTCGGGGCAATGAATCTCCTGCGGATTTGCCTGATTGCCATGACCGTCCGGAAAATCCTCCTCGAACAGACCGCAGGTATAGTCGTCGGTTTAATCGGCAGGGTCGTCCTTGGCACCGGAATCATTACCGCAGCCATTCTGGCCGTATTGATTGTCCTGCTCAGTTTCTGGATGATTCTGTTATTCGCCCGGCAAATCCGACGCTCGGTGCGCAGGTATTCCCAGGAAATTCTCCCCGTCAAGCGAGCCGGCCTCCAGGCCGACCTGAGCCTCAACGTCATCTCCCGGGAACAGGCCAAGTCTGTTCTCGATAAAATCAAGACCGAGATGCGGTTCTTCGGGTCGATGGGGTCCATCGCTGTCCTGATGCAGTGCGAAGCCGCCGCCGCCGTGGTGATGACTCTTCTGGCACTCGGAATCAAAGTCTTCAGCGACGCCCTTGCAGGCGGCTACAACGTCCAATTGCTGGAAATGGTCGCATCCCAGGCGGCGGGACTGGCCATCATTTCCATGCTTCCGGCCGTCGCCTCAGCCTGGGGCTGCGCTGGGCTGCTGCGTAAAGAAGCCCTGTGCCTCAAAAAAGACCAGACCGAGCAGGACCAAGATGGACATAATATCGCCCTGCCGGGAACGGATGAGCAGGCGGAACGAACCGAGCTGCTGAATCCGGACTTTATGGAACAGGCCCGCAACGCCCCTCCGCTGCGTGAAAACATTGTCGATTTTGAGCCTGCCCCCCCTCCGGTTGTCTTAAAGACCATCGATTGCCCGGTGCATCGTTTGACCTGGACCGATTCCCGGGATTACTATCGGCAGTTGACCAACCTGGCTGCCGAACGGAAGCCTGCCCCCCAGCAGGCCATCCTGCTGAGCAGTCTGCCGCAAACAAGTTTGGGTGTGCAGGCCGCGGTCAATACCGCCATTGGTCTGGCCGGCATGAATTTCAGGGTCCTTCTGATTGATGCCCAGCCCAAACGCAGGGCCGCAGCAAAAGCGTTCGATCTGGACGAGGCCAAAACCGTCATCAGCCCCCAGCCCACCTGCATCGACAAAATCAGTGTCTTTACCGCCGGCGATATGGAAAGTCAGGCCGTTCGCCGTATTGATACCGCCCTGCAGGAACTGACGGGACAATATGATATATTTCTGATTTATGGCCCCCAGATGATTGAAATCATGGCAGACAAAATCGGTGCCCGGCTGCACACCCTGCTGCTCGGTGATTTTTCAGGCACCACAGTGGCTATCCCCGAAAACGCCGCCAAACTGGCCTCCGTAATCGCCATCCCCGCCCCCCAATAATCCTGCGCAGCAGCCCCCCCTGACTGCACGAATCCTCAAATCCCCTTACATGGAATTGATGCCGGAGAACTGCTGCTGAATCTGATTGAGCATTTTCTCGAGCCGGGCGTATTTCTGCTTCAGCCGTGTTTCATAAGTTTCAAGGCGGTCCTGCTCCTTGGTAATCCGATCTTCCTGTGAGGTAATCTGGCTTTTAATGCTATTGAGCGCCAGCGGAACGCGTCCGCCGGTTTTCAGCGATGTATCCACTGTTTCATACATCGCCCCGGCAAATCCCTGCTTGATCTGAACGGTGGCATTTAGTGTGCCGGTCTTGCTGGTATCAACGGTTAAATTCAGGTCAAACTCCGGATACAGCGGATTTTTGCTGCCGTCCAGCTCGGAACTGCCGCTGATATTTTTGCCGCTGACTTTCATCGCGCGGGCTTTGGCCCAGCTTTCCGTCGTCAGCTTAATCATCGCCGAGGTAATATTACCCGAGGCATCCACTTCGACTTTCACATCATACGAGCCTGCTGAGGTGTATTTGCTGGACGCATAGAAAGAGACATACGCGGCATCGACCCCCGTAGAAAGACCTGTTTTCTGGGCACCAAACAGCGACAGCACACCCATATAGTCTTCCACGATGGCCTTATCGAACACCTCTGTATCCAGCTCCAGCGTTCCGTCGGCGTCAACTTTGAGGCCAATATCTTCGGGCCGGGTAAACGAATCCGATGAGCCAAAGCCCGTTGCAACCGAACGCAGAGGATTTTTAACGAGGGCCAGAATACTGCTTAAGCTGTAGTCCGAGGACAAGATCCCCGATGTTTTGGTCTCGGTATTATACGTCGTCTTTTCCTTGAAATAGGTCGCCAGCTCATTGTATTTGGTAACCATCGACGTGATTTTCTTCTTAAGTTCCTCGGTATTCCGCGTCAGGTTCACCTCCACGGTAGTATATCCGGTCGAACTGTCGGACCGGGTGGTATCATGCAGCTTCAGCGTCACCCCGGCAATCACATTATCAATCGTGTTGGAACTGCGGCTGATCCATTTTTCCTCAATCAGTTCGCCGGTTTCCACATCCACCACATCCGGCGGATAATCATCCACTTTAATCAGGGCATTCTTGGCCGACTGAGTCTCGGTAAAAGTCTCCGCCGCCAGCGACGCAATATTGGCTGTTTTGCTGCCGCCCTGGGTGGCCTGCGAGAGCGTCGGCAGGGTCAGTGACGCCGACGAACCGGTTCCCGCCTCAAAGGCCAGACTGACCTGCAATTGACTGGTGCCGCTGGACTTGTCCGTCACTTTGAGCTGGCCGTCCTTATACGTTACATCAACAGTATTGCCGAATGCGGTTTCCATTTCACGGACAAGGTCCTCGATGGTCGTATATTGGGTGACATTGAATGTATAATTGACCGCCGTTCCGTCGTGCCTTTTTCCGCTGACACGAATCTTATCGGCAGTCGTACCGCTTTCGATGGTCCCGGAAAACCCATCGAGATTTTTAAGCAGAGTGCTGATGTCCGCATTATTGCCGCCCTTTTTCAGCGTAGTCTGGGCGGTGTGCACCTCGGTATTGCTGGAATTAACGGTAATCTGATAATCTTCACCGCTGCTGTTGCCCGACAACACCATGTGCCATTCCTTGCCGTCACCGTTGTCGTATTTGAGCAGGCTGGCCGTTACGCCGGGATTCTCGGGGTCGTTATTAATCAGCTTAACCAGGTCCTGAAGCGTCGTGGTGTCGGTCGTCTGAATAACCCGTTCACTGTTATTGTACGAGTAAATGAAATTGCCTTCGCCCACATACGAGGTCGCATATCGAAATCCGCTGTGCACCCAGCGTTCGGATGTCGCCAATTGTTTGATCTTGATCGAATGGTTGCCTTCGGACGCACTGGAGGTCGCTTCGGCTGTCACCACATCGCTGTCGCTGGTGGTCGTATTAAAAGCCTTCATCTTGCTTGTATCGGAAATATTGTAAATAGTGGACTTGAAGGCACTCAGCTTGCTTTGAAGGTCCGTAATCGCCGTTTGCTTTTCCTGAAATTTGGACAGCTTGCTCTGATATTTTGTCAGGCGCTGACTTTCCACCTTCATCAACTGCTGGATGATGGACGAGGTGTCAATCCCCGTCGATAGTCCTGATAAACTGATATTTGCCATACGTTGAACTCCCGTCTTATCACATCTGCACAAGGCGACATTGCCCGCCTTGTTTTTCATCTATCTTCTGTTTATTCCATCACTTATATTATCGTCAATCCGGCCGGTCTCTAAACCAGTTTGAGCCTCTACACCGTCACTGGGGCCATACATTGTGATTTTCGCTGGCGACATTCATTGATTTTCCGTATAACATCCGGATTATCGGGCGATAACTCCAGACAGCGTTCCAATTGTTCAATCGCAAAATCGATCGCTGTTTCGACATAAAAACCGGGCGTATGATTCTGCATATAATTTCTCCCGATTGCCTGGAATACATGAGCCGACAAATAACGTCCCTGAAACTCTCTGTGCGTGGGAGCAAGACCATTCCAGTTGGCATCCGGAAAGAGTTGTTCCCAGGAGAAGGTCTCAATAAACTGTCGGATGACACCGAAGTGTATTTGGGCCTTTGTGCGGGTGTGATTCCTCGACAGGCTGTCGGTCCGTACGCACCGGATATAGAAATCGCCTGTCAGATGCCTGGCAATCAGCCCCTGTGCGGCAAATCGACGCATCATGTCATAGTCCTCGGCCACGCGCAGGGATTCGTCATACATGCCTATTCTGTCGAATACGCTGCGTCGAATGCACGTCCGGAACGGGATGAACGGGAAGCCACCCTGGAATAATCCGCTGATAAGCTCAGTCTGGTCGGACACCTCTTTCCGCCGGATGACGCGCAGCGATCGGCCGGCCTCATCGACCAGATGGTCGTCGCAGTAAATCAGGTCCGCTTCCGGATGGCGATCAAATGCCGCAACATGCCGGGCAATAAACTCCGGCTTCATCCGGTCATCATCATCCAGCGGCACAATGAATTGCCCGACGGAATGACGTATGGCGGCATTGCGAGTCGCTGCCAGCCCGGCATTGGCCTGTGAAAAACAGCGAATCCGGCTGTCGCGATAGGTATGGATGACGTGTTCGGTCTGATCCGTCGAACCATCATTGACGATAATCAATTCAAAATCCGGATACGTCTGGGCCAGCACACTTTGTATCGCAGCATCGATATACGCGGCGGAATTATAGGCCGGCATAATCACCGACACCTGCGGCCTCCGGCTCCGGGAAGCCGTCAAAGCCGGGACTTGTTTACTTTCCGTTGTCTGTGCCTGCCGATACAACGAATCAAACTGTTTGAGCTGTTGGGCATCCAGAACACAATTCGGATTGCTTTTAAGCTGCTCCAGCATTCGTCGAACCATATCAATCTGTCCACGCTCTTGATGGTATTGAGCCAGTTTCAGCGCAGCCGTCACATAACAGTGAATAATTTCAGACACCTTGCCGCGTTCCGCAGGGCTTAATACCCCGGATTCGATCTTTCGCATAAACGGCACCGCCAGCACCTGCTGGTAGTATCTCGCCCCCTGCTCGATATTGCCCGCATCCCATTCACAGTTGGCCAGGACGTATAATTCTCCCAGCCGGTCGGGCTTAAGCCGATAGGCCAGCCGTGCCCACTGCAGCGCAATGGCCCGGTGCTTTCCGGCAAAAAACTGGACAATCTGCCCGGCCTGGTCCGGGTCACACTGGCCGGAGGCATCGTCAGCCCAGAAGCATCGTTCCGCAAACGCGACAAAACCCCAGTATTTTCCGGGACAGGACCGCCTCCAGTAAAGCTGGTCAGTGGCTAACTGCCGCAGCACATAATCCGTGGTCATTGGCACATCCGCACGCCAGGTGCCCGCAAGTCCGGGCACATATAGAATTGAACCAAAGTCCGTGTCGGCCCCGTCATAAATCGCCCAGCTCAGCGACAGCATCTCGCGTCCCCAGAGCCCTTCGTCCAGCCCACCGGCCCGCTCAAAGACGTCCCGTTTCACAGCGCAAAGCATATCCTGATCCAGACAGCAGAACAGCTTCCTGTCGCCATAGTCCAGATTGGTATTCCAGCCGCCCGACGCCGACACAATCCGGCCGCTGACAGCACCGATGGCGGGCGTATTCAGGGCCTCCTGCACCGTCGCAATGCAATCGGTCCTGACGGCAATGTGCCAGCGGATAAACAATAGTATCTCGCCCCGGGCAAACGAAACCGCCCGGTTTTTGACGGCCGCACCGACAGCATCTTGCTCAAAATTGAGAACCGCCGAACGCAGCGGCAGGGTCTGGTCGGCAAAATCCGCTTTGGAATTGCCCGCAGTCAGGATCAGCAGCTCAAAGTTCTGTTGGGTCTGGGCAGTCCATTCCGCAAGGACAGCCTCCAAATCCACCGTACCCCGTCGGCAATCCAGAATGACCGACACTCTGGGCACCGCAGTATGCCGATTATCATAAAGCACCTCAACCTTGACAGGAGACTCAGGCCTGTCCGTAAAGACAAATCGATCCACGATCTCACGACGCTGCACGCCCCCGGGCCGGGTGTCGGTCTGCGTCAGATAACGGTTTAAGAAATCCCTCGCCTGAACCGTCCCATGATCTGCGTATTCCTGCCGCAGCGACAAAAGGGCAAATTCATCTTCTCCGGCAATAAACTGGCATAACCCCCGCAGCAGATTCAAGCCCTGTATCTGTTTTTCTGCGCCCTTGCACACGTCGCAAAGCGAATTCAGCGATATCAGACTGTCCGAGCAATATCCTGAACAGAACTCGTGCATTGCCTTGGACAGCAGACCGGCAATCATCTGCTGAGTCACTGCTCCGGATTCCCATTGCTCAAACAGATGTCCAAACCGCGGAATGAAATCATTGCAGTTGCAGTTGCGGATGGCCTGACCGACATCAAAACCGGGATTTTCCCGCGCTTTCTGAGCGATCTCCATCAGCTTCTGCTGACCATAACGCGACAGCACTTTGCGGCGTCCGTTGGGATGATTCAGCAGAATCGTCCCGGTCTGAGATTTCTTGTGTTCCCGCTTATAGGTCAGCATTTCCGGAAGATTCTTGAACCGCACCCTGCCGGTCAGAATCCCGTACATCGCCGCCTTGGCCAGCCAGAAAGTGTCCGACCCCCATGGCTGGCAATCATACAGCCCCACCTGCTCAAACAGGGTCTTGCGAATAATCGCCGAGGCATGCCAGCAGACATAGAAGCTGCGCTGATAGCCTTTGACAATCTCGTCATGACTGACCTGCAGGCGAATCCGGTCGCAATACTCCGGCCCGCGGAAGGCATCGATAAACCGCCCGAAGAACGACCCCACCACCCCCAGTGAATCGTCCCGAAGGATTTCCTCCAGCAGCATCTCCAGCTTTTGCGGGGCAAGGATATCGTCGGCATCCTGGATGGAAATAAACGGTGCCCGGGCATGCTCGATGGCAAAGTTGCGGCGAACATAGGGGCCTTCACTCTTGTCAAAGAAAAACAGGCGAAAACGCTTATCCAGTTGCGCATACCGCTGCAGAATTTCACGCGAGCCGTCGGTGCTGCCGTCATCCACAATCAGCGTTTCCCATTCTTTGAGCGTCTGGGCACGAATCCCGTCCAGACACTGCGGCAGGTACTCCGCCATATTTTGACAGGCAATCACGACTGCCACCTTCGGTGACGGCACCGTACCGACCGTGTGAAGATTATCCTGATAACAAAGGCTATGCCAGCATTTGGCATCCGCCGAAGCCGGCGGCTGCATGAACAAGGCATTTCCTTCGGTCAGAGGCAGCGTTTCCAGTTGAGAACGAATATCAGAGATACTCTGGTCGTATTTATATAAGAGATAATCCTGATTGATGTCCTGCTGCCTGCGTTTTCGACGGGTCTTGCCGCCATCGCCATAGTCATGATAAATCACGGTCTCGGGCCAGTACATGACCACATCCTGACGACCAAAGGCATGAATCATCCGCCAGGTGATATCCGTTCCCTCATGGCCGAACAGCAGCGGGTCCTGTCCGCCGACCGTCCGCCAGGCCCACAGCAGAAACGCCGAGTTGCCCTCCTGATTGCACAGCGTCGGGAAAGGCTTGTCACCGCGGTCGCAGATGGCAATATGCTTATTGGACACGGATGTTTTCGGCAGTGTCCGGCCGCGAAGCCCAAGCACTTGATAGGTCTGGAAGGCCTGACGCACGGAAGCTGTATAATCGGCCTCCACGAGGGCATCGTCATCAACAAAGACCGCAATCTTGCCGCGTGCAAACCAGGCCCCGATGTTGCGGCCCTCGCTGAGATTGAAATTGATCGGACAGGGAATGATGCAATCGGCTTTGTCTGTAATGCCGGCAATATCCGTCCCCCCATTATCCACCACAATCGTCTCAAAATCACGGTCGGTCTGCCGCCGGAAGCAATCCAGCAGTTTGGCCACATCGTCGGACCGCTGATACGTCACAATAATCACCGACATCAGCGGACTGCCGGAGGGATGACGCCGGTCAATCCGCGGCAGATGGTCGTAATTCATCACCGCCTGATACTGTGCCATCACCCTGCGGGCCGTCAGCATATTGCCGGCGGCAAAGGCCTTCTGGGCCTTCTGAAACAACTTTATGGCCCCCGCCAGCAGATGCTCCCGTACGGACTCAGGATTCGACCGGGCTTCTTCCGCCGGATAGAACGGTCTGCGAATCACACGGCCTCGCGATTCCCGATAAAGCTGCTTGATCCACTGGTCTTCCCGGTCCCGTGTCCCGGCGGAACGCTCCAGGCTGGACGGATTATAATAATACAACCCCAGCGGCTCCGGAATCAGCAGCATCGGATGCGTCTGCGAGACCCGCAGGAAAAATTCATAGTCGCCGGCGACTTTCAACGCCGGGTCAAACCATCCGTATTCATCATGCAGACTCCGCCGCCACATCGGGAACGGCCCCATGAAATTGCCCTTGAGCAGATTGTCATGCGAATACGCCGGATGCCACGTCTCGACCTTGACCACGGTTTTATTCTGCCAGGTCTGGTTGGGAGTGTGCGTCACACAAAAATAAGAATAGACGCCTGCCGCGTCCGGATTCTGCTCCAGCGCGGTCGCCTGCTTTTCCATCATATCCGGAGCATGGCGATCATCCGTATTGGCGTTGGTGATATAGCGACCGCGCGCTGCACGAATCCCCCGATTCCATGCGGCATAAATCGTTTCCCGCTCGGCCGTTTTGATATACTGAATATGCCGATAGCGAGCCTGATACTCTTTGACAATTGCTTCTTCATTTTCTTCGGAACCGCTGTTGACCACGACAATTTCGAGCTGCCCTTTCTGATACAGGGTCTGCTCGACCAGGTCCTGCAGACAGCCGCGGATAAAAGCCTCGGAATTATACGTCGAAACAATCGCCGAGACCAGATAGCCCGCTGGAGCATCGACCGATGTGACCACAGGCGCTACAGCAAGCAGCGTCTTCAATTCATCCTGAAGAATGGGGGTCGGTGCGGGCAGCAGGCGCTTGTCGATGGAGGCGTTATAATGCTCAATCTCGCGGTTGATAATCGACTCCGCTTCGGCAAGATACCGTTCCATATCGGTTTGTGTCTTCTGGCCATCGTGATGACGGAACGCCCCCAGCAGAACATCGACACTGGTAAGCTGCGTCAGTCGGAAAAACCTCGCCCACAGCTCCATATCGCCGGCCAGACGGTACTGTAAATCCAGGCAGCCCCCCGCCTTGTCCCACAGGCTTCGAGTCCAGAAAGTCCCTTCCTGCTGAATAAAGGGATTGCGGTACTGACGCCGCAGGTATTTTTCCCGGGACCACAGCGGCAGACTCTTCCACTGGTGCCGCATCCGGCCCTGGCTGTCGATACTGTTGGGCCGACCCATAATCCACTGCACTTCGGGCCGGGCGCCAAAAATCGCCGCCGCACACTGTAAGGACCCGGGATGCAGGATATCATCGGAATTCAGCCAGGTCATAATCTGGCCTGTGGAGCGTCTGAAGCCCTCCTGAACAGCCTGATACTGCCCGCCGTCGGGCCTGCTCTGCCAATAAGCAAGATGCTGTTCATATTTTTTGATAATCTCAACGGAGCCGTCCGTACTGCCGCCGTCCATGATGATGTATTCAAGATTCGGATAATTCTGGCTGAGCACCGACTGGATGCAGGCTTCCAGATAAGCCGCCTGATTATAAGAAGGGGTCACAACCGTTATTTTCGGATAGGAATCGACCGTACGACTGCATGCACAGGCCACTGGCCGGCACTTGCGGCAAACCGCCTGAGACAATCGCTCCAGCAGCGGCCGGGATGTTTGATTGAGGTCCAGATGCTCGGCAAAAAAAGCCTGACCATTGCGCCCCCACCGGGCTAATTCCGTCGTCTGCGGCACCGCTATCGGCATCGGGCCGGAATGCACCTGACCCAGATGGTACTGACGCACACAGTCGCTGATCTGCCCCAGTTCATTAATCAGAACCGGCAGCCCATGCTGCAAATACGTCGAAATCTTGCCGGAAGCCATCCCGATATGGGCGATGTTATTGCCCTGCCATTTATTGCCCTTGACGGGCTTATACATGGCAACGCCTATATCGGCACTATTGAGCAGAGTATGCATCTGGTCGGTACTGTCCACCGGTTCAGTGGAAAAAACCACTTTGCGGGTATTCAGATACTTTTGATAATACGACCGCATTGTCCTATCCAGGCCATAGCGATTGTGAATCACCAGGACCCAGTCGTCGGGCCAGGCTGCGACGCTTTGAATCAGCTCATCAATCATGCAATAGGCTTCGACACTGCCGCAATAGATGGCTATTTTTTTGCTCGGGTCAATACCGAGTTTCTGATGCAGAGCACAGGACTTCTGCCTGGGCACGATCCCCCGCCCGGCCACCGGGATATATATCATCTTGTCCGGCGGAATCCGGTTTTCCCGGCTCAAACAGCCGCCCCGCACCGGGTCCTGGCAGACGGCAAAGGCAATATCCCGACAGGCCGCAATCTCCGGCTCTTTGTAATCAGCACCGGCTTCTTCAGCAAAGAATATCTCGTATGAAATCAGCCCGTAGGGGATAGTGCGGGCATGGGCAATAATGGAGGCCTCAATAATCGCCCGGTCCACACCGAAAATAAAATCATACGACTCAATCGCCCCCACCGCAGCGGCAATCTCCTGTGCCGTTGACAGCGGCTTGCCTGCCAGCAGCACCAGTTCCCCGGCCACCTTGGCCTGTTTATTATCGACCAGCAGCAGGCGGGCGCTGGGATGCGGGGTTTTCTGGGGAATCCCCTTGCGGCGAGGAATGGCAATATCAACCTGATACCCCTGCTCACACAGAATCTCGACCAGCCCCGACAAATTCGGATTGTTGTTGATATTGCCTTCGGAGTGAATCATCAGGATTCTGCCGGTTTGCAGCGAATGTTCTGTTGTTGGAGTCGCTTTGAGCCATTTTGCTTTAAAGCGGGCAATCTCATCTTCGGTATAAAAATGCCGCATGAGCCGGCTCTGATAAATCGGCCCAAGAACCGACTCCGGCACACGGAATTGCTGCTTGATCTGCTGATAGATTTCCCTGCTTTGCTTGTCCGAACCTTCGTTATCAATGACCAATTGCGGCACAGACACGCCAAGAAAATCCCGAAAGGCTGCCTGGTAAACCCGCGACAGGTCTTCCAGACGAATGCACAGGATGTCCGCCCGGGCTGTCGAATAAATCTGATAGCCGCGTTGTGCATCAAACGGCACAGAGAAGATATCAAAGCCGAAAACGTCTTTGAGTTCCTTGTCAAACCAGGTGCAGGCGTTATCGTCAGCGACATTGAAGGATGCAAATGAGTTCTCCAGATACGCTTCAGCCAGATGAAATGCCTTCTCAGGAGGGGTCTCCTCTACAGCCTCCGGCAGCAGAACTTCCATGTTTTCAAACAAATTCGACAGTTCCCTGCCCGCCCAGTCCCGCACGAGGGTAATCACCTTGCACCGCAATGTCGGGTTATTTTCCAGAAATTCACGAATCTTGCGGCTGTGGTCCAGCCGGCGAGGCTTTCCGCAGCCGGCATAGTATCGTTCGACCTCCTCAATTCCAGACCAGGACAGAAAATGAGCATGATAGATGCGATTGGGCAGCCCCAAATGCTTCAAGGTCGCTTCCACCGTCTTGGAACCCACTTTACCCATCTGATAAATCAGGATGGGACTGGCATTATTCTCATTCATTCTACATCTGTCCTGTCCACTATATACATATAAATAAAATGACCCGACATAGAATGAGCAAATCCTATACCATGAAACCAGCCCACTGCCTCGCCATTTAATACGTATATCTTTTATTAACAATGTCTTACAACTTTTGTACTAATATTATGAAACACCTGTATTCGGCATCAGCACAGGCAATTTCATCCCCATCCAGCGGATTTTATTTCTCCCCCGCTGTCCTGCGTCTAAAACCTATACAAATCCCATTCTACCGGCAGTGAAAATGGGCAATTTCGCCCCTTTCCCAAACCATAAGCCCCTTGTTTTAACTGGCGATTTCAGGATTTATCTGCCCGTCCGATTAAGAGCTTGAAAACCCCTGCCGCCGGGGATATAGTACGCGATAGAATATGCCCTGAAACTCTGCCGGAACGCCCCCAGCGGCCCAAACACAAGGAAACAGACGATGACAAGACCATGGTTATGTATAATGTTTGTTTTGAGCGGACTCTTTTTACCTCTCTGTCTGGCCAATCCCCCTGCTCCTTCGGTCACAACGCCCCCGGCCGAACTGAATCTGGACCCTTTTTATGCCAAGTACCTCAACTGTGACGGCATTACGGTCATCAGTTCCAAAGCGGTGGAGGACCAGGCCTTTTACCAGCTCAAATTCCTGCTGGACAAAATGCTCGAAAACCGCCCCGATGTGCGGGAAGCCCTGTCCCAAAACGGCAACCGCTTCATCATCATCGGCCACAACGAGCAGGTTACGGATATCCCCGACTATGCGGATATGAAGCCCAAGGCATTCTGGGACGAACGGGCCCGCGGCTTCGGCGGACGGACAACCAGCGTCGGTGAAGAAAACCTCTTGTCCCTGCCGGAGGACCGTTACGAAGACGAAAGCATTTTCATTCATGAACTGGCCCATTCGATTCACTTTGTCCTGCGGCGACTGGAGCCGGACTTCCAGAAAACACTGGATGCCCTGTACAACAAGGCCATGGCCAAAGGACTCTACAAAAATGATTATGCCTCAACCGACTCCGGGGAATACTGGGCCGAGGCGGTGCAGGGCTTTTTCGATGCTAACCGTGCAAACAACTGGAATCACAACAACGTCAACACCCGCAAGCTCCTGACCGAATATGATCCGGATGTCGTCGAACTGGTCCGCACGACCTTCCGCATTACCCCGGCCAATGACTGGCATTATGAACCGCTGGTTAAACTGCCCAGAGTGATTCAAACCCCAGACCGTTTCAAAGAACGCTCCACCCTGCCCAAATACATCTGGTGTCGCGGCTTTTCGATCTTCGGCACGGCAACCGTATCCGACGAGGCCATGCTCTGTGTGGATCATACCATTCGCAACCTGTTCCGCTATCGTCATGACATCCTCAAGGCCATGATTAATGCCGATGTCGCCGTAGTAGTCTATGCCGATGATGAATTCCCGGCATCGCTACCGGTTCAAAAGTCCCTGAAGGCTGAAACGTTTCTGGAGCACAAAGACGGAACTGAATCCGCCAAACTACCCGCTTCGCTGCGTCTGGGTATTGCCCAGTCGGAGGTTTACAGCAATCACAATCGGCTCATCGGCACGATGGCTCTGGCAGCTTATCTTTATACCGGCCTGCGTCCCGTCGATCCGGACTTTGACCGCAAGGAACAAAAGCTGCAATACGAAATCGGCCTGCAGCGGATGGACGTGCGTTTTGACCAGCAGGTCAACACCCTTTATGATACGGCCATCAGCCGGGATCTGTGGGCATCCACACCGGCGGCTCAAAACCGGTTTGTCTATTTTTCCGAAGGAGTGCAGGCTTTTTATGATGCAGGCCAAACCGCCGACAGCCAGGGCCGGGCCATCAATACCCGCGACCAGTTAATCGGGTATGACCCCAAACTGGCGGACCTGATCGGCAGTATCTTCAAGCATCCCGAACGTTATGACTGGCGATGGACCCCGTGCAGCCCAAAACAGGCAGCTCCGTAAATTCTGTGAGTTTAACTACACCACACGATTAAACCAAGGATGAGTATGATTTATCTGGCAGCGATTTTTGTCTATTTGTTTGTCCTGGTCGGCATCGGCGTCTATACCTCGCGCCGGGTCAAGACCGAGTCGGATTTTGCCGTGGCGGGCCGGACGCTTTCGCCGTGGGTAATGGTCTGCACGATGCTGGCCGTCTGGATCGGCACCGGCTCCATCGTCGGCAATGCAGAAGAAACCTACCGGACGGGCATGGCGGCCATGATTATCCCGGCGGGCACCTTTTTCGGCATGATTCTGCTGTCGTTTATTGCCTCCCGTGCCCGCAATATTGAAGCGTCCTCGGTACCCGAAATCATCGGGCGCCGCTATGGCCGGGCGGCCCGGCTGCTGTCGGTCGTGGCGCTGGTGACCGCCTATATGGTCATCGTCAGCTATCAGTTCAACGCCGGCGGAGCAGTGCTGGAGGTCATTGCCGGCGATAAAGACCCGGTTTTGCTGAACCGCAACGACATCCTGTCACCGCGTCAATTGGTCAAAGGCCGGATGGTCTATACCCCGCCGCAGGACTGGACAGGAACCGTTCAGCTTGCCGTCGTATCCGCACAAGCTCCTGCGCAGCCCATCCCTTATACGATCCATGTTGTTGAAGGCAACACCACCGCGGCTGACGAGAAGAACTCCTTGACCCTTCTTAAAAACCGTCATGCAAAAATCCACTATTCGATTGATGACGCTGATTCGGATTACCGCATTGCCGCAGGTGCGGATGTCGGAACCCTCAGCCTGATTGAGCCGCGCCTGGAGGCCAGTCACGCGACCATCATGGCCGCGGTGTTTATTCTTGCTTATACCATGCTGGCGGGATTGCTGAGCCTGGCCTATACCGACATCGTCACCGGAATCCTGATTATCGGGGCGATGGTGGCGGCGCTGCCGGTACTGCTGTATCAGGCCGGCGGCTTTTCAGGCATGGCCGAGGCCTTTGCCGCCATGCACAATAAAACCCGCCACATGCAGTTCTGGGGCGTGTATTCGCCGGTGCAGTTGGTCAATTACCTGCTGCCGGTGTTTCTGCTGATTCTGGGCGATGCCAATCAGTACCAGCGCATCTTTGCCGGACGCAATGCCCGCAGCTCCAGGCAAGCCGTCACGACCATGATTTTTGTCGCCATGGCCATCGAACTGCTGATTATCACCAATGCCTGGATTGCCGCCAGCATGACACCCGATCCGCAAAACGGCAAATACATTCTTATCTATGCGGCCAAACATTATATGCCGCCGGTCCTGGGTATCGTCTTTTTAGTTACGGTCGTCGGCATCATCGTTTCGACGGCCAACTCCTTTCTGCTGATTCCGGCGATTACCTTCATCAAGGATGTCTATCAGACCCACATCAATCCCAAGGCCACCGACAGGCATGTCGTGTTCCTGAACCGGGTGCTGATTCTGGTGTTCGGCCTCATCGCCTATGGTGTATCGCTGGCCTTTTCCGAATCGACGGGCTTTTTTCATAAAGCCCTCTATGCGTATACGATATACGGTGCAGCCATTACACCCAGCCTTGTGGCGGCGATTGTCTGGAAACGCGCCACCCGACAGGCGGCCATGGCGTCCATTATCGCCGGCATCGCCATCCCCCTGCTGTGGGGTGAAGTCATCAGTCCGCATGTGTCCGGATGGCTTAAGGAACTGGATGCGGTGCTGCCGGCTATCACTGTCTCTGTCGCGGCACTGGTCGGCGTCAGCTACCTGACCCAGCCGACCATGACGCAGACCCAATCCGAATCGAAATAACCCTCAAGTGCATTAAGGAGGATTAAGCATGAAACGAGACCTGATCATTCTTGGCATGGTGCTTTTGTCAATCCCGGCACTCGGTAAACCGGCCCTGAAGACCCGCCAGATTCAATCTCTGGATGCAGGCTGGCAATTTCTCAAGGCCGATGCCGTGGGGGCCGAAGCCGCGGCATTTGATGACAGCACATGGAAGACCGTTGACGTCCCGCATGACTGGAGCATCGAAGGGCCATTCTCACAAGATGCCCCATCCAAAGGCGACGGCGGTTTTTTACCCACGGGCGTCAGTTGGTATCGCAAGAGCTTTACGCTGCCCAGAGGCTGGGCCGATAAACAAGTCTTTGTGGAATTCGATGGAGTCATGGCCAACAGTCAGGTCTGGATTAACGGGCATCTGCTGGGCACTCGTCCCAGCGGCTATGTCAGCTTCCAGTATGAACTGACGCCTTTCCTGAATGAAGCCGGCCCGAATGTGCTGGCGGTGCGGACCGATACGACGCTGCAGCCGGCGTCGCGGTGGTACACGGGGGCCGGGATTTATCGGCATGTCCGGCTGATTGCCACCCATCCCATCCTGCTGGGGCCGTGGCGGACGTTTGTCACCACGCCGCAGATCACGGATGCCCAGGCTACGGTTCGCGTCCAGACCGCCGTCATCAATTCATCCGACCGCAGGAAAAAGGTCTGCCTGGAGATTACGCTCTATAATCCGCAGGGTGACGTTGCCGCCAAAGCTGCCTCGCCCGCAAAGATAGTCAATCCCGGAGCCATGGTGGAATTTCAGCAGGACCTTATAGTTCCGAATCCGATCCGATGGAACATTGACCGCCCCGCCCTTTATACCGCCCATATCGAGGTGGTCTCGGGCTGGTCCAGGCTGGACGACGAAATCACTCCCTTCGGCATTCGGGAATTTGCTTTTGAACCGGCCACCGGCTTCTGGCTCAATGGACGCAGCTTCAAAATCAAGGGTGTCTGCGTCCATCACGACGGCGGGGCTTTTGGTGCGGCAGTGCCTCTGCAGGTCTGGCGGGATCGGCTGGCGGTCCTGAAGGAACTGGGCGTCAACGCCATTCGCACCGCCCATAATGCCGTGGCGCCGGAGTTTCTGGACGTATGCGACCAGATGGGCTTTCTGGTCATGAACGAATTTCTGGACTGCTGGACCGTCGGCAAACGAACAGGCGATTTCCACCGCTACTTCAAAGACTGGGCCTTAATCGACACCCGCGATACGATTCGACGCGACCGGAATCATCCCTGCGTGGTCGTTTACAGTGCCGGCAATGAAATCCACGATACACCCAAGGCGGAACTGGCCAAACAGATTCTCGGTTCTCTGATTAACATCTATCATCAGGAAGACCCGACTCGCCCGGTATCGCAGGGACTGTTTCGACCCAACCAGAGCCGCGACTACGACAACGGGCTTGCGGACATGCTGGATGTGGTCGGACAGAACTATCGGGAAAATGAAATTCTGGCCGCCTGGCGGCAGAATCCCAAGCGGAAGATTCTGGGCACGGAAAACAGCCATGACCTGAATGTCTGGCTTGCCCTGCGGGATAATCCCCCGTATGCGGGGCAGTTCATCTGGAGCGGAATCGATTATCTGGGCGAGTCGCGTCAGTGGCCGGCGATCTCGACACCGTTTGGAGTCATCGACCGGGCCGGCGGACTGCGGCCCCGCTCCTATCAGCGGCAAAGCTGGTGGTCGGATAAGCCCATGGTTCACATCGCCCGGCGGATCGGCAGAAATGAGCCCTCGCCCGTGGATCCGGGCTACGAACTCAGCACCGACGACCGGTTCCGGGTGACGCAGTTTTCCGACTGGACGCCCGCCAATCTCCAGCCGCATCCGGAAACAGTGGAGGTCTATAGCAATTGTGAGTCGGTGGAACTGTTTTTGAACGATACGTCGCTGGGGGCACAGGAAAAGCCGGACAATGACTCCCCGCGGGTCTGGAAGGTGGAATTTGAGCCGGGAACCCTCAAGGCGG
Source organism: uncultured Pirellulales bacterium (assembly GCA_964630775.1). Taxonomy (GTDB): domain Bacteria; phylum Planctomycetota; class Phycisphaerae; order Sedimentisphaerales; family Anaerohalosphaeraceae; genus Anaeroglomus. The sequence goes on along the minus strand of CAZVYY010000017.1, from coordinate 2,036 downwards.
TAGCCTCCAATGGCGGCAAAGTCGCTGCGACCCAGATATACAAGACCGCGGCAAAGGCATCGAAAATTCGGCTTAACGCCCTGCGCAATACCGTGAGTTCATCGTGGGATGATGTGATTCGAGTGGAGGCTGCCGTGGTCGATGAACAGGGTGTACTGGTTCCGACAGCGACGGATGTCATTACCTTTAGCGTCACCGGGCCGGGGGTGATTGCCGCGGTGGACAATGCCAGCGTGCTCAGCCATGAGCCGTTTGGGGCCAATTCCCGCAGTGCCTATCAGGGACGCTGTTATGTCTGGATCAAGGCCAGCGATGTGAAAGGACAAATCACATTAACCGCTCGTTCAGAGCAGCTTGATACTGATACACTATCCCTGACTGTCAGTCAATAAAGTTGAGCATCCCTTAAGGCATAGAAAGAAGCTTTAGCTCATGGAAAAATTGAAAACAGGACTCATCGGATGCGGAAAAGTGGGCCACCTGCATGCCAAGGCACTGGCGGCCCTGCCCTGCTCGGAATTCCTGGCGGTATGCGGGCGGAGCCGGGAGAAGGCCCGGCACTACGGGGCGCAATACGGCGTGAGGGGCTATGATAATGTGACCGAGATGGTCGAGAAGGAATCGCTGGACGCGGTGATTGTCTGCACGCCGCACCCGAATCATGCCCAGCCTTCGATTGCGGCGATGGAGGCGGGAGCTCATGTGCTGGTGGAAAAGCCGCTGGCGATTACGCTGAAGGACTGCGATGCGATGATTGAGGCGGCTCGGCGGGCGTCAGTCAAGCTGGGGGTGGTCTCGCAGCGGCGGTTTTATGCCCCCTGCCAGCGGATACGCAAGGCCATCGATGAGGGCAAGATCGGACGGCCGGTGCTGGGGACGGTGACGCTGTACGGCTGGCGGGACCAGGCGTATTATCAGAGCGACCCCTGGCGCGGCACCTGGCAGGAGGAAGGCGGCGGCGTGCTGGTCAATCAGTCGCCCCATCAACTGGACCTGCTGCAGTGGTATATGGGGCCAATTGAGGAGGCGTTCGGCTATTGGGGCAACCTGAATCATCCGTATATCGAGGTGGAAGATACGGCGGTGGTCGTGGTGCGTTTTAAGCATGGCGGGCTGGGCAATATTGTCATCAGCAACTCCCAGAATCCGGCCCTCTACGGCAAGGTGCTGATTATGGGCAGCAACGGGGCTGCGGTCGGGGTACAGACCGATGGCGGGACGATGTTCATTGCGGGCCGGTCGGAGATTGAAGAGCCGCCGACCAACGACCACTGGACTGTGCCTGGGGAGATGGAACTGCTGGCCCGATGGCGACAGGAGGATGCGGCGTTTTTCAAGATTATCAAGGCTACGGAGTATTATCACAGGCTGCAGGTTGAGGATTTTTTGCGGGCGATCCTTGAGGGTCGCAATCCCCTGATTTCGGGGGAAGAAGGTCGCGTAACAGTCGAGCTTTTTACGGCGGTCTATCGCAGCCAGCGAGAGAAAAAGCCGATTCGGTTCCCCGTGCAGGCGGAGTGAGGAGACCATGGTCAGGCTCGGACGGGCCATGCCATGCGAATGTATTCATATCATAAATCAAAGAGCAAAAATCAAAATGATGGAATCCGCCTGCGGCGGAGACGGAGTTAATCCGAACCAGGGATGGTTCGGCTGCGCTGGAAACCGGTCTGGGCGGAGGAGGTGGTTGACAATAGGAGTCCCAGTGTTCCTGCTATCGTTACTGTCCAGCGTGTCGTTGTCATCTATCATTTCCCTTCTTATACCCAGCGGGTATGATTATTCCGCGAGCAAATGAAACAAGTGGTTAATACCACTGTACTTAGCCGCGACGAAACAGAATATTTCAAGTAAAATCAGTATCTACTTAACAAGTATCATTTTGCCGCGAGGCTGGCCACAGAATATATCAAAACGATACACAGCCGCGCCTCTGACGGACAATTTCATCCAAGATTCAGTATAAATTGCATCGGTATTCATTATTTGTATAACTAAGCTTCCTTTCGCACATTTTTACGGAAATCATTGACGGT
>CAZVYY010000016.1:0-85162 GCA_964630775.1 uncultured Pirellulales bacterium | reverse complement strand
GAAAATGGCAAAGGCCAAAAATATCGAATTCTTATAGCGCTGTCATATTAAGAAAGTTAAATGCCTTCCCTTTCAACATCAGATAAGAAGGATAACTTTCATTTAAGGATGTCAACATGACGGAACAAATGCAGGACAACACGGCGGGAATCGGAAATCAGGCGGCACAGATCGTTGCATTTGCGTTCAACTGCGTCATTGCGGGGGTGTATGGTGTATTCGGCGTTTTCAGCTATAAACGCTATACGGCGGTATTTATCGCCGGGCTGGCGCTGTATGGACTGGACGGTCTATTGTGCCTGTGGGCACAGGACTGGTTCAGCGTGGCGTTTCATGCCTTTGCGGGTTTCAGTATCTTCAAGGGGATGCAGGCGGGCATGCAGTTGAATCGACTGGAGGCCGTGCCGGCCCAGCCAATGGCTGGCGGCAATTCGTGTGGGCCGGAATAGAAAGAAATTGAGGTTAAAACAAAAAGGGCGGACACACAGGTCCGCCCCTACGGTCGATACGGGATCAAGCACGCCTGTTAGAGGGTGCGGATTTTGATGTTGCGGAAATAGGCGAGGTTGCCATGGTCCTGCAGGAGGATGCGGCCCTTGTCGGCCAGGCCGAAATTGGGGATATCCTTGTATTTGCTCTGGGCGACGATGTCGCGGAAGGCGGGGTCGTCGCGGGTGTATTCAACGACTTTCTTGCCGTTGAGCCAGTGCTGGACGGTTTTGCCTTTGGAGACGATGCGGACGGTATTCCATTCGCCGATGGGCTTGACGACTTTGTCGGGGGCGGGGGCGATCAGGTCATACAGCGCCGCGAAGGTGCGGTTGCCGTTTTTGCCGGCTTTGGCGTCGGGATGGTTGGCATCATCGAGGAGCTGGTATTCGAGGCCCAGGCCGGCACTGCCTTTGGAGAGGCTCTCGACGACGAAATATTTGATGCCGGTGTTGGCGCCTTTGGACAGGCGGATTTCGAGCTGCAATTCGAAGTCGCTGTATTCATTGACGGTCACGATGTCGCCGCCGGAGCCTTTGGCGGGGTCAAAAATAAGCAGGCCATCCTGCACATACCATCCTTTGGCGGGGAATTTATCGCTGTTGTGGCCGCGCCAGGCGGAGACATCTTTGCCATCAAACAGAACGGTCCATTTTTTGTCATCGGCGGCGCCGGAATTGCACGAGGTGATGACCAGACACATTAAACCGACCAGGATACCTAACATTGTTTTCATAATAACCTCTATCATTAAAAAAACGAAATTCTAAACAAATTCAAAATACGAAATAAAAATCTGCAAGTCACTGCTGGATACCCGCCCGCGCGGGTATAACACGTTGTCAATGTAAACAGCCTTTATTACGGAAAAAGGCCGGTCGTGCGGGATCGTACGACCGGCCTGAGCTATTCACTTAAACCACATTCGGGACGACGTAGGGCTTGCGATACCTGCGTGTCAGCAGTTTATCGGCCTCGGAATCGTCGATGATGCGTTCCTTTTTGCCATCGAAGTTGATGGTCCGTCCGACGCGATAGGAGATATTGGCCAGGGCCGGGAGGGCGCTGGACATATAGCCTTGTTCGATGTCGGCGGTCAGGTCGGAGACCTTGCCGGAACGCAGGGCCGCGACGAAGTTGCCCATGTGTCCGCCGCCGCCGGCACCGGCGACATTCATCGGGTCGGCTGCGGCATCTTCTTCCTGTGCATCAGAAGTCGGGCCGGGTTCGTTTTTGCGGCCGAAGAAAGTCGCCCATTTGGTGCCGTTAATCCACATCCAGCCCTTGGAGCCGTAGAAGAAATTACCGACGCCGACACCCATTTCCTCATTGACATACAGGCCGCGGACCTCGAAGACCAGCATGACTTTGTCGGCATATTCGAAGCTGGCCGTCTGGGTGTGCGGGGTGTTCTGGTCGCTCTTGATGGGCATCAGGGTACCAAAAGAGCTGATGCGCGTGGGGTGTTCCTGTTTGTTAAGTCCCCAGCGGGCCACGTCGAACTGGTGCGGGCCCTGGTTGGCAATGTCGCCACCGCCGTAGAGGTAGTTCCAGTGCCAGTTGTAATGGAAGCGGTTGTAATTGAACGGCAGAAGCGGCGCCGGGCCGGTCCATTTGTCGTAATCGACGTTGGCCATGTATTCGGCGGTATAGTTCTCGCCTTTGCTGTTGAAAGCATAATAGGTATAGTCGGGACCGGTGCCGATGCCGTCTTTGCAGGTGCCGATGGGGTCGCGGGGTTTGTAGCACAGGCCGCGAGCCATGTAGATATCGCCGATGCCGCCTTCGTGGAGGAAAGCCATCGCCTTGCGGACGCTGCGCATCGAGCGGTTCTGGAAGCCGACCTGGACGAGCCGGTTGTATTTGCGGGCGGCTTCGACCATCTTGCGGCCTTCGAAGACGTTATGGCAGGCGGGCTTTTCGACATAGACATGCTTGCCGGCCTGACAGGCCCAGATGGTTGCCAGGGCGTGCCAGTGATTGGGGGTGCCAATCAGCACCGCATCAATCTGCGGATCTTCGAACATTTTGCGCATGTCCTTATAGGTATCGGGCTTATAGCCTTTTTTCTTTTCGATTTCGGCGGCCCGTTTATCGAGGACGTTGCCGTCGGCATCGCAGATAGCCTTGAGATGGATGCCCGGAAGGTCCATGCAGTCGCCGGTGATGGCCCAGCCGCGGCTGCGGGCACCGATGACGGCGATATTGATGCGGTCATTGGCTCCGAGAGGCTTGAGGGTGGGGATGGCTCCGGTCTTTTTGGGGGCGGCACAGGAGGCTAACGCTCCGGCTGCCAGAACGCCGGCGGAGACTTTGCAGCTATCGGCAAGAAATTGTCGGCGGGACAACGAATGATCCGATTGACTCATTGCTAACTCCTTATTCAAAAACAAGTAAAGAATAGCTTGCTCAGGACGGTTCACGGGCCGTTCCGGCATCTGAATTAGGAATTATTGTGGGCCGCAGGCGGGATTTGTCAAGGAAAAACACTGAATTTTCCCAAGACGTGTGAAATTTCCTTGACAAACCATGATAACTTTCTTTTGATGAACGGCGTCCTAAAAGAAAAACCTGAATTTGGAGGATACTTAATGCAATCATTCACATCCCGACGCGACGTATTAAAGCTGGCGGGACTGGGAACCATCGCGGCCGCAAGCGGTCAGACCTTTGCCCAGGCAACCCCAGACGCATCCAGTGCAGCAAAAATCCGCAAGCCCGCCTATAAAATTGGCCTGGCTTCCTATACCACACGCAAGCTGGACCTGGACCAGACCATCGCCATCGCAAAACAACTCAAGCTGGAGTGCATCTCCATCAAGCAGGATTTTCATCTGCAGATGAATAAGCCTGTTGAGGAACAGAAGGCGCTGGCTCAGAAGGTGCGGGATGCGGGACTGGATTTTTATGCGTGCGGTGTGATTTATATGAAGACCGCCGACGAAGTGAAACGGGCGTTTGAATTTGCCAAGACCGTCGGCATTCGTGTCATTGTCGGTGTGCCCAATCATGAATTGCTGGATTTGACTGAATCCTGCTGCAAAGAGTACGACCTGATTGTGGCTATTCATAATCATGGTCCCGGGGATAAGCTGTATCCTACGGCGGCGGGTGCGTATGAATTGATCAAAAACCGCGACAAGCGGCTGGGGCTGTGCATTGACCTTGGGCATACGATGCGTTCGGGCATCAATCCGGCCGAGGAAATCGCGAAAGTCGCCGACCGGCTGCTGGATTTCCATTTCAAGGATGTCAACGCCGCAGAGGCCAAGGGCGGCACCGTCGAAATGGGCCGCGGAGTCATTGATATTCCGGCGGTGGTTCGGGCGCTGGACAAAATCGGCTATGACAAGCTGGCGGCATTTGAGTATGAAAAGGATCAGGATGCACCGCAGGTCGGGCTGGCCGAGTCGGTCGGGTATCTGCGCGGCGTCATCCGGACATTGCAGGAATAGTTCACAATCGATATAATCTCTGGCGATAAGAAAACAATTCGAGTCAATTACTGTGGAGAAACCAGATGAAGAAAGCGGCTTTTGTTGTTCTGACAGGATGTGTGGCTATGATTTGCAGTTCATGTCAAAAGGCGTCGGCAAACGGAACCTCGTATTCGGTGACCCTGACGACGATGGACCCGGGACATTTTCATGCGGCGCTGGTGCAGAAGTCGATGTACCCGCAGGTCAATCCGAATGTGTATGTGTATGCCCCGGCCGGCGACGACCTGAACGAGCACCTCAAACGCATTGACGGCTATAACAGCCGGGCCGAGTCCCCTACCGCATGGAAACAGCATGTTTATACCGGCGCGGATTATCAGGCCAGACTGCTGGAAGAAAAGAAAGGCAATGTGGTTGTACTGGCGGGCAACAACAAGCTCAAGACCGAATACATCAAAAACTGCGTGGATGCCAAATTGAATGTGCTGGCCGATAAGCCGATGTGCATTGACGGCAAAGGCTTTGAACTGCTGAAAAAGGCGTTTGACTCGGCCAAAGCCAATAATGTGCTGCTATACGATATCATGACCGAGCGGTACGAGATCACTACAATCCTGCAAAAGGAACTGGCCCATACGCCGGAGGTTTTCGGTCAGCTCAAGCCCGGCACCGAGCAGGATCCTTCGATTGTCAAGGAAAGCGTGCATCATTTCTCCAAGATTGTCTCGGGCAGCCCGCTGAAACGCCCGCCGTGGTTTTTTGATACAACCCAGCAGGGTGAAGGCATTGTGGACGTCACGACGCATCTGGTGGATTTGTCGATGTGGGAGGCGTTTCCGGAACAGGTGATTGATTATACCAAAGATATTAACATTGTCTCGGCATGGCGATGGCCGACGCTTATCAGCAAAGAGCAGTTTACCGGCGTAACCCGGCTGGGAGATTTCCCGGATTACCTGAAGCCGCAACTGAATGCGGCGGGGCAACTGCAATGCTATGCCAATGGCCAGATTAATTATACACTGCGCGGCATTCACACCAAGGTCGCAGTGACCTGGGCGTTTGAGGCGCCGGCCGGCGGCGGCGATACGCATTATTCGATTATGAAAGGCACCAAAGCCAACGTCATTATCCTGCAGGGGGCCGAGCAGAAATACAAACCTGAACTGTACGTCGAACCGACCGACGGCATCACACCTGAACAGCTTCACAGCGCCCTGTTCAATGCTATCATCAAACTGCAGCCGAAATATCCGGGCATTATGGCAATGCGTGAAAATAATCGCTTCAAAATCGCCATCCCCGAATCGTACCGCGTGGGCCACGAAGCCCATTTTACTCAGGTCACGGAAAAATATCTGAAATACCTGAATGAAGGCAAGCTGCCCGACTGGGAAACACCCAATATGATTGCCAAGTATTACACGACCACCACAGCCCTGAGCATGGCCAAGACGGGCCAACCGCAGGACAGCAAACCCGCCGCAGCCGCCGTCGAGACGGGCATTCGCTTCGGCATCTGCACAGGCACGGGCAACGGTACTCTGCTCAAAGAGAACGGTTATGATTACATCGAAGAGGGGGTTCAGTCGCTGCTGGCTCCCAAGGTCTCCGATGAGCAGTTCGCCCAGAAAGTCGCCCAGGTCAGGGCCGCGGGCATTCCGATTTATGCCTGCAATGGATTTATTCCGGCTGAGATGCGAGTCACCGGGCCGGAGACCAAACACGATGCGATTGTGGAGTATTCCGAGACTGTTTTCCGGCGGGCCAAAGAAGCCGGTGTCAAGCGGATTGTCTTCGGCAGCGGCAAGGCCCGCCAGATTCCCGACGGGTTTGACCGTCAGCAGGCCCGCGGACAATTTGTGGACTTGCTCAAACGGCTCGGCCCCATTGCGGCCAAGTATGATGTCATTGTCGTCATAGAGCCGCTGCGATCGGGGGAATGCAATTTTGTCAATACGGTGGCCGAAGGAACGGCTATTGCCAAAGATGTGAACCACCCCAATATCAAGGTGCTGGCAGATTTTTATCACATGGCCCAGGAAAAGGAAGGACCTGAAGCACTGGTCGCAGCCGGGGCTATGCTGCAGCATTGTCATATCGCCGAAAAGGAAAAACGCACGGCGCCGGGAATTGCCGGGGATGATTTCACGCCGTACTTCAAAGCCCTCCGGCAAATCAATTATGCCGGCGGGGTCTCCATCGAAGGCGGCTGGGGAGAAGGACTTGAACAGAATCTGGCCAAGGCCCTTGCAACAATGAAAACCCAGGCGGTACAGCAGTAATCCTTTATTGCTGCAGCGTCAGGGGTGCTATTGAAATAGCTTTAGCACAATTGAAAATGGATTCCCGCCTTCGCGGGAATGACAAATTGTTTTTTTCAATTGTTATTTCCTTATTTTTTCTCGTCCTTATCTGTCACACATTTCGGTGCGGGCTGTGGAGTACCTCGCGTCGCCTGTCCATGCAGCACATCGTTGGGGTCAAACCACATCGGGTCAATACAGATAAACCGGTCCCACGCAATATCGGGGCCTTTTTTCTGATGATACACATGCCAGAGATTGCCCTGGGCATCTTTGGTTACGGTCCCATGCCCCGGGCCATAGACACCTTCGCTGCCATCGACGATGGGATTACCGCTATATTTGGTAAACGGTCCCATCGGATTATCCGCAGTGGCATAACCAACGCCATAAAACCGTGAATCCGCCCCGCTGCCGGAATACAGCAAATAATAGGTCTTTTTGTGCTTAATCATCCATGGGCCTTCATTGACCCTGCCGGAACGCCATTCCCAGGGCTGGCTGGGAACCATCAGGAGCTTCTTTTCGCCTTTGGGTTTGAGCGGCGTTTCCATCGGCTGCACAAAAAGCTGACCGACATCGGTGCAATACAGATAGTACTGGCCGTCGTCATCCTGAAACATGTGGCCGTCGATCACGCCAGGCACAATAATGCCGTGGTCTTCAAACTTGCCGTCGGGCTTGTCCGCCACAGCGACACCGACGCGAAACGCCGCAGTGTAATACATATAAAATTTCTTATCGGCCTTGTTATAAAACACATCGGGCGCCCAAACATTTTTCCCGCCGGGACGAAAGACTTCGGGGCCTTTGGTCCAGTGCACCAGGTCGGTCGAGGTGTACACATGATAGCTGACGTTGTTGCCCGTTGGATACATATAGTACACGCCTTCATACAGCAGCACTGTCGGGTCGGCCAGGCCCATTTCTGAAATCACAGGGTTGGTATAAGTCGCCTCCTCCGCCCCACCCCACCCGGCCAGCATCAAAACACCCAGTATCCAAACGTAAATCATTCTGTTTTGCATAATCCGCCCTTTTATTACTGGTTATTGTCCGTTTTTTTGAAAATACAGGCTTTATTATTTATGACGCAGTAAGTCGGGATTTCTTTACATCATTTTACAGAAAATACGTGAGTGCAGCACAAAAAAAACGTCCTGCCTTAGTGGGCAAGACGTTTTGAAATAGGCTTCTGGCGGTCAATACAAGACAAATCAAAATCGCCCCGGCCAGCGTATTGCGCAGCAGCACGTAATAAATGAGCATTAATAAAATATTTCGACAAACGCAAAAAGGCGGTCCTGCCTTGCAGAACCGCCTTGATTGGATACTGTTATATGTCTTTGTTTAATAGATACTTACATTTTCAGATAAAACTTGTTCAAATCTCAAAAAAAATCTTACCCACACTGGATTTTTTCCCGCCGGAGAATCTCGCCCTGCAGGCTAATCGTAATATCTTCGTACTCCATAGGAACCCCCGCCAGGGCAATCGCCGCCTGAGCAATCCGCCCGACTCCTGAACAACACGGCACTTCCATGTGCACTACTGTCAGACTGCGGAGGTTGTTATGGCTGATAAGCTGGGCCAGTTTGTCCACATACGTTCCGCAATCGTCCAGCTTCGGACACAAGATGGCAATACTGTGGTCTTTGAGCAGCGTCTGGTGAAAATCCCCCATCGCAAACGGTACACAGTCGGCCGCCAACAGCAAATCAGACTCCATAAAATACGGCGCCATCGGCGAAACCAGCTTCAACTGCACCGGCCACTGGGCAAGCTGTGATTCGGCGGGAGCCGAAGGTGTCCCAGCCGCAGGCTTCGTCTCGGATACCTTCTTTTCAAAGCTATGCATCCGCATTCCAGGACAGACAAATTCACCCTTGGCAGCTTTGGGGGCCGACGGTGCGGCGGGTTTGGCTTTGGTTTTCATCTGTTCCAGATACGCATGGGTCGCCTTTTCATCAAATTCAGCGGCAACACGCTGCTCGATGGTAATCGCATCCTGCGGACAATGCCCCAGGCACGCTCCAAGGCCATCGCAATAGACATCGCTGACCAGTTTGGCCTTGCCGTTGATCATCTGAATGGCACCCTCGGCACAGGCATTGACGCACAGGCCGCAGCCGTTGCATTTATTTTCATCGATTTTAACTATGTTTCGTATCGCCATGATTCACTCATTAATCCATATCGAAAACCCGGAGTCGGAAATCGCAGAATTCGGTTCCCGACTCCGGTTCATGTTACATTGAAATTATCCCGCTTTGTTCAGAATTCCCTTGAGATCCTGTTCGGCTGTGGTTGTCGGGGCAATATTGAATTTCTCAACCAGCACGTTGAGCACATTAGGCCCGATGAACGCCGGCAGCGACGGCCCAACCTTGATATTCTGGATGCCCAGGTACAGCAGCGTCAGCAGAATACACACGGCCTTCTGTTCGTACCAGCTCAGCACCAGCGACAGCGGCAAGTCATTGACGCCGCAGTTGAACGCCTTGGCCAGCGCCACGGCAATCTGAATCGCCGAGTAGGCATCGTTGCACTGACCGATATCCAGCAGACGCGGAATCCCGCCGATATCGCCGAACGGCAGCTTGTTAAACCGGTATTTGCCGCAGGCCAACGTCAGAATCACACAGTCATTCGGCACCGCCTGTGCAAAGTCGGTATAGTAATTCCGTCCCGGCTTGGCCCCGTCGCAGCCGCCAATCAGGAAGAAATGCCTGATCTTGCCGGCCTTGACCGCGTCAATCACCGTCCCGGCCACACTCATCACGGTGTTATGCCCGAAGCCGATGGTGATGGTCTTTTCCGGCTCATCGGCTGCAAAGCCTTTTTCCGCCAGCGCCGCCTTGATGACCGGCTCGAAATTCTTGTCGCCGACATGCGTCACGCCCGGCCACGCCACCAGCCCGGTCGTGAAAATGCGGGCTTTGTAGCTGTCTTTGGGCCGCTGAATACAATTGGTCGTCATCAGAATCGCACCGGGGAACGCATCAAATTCCTTGTGCTGGTCCTGCCAGGCACCGCCGTAGTTGCCGACTAAGTGCTTGTACTTCTTCAATCCCGGATAGGCACAGCACGGCAGCATCTCGCCATGGGTATAGACATTGATGCCGCGGCCTTCGGTCTGCTTGAGCAACAGTTCCAGATCCTTCAGGTCGTGCCCGGATACCAGAATCGCCTTGCCCTTGACCGGAGTCACCCGTACCGTCGTCGGCTCGGGGTGCCCGTAGGTTCCGGTATTGGCGGCATCCAGCAGTTCCATCACCTTGAGATTGACCTGGCCAACCTTCATCGCCATCCCGACCAGTTCATTGACGTCGGTCGCCCTGGGACCGATCAGGAAATCCAGCGACTCATGAAAGAACGCATACACGCCGTCGTCTTCTTTACCCAGAACCTTTGCATGGTCGGCATACGCCGCAGTGCCCTTGAGTCCATAGGTAATCAATTCCTGCAACCCTGCCACATCCGCCCCCAGCGTATCAAGTTTTTTGGCGATACTGAGTGCCTGGGCCTGAGCCTGCATCTCCGCCCGTGTTTTGGGCGCCTTCCACTGGGCCGCATCGGTCGGCTTATCTGAGCCGCCCTTCTTGGCGTATTCGGCCTGCAGGCGATCTTTCACCTGTCCGGCCTTGCCGATCAGTGCCTCCAGACGGACGGGGTCGAAGTTCACATTGGTCACTGTGCTGAATAGCGCCTCGACCACAAACAGGTCCGCCTGTTTATCCGCAACCCCCATCGCCCGCAGCCGATGAGCATAAAACGCAATCCCTTTGGATGCATAAACCAGCAAGTCCTGCAATTCCGCCGTTTCCGGGTCTTTGCCGCAAACACCCATTTTCGTGCACCCCTTGCCCATGGCCGTCTGTTCACATTGATAACAAAACATGTGTGTTTTCCTTTCGATAAAGGTCTTTTATATTTTTCAAATTGGTTAGCGTATATTAAGCCCGAATCATAATCAGCAGCATTTTAAACCGTTCCGATGCATACACCGAATGCGGCACATTGGCCGGCATAATCACTACTTCGCCCGCCTTGACTTCATTCTCTTTGCCGCCGATGGTAAACATACCCTTGCCGTCAACAACCTGCACCGTCGCATGATACGGCGCTGTGTGTTCGCTGAGCGATTGCCCCTGGTCAAAGGCAAACAGCGTAATCGTCCCAATGGGTTTATCCAGCAGGGTCTTACTGACCACCGAATCCGCGGCATACTCAATCAGTCCGGCGAGTGGCTTGGCCTGTCCCAGCACACTATCCAGTACAGAATTGCGTTCTTTACTCATGGTTCTGTTCTCCCATGGATTGCATTTGACCGGCTTTGGCCCCGGCCACATCCGCCAGGGTCGTGGTCGCCAGATGATGTTCAATTTCTTTTTGCAGGCCGACCAGTTTCGGATGCAGGGGACAGTGTCCCATCATCGGGCATGAATACGGTCCAAGCAGGCATCGATTAACACTAATTGGCCCCTGAATCGTTTCAATCAAGGCCTGAAAGCTGATTTCTTTCGGGTCACGGGCCAATTGAAAACCGCCCTTGGAACCCATGGTGCTTTTGACAATCCCGGCCTGTTGAAACTTTTGGAGCAATTTACATGTAAGTGGATAGGGTACATTATTCTTCTTTGAAAGAACGGTGGCCGATAATGCTGACTGGCTATTATACTCCACAGCCAGGTTTGCCGCCAGCCTCAATGCATAATCTGTATTTCGCCGTATCAAATCCATTGTTATTCTCCACATATTATTAATATATGAATAATTTAGTCCTACTTGTTCGCAAAATCAATCTTTTTTTTTAAAATTATCAAAAATCTTGACTTTTTTTAGCATTTAGGCTTATTTGTAGATATACATAATAGCAGAAAGGGCTTTTATGAATAACAGCATCTGGTGAAAGCAATTACATTCGTATTGCTTTTAATCCTTGCTTTTTTGGCAGCCCTTTACAATTATCCAAAGCCAATCAACATCTGCTGGCCTTCAGTTCCTAAACAATACTCTATGCCCCTGAAAAGAACCGCTTCTATTGCCACTATAGATAAAAAATCTCCGCAGACCCGTTCTGCACCGGCCTGCGGAGAGTAATCCTTGACTTGATTTTTTTGCCGTATTATTCAGCGGCCTTGATTGCTTCCTGCTGTTTGAGCCAGTTGGCCTGCACAATTGCCAAATCCTCCATATCCACGACACCATTGTAATCAAGGTCCGCAGGATTAAGGCCCGTCAACGGCTTGAGATACGGATACGTCTGGCCGTTACCGATACCCCAGGTGTTGATAAAATCCCACTTGACCGATGTAAAGGTGGACAGGGTCATCATTGCCTCATTGCTGACGCCCTTGATACCCGCTGCAGTCCCTTCGCCCACCGCATTGCTGCGACCGCTGGTCTGCGTATTCCAGAAGCAGCCGGCAAACACACCGACCAGATTCGTTCCCGCCAGTCCGCCAACCCGGCTGGTCCCGCCGACCACACCGACGGCATAACAATCCTTCAACGTCCCCTCGTTGCCTCCTATCAAACCGCCGACATACGTGGTTCCGCTGACAGCATCGGTACCATAGCAGGCCGTCAGCGTTCCGGCTTTATTATACCCCACCAGACCGCCAACCCAGGTAACACCGCGAACCGAACCGGTCACATAACAGGCCGTCATCGAGCCGCCCCAACTGTATCCCGCAAGCCCGCCGACATACTGGCCGCCGCTGGACAACGTGATATTTTTCAGACCCAGATTCCAAATCGAAGCATTCCGGACATAACCGAACACGCCGACGTAATCGACTGCGGCTGTCGTTGTAAAGGACAGATTATAAATTGTATGGCCGCTGCCGTCAAAGCTGCCGGTGAATTCATTTACGGCATTGCCGATGATGCGATACTGCGTGCCGGTATAAATCGACATATCAATATCCGCCATCAGTTTGAAATGCTTGTTCCAGTCGGCAGAATTGGCTCCGATGGCATTCATCTGTTCAGCCGTGTATATCCGATACGGATCCTGCGCTGTGCCGCTGCCCCCGCCGTAGCCGCTGTTGTCTTCATTATAGGGCTGCCAGAACAGGCGAGGGTAATCATTGCTCACCATCCGCCAGTCCGCCGCATCGCCATCGGTATCGGTGAAATCCCAGCCCGCTGCGACATAGTGTGCAATCTTCATCATCTCCGCGGTGGTCAAACCAGTTACATTGCCCTTGGAGCCGTCGCCGGTGCCGCTGCTCTGCCTGCTGGTCACAACATCCCAGAAACTCGCCGATATTGAACCGGAATCATTGGCCCCGACTAATCCTCCGGCCTGGGCGGCCCCGGCCACCAGTCCTCTGGCATAACAGCCCGCTATTGTTCCATCATTGCCGCCGATCAATCCGCCGACCCGGGTATAGGTATCCGCCGTCCCCTGGGTTGGGCCGCCGGCATAACAAATCGAAATCATACCATATAGATTATATCCCACCAGGCCGCCGACATTGCGATACCCATTCACCGCACCCGCCGCATAGCTGGACCTAATTGAACCTTCAAACACGCCGCCGGCCAGACCCCCGACGCATCGTGCTCCGGTCACTGTACCAATCGCAAAGCAGGTCGAAATCGCGCCGGATTTGTTATACCCGGTCAGACCGCCGATATAATCTGTTCCGCTGACCGAAACATCCGCTTCGCCGCGCGTCAACTGCCCTGAGTTCTGTCCGGCAATTCCGCCGACATAATAGTAGCCGCTGACCGAGCCGGTGACCTGGCAATCATCGAGCGTGCCGGCATTCTGCCCCGCCAGACCGCCGACAAATTGACCGCCGGAGGAAATCCGTACCGAATTCAGGGCAAGCTTTTTGACAGAACCGTTTTTAATATACCCGAACAATCCCACGTTATCGACGGCGTCCGTCGTTTCATACGTCAGGTTGCTGATGACATAACCATTGCCGTCGAAGCTGCCGGTAAAGGGCACCGCGGCTGTGCCGATGATTCGATATTGTGTCCCGGCATAAGCCGACATATCAATATTCGCCATCAGCCTGAAATGCTTGTTCCAGTTGGCGGTATTCTCTCCAACACCGTTCATCTGCACGGCTGTCCAGATTTGATAAGGATCCTCGACTGTCCCCCGACCGCCGCCGTAAGACTCCCAAATCAGCCGCGGATAAGCCTTGTTGGGAACCTGCCAATCCGCCGCATCGCCGTCCGAAGTCGTAAAATCCCACCCGGCCGATACAAACGGGGATACCGTCTTCATCGCCGCCGTGGTCAGCCCTGTCGCACCCGTCAGCGTACCGCCGCCGATACCCACACTCCGCCCAGTGGTCTGCGTATCCCAGAAGCTGGCACTGACGGCTCCATACAGATTGGCACCGATCAGGCCGCCGGCCTGCGCCGCACCGGTAACGGTTCCTGCGGAAAAACACATCGCCACCGTCCCGTCGTTGGCCCCGACCAGACCGCCGACTCGTGTGAAGGAATCAGCCGTCCCTTTGGTCGCTCCAACCGCATAACAGTTCGAAATCGAACCATTGAGATTATACCCCACCAGCCCGCCGACGTTACGATATCCAACAACAACACCTGACGCAAAACTGGATTTGATTGTACCGTAATACGCCCCACCGGCCAGTCCCCCGACGCATCGTATGCCGGTCACATTACCCATCGCAAAGCTATCCGTAATTGTGCCGTTTTTGTTATAGCCTGTAAGCCCGCCAATATAATCGGTCCCCGCCGCAGATGCCGTCGCTTCACAGTCATGAATCACCCCCGGATTCTGCCCCACGACGCCGCCGACGTAATAATACCCGCAGATCGAACCGCTTACCATACAGCCCGACAGGGTCCCGGCATTCAATCCGACAATCCCCCCGACATACTGCCCCTCGGAGGATAACTGCGCATTCGTGACGACCAGATTCAGAATCGACCCGCCGGAGACATGCCCGAATACGCCGACATAATCCACATAGCCGCTGGTCTTGTAAGTCAGATTGCTGATGGTGCGGCCGTTTCCATCAAAGGTGCCCGTAAACGGCGTCCCGGCATTTCCAATAATACGATATTGTGTACCGGTATAGGCCGCCATATCAATATCCGCCATCAGCCTGAAATGCCGGCTCCAGTCACCGACATTGGCCCCGATACTATTCATCTGACCGGCAGTCCAGATTTGATAGGGATCACTGGCTGTTCCGCTCCCTCCTCCATAGGTAGCCGCCACTGCCAACGATGACATTAAAACAAAACCACTCACCACGCCCACCAAAACAATTTGCTTAACCATCAAACTAACCCTCTTTATCTAACGCGTTTTCAGACTGATGCAGATTTCATTCCGTTTCTTGCCGCCGCATCCAAACGGCAAAACAACCCTGTTAAGCATAATCCCTGATTTATTCTGCAGAA
Organism: uncultured Pirellulales bacterium; assembly: GCA_964630775.1. Lineage (GTDB taxonomy): Bacteria > Planctomycetota > Phycisphaerae > Sedimentisphaerales > Anaerohalosphaeraceae > Anaeroglomus. The sequence continues at coordinate 70,520 of CAZVYY010000016.1, read as the reverse complement.
ACCTGTTGTTTTTGTTTGATTATTCCGCCAGAGCACGACCCGGCAGAATAATGCCATACTCGTGCCTATTGTATCTGCGAAATAATCGACCAATACCTGTCCCGCAATATCCATGGGTGTATTCCGTCTTATATGACGGACGCAGTTCGACCCCTGCCAGCAATCATCCTGACGATTCATTGATTGCTTTGCACATCGCAAGCCAAAAAGCCTTGCCCCGCCGCCCCGGGTCCGGACTGTCACCGGGCATCAGCGGCGGCTATCGATGCAAATTCTCTGCCTGACCAGAGTAATTTCTATTCAGCCTGCCCGAAAGATTTTGTTCGGGCACGGCCGCATACAGCGAGTTCAACCGCATGATCCGCTGACTTACAAAATAATACCTGCTGAAACGATAACAGGATATCATTTGCAGTCTATTAGGCACTGCAGTAAATGCGTGGTTTGATGATATTCCAAAGGTGACCTTGTGCCCCACGACCCGACTGTCGCAGTTCACATAATAAGCCCACAACCCCGATAAATACCGGTATAGAGCGGCAATTTTCCCCTCACTCGCTGCCCACCTGACTTCGAGCGTTATCTTCATTGTCATAAATGGTTCGTTTATGACTCTTCTCATCCCATCCTCCAGAGGTCTTTTTTCTCCAAAAAAGATTTTGAACCATTTTATCGGCAATATCCCGCCTAATTCAACACATTTTTTAATATTTTTAAGGTTTTTATAGGTCCTTGTACAAATTGCCCATCGGCTCACTTCCCGACCAGGGGCTAAATTGAATTTGTGGCACATAATGACCTTTTTTCTACACATATCAATTGCACAAAATGCGGCAATTCCCTACCTGTTATAACCTAATATATTTCTGGCGGATGATACATGTTTGGGAAAACATGTTAAAAACAGGAGGTTATCGGGTGTACTATACTGTAGTATGCTATCGTGAGTTCAGGGTATTGGGGCGGGGTTATAGCCGGTTTTACCAGATACTCCATAACTGATTTTAATTAAATATCTTAGGACGTTTTATAAACAGCGTAAAACCGTTTTTTTCGGATTCAGACAGTTGGGGATTTGCCCGATAGATACATTATGTATCGCTAATTCATGAAAAACAGCCGGATTGTGTTCCAATCTGTTGCAAAATCAGCGTGTATTAATAGCAAATAATCATGAACACCTATTTCAAACGGGGATGTGTTATGCGGATAAACGTATTGTTTACTGCTTGCCTTTTAGTCCTGAGCCTGGGGGCTAAGGCCCAACTGGTCCATCGGTACAGCTTTTCAGGCAATGTCAATGATTCGGTGGGATCGGCCCATGGGACCCTGATTAACAGCAGTGCAACCGCGACTTTTACCGGCGGCGTGCTGGAGATGGGCAATTCGAGCCTGCCCAATTCCAACAGTAACGCAATTAATTACGTGGATTTGCCCAACGGGACGATTTCTTCTCTGGGTACGGCCGCAACTTTTGAGGCCTGGGTGACCTGGCATGGGCCAACCTGGTCGAGCTGGCAGCGAATTTTCGATTTTGGCACCAGCGGCGCGGGTGAAAATCAGTCGGTGGATTCGAGCAATTCCGCCTATATGTTCATGACGCCGCGGTCGGGGTCGGGGACCTATCGATTCGGACATCGCAGCGATATTTCGATGGGCGGGCCGGTGGAGTATGTCATCGATGGAACGATGCTGCCTGTGGACCAGGAGGTTCATGTGGCGCTGGTCTGGAATGATACGACCGGGCTGGTGCGAATGTATTTGAATGGACAACGGATTTCAGAGGGGCCAACTCTGTTTTTACTGTCGCAGTTGCCGGACGTAAACAACTGGCTGGGACGGTCGCAATGGCCCGATCCGGCCTTTCACGGCAGCTACAATGAATTCCGGATTTATGCCATCCCGTTCAGTGATGCAATGATACAGGCCAGCTATCAGGCGGGGCCGGACAATCCGATCACCAGCTTTGCCCTGCCATCCAACCCGAATCCTTTGCACCTTGCCGCCATCGGCAGCATGAGGCCGACACTGACGTGGCAGTCGGATTCGAAGCGAGCATTGTCGGGCATCGCGTTTATCTGGGGACAAATTCGACCGCAGTCCTGAAAGCCACCACGGCATCGGCGGGGATTTACCAGGGAACGAGAACACCGGGCAATGAGACCTTCACGCCTGCAAGCGATCTGGTGATGGACCAGACGTATTACTGGTGTATTGAGGAAGTCACCAATACCGGCTATACCTTCAAGGGGCCAATTTGGAGTTTTAAAACCGCCAATCTCAAAGCTCACGCCCCGCAGCCGGCGAATGGAGCGGCGGGTGTTTCGGTTGGACGGGTGACACTGCAATGGGAATCGGGCCAGGGGGCCATCGGTCACCGCATTCTGCTGGGCAGCTCTCCGGCGACGCTTGCGGTGGTTGAAAATAACTATGCCCAGACATCGTATGAACTGGAAAATCTCGACTTTAAAACCGTTTATTACTGGCGGGTGGATGAGATTTTTCCATCTGAAGTCATCACAGGCGATGTATGGTCGTTTTCCACGCTGGAAAAACCGATTGCCTGCATTCCGGGCGATCTGGACGGCAACTGCATCGTCGATTTGAATGACATGCTGCTGTTCAGCGATGCCTGGCTTTCCAGTGTAAATTGCAGCGCCTATGATTGTCCCGATTTAAATCAAAGCAAATTCGTTGATATTGCCGATTTAGCGGTGTTCTCGGCCAACTGGCAGGATTCGCGAGACCCGATGGTGGTGATTAACGAGATTCACTATCACACCGACAACAACAAAGAACCGGTGGAGTTTATCGAGCTGTTTAACGCCGGTGCACAGCCTGTCGACCTCAACGGCTGGAGACTGGAAGATGCGGTCAGTTATACATTCCAGGGCGTGCCTGTCATGACACCGGGAGAGTATGTGGTTGTCTGTCAGTCACCGGCGGCCTTTGCGGCAAAATATAACCGGACAGCGTACGGACCGTTCGAGGGTAAGCTGAGCAACGAAGGAGAACGCATTGTCCTGCGCGACGCCGCAGGCAGCAAGATCGACGAGGTGGAGTACAAGGGTGAATTTCCGTGGCCGATTGCCGCCAACGGCGAAGGGGCATCGATGGAACTAATCAATCCTTATCTGGATAATAATCTGGCCGGAAGCTGGCGGAGTTCGGGGTATCATAATGCCCGGCCGGAGTATGCCTACGGAACGCCTACACCGGGCTTGCAGAACAGTGTGTACGCCCTGAATGCACCGCCGCAGATTCGGCAGGTCAGTCATGATCCCAAACAGCCGGCGGCGGGAGCACCGATTGTTATTACAGCCAAGGTGACCGACCCGGACGGCGTCAAGCGGGTCAGCTTAAAGTATCAGCTCGTATTACCAGGTGCGTATATCCCGGCCTATCTGCCGATAGCGATTTCATCGCTGGTCAGCAATCCGTATCAGGACCAGCCAGTCAATCCGGAATTTGAAAATCCGGCCAACTGGAGCACTATGACGATGGTTGATAATGGAACCGGACAGGATGCGGCGGCCGGGGATGCGATTTACACCGCCGTGATTCCGGCTCAGGGCAACCGTGTTCTGGTGCGATATCGGATCGAGGCCGAGGATTATCAGAGCAATGCCATTCGCGTGCCCTACGCGGATGATGGGTCGCTGAATTTCGCCTGCTATGTGTATAATGGGGTTCCGGCGTATGTGGCCAGCAAGGATTCGGTGCATGCGGAGGGGCCGGGACACGTGTACAGCACGGATATTCTGACATCCATTCCGGTTTACACCTTAATCACACGCAATTCGGATTTCTATATGTGCTACGGCTATGACAGTGCAGACCGGATTGATCAGGGATCGACAGCGGCCAACGTGCAGGATGCCGGGCAGGTGTATAACTGGGAGGGCGCTTTTGTATATGAAGGCGTCGTTTATGACCATATCGGGTACCGGCTCCGCGGGGGTAATGGACGTTATAATTATGGTCTGGGCGGAAAGCGGTCGATGAAGATGCGATTCAATCGCGGTCATTATTTCCAGGCCCGCGATCTTTACGGCAACCCGTTCCCGTCCAAGTGGCAGCATCTGAATACCGGCAAACTGTTCGGCAATCAAATTTCCGGCGGTTATCGCAATTATCCGTACGGCGTCAACGAAATCATGGATTATATGCTGTTTAATTCCGCCAATGTTCCGGCTCCCGAGGCGTGGTGGTTCCACTTCCGAGTTGTGGATGGAGCAGAGGAAGCACCGAGCACCACCAATGGTCAGTATGAAGGGGATTTTTACGGACTGCACCTTGCGTTTGAAAATTATGACGGTGCGTTTCTGGAGCGGCAGGGTCTGCCCAAGGGCAACCTGTACAAGCTGTCCGACAAAATTTATGAAGGCCCGCGTCAATTGCGATACCAGGGGCCCGATGCTGTCAGTGACGCCTCGGATTACGAGAATATCCGATGGAATCTCAAGCATACCGCGACGGCGGATTTCATACGCAACTACATGGATTGCGACGAGTGGTATCGCTACCACACCATTACCGAAGCGATACGGCATTACGATGTCTTCTCCGGGGCAACGTGCATCCATTGTCTGAAAAATATGGCATGGTATTTCCTGCCGGAATATACCGCCGAAAATAATAATCTGGGCAGGCTGTGGTTTATGCCGTTTGACGTGGACGACACATGGGGCCCGTACTGGAACCAGGGCGTCGATCACGGCAAGGCGGCAATTTACGACCAGGAATACCTGGGCGGACTGACTCAATATACCATTCAGCCGGAAAAGGCACCACTCAAACAGGAATACCGCAACTATATCCGTCATTTCCAGGATCTGCACTGGCAGCCGGATATCATCAACGGCATGATCGATGAACTGGCCAATGTCATCAAGGATTTTGTGCCCGCCGACCGGGACCGCTGGCGGCTGGATTATACAGTTCCCGGTACTCCCATCGACAATGGTCCGCTGGAGACCAATATCGCCATTATGAAGCAGTTTGCATGGACCAGCGGAGTACAGGGCTGGCCGGGTACAGCGGCCAATCTGGATAACCTGGCCAACGCCGAAGGGGACAGCACCAATATCCCGGCCACACCGACGGTCAGCTATATCGGAACCAGCGGCTATCCGATCAACGACTTGCGGTTCCAGACCAGCGCCTTCAGCGATCCGCAGGGCAACGGCACGTTTGCGGCCATGAAATGGCAGATTGCAGAATACGCCCTGAATTATGATCCCAATCCAATGGATGATGTGGTTCTGATTGATCAGAATGCGACATGGAAGTACCTCAAGGGAACGCAGGAGGCTTCCAATCCCATCGAACAGTGGCGTTTGCCCGGCTACAGCACAGACAACTGGCTGGGCGGCAAAACCAGCATCGGCTTTGCAGATAATGATGACAATACTCTGCTCAATGACATGCAGGGAAAATACAGCACGGTTTATTTGCGGAATACGTTTGACATCGCCGACAAAACCAAGGTTCAGGCTTTAAAGCTTCATATTTATGTCGATGACGGCTGTATTATCTGGATCAACGGTACGGAAGTCAAACGGGTTTATTGCAGCGACGGAATCAAATATTTTGACAGTGTGACCGATACCGCCGATCACGAGGCAATCAGCTATGAGGAAGTGTCTTTGGCCGCTCCTTATGATTACCTGGTCAATGGAACCAATGTGATTGCCGTCCATGCCCTGCAGGTAACCAAAGGAAGCTCTGATTTTTCAATCGATGTCAAAGTGACCGCTCAGATCGGGGACAAGACCATGAACATCCCGAATCTGTCCAGGAGCAAATACGAAATCAATCCCGTCTGGGAAAGCGGCGAACTGACGAATGCCGCGAATCTGCAGGTCCAGATTCCGGGCAATGCCGTCAGGGCCGGACGGACCTACCGCGTGCGATGTGCGATGAAAGATACCACCGGTCGGTGGAGTCACTGGTCCAATCCGGTTCAATTTGTCTCGGGGCCGGCCATGGGGGCGGATATCCTCAACTACCTGCGAGTCAGTGAAGTGATGTACAACCCGATGCCCGATGCCAATGGCACCTACGACAAAGACGAGTACGAATTTATCGAGCTGACCAACATCAGTCCGACTAAAACCATCGATTTGTCAGGCGTTTCCATCGTCAACGGGATTACATTCACTTTTGCCGGCAGTGCGGTAACTTCGCTGGGCCCGAAGGATTATGTGCTCGTGGTCAAGAACAGGTCAGCCTTTGAATCCCGATATCCGGGGCTGTCGGGCAAGATCGCAGGGATTTACTCCGGCAGACTCAACAACGACGGCGAAACCGTCGAGATATCCGATACCTGGAACGGCACGGTGGTTGCCTTTACCTACAATGACGGCGAAAGCTGGCCGCAGGCTGCCGATGGTGCCGGCCATTCGCTGGTGCCACGGGACTGGTGGGCGATGGAAGACCAGCAGGCAGGGATTATGGATTATGCCGGAAGCTGGAGGCAAAGCACTTATCGCGGCGGCTCGCCTGGCGCCGAGGATCCGGCCGCCATCACGGATGTGGTAATTAATGAATTCATGGCTCATACGGATTTCAGCAGCCCTGCGTATCCGGATTATGACAGCAATGACTGGATTGAATTGTACAACACCACGGCATCCTCTATCGGGCTGAATGCCAACTGGTATTTGAGCGACAATGTCGAGAATCTCAAGAAATGGGCGATCCCCAGTGTCACGCTCTCCGCCAACGGCATGCAGACCTTTGATGAAATCAGCGGATTCCACAGTCCGATTACCAAAGGATTCGGACTGGACAAGGCAGGCGAACGCATTTTCCTGTCGTATCTGCCGGGCAATGCCAGCGATCGGGTGGTGGACTGCCTCCGCTTCCGGGGACAGGAAAACAGCATCTCACGCGGACGGTATCCGAACGGCGGGGATTACTGGTTCCGCATGTACGGCTCCAGAAATACCGCCAATACCCTTCCGATTCTGGATGTTGTGATTTCGGAGGTCATGTACCACCCAACCGAAGGCAGTACCAACGACGAATATATCGAGCTGTATAATCCAACGCCGGCGTCTGTACCGCTTTACAGTGCGGACGGGTCCGGTGCGTGGCGGCTGGATAATGCCATCTCGTTTACATTTCCGGCGGCGATGTCACTGGCGGCAGGGGCAAAGATCGTGATTGTGCCGTTTGACCCTGTGGCTGAACCGGCACGGCTGGCCGCATTCGAAGCCGCATACAATTGTGACCTGACTGCGGGAGTCACTGTATTTGGGCCCTGGGCCGGTGCCCTGTCCAACGGCAGCGAACGGCTGGCGCTGGAAAAACCGCAGGCCTCTGATGATCCGCAGAACCCCGCTGCGATCTCCTGGATTCTAATCGACCAGGTCGGCTATAGCGATTATGACCCCTGGCCGGTGGGAGCGGATGGATATGGCTATTCGCTGACGCGGTTGAATCCGGGCAGCGCCCAGTATTCCGGCGATGATCCGGCCAACTGGACAGCGGCGGCTCCCACGCCGGGACAGTAATCGATTTGGGTCATTGCTAAATGCAATGGCATCCAAAATAAAAGAAGCCAAATCGGTCTCCGGGCCGATTTGGCTTCCTGATTTTGTGCGGTACATCGCTGTTCAATTTTGAGGCGTCAACAGGATATAATCCAGGCCGAACATATTGCGTTTGATGGCCTGCGGATTAGAACCGATGATTTTGACCTCAAGCTGATTGACGCCCTGTTTCAGTTGGCAGGTGCCGAGTGTAATTTCTTCGGTGATGACGCTTGGATTGTACAAGTCGAGTTTTTCGGTGAGCGTTTTGCCGTTGACTGCGATGGCGATAATACCGTAATCTCTGGCTTTGGTCAGGGCTGCGGTCATGGAATAGAGGCCAGGTTTATCCACGGAAAATTCGAGGGTCAGTATATCGCCTTCTTTGGCGTCTATCCACCAGAGCTGTTTATTGCCGCTCCAGTCAAATTGAGCCCCCGACTGCAGTTCGGTTTTGCCGCCGGTTGTCTGCTGAATCTGCATGGCTTCGCCTTCGAGGGCACCCTGGATACGCTTAATCTCGACAACATCTTCCTGAACGAGAGCCACCTTGTTGCGGGCTTCTTCGGGCATGGGCTGGACATTGGAGATTGCCCCGGGGCGGGCATACCAAAACGTTGTCGGGGCATAATTGACTCGGGTCTTGGCCCAGTGCCACAGCTCCATATCAAATTGCAGCGATGCGGTGAATGGAATTGCATCGAGTGCACGATAGCGCACGTTAACCGAGAAATCGCTCTCAAAATTACCGGCCCCAGTGGGCTGGGCATGAAAGGCAGACTGGAAATACTCCGGCCGGCACCAGGCATAGCCATAGTAATCTTCGGTACCTGTGCCGAAATGCGAGGGGAATGTTTCGCCATCGACATAGATCTTTTCATCGCCTTCGCCCCACCATGCGGCAGCTCCATTGAAGATCGCCAGGCTGTCGCCGACATAGACGCCCTGCCCGGCCACCTTGACCCAGTTCAGATCAAAGGCGCCCTGGTCCTGAGCTTTCGTATTGGAGCAGGTCTGGATTTTAGTCCACTGTTTCCAGGCGGCATGGAAATACATACTGCGATTGTCCCAGGTCCATGGTTTGGTCTGGGCCTGAAATTTTTCATCCCGAACAATCTGTTCACCCAGGTTATGCAGCTTGATCAAAACGGATCGCTGATACGGCATCAGCCAGTAACAGGACATGGTGCCATCTTCGGAGACTTCGGTGTACCAGGTTTTGTAAGGTTTACCTTTATATCCAATCCCAAAAAAGTCGCCTACCGGGCACCAGACCGTCCGGGTATCATCAAATATCATCTCCAAAACCGTGGAACGCAGGGCCTGCGGCAGATTATCCGCCTTCAGTTTCACTGTGAAAGCGACTATGGCCTGGGGATTTGTGGAATCTAAAGCAAGCGTTGAACTGCCGCCTGCAGGAATATCTATTGGGACATGACGATTACGAGGACTTTCAACTTCAGGCCGGACGGCTTGACTCAGTTTATTCTGGGTTTCAGCAAGGACCGACTTGGCCGTTTCGAGCTGATCCATCGAAAACGACTGGACTGCGGTTCCTGCGGCATAGGTGCGGTAATTAATCTGATAATACAGCGCTTCTCCCTGATGCGCTCCTTCATCGACGGGGGCATCGGTCTGATAGGTGATCTTACAGTGTTTGGCATACGGAATCGGCATATAGAGATTGTGGCCGCGTTGGCCGTATTGGGTCTGGGGCGACACACCCTCTGACAACGGGGCTCCCGTCAGCATCCCTTCATCGAGGACGCTTTGAATCGGGCCTTCAATCGCGGGCTTTTCATTGCCATCCAGATAAAACCGCAGAATTCCGTTGGTAAACGGCTTTCCGGAAGGGCCATGCCAGGTCGCCCAGAAACGGACCACGGCGCCGGGACCGGCGGTATCCATCAGGACATATTCTTTCTTGCCGGCTTTTTCTTCGGTGCCCAGAAAATAGCTGCGGTCCATGTTGGCCCACCAGGTCGGTGAATCGGGGGTATCGGAGTGGCGGTCATAGCTGCTGAACTGTTTGCAGGTGTAAGCCGGCTCGGGAAATCGGGCCAATGCGTCCCGGCTGACCATCTCCTCCAGCAATGAACTGAAAGTGATGGGGGGATTGTCGGCAGCCAGAACAACTTGCTGCAATCCAGCGATGATACAGAGAAGCGACGCTATCGGTCTTGCGTATCTCATTGCAAACTCCTTAAAATGAAAGCTTTAAAACCCCGGAAAAGAACCATTCCCTCCGGCCTCGACACAGGTCCGGCCGGAAAGTCTGCCCCTGGCCGGACATACCGATTGGGCATCTTATATGATTTTTATTTTTATGCAAACAATTATTTGCGGTATTGCTTAAAGGCCATTATTGAACAAGCCGCCCTGCCCTTTTTTCTATTCATCAGTCCTTTAATGCCTCTTCCACGGCCTTAAGCAATTGCGGACTGGACGGATCGACCTCGGAGGGATATCGAGCAAGGATTTTCCCGTCTTTGCCGATCAGATACTTGGTGAAATTCCAGCCGATGGGCTTGCCGAACTCACCGTTTTCCTGCGAGCTGGTCAGATACTGATAGAGAGGATGAATATCCTGCCCGGCCACGGAAATCTTGGCGAACATCGGGAAGCTGACATGAAATTGAGTCGTACAGAATGTCTTGATGTCGGCATTGGTTCCCGGCTCCTGTCCGCCGAAATTATTGGCGGGAAATCCGAGGATCACAAATCCCTGGTCTTTATATTTCTCGTAAAGCTTCTGAAGTCCGGCATACTGTTTGGTATAACCGCACTTGCTGGCAACATTGACAAGCAGCAGTACCTTGCCCTGGTACTGCGACAGGGCAACAGGTTTGCCGTCAATATCATCCAGCGTGAACGAATATACTTTGCCTTCCCCGCCGACGGCATAGAGGGCCTTGCGAGCAGTGATAAACAGCGTTGTGTTGTCTTTCCCGCCAAAGCAGACATTCGACGGCGTCTGGGGTACTTCGATGGTTTGAATCAGGGTGCCGTCAGGGGCATAGACGGTCACCGCCCTGCCGGTCAGATAGATATTGCCGTAGCGGTCGATGGTCATGCCGTCGGAGCCTTGCGGGGCAAACAGTTTTTTATCGGTCAAGCTACCATCAGGATTAATTTTGTACACGAAGGTCTTGTTTGCGCCATGGTCTGCGACATACAGGGTCTTGCCGTCGGGGGTTCCAATCAGGCCGTTGGGCCGGACCATATCCTCAATTACCCGGGTAAGTTTTTTCCGGTCAGGCGACAGATAATAGACATGTTCGCCGTTCTGCGGCAGATCATCCCGCTGGCCGTAGCGGGGATCCGAAAAATAGATCCCCCCTTTGGGTGTAATCCAGAGGTCGTTGGGGCTGTTGAATGGCTTGCCCTGGTATTTGTCGGCCAGGATGGTTAGAGTGCCCTTCGGGTCGATGGAAACCAGCCGACCCTCGCCGCCGGCACAGGCAATCATATTGCCCTTGCTGTCGAAGAACAGCCCGTTGGCACCGCCGCTGTTTTCCATAAACGTCGAGAGTTTGCCCTCGATCGACCATTGATGGATTCGATTGTTGGGGATGTCCGTGAAAAAGATATTGCCCTTGCTGTCTGCCGCGGGTCCTTCGGTAAAGACAAATCCATCCGCAAGGACCTTAACGGGTTTATCGGGAACAGCCAGACGAAAATTAGGGGCTTTGGTTTCCGCTGGCGGCTGCGACTCTTGTGCACATACGGTACCGCAGCACAGAACCACTAAAAACGCAATCATATTACCTTGTATTTTTGTCTTCATACCACGCCCTTTCAAAAAAACTGGTTAGTCTTATTGTAGCCACTGTGCATAAAAAACAAACTTATTTCTTGACATTTTACAGGCTGCCTCCTATCCTGTTTGTCTGTGTTCCGAGGGTGGAACCGACCTCTGTCTAACATGTCAAACCTAAGCCCTTCTTTAACTATTTTATTGACAATGATTTAGTAAAGGAATTGGCGTATGGTCACAACCGAAATTCAACATGCTCAGGGACTTTTATTCTCTGAACCGGCCTGGTCGGAAACCGGGGTATGGTGTGAACTGGCCGAGGGGATTGATCCGGCCGAGTGGGCGTATTTGTGCCGGTATCTGGGCAGCCTGACGCCGGGGCAGTTTAAAGCGGCTCGCAAGCGACTGTTCGGCAATCCGGACAGCCTGGCAAATCGTTTCAAGCAATTGTTTAGTTTTCAGAACCATCAAGTCGAGAACGTACCGCCGGTGTGTCTCGGGCCGGAAGGATTATCGCAGCAGATATATTAACTTTTTGCCGACGAATAATTCCTTTGGGACCTTCCTGCATCGCTGTATTCTATTGGCAATGGTGATTTTTTATTTGAACAAACTCAACGCCATACTATAATTGTGTTGTTTTTGTCTGTAATAATTGAGGCGAGCACAACACGTTTACAGAGAGAACTTTTTTCAGTACCCAATACATTAAACAGAATCAGGAGCGATTATGGGTTACAGACTTATCTGGGGAATCATTCTGGCGGTATTCATCATGGCATCGTCCGGCACAGGTGATACTTCGGTATTCACTCCGGCACTCAGTAAAAGAAAATTAAAGGTCGTCCGCAAGTACGAGATTCTGTCCATGCCGGGACAGCCGTTAACCGCGGAAATCCCGGCCATGTTCAGTTTTCAGGGGGCAACCAACGAACAAATTATTGACTCGTCGTCTTTTACCTTTTCTCAGAAACCCGATACCATTGAGGTGTCCTCCCATGAATACGGCTGGGCCCGAAAGATTTATCGTATGGGGTGGAAAAAAACAGAAGGTATTTCCGTCACCGTCAAGCAGGAGCTGATTATGACCCTGATTGCACGGAACAAACTGTGCACGACCGCCAAACTGCCGTATCCGGCTTCGGTCGTGGAAAAGTTCAAAGATTATCTTGGCACAGGACGTAAAGATGACATTAATCCGGACAACCCCGCACTGCCTCCCATCTGTGAAGAGATCCTCAAAAAAAGCCGCTATGCAGAAGAATCCGTGGCGGGAGTATGCGACTGGATAGCTGACCAGATCCAGTGGGTCAAAGGAGCCGGATCCAGTTCCGACAAGACCCTGTCGGCGCGTTCCGGCAACAGTTATGCCATGTCATGTCTGGCCTGTGCCATGCTTCGCAAGATGGGAATCCCCAGCGACGTCGTCATGAGCAAATACCTTGGCGGCGAGTCCTCGTACTATTTCATCGAAGTGTACTTTCCGGATGCCGGATGGGTTTTTTATGACCTGGCCTGCCCTGAGCGCGGCGTCAAAACCCTGGATTGTGTGGCCGGATCGGGTTGGTCTTTTCTGTCCTATAATCCCGGCAACTCAAAACGAGACTGGACCGAAGGATACTTCTTCGACGAGTGGGATATTGCCAAGTACAAAGAACCTCAGCCGGCCGGAAATAAACCTCTGCGTGACACACCACTCAAAAAGAAAGCCCTGAGTGCAATGGTTTCCCACACCCCTGCCCCGGGCAATCTGCCCGTGCGTCAGGAACCACTTAGAGCGATGCTGCTGAATAAGGAGATTCAACCGCCGGCTGTGGAAGAAAAGGGAACTGCAGCAGACGACACAACGCCTCTGGAAAAAGTTAAAAACAACAAAAATAAAGAGTAGGCCCTGATTTCCGAGGCTTGCTATCTTTGCTAATAATCGAATTCAAAGGCTATTGGGCCTGATGCACTGACCGCAGCTTATAAATCATTTTATCGAGTCCGGCAACCATCAGCCCAAACAGAAATCCTCCGATATGGGCCAGCCAGGCGACCCCGGAAGTCCCGCCGGCGGCATCGAGGACGCCGTTGATGCATTGAAGCACCATCCAGAATCCCAGGTAAAACCAGGCGGGGATGTCGAAGATGCGAAAAAACATCAGGGTCTTAATCCGTGCGGCGGGAAAATAAACCAGGTATGCCCCCATTACCCCGGCAATCGCTCCGCTGGCCCCCACCAGCGGGGTAGAAGAGTGTAAATTAAACACTGCATAAAACAGGTTGGCACATATTCCAGCGGCCAGATAGAAAAAAATAAACTTGAACCAGCCCAGACGGTCTTCGATATTGTCGGCAAACAGCCACATATAAAACATATTGCTGATCAGATGCAGCCACCCGCCGTGAAGAAACAATGATGTAACCAGGCCGATACTGAACAGATCAAGCGGAACAAATGCAAACTGTTCCAGGCAGGTCTGGCTGGAACAGACTTCAAACACCATCAGCGAAAAGAGCACCGTACACAGGACAATCAGGCCCAGCGTCACAAATGGAATCCGCTGACGGGGCGTATCATCATACAGCGGCAGAATAATGCGCGGCGTCAGAAAGAAGTACGGCATGGGGCTGTTGAGCGCCTCCGAAAGTCCGTCGAGATCCTGAAATTGGCGACTTTTAACCAAAGACTCCCCAATGGCCTGGACACGGGGATCTTTTTTCAAATGGGACGCAACCCGCTGGATTTCGCCGGCATCCGTCCAAACCCCGCCGCATTGCAGACAGCGATCCAGAAAGATATTGGAATCATACGCATAATTGAATTGCTTCATCGTCACATTGCAGCGGGGGCAACTTCGAACCGATGGCAGTTCTTTTTCCCCAACCGTCTTGCGAGGCTTATACAAGGTCTGTTTATCGACAGACTCCACCTCATTTTCGAGTGCTTTGGCAAATCCGATCAGCTCCCCGTCGTCAAACCATATCCCTTTGCACTTCAGGCAGACATCCAGGGTAAATCCTCTGGATTTGACTGTTCGCAGCATATTTCGACAAACCGGGCAGTCCACGACATAACCTCAACACTCAAAACCGATCTTTTCGCCGGCGCAATTCGGCAAAGACCTGTTCATCCGGGGCATCGGCAAGATTTAGAGCACGGCGAATATCCGGCGACTGGGTCCGCAAAAATGGATTGGTCTGCTTTTCAAATCCAAGAGAGGAGGGAATCGCGGCAAGGGAACCGTCTCTGTTCAGCACTTCCAATTGCCGGCGAATCGCCATATTGTTCGGCTCAACCGTCAGAGCAAACCGCATATTATCCACGGTATAGTCATGGCCGGGAAAAAGGAGTGTGTCATCAGGCAATGCCGCCAGGCGTTTGATCGAATCAAACAGCTGCTGCGCCGTGCATTCAAACAGCCTGCCGCAGCCGCAGACAAACAGGGTATCGCCGGTAAAGACCGCCCCCTTGCCGTCGCCGTCAGACTCAAGATAATAACACACGCTGGACGACGTATGCCCCGGTGCTGCAATCACGCGAATTCGAAAACCGCACATGTCAACACGCTGATCATCCTGCACAACGATGTCGATTTCAGGGGTTCGCCGCCTATCACTTCCCAACACACTGCATCCGGACTTTTTTTTCAAGAGACTCACGCCGCCGGTATGGTCGGAATGGCCATGGGTCAGCAGAACATGTGTCAAAGTCAGTTTCGCTCGTTCCAATAAGGTCAAAACCATCTCCGCCTCACCGGGGTCGATTACTGCGCAGCACGAATTTATTCCGGGCAGCAGGTAAATCAAATTATCCTGCATGGCGGGAATAATACCGATAGGATATTCTGCATCGCTACTGGCAGCCAAGTAATTCTCCGTAAAAGTTACGCCGGATTATACCCATAGCCAGGAGATGTTTTTAGAAAAAAATAGGAAAAATCAGGCAGGATTTAGAATTCGATCCCTTTTCGGGCCTCGACACCCTTTTCAAACGGGTGCTTGATCGGCTTCATCTCAGTCACCAAATCGGCCAGTTCGATAAGTTCCGGGGTGGCCCCGCGACCCGTCAGGATAATTTCCACACCCTTTTCGCGGTTTGTAATAATATGTTTAATATCCTCAATCGTGACCAGCCCACGTGCAAAACAAAATACAATTTCATCCAGAATAATGACATCATAATATTTTTCATGGGCAGCGGTTTCGATTTCCCGCAGTGCCCGGGCGATGGCTTTTTTAACCCGTTCCAGCGCAGGGGCATTTCCCATGGATTCAAACATGTCCCAGGGTTCATCCATGGCGCGAACGGTAATCCCCTCGATGCCTTTCTTGAGGGCCCCCCGTTCGCCAAGATCCAGCGAACTGGGTTTGAGAAATTGAAAGATTAAGACCCGTGAACCATGTCCAGCCGCACGCAGCGCCAAACCAAACGCCGCTGTCGTCTTGCCTTTGCCGTCGCCCGTATAAATGTGTACATAACCTTTTTCCATACCATTAATATCGTAATTATCCTGCCGACAAATGCAAGAATTTTCCCACAAAAACGCATGGACCCGATGATATTAGCACAATCAGGATAAAATTTCTGTTTGAAACAAACTTCAATTAAAGCCTTTTGCGTAATTGAGTTACAAGCTGATGAGCCAGACGGGCCGGTTCGGGAAGACGGTATCGGGTACAGCAGGATAAAACCACTTTGACCGACTGGGCCAGAGTAATTTTATGGCCGGGGGATATAAACAGCGGTTTAACTCGGTCTCTCGTACACAATACTGAACCAATCGTGACACCTTTGTCTTTCAAAGACCTGTATTCCCCTTTTTTGACGGGAATTGATTCATATCGGCCGATTAACCGACTTTTGGCACATCCGATGGTTGGGCAATCCAGCCACAATCCAAGATGACTGGCCAGCCCCAGCCTTCGCGGGTGGGCGATGCCCTGACCATCAACCAAAACCACATCCGGAATATCGTGTAATTTCCGCATCGCCTCCAAACAGGCCGGTGCTTCGCGGAACGAAAGAAGACCCGTGACATACGGAAATGTCACATCCAGAATTGCTTCGGCCGTTTCAATGATTTCCATTTTCGGCACTTTCATAAATACAGCAACGGCAGCAATCTGTGTTTGGTCCGAACGAAAGGCGCAGTCCAGGGCAGCAATCGTTTGCGGCATGCGGGCAAGAGGGGCAAGCCGGACACAGCCAGCCAGATGTGTTTGCAGCCCTCTGGCTTCTGACGGCGTGACTTTCCAGGAATGTAAGTCGTGTATATTCATCGTCTTAAAATTAAACCATCCGGATTTTTATTGGACTTTATAGACAAAATTCGTTAAAATTGCAAGTTTGGTTTATTCTTTCTATTCTGAACTATACCGTGGTAACGTAACGAAAGGCAAAAAAGTGCCCAGCGACACCAAATATATACGGATTACTGGCGCGGCTGAACACAACCTCAAGACGATCAACATCGACATCCCCCGCGACCAGTTTGTTGTCATCACCGGCATTTCCGGTTCGGGGAAAAGCAGCCTGGCATTTGACACAATTTACGCTGAAGGACAGCGTAAATATGTCGAATCGCTCAGCGCCTATGCCCGGCAGTTCCTGGAGCAGATGCAAAAGCCGCATGTCGAGCATATCGAAGGTCTGCCGCCGACCATTGCCATCGAGCAGCGCAGCGCCGGCAATAATCCCCGTTCGACCGTGGCAACCACAACGGAAATCTATGATTATCTCCGTCTGCTGTTTGCCCGTGTTGGCACGCCTCACTGCTGGATTTGCGGAAGCCCGATTTCCAGTCAGCACGCAACCCAGATTGTCGATTCCCTGCTAAGCCAACCCGAGGGAACCAAATTGCAGTTGTGCGCCCCCCTGATCCGCGGCCAGAAAGGTGAACACAAAGACATCTTTGCCCGCATTGTCCGCGAAGGCTTTGTGCGTGTCCGGGTCGATGGCGAGGTATACGATGTCCGGTCGGTTCCGCCGCTGGATAAAAATAAAAAACATGAAATTGCCGCAGTCATCGACCGGCTGATACTCCGGCCCTCCATTCGCGTTCGCCTCGCCGATTCGGTTGAGACCGCACTCAAGGTCGGCGAAGGCCTGCTGATCGCCATGCTGCAGGCGCCGGATCCCAATCACCCGACCGATAACACCAACGGTTCCGGCGGGACATGGCAGGACATCATGTACAGCGAAAAATTCGCCTGCACAAAACACCCGGAAGCCTCTCTGTCGGAATTATCGCCGCGGCTGTTCAGTTTCAACAATCCATACGGCGCGTGCCTGTCGTGTGATGGGCTGGGGACAATCCTGGAATTCGATCCAGACCTGATTGTGCCGGACAAATCCGTGTCGCTGGAAAATGGGGCCATCGATGCCTGGCGTAAAGGCGGCAAGCGGATGAATATTTTCTACAACCGCCTGATCCGTCGGTTTTGCCGCAATTTCAGTATTAATCCCTCAACCCCCTACAATGAGATTCCCGCCGAGATTCGCAGCATCCTGCTCTACGGAACCAGCGGCGATGATGAGCAGCAATACGGGACTGAATTCGAAGGTGTGATTCCGAACCTCAAGCGGAGATGGGAAAATACCGACAGTGAATTCGTCAAGGCCCGCCTGCACGGCTACCTGTCCGAACAGCCCTGCAAAAGCTGCAAAGGCGCCCGGCTCCGGCCGGAAGCGCTGGCAGTAACCATCCACGATAAAAATATCCGTGACCTGACACGCATGAGTGTTGAACAGGCACAGGAGTTTTTTAATACCTTGACATTTGACGAAGAGCAGACCCTGATTGCCGCACAGCCGCTCAAAGAGGTGCGGGCACGGATTAAATTTCTGATGGATGTGGGATTGGGCTATCTGACCCTGGACCGGACCAGCCGCACCCTGTCCGGCGGCGAAGCCCAGCGCATTCGCCTGGCCACCCAGGTCGGCTCAGGACTGGTGGGATGCTGTTATGTTCTGGACGAACCGACCATCGGGCTACATCGACGCGACAATGACCGCCTGCTCGAAATTCTCAAAGAGCTTCGTAAAATCGGCAACACCGTGCTGGTAGTTGAGCACGACGAAGACGTCATTGCCCAGGCGGACCATATTATCGACATCGGTCCCGGCGCCGGCGAAAACGGCGGCAGACTCATTGCCCAGGGCTCACTGCAGGATATCTGCGACGCACCCGAATCCATTACGGGGCAATATTTGTCGGGACAGAAACGCATTGAAATCCCGGAAAAACGCAAGAAGGTCAGCCTCTCATCCTGTATCGAAGTCAAGGGTGCCGTTGAAAATAACCTCAAAAATGTCAATGTGAAATTCCCGGTCGGGGTGTTCACCTGTGTCACGGGTGTTTCCGGTTCAGGCAAGAGTACGCTGGTCACTGAGATTCTGCTCAAAGGCCTGAAACGCCGGCTGCATAATTCCGGCGATAAACCCGGCAGACATAAGAATATCATCGGGCTTTCCAATATCGACAAGGTCATTGAAATCGACCAGTCCCCCATCGGGCGGACGCCGCGGAGCAATCCATCAACCTACACCGGCGTATTTGACCTGATTCGGTCGCTGTTTGCCATGACCCGTGAAGCCAAAATCCGCGGCTATAAGCCCGGGCGGTTCAGCTTTAATGTCAAGGGCGGCCGGTGCGAACACTGCCAGGGCCAGGGAACCCGAAAAATCGAGATGCATTTCCTGCCGGATGTCTATGTCGTCTGTCAGGAATGCAAAGGAACCCGCTATAATCCAGAAACTCTGCAAATCACCTACAAAGGCAAAAACATCGCCGATGTGCTGGATATGCGGATTGAGGAGGCCCGGGATTTCTTCTCCAATTTCCCGAAAATCGTGCGTCTGCTCAAAGCCCTCTGCGACGTCGGCCTGGGCTATATGACACTGGGGCAATCCAGTACCACCATGTCCGGCGGCGAGGCTCAGCGTGTCAAGCTGGCCGCGGAACTGGGCCGGCCGGGAACGGGGCATACGATGTATATTCTCGATGAACCCACAACCGGATTACACTTTGCCGATATCCACAATCTGCTGAATGTCCTGAAGCGACTGACGGATATGGGCAACACCGTCGTGGTCATTGAACACAATCTGGATGTGATTAAGACCGCCGACTATATCATCGACCTTGGGCCTGAAGGCGGCGAGGCCGGCGGCCAGATTATCGCCACGGGCAGCCCGGAGCAGCTTATCAAGAATACGCATAGCCACACGGCCCGCTATCTGAAAGAAAAATTGGAGCAGGAAAAAGGCAGAATCAATCAGGCGTCTTAGACTGTCCGACTGCCAATAAAAAAGCCCTGGCTTATCCAGCCAGGGCTTTTTATGTACCGCCAATTCATCACTTCCACCGCCTAAATGATAAACAAATTAAATCTCTGTTTACCCTGTCGATATACCATTGTCTGCAGATTATCTTCTGCCGGGAATATAAGCCTGCTTCATGTAGAGAATATCTTCACCCTTTTCGCCGGGCTTGGGGGTCGGGTTTTTCACGCCACCCGCTGCATATACTGCATTTTCAATTGTTGAGGGATCCACCCATAAGTGCATTTCGGCATGACCATCCGCAAATCCAAGCGAGCCGCGATCTTTGTGCCAGATTGCAATGGGGTCCGTCCATGAAGGAGTTGTACCATAGTTCATCAGCCAAGACCCCATAATCCAGCCTCTGGGATCGGAATTTTCGAGAAAAATAATTTTATTGCCGGGATTAACGATATCGCTCATTTTATTGACTACTTTGGGATCGCTCCAGAAGGTAGCTTCTCCATTCATCAAACCGGGAATGGAATAACTGTTCCACCAGGGCTTATTGGTGTACTGGTCGGCAAATAGCATTTTGCTTTTATCGCCCGGGCAATGATAGGCATCGTATGAACTAACATAAGGAAATAATGCTCCTTTCCTGATACCATTTTGTTCATATTGAAGCGTCACTTCGCCTGGATTACCTTTGTAATTCCCCTGTTCGTCCTGGGGAAAACTGACCCAATACTGCTGTTTGGAATCATACCGGCCTGGATTGGGGGCGTGCCCGAAAACCAGATGTTCTTTGTTGTCCATGGCATACGTATGCCAGCACGTTGACAACCCTTTCACGTTCGCCAGGCACGCTGCTCCCGTTGCCTGCTGTTTGACACGCTTTAAGGCCGGAACCAAGACCGCCATTAACATCGCAATAATCGCCACCACTACCAGAAGCTCAATTAAGGTAAACGCTTTTTTGTTTGTCGCCATAATCGTATCTTTCATATCCCTTGAGGACTATTATAAAGACAGGCAATCCGACAGGGAAAACACAGTTTGCCTGTTTTTCAAATTAAAGCGAAATATCGCGTGATTTGACAGTGTGTAATGATGCTCCGCATAGCAGACAGACAAAGTGACAGGCCAATTCGGACAATCAGCAATAATATTACTACATTGTTTTGTTTGTACCCTCATGTTCGCCAGTATGCCAAATTAATACCCCGGAATCCATAGGAAAGAAAAACCAAATATAGCATTATTGTAACATATCAAATGTGGCTATTTCCATACCGAAGTGTACGAATTTATTGTAACCCCTTTTTTAATAATACATTAACTAAACTCTATTCGCTCATTTTAGAAATCCAATATCCGCGTTGCATTTTTGTTACATAAAAACACGCTAATTTTATAACTATATACCTTATCCATTTATGTTTGATATAAACGTACATTTTGTAAACACAAAGAAAACAATTCCTGCCAGTTTATTCCGCAATAATCACATCCATTTCATTGAAAAAAGTCCCCTGAGCCTCCCGATCCGCAACCCACATCAGATACCGATATTGTCTATCTGAAGGAAGGGATACAGAGGACACATGAACCCCTCCCTCGCCGAGCGATTCGGTCTCCACCCGGGCAATTAGCGTCCATCCCGAGCCATCGTCTGCATACAGGTCGGCTTCCGGAGCCGCGTCTGAGGAACTGGCCCACAGGCTGAACATCTGGGGAGCACGGTCGGACTTATGCCACGAAAACGTGTTGACTTTTGTAATCGTCACCGGCTTCTGCAAATCAGCAACAATCCGAGCCTCGCCGCCGTCAAAATAGGTCGCCTCATTCGTATCATCGTTATTTTGCCCGCCTTGCCCATTATTCACTCGATACAGAATACCTTTCGTTAATCCCCTTGAAGGCGACGCAAAAGGTCCGTTTGTCGTACAGAAAAACCGGACATTGTTTTTGCTGTTTTGGTCGGCATAATCATCCGCCAGCGGCTTTGCCAGGGTCAACTGTTCATAACTGTCGGCCCGCTCCACAGCCGCCTTGCCAACGGCCTGTTTGCCGGCGGTATAGTCGCCGGGCCGTCTGCGAAGCTCAATATCCTGACGTCCGTCAAAATTATCATACAAATCACAGGCATTGACCGCCAGATTCATATCATTCGCGACCGTAATCGCAAAAATCTTGATCGCAGGATTATCGGGCAGCGTAATCGTCGCCGTTCCCTTCGGCAGATCATAGCCATATTTAAAGATATAACTAAACTGGTATGACTCATTCTTGCCTGTTGCCGTGTGACGGTGCGTGCTGAACCAGGCAATCGGGTCACGCTTGATATATCCCGTCTGGATTCCCATCAGCCGCCCCGCGCCAACATAATCCTCAATCCCAAACTCCCGATCCCAGACCCGGCGGTCATACTGCCCCACAAAACCCGTCCACGCCTGCACCCTGAACTCGCAGGACCTGTCGTCCATTTTTATCGTATCGGCAGTGTCCTGGTCCGCACTGGCCAGGATATAAACTCGATTGTAATTCCCTTCCGGCAGTCGCAGCGTCTGTCCCTGGCAAGCCACTGCGGTCTTTTCAGAACCGCCTGCCAAATCAAACCGGATGCCGCTGACTGTCAAAGGATAACATTCCTCGGCTGGCATCGACTGCTTTTGGGCCCCGAATGCTCCCTCTGCGGCAGCACCATCCGGACTGAAAGCCGCCGCATTATACGGCAGCAAGACACTCGCACAATTCGGCTTATCAATGCGGCTGGCCGAATCCGCCAGCTTCACGGCAAAGCTGCGAATTGCATTTTTAGTCATCGACACTGCCAGCTTGCCACCCTGAATATCGGCCGAGCCAATTTTGCGTTCCTGCCCGTCAATTTCATACCCGGATACAATGCCCTTGCCGAGGGTCAATTCCACACCGTCGGCATTGCGGCCCAGAAGTTCCTGCAGTCGGACCACAATCATCTGGCCGTCTTCGGCCTTTTTGATAGCCCTGACATCCACCTGGCTGGTGTTGACCTGCAGCATGGACAGGGATTTGCCTTCGGCTCCCGGATGCGGCTGGACCTGGAATGTTTGCAGCGGCTGGTTCAAACGTCGGCCCTGGCGTTCCGATAGGCCCTTCTGCCAGTTGCCCTCGTGTCCATACACCGCATACGTAAATTCGTGCCGGCCCCAATCCTGCGAAAGCTGGTCCTGATAACTGCCGTGCATCGCGCCCGGCGTATATAAAAGCGTCAGCCGAATTACATCATCCGCCGGTTTATCCGAGCCAAATTTGCAATCTTCAAGAATCGACACGCCATACTCGCCGGATGTATCCGTCAGATCAAACCACTCATGCGAGAGCATCTCAAACTGCCGCGGATTATTATTGCTTCGCTGAATGGTCCCCAGTCCCTGTGTATAAGTCGCGGTCTGGTTGGACACCGTCAGCGGGAAACTGGCCTTGAGTACACACGCCATCGACTGCCATTCCACATCGTTTTTCACCTCAACACGTTTGCCGCTATCACCCGCACTCAGGCAAAACCGCTGGACAAACACGGAATTGGCCGCCCGACGCTTCACTTCGATGGCTATACGGGCCGGACCATTTTCAGCAATCCGAATATCCGCCGGACCATCCACATACCCAATCGCCGGCAGCGCCCGTTCCCGCCAGTCCATATTCCAGGCCGGCCATTCCTTCGGCGTGCCGCGATGAAACTCCAGTCGGGCCGGACGACTCAGCAATTCGCGTCTTGCCTGCTTATCATAAATGCTGGCGATATCGCCAGCGTCATTGAGTATGACACGGTAATAGGTGCTCTCCAGCGTTCGCTCGTCCACGACCAGCCCCGACCGCAGCGTACAGGGTTTGGACGAAGGCCTTATATCAAATACCGCCGCACCCACAGCCGGCACGGAAGCCAGAAACGCCACTTTGACTTTATCGCCATCGATGGACAGCACCTGAGAGGGCACTTCCTTATTCTGCGGATTGTACACCCGCACGGCCTCCGGGGCACCGCCGGCAAACACAACCGTCGCCTCGGCAACGTCCTCACGCGCAAACGACAACGCATTAAAAACCACAATCGCCTGGCCTTTGACGCGGGTATCGAGAACGCGGCTGACCGCTCCAATCGAACCATTCAGCACCTCCGCAAAACCGTTGGCGGCGATGATTTCATCATTCCAGGCGTATTCATACGACTTCGGCAGACACGTTCCCGGCAGAATGTCGTGCATCTGGCTGGCCAGCACTCGCCACCAGGCCTGATGAAGCTGCTGATACGGGTACTCCAGGCCGCCCAGCCAGTCGGCCATCACCGCGGCCCGCTCGGCGGCATCGGCCAGTTGCTCATTCTTGCGGTTCCATCGTTTCATATAGGCCTGCGAGGTCATTGCACCCGAGGAATGTTCAGTCAGCATCAGTTCGCCGATGTATTTGGGCAGTCGGGCCTTCTGCTGCGGGGTAATGTCTTTATACATCTGGTCAGCCGAACTCAGCACCACGTCAATCTCAGCATCTTCATTGCCCAGACTGGCAACGGCCTTTTCGACATCTTCTTCCCGCGGCGCTCCGCCGATATCCCCGACACCGTAATAGTGATAATCCGCAAAGACTCCGCTGGCCCGTCCGTTTTCATGAACACGTCTGATCCATTCCCTGCTGATATCCAGCCGTTCGCTGATACCGCCGGTATAATTGCCCGGATTCAGTGCCGCAATGACCGACCGGCCATCCGGCCCTTCCCACACGCCGACATTAAACGGAATCCCCATCGCCGAACCCCACGTCAGCTTCTGACTGGAAAAACCAATCAGGCCGGCATGAGCCCAAAGCGTTGGCAGATAAGACGGAAAGCCAAAGCAATCCGGCAGGATGAAATCCACGCTGTCAGTTTTGAATTCGTTTCGGAAATACTGATTGCCGTATAAAATCTGCCGCAGAATCGACTCCGGCGACGGAATCAGCACATCGCATTCATCCACCGATGACCCGCAGACAAACCATCGCCCCTGAGCAATGTATTTTTTGAGCTGTTCGTATTTTTCCGGGTAATATTCCTTCATCATCGCATAGCGCGCCGCCCCGCTGAAATTGAAGACGTATTCCGGATAGGTCTCCAGCAGCTTGAAATTATCATCGAGAGTGTTCTTGATATAGACATCAATCGTCTGGGGGTAATCCCATCGCCACTGACTGTCTAAGTGAGAATAGCCTACCACATATAATGTTTTGTCCCGGTCGAGATTTCGCTGACTGCCTTGTGAATATGATGCTGTCATACAACTCCCAATCACAGTTAAAACACAGAACATCTTTACATTCATGATTTACTCCAACAGACTCTCATTTGCTGCTTGATTGACAAAAATGCTTACAGGGCCAGTTTCTCCTGCAGATACGCAAGAACGGCCTGCCTGTCCTGAAGCGATCTCAGCATCCCCCTGAAATCGTCGTGCATAATATGTCTTGCCAGTTTTGAAAATATCTTCATGTGGGCATCGCCTGCCGTCTGTCCATCCCGAATGGTCATCGCAATCACAATATCCACAGGGTTGTCATCAATGGATTTCCAGACAATCGGTTTGCTGAGGCGCAGCAGGCAGATGGAATGGGCACAAACCGCGCTGGTCTTGCAGTGCGGCACGGCAAATCCATAGCCCAGCCCCGTGGAATAAACACTCTCGCGCTGCCAGAAATCCTGCTCCAGTTCGGCCGGCTTCTCGGTGCGATGGGCATAATAAAGCATATCCGAGGCATACTGGATCGCCTCCTCCTTGTTGATGCAGTCGGCATCCAGATCAATCAGGCTCAGTTCAATCACCGGCCTGGCAACTGGTTCACGCTGCCGCTCGGCTAAAATCATATCCACCTGCCCCGCCGACTTGGCCGATACAGCCCGTTCAAAAATCATGCGGCAGTCACGGCTGTCATAATCGGCACATCGGGCCTTGATGGCGGCCACGGCGGGAATCGAAACACTCACTTCATCCAGTCCGGCCCCCAGCAGCAGCGGCAGATGGTCCACCTGCCCGGCCATTTCGCCGCACATGCCGACCCACAGCTTATGCCGATGGGCATCCTCCACGATTTTCTGAATCAGACCCAGCAGCCCCGGATGACGGGATTGATACAGCGCGCTGACCCGTTCATTGCCCCGGTCAATCGCCAGGAAATACTGGGTTAAATCGTTGGTGCCGATACTGAGGAAATCCACCAGCCCAGCCAGTTGCGGGATGACAAAGACAACCGAAGGCACCTCCACCATAATCCCCAGCGAAATCGACTTATCATACGGCAGGGAACGGACGTCCAGTTCGGTTTTAATCCGGTCCAGCAGCGACCGGACATACGTCACTTCTTCCAGGCAGGACACCATCGGAATCATAATCTTGAGACACCCGAAGGCCGACGCCCGCAGAATCGCCCGCAACTGATTTTTCAGCAGCCCTTCATATTCCCTGTAAACCCGCGCCCCCCGATACCCCAGAAACGGATTATCCTCGGAAGTCAGGTTCAGGTAACTGACGGATTTGTCGCCGCCGATATCAAAGGTACGAATAATGACAGGCTTTCCCGCCGCATATTCGGCCGCTTTTTTATATTCGCTAAACTGCTCGTCTTCACTCGGGGCCGAATCCCGCCCCATAAACAGCATCTCCGTTCGGAACAGCCCGATACCCTCGGCCCCGCCGGACATGGCTATCAGCACCTCATCGGCTGTTGCCACATTGGCCATCACTTCAAGCCTAACACCATCGACGGTTTTGGCCGGCTTACTCCGGAAATCATCAAAATAACGATGCTCAAACTCCTGCTTGCGACGCTGGGCCGCATAATACCGTTCCGCCTGGGCATTCATCCGGGTAATCACAATCCCATACGTCGCATCCACCACCACCTCCTGCCCGTTGGACAGAATCGCGGCATCCTTGATGCCCGTTACCGTGGGAATCCCGAACGACCGGGCCAGAATCACCGTATGCGAGGTATTGCCGCCATGCATCAGGACCAGTCCCGACAGCAGCGTTTTATCCATGGAAATAAACTGCGACGGCGTCAGGTTGTCGGCCACACACACCGACGGGCCGGACAGCATAATCTGATCCGATGCCGCCGAACCATAAATCTTTTTAAGCAGGTGAGAACAGACATCCTGCAAATCCACAACACGCTCACGAATCAGTTCGCTTTGAGCGGATTTCAATATCCCGGAAAAATACTCGAAGGACTCGATAATCGCCTGCCCCGCACAAATCCCCCGCTGCCGGATGAGACAGCGGACACGATCCAGAAATTCCACATCACTGGCAATCGATAAATGTGCCTCCAGCACCTTGCTTTCAACGGAGGCCAGCCGCCCTGAACCCAGCTTGATGGTAATATCACTGCGATGCTCGGCAACAGCCTTTTCAATCTTGCGTAATTCCTGCTCCGGACGAACCGGCTCACGCGGATCAATCCCGGCAGGCAGTTTCAACGCCTCCACAATCACAACATTGCCTTTGCCAAAGCCCGACACCGCCTTGCAGCCGAAAATCATCGGCACTTCGGCCGCCCGCAAAACCGGCGGAATATAAGCCTCGGACTGGAATGCAGCCGGCGGCAAGACATCATCACAGGAAGGAAGTTTTTCCTTCAGAAATTGAACGATTTCCCTGTACGCCGGACCGCAGTTTTCCCCTTCCACCCTGAGAACGCACTCATCCCCTGCCTTGATATCCGCCCCGACCAGGGACAAAATGCTTTTGGCATTGGCGATTTTCTGATTGCTCAGGTTGGTCAGCGAAACCTGACTGTCCGCAAAGCCCGCGACGACCTGCTCCAGGCAGTTGGCCGGCCGGGCATGCATGCCATTGGGCAGCGGACACACAAACCGATATTCATAGACTTCTGGCATACTCGCCGCTCATTAACCTCGATTGGGGACTTTGGCAAAAATACTCTTGGGATCCTTCAGGGCAAGCTGAACCGGCACCTCGATACGGGGAATACCCTCAAACCGCTCGGCATTTTCGATGGCAATATCCGCCGCCAGAATCAGGGCATCCGCACCTTTGATATCGGCGGGCTTCAGTTCATTTTCGATCCCCATGGCGCCCTGGGTCTCCACTTTGATTTCATGCCCAAGCTCTTTGGCGGTCTTTTCCAGACTTTCCGCCGCCATATACGTATGGGCAATCCCGGTCGGACACGCAGTCACTGCGATAAATTTCATAATCAGGCCTCCTTTTTAACACCAGTCAGCGTTTTTAACAGATTGATGGAGAATGCAGTCACAATCGTTCCTGCAAGTATCGCGATAACATAAACAATTCGATTATCCACTACCGGCAGCACAATCGGACCGCCGTGGGGTGCATGGTCGCCCACCTTGCCGAGCATCGCCACCACCGCCGCGGTCATTGAACCCAGCATGATACACGGTATCACACGGAGCGGATCAGCCGCGGCAAACGGGATGGCACCTTCGGTAATACCAATCATACCCATGCCCAGCGCGGCAATACCGCTTTCCTGCTGTTCTTCAGTCCAGAGTTTTCGCCGAATCAATGTTGCAAGGCCCATCCCCAGCGGCGGGGTACAAATCGCTGCGGCAACCGAACCCATCACCAGGAAGTTGCCCTGCTCAATCATGGATGCTCCAAAAAAAAAGGCCGTTTTATTGACAGGCCCGCCCATATCAAAGGCAATCATGGCCCCCAATAAAATCGCCAGAATAATCGAACTGGTCGCCTGCATGCCGCGCAGCCAGGCATCCAGCCCCACCATAATTTCGGCTATCGGCAAACTGACATAATACATCAGCGTACCAATAACAATCGCAGAAATCACCGGAATAATTAAAATAGGCATAATCGGGCGAATGAGTTTGTGAACCGGCATCTTTTTGAGCCACGCAACCAAGTGCCCCGCAACAAGACCGGCCAGCAACGCCCCCAAAAAGCCAGCACTGGCAGATCGCCCATCCACTTCATGGGGTATGCCGGCAAAAAAACCTCCGATAAATCCAGCGGCTAATGCGGGCTTACCCGCAATCGCGTAGGAAATAAAACCCGCCAGAATAGGAAGCATCAATTTAAATGCCGCTTCCCCAATCGTCAAAATATGTTTTAAGACAGGGCTATCGGTGAAATCCGGACCAGATGTTCCCATCGGAGCAAAAGCGATCGCCGTGGCAATCAAAATACCACCGCTTGCGATGAAAGGAATCGCATACGATACCCCGCTTAATAGGTACTGCTTCTGATTTTGAAAAAACTGCTTCATAAACCACCCGTTTCAACTGGACAGTAAATTTGGGTTCATCTCCATTATGTTTAAAGATTATACCTGTCGATAAGACAGAATGATATAGGAATAAACTACCAATATTTACACTTTTGTAACGTTGAATTATTTCAAAACCAGAAATAAGCAATCATAAATAATATCATAAATGATTTATATAAAATATTTTACGCTTGACATAGTACGTATCCGTATTTATCCTGATTGCCAATTATATGAATTTCGTAACATATTGACTGATTTGAATGAAAAACCGGATAGATGTAACGAGTACGCATCAGCAGCCATCTATTGAGGTGTTTTAGTACAAAATCAGAAACGATAAGGCAGCACATGGAAACACAGTTACGTATTATTGAATGCCTCAAGACAATAATCGCTGGCCCAGGCATCACTGAAGTTATCTTCGCCGGCAATAAAACGCCTCCGCCGCTGTTGGCATTTGCCGTCCATTTTCCACGCCTAACGCTCTTAACCAGCGGTACTTATATAACAGAACTGGAACAAAATCGAAAAGTCACCTCGGTATCGATCCAACCCGGCCAGGCCCTTTTTATTCCACCCAACTGCTGGGACAAGCCGGATATGAACACCAAATCCCAGGCAATCCATTTCCTGTTCGGCAAACGACACACCGGAATCAGCCTGGTGACATCCAATACGGAAGTCAAAGCGGATAAAATTGCTCTCCAACACACTCTTGCAGGCCCTGAGCAGAAACTGATTGATTCAATTCTCGAGTTGAATCAGATGAAAAAACCATATTCGGCCTTTAATCACCTGATTATGGCTCTTCTGTCCTGTTACATTATCCGACTCGAAGAATACAATAAACCCTTGTCGAAACACTCCAATCTTCTGTTCCAGGAAATCTGCATCTATATCCAGGAAAATTTCCAGAATGAACTTTCCCGGGACTCGGTTGCCAAACATTATGATATATCACCCAATCACCTGTCCAGAATGTTTAAAACCAATGGCTATATGAAGTTCTGCGATTATGTGAATTATGTCCGGATCAACCGAGCCAAGTTCCTGCTGCAAAACTACGACTTTTCGCTCTATCATATCGCCCAGCGCTGCGGCTACAATGACGTGGTCTATTTCTGCAGAATTTTCAAGAAAATCACCAAAAAGACACCTAAACAATACCGGAATCAGCTTTTATATAACAATAGTCATTAAAGTTGGTTACGAACAAAATGCCCCTGCGGCCCCTATGATAAGGGGTTTAAATAAAAACATTAGACAATTGAAACCCGGGGCAATACAATGTTCCGGAGTTTATAATATATCAGGAGAACAACAATGTGCGATAGTTGCGGATGCAGTGGAAAGACGTTCGAGTCAAAGGTAGCCGACGTGATTGAATCAATCCGGCCAATGCTGCAAAACGACGGCGGAGACATCGAACTGGTCGGCGTGGATGCTGATAAAACCGTCAAAGTCCGTCTTCAGGGTGCTTGCCGGGGTTGTCCGGGTGCTCGTATGACCCTGAAAATGGGCGTAGAGCGTGTGCTTCGTCAGAAAATCAGCGATATTAAAGAAGTGGTAGCCGTTGATTAATCAACCGTTTTGAGACACAGCGTGTCCGAGACGTTTCATAAAGAGAATCAGGAGCACAACTTAACAGAATCTGGCAAGAAAAGGCCCGAGGTGAGTTTTGTGCCAAAATACCGCAAAGCCCTGCAGTGGGTTTTGGCGGTATTTTGCGTTTTATGGGTCGTCTGGCATTTTTATCAGAATCGTCAGGATTTGGGTTTGTTTGGTTCGCTGACTTTGCCCACAATCGCACTGCTTTTAGGTCTATTTATCCTTCATTTGTGGCTGTATTCGCTGAATTTCTATTATGTGATAATCAGTTGCGCAGGACCTAAAATACCGTTTATTGCCTTTTTCAAGACGATTATTATAGGACGTTTTTTAAGCAGTATCGCCCCCCAGGCCGGTGGTGTCTGGCGGGCAATCCACCTCAAACATAAGTTCGGCATTTCCTACACACGGTATATCGGAGGTTTTTTGTGCTTCTTGTGGCTGGATGCGGCCATGAATATCCTACTGTCGGTGGTGATATTTTCTCTATTTGCTCCAGGATTCACAATCAGTTCGATCTCAATATGGATCATTTTAGGGATACTTGGTATCGGCTGGTTTATCCCCATATTTCTGGAGAAATTACTACATAAAAAATCTCTCCGTACTGGCTGGCTTGGCCGGTTCCATGAACTTCTCTCATCGATGATCACCATAGCGGTTCAGGGGATACACGACCATAAGATGCTGGTTCGAGTCATAGTTTTAAACACGACTAATTTTGCCAACAACATCCTGATTATCTATCTCTGTCTTTCAGGAAGCCAGAAATCCATCCCCATCCCTGCATTAGCGGTCTTTTTTATCCTGCTCAAGCTGAGCAGCTACATCATCATCACTCCCGGCAACGTCGGCATTCGGGAGATTGCCTACGGCATGCTCGCCGAGCAAATGGGGCTGGGGGCCGGTGCGGGAATCGTATTATCGGTATTTTATCGTTTATTCGGCATGATTATCGTCTCACTGTTCGGCATTTACTTTGGCGGCCTTAAACTCCTGACCAAGGAAACAATAATCCAATCACAATCGTAGCCATATAATCAGGCAAGACTTCTCCTGTTTTTGTTATCAGACGTTGATTTATAAACGAAAGTACCATTGTTTTAAATCCAGCCAGTTGCCTATTATCATGAATCCCCTTTCAGTCCCCCTGCCCACACTTTTATCAGACACTCTTTTGGCTTCCTAATATACAGGATCATGCAAGGTATATTTTGCCGATTCACCCAAGTAAATCCGACGACATATCGTTTGTTGTTTTGAATAATACGGATTCTACCGCTATGAAAACATTTGAATATGTTGCATGGGATATGCAGGGCGGCTGCCGCGAAGGCGTTCGCCAGGCCGGTTCGCAGGAAGAAATCCTGGCGCTGCTGCGGGATGAGCTTTTAACCCCGGTATCCATCCGGGAACGGATGTCCGAGGCGGCTTCCACAGTCGCCAGGGTTCGCGGCAAGTCCGTCAAATCCCATGATCTTGCTTCGTTCTGCTGGCAGTTGGGAACGATGATTTCCGGCGGACTGCCCATTACCACCGCTATCGAGACAATTGCCGAAGAAGTACCCAATAAATATTTTGAACATGTTCTGAAAAACATGTCCGAACGGATGCAGCAGGGGCAGTCGCTTTCGGAAATTGCCAGCGACTATCCCAAAGTATTCAATAAATTAGCCTGTGCGATGCTTCAGGCCGGTGAAACCGCCGGCACCATTACGACCTGCCTGCAGCGTCTCGGTGAATATTATGAGAACCGCGACAAGCTGGCCCGCAAAGTCCGCGGGGCGCTGGCGTATCCGATCTTTGTCATCTTTTTTGTAATCGGCATCGTCATTGCCCTGATGACGCTGATTATCCCGCGTTTTACCATTCTGTTTGATCAGTTCAAAGGCAACCTGCCGGCGTTTACCCGCGGCTTCATGGCTGTTTATAATTTTTTAATGAACAACGCAATTTTTATCCTCGGGGGCCTGGGGCTGGCTGTTGTGACGGCGATTCTTTTCTGTCGAACCGCCAAAGGCCGGCGGTTATTCTCGGAACTCCTGATCAAGATGCCGCTTATCGGTCCCATCAAAAAAATGGCCTTTGTGGCTCAGTTCTGCAAGACCCTGTCGACACTGATTGCCTCCGGCGTTTCGGTACTGGATGCATTCGGGATTCTGGCCAATATGACCACCAACGAACTGTTTCGCGAAGGCGTCCTTAAAACCCGCGAGTATATCGTGGAAGGAACCAATATCTCCAAAAGCATGGAAAAGGTCGGTTTCTTCCCGGGCGTTGCGGTTAAAATGACCCAGATCGGCGAACAAAGCGGCTCGCTGTCGGCAGTCCTGGACAAGACCAGCTTCTATTATGAGAAAAAGGTGGATGGATTAATTACCATCATGCTGAGTCTGATCGAGCCGATTCTGATTGTCACGGTGGGTTCGATTGTCTTGGTGGTCGTGCTGGCCATGTATCTGCCCATTTTTTCCATCCAGGTTTAAAAAATGGAAAATCCATGGTTAAGCCGCAGTTTAAAAAAAACGATATGATAACAAAATGCATCAATATCCGTCCGTAGATGACGGTAAGTAACGTTACTTCATTTTATCAGGAGACAGTAGTATGACAAGAAAAGGCTTCACACTCATCGAACTGATGGTCGTGGTGCTGATTGTCGGCATTCTTGCCGCAGCGTCTATTCCGCTAATGCGAGGTCGAATTGATTCGGCCAAGTGGGCGGAAGCCAACGCCACAGCCGGGACCATCAAATCCGCCGTCCGTGTCTATTATGCCGAAAACGGAAAAGGCCTCACCGGCTCATTAGGCGACGCTGCAAATCAGACCGCCCTGGGTTTCACCAAGGCCGACCTGACCGGGACCTACTTTGTTCCGAGCGATTATACCATTGACAGTGTCGACGCCAATGGCAACGCTCAGGTCACCGTCAAAGGCAGCCAATCCAATGCTCCGTCGGGAAGCAAGACGCTCAAAGCCGACGGCACCTGGCAATAGGCCCTGCCGCATTCAGGATATATCCAGAGGAGGCTGTCTCGGCAACAGCCTCCTCTTTGTCTTTCACATAACCCCGGTGCATTCAGGTCCGATGCAGAAATTATGAGAACACGGCATTATCATCCATCCGGAGCTATCCATTTCCGCAGCGGGTTCAGTCTGCTGGAGATGGTGATTGCCATTCTGATTTTAGCGATATTGTCCGTCGGCACTCTCGGCTATCACTACCTGGCCACCCGTATGGCAATCCGTGCCAATGCGGAAATCACGGCGGCACGGACCGCCCGGTTTATCCTCGATAACTGGAAAAAGACCGGCGGCGACGAAAATTTCAATCTTAAAGATCTGGATGCGGGATTTGACCAGGTCTCCAACAGCAATCAATACACGGCAACCATCGACCGGCTGCCGATGACGGCTGAAGTGTACTGGAAAGATATCGACGAGAATACGCTATCGATGACGAAGATTCGCCAGATTCAGGTGACGATACGCTGGAAGTCGGATTACAGCACCAGCAAGCTGACCACCGGCGATCCCTCCTATGTTATGGCCACGTATGTTCGTCGGGATGAGGCGGGAGGATAAGCCATGCCAGCGATCCCATACCATCCAGCCAGAACCCGCTCCGGCTTTTCCCTGATCGAACTGCTCATTGCGATTGCCATCATTGCCATACCGCTGGCGGCCGTTGCGACCCTGCTGGCCGGAACATCGCGGTCGTGGCAGCGGCTGTATAACGACACCCACAGCCAGATTCGCCAGGATTCACTGGCCCTGATGACCTCCATTCAAAAAATCGGACGGCAGTCCAATCTGACCAACTACACCATTTATACGATTAAAAATAACACCTTCACGCCCGCCACACCTCCATCGGGGCAAAGCATTGCCTCCGGACAGGCGGTGGAGTTCCGTTTCTGGCAGGATGAATTCGATCCCCAAAATCCTGCCGACAATATCTTCGAAAACGACAACACCGGCACACACTATGCCTTGTATTACCTGGACGGAACGGCACTGAAACTGGATATCGGGCGTGTCGTCAACGGCGTGGGCGCTGTGGCCAACAAAACACGGCAAACCGCCGCTATTCTGAACAGTCAGGTATTGACCCGGCAGGTCGATACCGCCGCCAACAGCAAATTATTCAGCCATGTCATGTCCGGCGGACAGGGCAGCGGCTGTGTCAACACCCGAATTATTCTGACCGACGAAAACAAAGAGTCCATTGAAATTCTGTTTGGAACATTACTGCGATCCGCCTGGCCCCGATAATCGTCGGCGGAAATCGATCCCATTGAATGGAAACATGAAATCAAGACAGACTCATCCAGATAAACAGCGAAACGGCTCAGCACTGGGCATGGTGATGATCCTGATGGTGCTGCTGACCATCGCGGGACTTTCCCTGATCCGGGTTGCCGAAGGCAAACTGATTCAGGCGGTGCGATACAAAAGTCAGGAATCCGCCGCGGCCGCCGCGGAAGCAGCCTATGAAAAGGCCGTGTTCTGGATGAGTCAGCAGGTCGACATGCTGGAAGCCCTTGAAAGCAGTCCGTCGGCCACAACGATCACATTTCCCCAGAGCCACGCGGATTATAAAATTTCATTTGCCACCTTCATCGGGGCACGTCCCATCTTTCAGATTCAGGCCAACGGGTATTGCGGGATTTATCAGAAAACCATCTCGGTTTATCTGGTCCAGGCCGTGTCGGGCTGGGACATGGGCATGTGCCGGATCATCTCCGGCCCCAACACCACCGACGAGGTCAATTTCGTCACCGGTGAAATCATTGCCATGCCGCTGCATATCAATGATATGCAGGATAATCCCGACTATACGGATATCCATATCTCCGGGTCGCCGCAGTTTCTGGAGCACATTTCCCTGGGGGAATCCCGGTATGACTCCCGCGGGCGGGATAAATATGCCTCCACCATCAACCTGTTCCAGGCCGGCATTTCCTTCAATCAACCCGCCAGTCTTGTGGTGGATCCCGCCACCATTCGGCAGAAAGTCCAGCGTTTCCGTGATTGCACCAATCCGACGTATCGCTACAGTCCGCAAGTGGTCCAGGCCCTGCCCAAACATAATAATGGACGCACGGGATTTTATACCTCATCTGTAACCGACCTGCCGGCTGTGCAATTGAAATTTTATGTGGATGCCAGCGGTGTCGGCTACGTCAGGGTCTATAATAACTGTACCGTCGCAGGCTATACACGACAGGGTACGGGTTCCAATTCATGGGATTACAAGATCAATACCACCGGCAGCAATCATGAGTATATGAAATATCCCATCTACGGATGCCATTACACACCCGGCACCTACACCGACATCCGCATCGACAATCCGGCGGATGCAATCTACGTATCCCAGAATTTCAATGGTGTGCGCAGTGAACCGGGGGCCCAGATTTATGTGGACGGCAATGTGGTCATCGGCTGCGGTTCCGAAGACGCCGCAGTACTGGGTACCATCAACACCGTCAAGGGAAGCATCACCGTTGTCGCTTCGGGCAATATCTGGGTCGCCAACGAACTGAAAGTGGCCGGCAATCGTGATGCAGACGGCATGCCTGCCACAGACAATCCCAATGTACTGGGATTAATTTCACAGGGTGTTATCAAAGTTGTTGATCCGGGCATGACTCGCAATGATCTGCTGTACGATACCGACCTCTTCGATGCCTCCAGCGTCAGCGGGTACAGCCCCATTGGCAACCAGACCGGTTCCGGGACCTCCAATCGGGTCTTGCCGGGAACGATGACCGTGGAAGCCGCCATGACCATCGGCGGCGGCGGCTGGGGCGCGGAAAACGTGTATCGCCTGAATTCCTCACCAGGCCGAAGAAATTACTATTCCAGCAAGAATGACAAACTCATTGTCCGGGGCACGATTACCGAATCACTCCGCGGTATTGTCGGGTCGGGGACCAATGGGTACATCAAACAATATTATTTTGACAAACGCCTCATGAAAGGGATTTTGCCCGGCAATATGTCGCTCAAGGGCAAATACCTGCTGGTGCCGGGAGGCTGGAGTGAGACATCCACAATAAGGTCCGAATAAAATGCCGCTTTTTTGGGATATCCATTCCAGTGATGTGATTTTACGGTTAAGCCCGACGGGCTTGATTCCGATAAGTTCCGTGTCGGCGGAAGGTATTACGTCGTCAGGTTTTTATTCAAGCGGACATTTCAGCTCTGCAATACGCTCCGCTGCAGAAAGGGATGAGACATGATGTTATTCGGCAAACGACTTGGACAAATCCAGGCGGGACTGGTCGGTTTGGATATCGGCTCCAGTTCGGTTAAACTGGTCCGCCTGGACAAAAACTCCAAAGGGTGGTCGGCCTCGACGGCGGCGTATGCCCTGATTGAGCCGTCACAGGACCAGACCCTGCGTGATGAAAATACAGTCCGAGCCATCCATAAATGCTTTCACGACGCGGGAATGACCGGCCCCCGCAGTGCAATTTGCAGTATTTCAGGCCAGGATGTCGCGGTCCGCGGATTCAATTTTCCCACCCTGCCGGATGAAGCGATTGAGCAGGCCGTCAAGCTGGAAGCCCAGCAGCTTTCCGCACTGGATCCCAATCACAGCGTGGTGGATTATCAACTGCTGCAGGATGTAGATGTCCCCGTTGAACCGGCTCGACAGGGCCGTAAAGGATATCTGGTTATCGGACTGGAAGAGGCCATTCAGCGAAAAATCAGAACCGCTCAGCAAGCCCAGGTCAAACCCGTCCTGATGGATGTCAGCAGCCTGGCGCTCTTGAATTGCCTGGGTCAACTGCCGGAAAATCAGGGGGCCGATACCTTTGCCGCCCTGGATGTGGGGTATACCGTCAGCACCCTGACCATTCTGGGTAAAGACGGGGTTCCATTCGTCCGGAATCTGTCGGGTACCGCCCAGCAGATTTTAACGATGATTTCAGTTAAAATGCAAACCAGCATGGCTGAAGTCAGAAAAAATCTGAGCCAGGAAAACACATCCACCGACACCGTGCTGGAAGTGGAACTCAAAAACGCCTGCGGAAAACTGGTCGGTGATGTGCTGGAAACGCTGCGTTTCTATTCGCTCCAGCCGAATACCGAACGGGTCTGCCGGCTGTATTTATGCGGCGGATTTGCATTGTATCAGTCGTTTGTGCGGCTCATGCAGCAATCGCTGCCGATTCCCGTCAAGGTCTTTAACCCGCTGGATGTGATTAGCTGTCCTTCGGACAGCCAGACACGAGAAACATTAGAACAATTCGGCCCGGCAATGTCCGTTGCGGCCGGACTGGCAATGAGGTCCATACAATGATGTTTACCATTGATTTACTCAAAGGTGCGGGCCTGCCGAAAAAAAGCAGGCCGGTTGTGGTGGCGATGGCCATGATCCCTCTGCTGATCCCCCTGATGGGGACCGTCGTGCTGGCCGCCTGCTGGCAGCACAACAGAACCCTGATGCAGACCCAGCAGAAGATCATCGATGACAACCAAATCAAAATCAATGCCTCGGCGGACGACCTGGCCTGTTACACCCGGGCCAATGCTAAGATTCTCACACTCCGCCAGCAGCTCGAGGATGTCGATATGGGGCTGCAGTACCGCGTTCAGATTTCCGATATCCTCAGAGCTTTAACGGAATCCCTTCCGGACAACCTGGTCCTGACCCGGCTGGATATGAACCGAATGGATCAGCAGAAAAAAGAAACGGATAAAGCCACGGGTAATGTCAGGCAGACGCTGGTCATTCAGCGAAAACTTCGCGTGGAAGTCGGCGGCGTCCTGCAGGATCAGACCGACGTCTCGGCCGACGAATATATCCAGAAACTCCGGTCCTGTGAAAATCTGAAAGGCCTGGTTGAATCCATTCAGATTGTCGCACGAAACAACGGCTCTCTGGATGGACAAAATTGTGCGTTTTATGAAATCGAATGTCTCTTGAAAGAGCAGAATTAAGATGAAATTCAAACTGCCAAATTCCGCATTTAAGCAATACAGCCTGCTGGTGAGCTGTACCTGGGGCCTGTGGGCGGTAATGGCCGCGGCGGCCTATTTTCTGGTCCTCGGGCCGCAGCAGATTGCCGTGGCCAGGCTGGGCAAGGAATTCAATATCAGCAATGAACAGTACGCCATGGCCCAGACTGCACAACGCAGGGAAACCAAAGTGCATATTGAAGCCACATTGAAGGAACAGGTTGAGAAAACCTCGCGTTTTGTGGTTCCATCGGATACGGCGTCCGCCATGACGCTGCAGATCAGCCAGTTGGCCTCAGAACACGGCCTGTCTGATTTTTCAACCAAAACCCGCGAGCTGAGTTCGACATTCGGCACCGACAGCAAGGCCAAGATCACCGACGCATGGCTGGAATTGACCTTTGCCTGTTCGTTCAATCAGTTTGCCGCCTTCCTCAACAGCCTCGAACGCAGTCAGCCGGTTGTCTTTGTTGAGACCGCCCAGATTTCGCGGGATGCCGAAGGGTCGGACCTGCCGCGAGCCCGGGTGCTGATTTCCTATCTGGTGGATATTCCGCAGAATAAATACAAGGCTTCCGACACAACCCCCTGATTCCTATCCTGATCAAGGCGAGCATAACAGGACATAATGTGAGAATAGTAGCAATTACCAATCAAAAAGGCGGCTGCGGCAAAACCACGACGGCGGTAAACCTCGCCGCGGCGCTGGCGATGCAGGGCCACAGGACACTGCTGGTCGATCTGGACCCGCAGGCCCATGCAACCCTCGGCCTGGGGCTGACGCCGGAACGGCTGCAGCAGACGATTTATGATGCCTTGATTAATCCCTGTATCACGATCGGACAGATTGCCCAGCCCACGATGATTCCCAATCTGAGCCTGGCCTCCAGCAATGTGCTGCTTTGCGGCGCCGAATCCCAGTTGTCCCAGATGCCCCGCCGGGAATATATTCTCAGGCAGCGGCTCTGCATGGTGCAGGATGCTTTTGACTGGTGCCTGCTGGATTGCTCGCCGTCACTGAGCGTCCTGACGCTCAATGCGGTAACCGCGGCAACGGATATTCTGATTCCGGTTCAGACCCATTACTATGCCATCGAGGGATTGCGCCAGATGCTGGAAACCGTGGATATTGTCCGGGATCGGTTCAATCCGCAGCTTCATCCGGCACGCATCCTGCTGACCATGAGCGAAAAACGAACCCTGCTGTGCCGGGATGTCCAGCACCAGTTGCGCGAGTATTTCCGGGACGCCGTCTTCAGTACGGTGATTCACCGCAATATCCGACTGGCCGAAGCCCCCAGCGCCGGACAGTCCATCCTGACCTATGACAGGCACAGCACCGGGGCGATGGAATACACAGCCCTGGCCCGCGAAATCAGCACCGGCAGCACCGCTGAACAGAAGCCGTCAATCGAGACTGTCACAGAATCCGCAAGCGTTGAGTGTCACGCAGACCTTGCCCTAACGAATCAGGTATAAGCCATGAAAAAAGCAGGATTACAGAAAAAAATAGCATTTATCTTTGATGGCCAGGAGTCTTTGGAGCAAACACCGTCCTCGACGGAAACCTCTCCCGCCCAAAAAGATGGTTCGCCCAGAATTGTTCCGACAACGTCTCCGGAACCGCCAGCGCCGCTGTATACAAAGTACAATTCCGTCACTGCGAATACAGGGACTGTCTCAACAGAATATCCAGTTTCCCATCAGCGGCCAACGACCCGGCCCCAGCCTGTCCCCAAAAAAAACGCTGCCGGAGCCAACACCATTACGCTGCGAAAAGCGATGGGAATTCTCAAAAATCGCTTAACGGGATCCTCCGCCGGCAAAGCCAACGCACACCAGCGGAAAATGGGAATGCTTGTAGCAGTCTTGATGCTGGTTTTTGTTGCAGTGCTGTACTACGTACTGGGCTCAGGTCCGTCGATAGCCAACGCCCTGACCAAAGGTACGGACTCCGAACAGAACACCGGCCCCACATCCGCAAAGAAATGGTCCGAGTCGTGGAAAACACCGGCTCTTTTTTCCGCGTCCGCTCGTGATCCCATGAAATCCCCCTCCAAAACGACCTCCGGAGGCGCTGTGATTCAAGGCAATTTGTCCGTGCGGGGAATTGTGTACAGCCCCAGCAAGCCCTCCGCAATCATTTCCGGACAGGTGCTCCTGGAAGGGGAATCCATCGGAGATATCCGAATCTGTAAAATTGATAAAGATTCGGTTGAGTTTGAAAAGAATGGAAAACGCTGGAAACAGCAGGTTGAACAGCACATCACGGAACCCAAATAATCACTGACAGGATTGTCAGACAGAACATAACAGGAGACAAACATGAAATATGCACTGCATCAATTGCTGCGGTTAAGTCTGGGACTTTGGATGGGATGTATCGGGCTGAGCCTGGCCGAGGAGACCCTGGCACCGAAAAATGAGCTGCTGACACCGGTCCAGGAACGCATGCGGCACCCGATCTCAATCGAATTCCGCGAAACCCCCATTGATGATGTCCTGCTCATCCTGGCCAAACAGGCCGATGTGGATATTATTAAAAGCCCCAAGGTCATCGGCAATGTCACCGCCACATTAACCGATATCCCGCTGTCTGAGGCCCTCGAAAATATCCTGGCCGCACACGGCTATGCTTTTATTACGACAACCAACATGATCCGCGTTGTACCGCGGGAAGAGGTCCTTCAGACGCAGGAAAAACGAGTCAGCCGCGTCTATCGCATTACCTACGCCAATGTGACGGAAGTCGAGGAATCCCTGAAAAAATTCATCTCGGAAGGCGGTTCCCTTTCCGCCAATCCCGGCACCAGCAATATCATCGTGACCGACGTGGAAAGCAAAATCGAAGCCATCGATTCATTTATTGAAGAAATTGACCGGGTTACACCCCAAATCCTGGTCGAAGCCCGGATTTACGACGTCTCCTCCAAAGACCGCATCGACCTGGGTGTGCAATGGCAGGCCGGCACCGCCACCAGCTTTGGCGCCCCCACCACAGGAACACTGGGCAACGACCTTTCGAGCGTGGGAAATGTGATTTATGGAGATCCCACCAACAGCAGTCCCTTTTCTTCGGTAACCAATCCTTTTACAGCAGGGACATTCAATGGAAATGTCAACAATGCCTCCAACACCAATGCACTGATGCGGTTTGGTATTTTGAATGAACACATCAATATCGACGCCATTCTGCGGGCCGAACAGGAAGACATCCGTGCCAAACTGCTGGCCAATCCGCGCATCATGGTGTTGGACAATCAG
The DNA here is from genome assembly GCA_964630775.1 of uncultured Pirellulales bacterium. Lineage (GTDB taxonomy): Bacteria > Planctomycetota > Phycisphaerae > Sedimentisphaerales > Anaerohalosphaeraceae > Anaeroglomus. Next base: position 28,843 of record CAZVYY010000016.1, on the reverse strand, counting down.
CAGGCCCAAATCAAAATCGTTGAAGAACTTCCTTATCAGGAACTGACCGAAACCAGCGGCGGCGGCGCCATCGGCACCACTCAGTTCCGCGATGTCGGCGTGGAATTGATGGTCACACCCCATTTGACCCGGGAAGGCCTGATTCGACTGATTCTCAATCCGAAATTCAGTGTTCGCACCGGCGATGTGCTGGTGGGAACCGGAAACAATAATGTCCCCGCCCAGCCGATTATCGCCACACGCCAGACCATGACCACGGCACTGATCCGTGACCAGCAGACGGTCGTAATTGGCGGCATGAAAAAGCAGGATGTCTCAACCCAGGTCAATAAGGTCCCTGTTCTCGGCGATATTCCGCTGCTGGGCGAATTGTTCAAGTTCCGCGGCGAAAGCATTGTCAACAGCGAACTGGTGGTGTTCATTACGCCGCAGATCGTCACCGATCAGACCCTGACATCAACCGAGCAGATGCATCTGGAAAATACCAATTACAGTTCGCCGAAAATCGCCGAACCCAAATTACTCAAAGACAAGACGTCCAAAGTGAAGCCATAACGGCAGGTCCTCAACACGCTTTTGACGCATAGAAATAAAACCTGGCCGGAATATATACCGATCCTGCTTGAAATTTTCCGGTTTGTCGCGGCTAAGTACAGCCGCTTCAGCCACGTGCTTCTTTTGCTCGCGGAATAATCATACCCGTTGGGTATATCTCAGAGGAGATGGATTCCGGCCAGATAGCTGCGTAACGGGTCAGCCCCTTCAAACCGGATCGCCGCCATTCCCGCGGCCTTTGCCCCATCCACATTCTTCTGCAAATCATCGATAAACAGGCACTCTTCCGGCGGCACCCCGACATCGCAGGCCGCGGCCAGATAACTGCCCCGGCTGGGCTTGACCGACCCGATTTCAAAACTCAGGGTCGGCTTCGGAAAATACTGCATCAGGGGGTAATGGCGGCGGATAAAATCCCAATGCAGCGGATCGGTATCGGATAACAATCCCAGCCTGACTTTGCCGCTCAACTGAGCCACGATGGAGTCCATTCCTTCCATCGGAGCAAAAATGTCGCACCAGCGAAATACAAACGCCTCATACGACAGATCAAGCCGGTAGTCATCATGCAGCTTTTGGTAGAATTCCTGCGTTGGAATGCGTCCGATACTGTACTGCATCATCATCGGATCCGCCATAATCCGCCCCAGGGCCTGCTGGACATCTCCGTCTGCATAATTCGTGAAAAAAAAGTCCCACAGCTTTTGGGTGTCCACCTGCACCAGCACACGCCCCAGATCAAAGATCACCGCGTTAATCAATCCATTCTTCTTCACGTTCAGACCTTCTATTTTGATAGTGATAGACATCCAGATAATTTCCAAATTCACGATGTTCCACGGATTGATATTGTTGCTGAAACCATGAACGCAGGCACCCATTTGTATCCGTTTCATAGGTCAATATCAGCCACAGGGACTCACGGCCGCCAACCAGAGAAGGAAGGGTCTCCATAACAACCTCAGGGGTCAGATGCAGCGAATTAATCGTTGAAGGAAATCCGCTTAATGTCAAATCCGTCCGAGTTCCATAATAAGGATAGGCTAAACTGCGATATCCCGGAGCCTGAAAAAACAACAACTCACCCTGTGTTGCATGGGTATCAATATAAGCGATGGACTGCCTCCACTGTTCTCGTTGAACCAGAGAAAACCACAAATGGTTCTCATATCCAAACACAAGCAGAACAACTCCTGTCGCGGCGAACTGAAATAACACCGAGGGGACATTCATTAATCCTCGTCCTACCAGCAGATAAAACGCCGCCGTACAGGAAACCATATAGCGAATTGAAAAGATTGGACTGGATATCAATGACAGAATAAACGGCGGAATCACGGTACATAGAATCCAGACACCCAAAAACCAGGCTTTATTCCATTCCGTCAAGTCGAATCGTCTGCGTCTTCCGCCATCGTCATCACTCCGAGGAAACAGCGTTAAAAACCAGAAACAACACAGCGCCAGCAGGAACAGGCCGAATTTGGTACTGTCGGCGGAAAAGACTTTAATCACCCAGGGAATATCAATCCATGTTGGTGTTTTCAAATATGTCGGACGTTCCTGGATTCGCAAAAACTGTAACAGGGTAATGATAAGCCACGGCAGATACAGCAATCCGGTTATGAGCCATGAAAGTATCCCCCGTCGATAAAAAAAACGGAAATGCTGCCTATCCAGGTAATACAAACTGCCGACAAATACCACCTGGGCAAAAAGATGAAACATGGCATAAGAATGACAATACAGCATCAATACCGAGACTATCGTGTAAACCCAGAACCATCGGCGGGAATAATTATAAATCATCTTCCACAGACCGATCATGGACAGCACTCCCAGCATTGCCAGCAGCGAATAACAGCGGGCCTCCTGCGCATACGGCAGCAGATACGAAGACATGGCCGTCAGTAATCCGGCATACAGACCCGCCCTGCCTGCCCAGAACATCGTGCCCAGATAATAAACCAGGCCAATGGTTATGACGCTGAACACTGCCGATGGAAAACGCAAAGCCGTTTCCGTACAACCAAATACCTTTATCCAGAAATGCAAAATCAGATAATACAGAGGAGGATTCAGGTCTTTGTGCATTGAATTTTCAACAATACCGGAAATGGTATAAGCAGCTGTTTTTGCCGTATATAATTCATCCTGCCACAAACTTTCCCCATCAAGATCCCAAATGGATAACACCAATCCCAAAACCATTAAACCTGCCGGCATGAATACAGCAGAAGAAAAGAGTGTCTTTATGTTTTGCTTAAAATTCATACTCATCCTTCACCCCGCAAATTCTTCGCCATCGAAATCACAGAGTATCCCGTAAAATACCAAGAATGCGTTCTGATGCCCGGCCGTCACCAAAAGGATTATGAATCCCAATCATTCTTTGATATTCAAGCGAATCTGCCAACAACCGATTGGCCTGACAGACAATATTATCTGTCTCCGTTCCAACAATTCGCGCCAGTCCGTTTTCAACCGCTTCCGGCCGCTCGGTGGTCCGCCGGGTTATCAAAACCGGCTTTTGCAGTGAAGGCGCCTCCTCCTGAATCCCGCCGGAGTCGGTAATAATCAGTGTACTTCGCCGCATCAGGTCGATAAACGGCAGATACTCCACCGGTTCTATCAAAAATATGCGAGGATGGTCACCCAGTAATTGCCGCACTGGCCGCTGAACATGCGGATTCAGATGAACCGGATACACCAGCACACAGTCCGGATTATCGTCAACAATCCGACGAAACGCCCGGCAAATCTGCTCCATCTGAACACCAAAACTCTCGCGTCGATGGCCGGTCACCAGAATCAGACGTTTTCCATCCAGACTCCCCGGTTCCAATCCGGGAATCGCTGCAGGCCGACTGCCCAGTTTTTCCAGCCCCAGAAACAAACCATCCACCGCCGTGTTGCCGGTAATATAAATATGCTGCTCAGATATGCCTTCTCGGAGCAGATTCTGGCGCGCCCGTTCGGTCGGCGCAAAACACCAGCGACAAATAGGGTCAGCCAGACGACGGTTCATTTCTTCCGGCCAGGGTGCATCAAAATCGTAGGTCCGCAGCCCCGCCTCCACATGCCCAATGGGAATCCGCTCATAAAACGCCGCCAGGGCCGAAAACAGGCATGTTGCCGTATCCCCATGAACCAGAATGGCATCGGGTTTCAGGGACGACAAAACCTTTTGCGTCTCCGTCAGAATCTTCGCCGAAATTTCCGACAGCCCCTGGTTGGGACTCATCAAATTCAAATCCACATCCGGCTCAATACCGAAGACAGACAGCACCTGGTCCAGAAGCTGGCGATGCTGGGCCGTACTCAGGAGTATCGCCTCCATATCTGAACTGGCCTTGACCGCCAGATAAACCGGCGCCATCTTAATTGCTTCCGGGCGAGTCCCGATACTGAATACAATGCGTTTTCTGCGGCTCATGGCAATGCGTTTCACTCCCGTCAGCGATGATGCAAAAACCGTTCACGAAACAGCATCGACAGAGTCCGCTGGATCGTGCGAAGAATCTTCATCTTGGAACCGCCCGCCTTCTGGTCATATCGCAGGATAATCGGCACCTCGCCGCAAACCGCCCCTTCGCGTCCCAGGCTCAGCAGCAGCCCCGCCATACACGAAAAGCCTTCTCCGACAAACAATTTATTCCCCTGACGCTTCAAGGCCTCCTGCAGAAATCCCGCCCGATAGGCACGATAACCGCAGGAATAATCCTTCACGCCGGGAATCGGATAGACCACACGAAATAAAATTGACATCGCATAAGACAAAAACTGACGAAGCAGCGGAACCCCCCGCACCACCGCCCCCGGCTGATACCGCGAGGCAATCACCACATCCCGCCCTTCCTGAATATCGCGAATCATCCGGACGGCCAGACCGGGGCTGTGACTGTTGTCCGCATCCATACATAGAATCACATCCCGCGAATCCGCTTTCTCCGAAGCAATCATCATGCCTCGCATAAACGTATCCGCAAGCCCCAGATTCCGAGGATTATCAACAACCTCGACCGACAGCGTCCCCGCCGCCTGTCGAGCGGCATCCGCCGTCTGATCCGTCGAACCATCGTTTACAACAATAATCCGCAAATCCAGATTATAAACATCCTCTCGAATTCTACCAAAACCATCCAGCAGCTTCGGCAGATTTTCGGCCTCGTTAAATGCCGGTAAAACAACCCATACTTTCATAACCTTGATTGCTCCTGATAGAGACTCTTGCCACTAAAATTCAGTTGTTTAAGACTCAGCCTTCTTTTTACGCGCCACATAATACATCGCACAGCCGATAGACTTCAGCAGCCATTGCGGACGGGTCAGATGCAGGTACCATCGCCCCAATATCAGCTTGCGAAGAATCCCGCCGCTTTCAACAATCTCAAAATGATGTTGTTCAAGATACTGCCGCCACTGATGCCGCGGCAATTTCCATAAATGCGTTGCATCCTTATCCAGCATTCGCACCACAGGCCCCAGCGGTCCATCATAAACCGGCACAACCAGAAAAAAACAGCCGCCCTCAGCCAGCCGCGAATGAATCACGGATAACGCTTCTTCCATCTGTTCAATATGCTCGATGACATCCCATGCAATCACCGCCTGACAGACAGGCTCCACAGGAATCTGTTCATAAGACCCCTGACGGATATCCGCACCGGCCAGTTTCAGCCGCGTCTGCTCCACGGCATACGCATTGGGATCGCACCCCAGACAGACATAATCCCCGCTGACTTTAGCCAGAAAATTCCCAAGCCCGGTTCCCAATTCAAATAGCCTCGCACCACGCGAAATCCAGCGACCCACCATTGCCTGATAAAACGACAGCTTGGCCGGACTGTTTTGTCGATCATAGTCTGGATAATTCTCGGTAAAATAAGATTGTCCCGCAACGGACATAAACTCTGCCTCATACGCTCTATATAGTTTGCGGCTCTTATATGTATATAAACAATTCCGGATATAAATTATAGCATTGAAATAGATTCGTAAAGTAAAAAACAAAAAAACCAGCCTGAACAAATCAAGGCTGGTTCTAACGAACGTCGCTCACATATCCCCGACACGGTTATCGCATCACCCAGTTCTGCTCCTGAAACGTCAGACCCGCCCGAGCACGCAGCTCCGGATCAGTCGTGTTGACATAATTCAATTGCAGTGTCTTTTGAAGATATATCTTCTCTGGATTTCCATTTTCATCTTTTTTTACCGGATGGTCGATAGCCGCAGTCTCGTTGGAAAGCCCCGCAATAAACAGGCTGACTTTCTTGGCATTCGGGTCAAATTCAGGCCAGATAATCGCAATATCACGTGAATTATCGGCCCCTTTGCGTAATTTCATATCCGTAAAATCCATCGACTCAAGGAATGGATACTGACCCTGATGTTTCAATTTAATGGCATCAAAGACTTCCTTGCGTACACCCTGCCCGGCTGGGATGGTCTTGAAGGTATCGGTCACAAGCTGGCAGCTCGGCATAAGTGAAATTTCCGCATTGCTCGTATTATTTGTCAGGCTCAGCACGACATACCAGAACCGTTGCGGCTGCTCAAAACCCGGAAGACGAACCGAAATCTGCAGGGGCTGGCTATACTGGACATCCAATGTCCATTGACCAGCACGCTGAACCGTGACCGGCTTGGGTGCCGACATAACCGAATAGCTAAACACACCAAACAATGATACGATAATTAGGATAATACCTGCACGTTTCATAGAAAATATCCTCTTTTTCTGTTGCCGGACTTCTTTGGCAGAAGTAGTATTGTACTGTCGGTTGTCAGGAAGGTAAAGCCAAAAACATCGGCCTTCTTAAAAATCCAGCATGACCAGATAGCCTGAATCAGATGTCCGAAGAAAAAATCGAAATTTATCATGAAATCATCGCCTTGCTTGAGGAAAATAACCTCAAAGCACTCGGTGCATTCCTGGACCTTCAACGGGCCAGCGATATCGCTGAAGCCGTCGAGATGCTGGATAACGACCAGAAACGCAAGGTTTTTGACGCCATGGAGGACAAAGAGCTGGCCGCCGAAGTCCTTGAAAAAGTCGATGAGGCAACCCGCGCCGAACTGTTCGAGGAAGTCCTTGAGAATGAAGAAATTGCCGATCTTGTTTCGGAACTTCCCCCCGATGAAGCCGCCGACGTACTGGCCGAAATGGATGAAGAGGAAAGCCAGGAGGTTCTGGCAAATCTCGATGATGATGATGCCCGACAGATTCAGGGGCTTATGCAATATGAGGAGGACTCTGCCGGCGGCATCATGCACCCCATGATCCTGGCCGTCGAAGAAAACCTCACCGTTCAGCAAACCATTGATTTGATTCGAAAAGCAGAGGGCCAGGAAGAGTTTTATTGCGTTTTTGTCGTCAATAAACAAAGGCGATTCCTCGGAACTGTCGGCATACGCCATCTTTTATTAGCTACTCCGCAAACCCAAATGGGCAAAATTGTGGACCCGGAAGCGATTTATGTCACGGTTGACACCGACCAGGAAGAAATACGTAACCTGTTTAAAAAGAACAACTTACTGGTCGCTCCAGTCGTTGATGAACAAAAGCGGCTCGTCGGCGGCATCACCGCCGACCGCATCATCGAAGTCGCCGAAGAAGAAGCAGCCGAAGACATCTACGCCATGGCCGGTACCGATGCAGAAGAATTGGAATCCTTCTCAGCATTCCACGCTGCACGGGTCAGAATGACATGGCTGCTGCCGTGTCTGTTGGGGACGGCAATTACAGCATTTCTGGGTCTTTATTTCAAGAATTTATTTATAGAGTGGAATCAGCTTTATATTTTTGTCATGGCCTTTCTTTTTGCACCGATGATTGGGGCTATTAGCGGCAATGCCGGACTTCAGACCTCCGCAATTGTGGTGTGCGGCCTTGCCACCGGCGACCTGGCAGCCCTGCGAATTGGTCAGGTTTTCCTCCGCGAAGTTCGCGTCGCCTTTCTGGTTGCAGTCTGCTGCGGGATTATTGGGGGCTTACTTTGTGCTTATTTGCCTCACATCCTTTCCCCGCATCTGGACCAGGAGATTCAGGATGCGGTCAATTCGTCACAATCCATTCCAGCCGGCACCCCTGCATTTTATGCCAGGCAGCAAACACAAATCGCCATTGCCCTGGGTTCTGCCATGTTTTCGGCCATTATGGTCTCCACCACATTAGGCCTGCTGCTGCCGTTTATTTTCCGCAGAATCGGCCTTGACCCGGCCATCAGTTCCGGTCCTCTGGTTACCACCGCCAACGACTCCATCAGCGTTGCTATCTATATGCTGCTGACCATCCTGCTGACCCGGTAAATCCCCGGATGCACCCTAAAAATTACCGGGGACTGAATGATAGCGGTTGACGAAAACAAGTCCTTATTGTATAATTAGTTATTCATTGAATCAGACCCTTAATAGCCATATTTGGGCATTCGGGGTCGTTTATTATTTTGGGATTTATTGCAGGTATGCTCAGGAGTCTTGTATGACTACAGGTCAACCCATAGACAGCCATGTCCACACGGACAAGGCACCGGAGATCGACAAATATTTTAAGGCTGCGGTAAAAGCCGAGGCCAGCGATCTGCATCTCAAAGTCGGGATGCCCCCGATTATGCGAATCAGCAGCAAACTCAAGAAAACCACCGCCGAAGTCATGACCGAACAGCGTATTGAAGAGCTGGTTTTTGAAATTATGAGCCCCAAGCAAAAGCAGTTTTTTATGGAAAACGGGGCGCTGGATTTCGCTTACCAGGTCGGCCCCACCGACCGGTTTCGCATCAACGCATTCCGTCAGCGCAATTTTGTCAGCATGTCGGCCCGACGCATCAGCAGTAAAATTCCTCCTTTTGAAAAACTGCACCTGCCGCCGGTCATTGAGAAAATCTCCGAAGGAACCCACGATGGACTGGTCCTGGTGGTCGGCCCCACCGGTTCCGGCAAAAGCACCACCATTGCATCCATGATCGATTATATCAATCGCACCCGTGCCGCTCATATCGTAACCATCGAAGACCCGCTTGAATTTTTACACGTGGACCAGAAATCCATCGTCTCCCAGCGCGAAATCGGGATTGACGCACCCAACTACGAAGATGCGCTTCGCAGCCTGATGCGACAGGACCCCGATATCGTACTGGTCGGTGAAATGCGTGACCGGGAAACACTGACCGCCGCCATGCGTGCCGCGGAAACCGGTCACCTCGTGTTCGGCACGCTGCACGCCAACAACGCCGCCCAGACCATCCAGCGTATTCTGGACCTGTTCCCGCAGGAAGAACGCGAACTGGCCCGCTCGACCTTTGCATTGACCATTCGTGCCATTATCAGCCAGCAGCTTTTACCCGGCATTCGTCCGGATGTAACACGCGTTCCGGCGGTGGAGGTCCTGATTCGTACCCCGATTGTACGCAAACTAATCAGTGACGAACGCGAATCGGACATCCCCACGGCCATTCGCGCCGGCAGCGGCGAAGGCATGATCGATTACACTTCCAGTCTGTGCAAACTGGTAGAAGAAGAATATATTGATTTGAAGGTCGCAATGGATTACGCCCCCAACGTCGAAGAGCTGAAGATGGCGATGAAGGGCATTCGGACAACCTCCAGCGGAATTCTATAATCAAGTCGATATCCTTTCGACAGGATACTGGCTGTCGAAACAAAACGATATAACCCCAAACAGGAAACAGGTATGCAAACAAGTGTTTTGTCGGCGGTGGAATACGGCGGCTATGTCGCGCTTTACAAGTTGCTTATTATGATGATTCTTTTCCTGGCATGGATGCCCCTGGTCAACTGGATTTACATGGACAGCCAGGCGGTACGGACCGATAAGCGGGTCTGGACGGGAACAATGACGATTACCGGAGCGGTGTCGCTGTGGGCATGGCTTCTGATTCCGGTCTTCTGGATTGGCTTTTTGATTTATATCATCCTGGTCGGCGCGGTCGCCATCGCTTATGTCACACACCGAAACGCCCGCGTCGCTGAGTTCGAAAAAGTACTGACAGCCGATCATATTCGCGGGTTGTTTGTCAATCCCACCAAAAAACTGCAGAAAGCCAGCCGCGGCTTATCCTTTGTGACCGCCAATAAGAATGAAGTTCCCCTGCCGGACCCCAAAAGCCCGGAATGCGAAGCCTATCAACTGGCCTGCGAAATCTTTGACGATGCCATCTGGCGGCGCGTCGCCCAGATCATCCTGACTCCGCAAAAAGACAATTATGCCATTATCTACGAAATCGACGGTGTAACCAGCCGCCAGAGTGAACGGTCCAAGGAGGAAATCGACATCCTCGTGCGCTATCTCAAGCAGATGGCCGACCTGGAACTGGATGAAAAACGAAAGCCTCAGCAGGGTTCGTTTTCAATTCTCAAGGACAACGACTGGAAAAAGAAAACCGCATGGGAGGTCCAGACCGCCGGCTCCACAGCCGGTGAACAGGTGCGGATTCTCAAACAGGAAGATTATACCGCACGCAAGCTGACCGAACTGGGATTGAATGAAAATCAGTTTGAGTCGATCCGTTCTCTGCGGGAAATCAAACAGGGCCTGATCCTGGTGTCCGGCCCGGCCAAAAGCGGCGTCACCAGCACACTGTACGCCCTGCTGGGCAACCATGACCCCTTCCTGAACAATATCGTCACCCTCGAACGCAAAAAAGCCGCCGACCTGTCGAATATCACACAGAACGAATATACCCTCAGCGACACCGGCACGACCACCTTTTCCCGCAAATTGCAGTCTGTTCTGCGACGCGGGCCGGATATCGTTGGCGTGGCCGATACCGAAGAAGAAATGAGTGCCAAGCTGTGCTGCGCAGGGGCCGCCAAAGACGGCAAGATTATTTACGCCACCCTGCAGGCGACCAGTGTCATCGAAACCATGGATAAGTTCATGAAACTCGTCGGCGACAAAAACGCCGTAGCCGACGCACTCGAAGCCATCATCAATCAGCGGCTGGTACGGATCCTCTGCCCCGACTGCAGGCAGGCCTACAAACCCAATCAGGCCCTGTTCAAGAAATTCAACATCCCATCGGATGAAGTGGATATGTTCTATCGGCCCGGTGAAATCGAATACGACAAACACGGCAAACCGATTATCTGCGAAAAATGTCAGGGCACAGGGTTCTACGGACGCACCGGACTGTTCGAAACGATCCGAATCACCGATGAACTGCGGCAGATTATCCGGACCGCAAATACCATCCAGGAAATCGGCGCGGCGTTCCGCAAGGCCGGGATGCTCTATATGCAGGAGCAATCCATCAAGAAGGTAACGATCGGGGTGACTTCCATCAATGAAGTCATTCGCAACTTCTCATCTAAAAATGGATAATTCAGGAGTAAGACTGTGATAGCCATAATATTGATACTGCTCATAATCATCCTGACCGTAGCACATTTTTATCTGAAGTGCTCAGTCATGACCGCGTTTTCAACCTTCATGGCGGCCATCTTCGGCTCCATCATTGCATTCAACTATTATGAATTGCTGGCCGACCTGTTTGTATCCCGCGGATACGGCGGCCCCTGGGCTCATGCCGGATGCTTTATCCTGGCGTTTGTGCTGGGATTCGCCGCGGTTCGGGCACTGGCCGATCTGCTGGTAGGAGCCAATATTGATTTCGGCAACACCCCCAAAATTGCGGTGAATGTAGTTCTGGGCCTGGTAACCGGCCTGATTCTGTCCGGCCACCTGCTGGTGGCCTTCGGAATGCTCCCGGTTTCAGGCGGATGGGCTTATAATCGCTTTCCCCCCGGCTCGCCGATTTCCCTGAACAATCCCAAAACCGTACTGCTCAACCCGGACGGGATGGTCAGTTCGATTTTCAGCCTGTTCAGCAGGGGGGCGCTCAGTTCCAGCAAGAGTTTTGGCGTACTTTGTGCCGATTTTGTCAATCGCAACCATCTCAACCGTCATGGCACCAAAGACGGCATCTGGACGGTCAGTTCCCGTAAGGCTTTATCCGTACCGGCAGCGTCCAAAAAGCCGGTACGCACAATGGATATCCCCGATGTCGGCAATGTCACCGTAGTAAGAGCCATCCTGGCATTCCGGGATATCCCGGATGGCGGTGCCAAACAGCCCCCGGACGGCAACATTGTTTTCACCATGTCCCAGGTTCGTATGATTACCAAGGCCTCGGATAAGGCCGGCAATCTCCGCGGCGCCGGAAAAGCCATCTGGCCTATCGGGATTCTTGAAAAAGGAAAATTGGTCAAGAAAAGCCTCTCAGACACGATGACCTATACCAATAAGGAAGCCCGTAAAGACCGAACCGTCTGGGTGGATTTTGTCTTTGAAACTCCCGCCAGCCAGCAGGGCGTCCTGCTGGAATTCAAACTCAATGCAATTACCCAGCTTCCTGCCCCGGCCATCTCCAACGACGAGCTTGAAAACGCCCTGAACGCCGAGGAACAGCCTGCCGAGAATGGAACCGAACAAGCTCCAGCTCAGCCGGCGGAAAATCCGCAATAAACCGCTTGCTCCATCAACAAAAAAGGTATCCGATTTCGCGGCGGATACCTTTTTTTATGTCCTGACAAGGGTCTTAACCTCTTATTCTACAAACACGAAAGGCATTTACCTCCACGGCTCGCAAGCCTCAAAGGTAAATGCCTTTTCAGTCAAGTCCTGCGGAATTGACCTGTCAGTCCGCAGCAAACCGGAGATTATGCACAAAGAGCGTAATCTTCGACTTCAATCCCCAGCAGGTTTTCCAGATACTTGTCCAGGTCTTCGCTTGAAAACTGTGCCAAAAACTCCGGTTTGGCTGTCCGGTTGATTTCGAGGATACAATCAATTAATTCCCTCTTACTCATACATAACTCCTTGGGTTAACTTCAATAAACATCCTTGTTTACAGTATGCTTATCGGAAGAGATTTCGTTTTTTCTTGAATTATCTATCTTGACGATTCCTTAAAATCAAAAAATAATCCTATACAATATAATTGATTATCAGGCCAGCCTGCCACAAGCTGTAGTCCAGGAAAAAGTGAACGAATCAACACGTCCAATAAAATACCTCACAGAAAAAAACCACTGCGGGTACAAAAAAATAGAAATTTTAAAAAATTTTTTTATAATGCTTTCGGGTGGTGATAATTTCACTTTATTGTGTACCCGCACGGAACCACAACTAAATAATGATGAACATTTTAGACAATCAGTACAATATGCACATTGGCCGGGAGCAGGCCAAGCTGAAGGTCTGGCGATATGCCGGCCTGATGCTGACCTACAAATGCAGCGCCGCCTGTGCATTCTGCTACTACTGCTGCGATCCCCAGCAGGAAGGACTAATGCCCGCCGATGTCGCTTTGGGCGCATGGGAAGGTCTTGTTCGTCTGTCAGGTAAAGAGGCCCGAGTCCATCTGACAGGCGGCGAACCTTTTCTCGTGTTTGACCGATTGGCAGAGATCGTCCAACAGGCACATAAAGCAGGGCTTACAGGTCTTGAATATGTCGAAACGAACGCTTCATGGGCAAACCAGACTTCTGATATCCGTGAAAAACTGTGTTTTCTGGCTGAAAACGGCATGGAAAAGCTCAAAATAAGCTGCGATCCGTTCCATCAGGAGTTTGTCGATATTCAAAAAGTAATTCACCTTCAAACCATTGCCCAGGATCTACTCGGCCCGGAGCGGGTCATGGTCCGATGGCAACGGTATTTACAGAATCCTGTTAACTTTTCGGGCATTAGCGATTCAGAAAAACAGATTATTTATCGCCAGACCCTTCGGGATGATCCCTGCAGATTAACCGGGCGTGCGGCATTCTGCCTGGCGGACTTGCTCCCTCAGCGTCCATGGATAGATTATATCCAGAACCCATGTTTGCAGGCCATTCTCGGGGCCAAAGGGGTACATATCGACCCCTATGGCAATGTCTTCAGCGGGCAATGCAGCGGGCTGGTGGTCGGCAATCTGGCGAAACAGCAATTGGATATGTTATGGCGGGATTTCAATCCTCTGGCCTGCCCCCCCTGGAAGCAGTTATTGACCGAAGGCCCTGCCGGGCTGATGGACGAAGCGGTCACCCAGGGGTACACTGTGAGACAGGGATATGCTTCAAAATGTCATCTTTGCACGGACTTACGGCGATTTTTTTTTGACAAATCGCATTTTTGGCCGATAATTTCACCAAAAGAATGTTATCATATATAAAATTATAGAAAGCAGGAGGCTGAAACTTGGCCCAGAATGAACAAACCAGCTACGATACGCTATTCGGAAGAATGGCTGTCGAGCAAAAGCTATGCACCGAAGACGAGGTTCGCGCCTGTCAGGACGAGCGGAAAAAAAGGGCCTCCGAAAAGCCTTCCACGCTGGAACAGGTTTTACTGGAAAAACAATATCTGACCACAACCCAGGCTGAACGCCTGAAAGTCTCCATTCGCGAGAGCCGCGACAGCAGCAATCAAATCCCCGGCTACAAGGTTCTCGGCAAATTAGGCTCCGGCGCAATGGCGGTAGTGTATAAAGCCAAACAACTCTCACTGGATCGCACGGTCGCGATTAAGGTGCTGCCCAAAAAGTTTGTCCAGAAATCGGATTATGTAGAGCGGTTTTATAAAGAAGGTCGTCTGGCCGCCAAACTCAACCATAATAATATCGTCCAGGCAATTGACGTCGGTGAAGTCGGTGGATTGTACTATTTCGTGATGGAATATGTCGAAGGAAAGACCCTTTATGATGATTTATCCAAAGGCAAGATCTTTTCTGAGAAAGAAGCACTCGATGTCATCATTCAAGTTGCCAATGCCCTGGCTCATGCCCATGCCCAGGGACTGATTCACCGTGATGTCAAGCCCAAAAATATCATGATTAATAAAGACGGCGTCGTCAAGCTGGCTGATATGGGATTGGCCCGTGAAACCTCGGATGTTCGAGCCGCCAAACACGAGCAGGGTAAGGCTTTCGGCACACCTTACTATATCGCACCTGAACAGATTCGGGGCGAAATGGATATTGACGGTCGAGCGGATATTTATTCGCTGGGCGGGACGCTGTATCACATGGTCACAGGACGAGTCCCGTTTGATGCATCGGCACCCGCGGAAGTGATGAAAAAACACCTGAAAGAGGCTCTGGTTCCACCGGATCACATTAACACCGCACTGTCTGCCGGGATATCTGAAGTCATCGAAGTGATGATGGCCAAAGACAAGAAAGACCGTTATAAAAATATGGAAGAAGGAATTGTCGATCTTCAGGCGGTGCGCGATGGAAAGCCTCCTTTGATTGCCAGACAGCGTTTCAATCTTGAAGCGCTGGGCGAACTGGAAGATGGAGCAGCCGTCGATATGCCCAATGAAAAAACGCTGCGAACGACGGAAGAAGCCCTGACGAAATATAAAATGATCGTCATCATCCTGGCCGCCTTGTCGGCGGTGCTTCTGCTGGCGGTTCTGTTCATGGCGTTAAGCAGATAATCCCTTAATCCTTCGGGAGCCGACGATGTCGAGACATCCCACTGAGACAAAAACACGCATTCTGCATTCAGCTCGCAGCCTGTTCAGCAATCACGGTTTTACCGCCACATCGCTGGATGACATCCTCGGTGCAACCGGAATTACCAAGGGTGCTTTCTATCATTATTTTCGCAGCAAAGACCACCTGTGCGAGGTCATGCTGGAAGACGTTGTCGGGGAATACAGGGCCCTGCTGACCACGATTGATACGCAAGTGCCGGCTCTGGAGCAATTGAAACAATGGCTATCCATTCTGATTCAGAAAAATACGTCCGGACAATGGGTCAACTGCCGTCTGATTACCCGGCTTTCCGTCCAGATTCAGCAGCTTGGCCCGGACCTCCAGACCCGGCTGACAGATTTCTGGCGATGGTACGAAGGATTATATATCAACTGGTTCACGGAATATGGATTAAGCCCGGCCCAGGCCGCTTTGTCAGCCAGAACGCTGACCGGCGTGATATTCGGAACCATCTGGCTCGACAAATGTGCCGCATCAACATTATCGATGCCGGATGTCGTGGATTATCTGCTGGGCCTGATCCTCAAGCCGGAATAATCTCCTATTCCGGGGCGCCTATTTAACTTTTTCCGGCCACGGAGCGGGCTGATACTTCCCGGAGGAAAATTCTTTCTGATCGCCTGCCAGCGGGGCCATCGTCACATAAAAGTCCATCGTCTGGGCGGCCTTGAGCGGAATCTCAAATCCCAGAATTCGCGTGCCGCGATTGGGTTCATCCAGTTTGGATTTCGGCTCGGTGGACCAAATCTTAAGCGGAATCATCGCAGGGGCATCCAGAGCACGCGCTGCAAAATACAGCGTTTTTCCATCCTTCTTTAACAGGGCTGTTCCGCTGGATTGAAACTCAACATCCGCCGGGGTTATCATACTCCATCGCACCGTACAGTCCTGATCCGCAGCCTCAACGCGGTCGTGAATCCAGGTCGTTCTGTCGGCTGATATCTGGACCGAACGCATCGCGGTATTCAACTGCCCGGCATACACGCGGCTCATATCCACTACCACTCGGGGCTTCGGCTGATCCGCCACAAATTCCGTAATCGGCGCAAATTCTTCCACCTTCTGCAACTGCTCATCAACAGCCAGGGTATTATGCCACAGGTTCGTATAACGCATAATCTGCCATCGCTGCGAATCCTGGCGCATGTTAAACAGGCTGATTCCCATCTGCTCAATGCGGTTATAATCCTGCGACCCCAAATCCAGTGCCCAGCGTACTCCATCCATATCCAGTACAAACGACCCGATGTCCATGTGGCCGTGATTGACGGAGGGCCTGCCGCCTTTGATGGCAACATAAAGCGACTCGTTCTCCCAGCCGCTTCGCAAGACAGCAACCGGATTATTCCCATCGCCCTTCCAGCACAGTGCCGCAGGCTTGACAGGTTCATTCTGTCCCATCCAGATTAATGTCATCGGCAGAAAACGGGACCCTCCGGACATCCCCTGGCCTCCATTTGTACGATAGCCTTCCAGTGCAGGCTTCTCACCCCACAGCCAGTCCGGCCGGGAGTAGTGTTTGGAAAACCAGAGGATTTCCGGATAAATATCCCGCCCGCGCTGGCCGCAATCAGCATAATTAAAAAACAATCCCGTCGGCCCGGTCATCTGCACAAAATAATCCCCGGTTTTCTTGAATCCCTTGTGTTCCGAAAGCCCGAAATCCGTCTTTAATGCCGTATTCAAAGCATCAATCAGCAAAATGTTGTAGCTGGTTCCATAAACCCAATACCCCGGCCCTTCCGGATACGCCCCGTCCGGATTATATTCGCCCATGGCCCGCGGAATAGAACCTATCGCTCGATGAACAATCTGAGCTGCCAATTGAGGCTCCTCTTCCAGCACTGCCAGCGCCCCCAGTGTCATGCCGCCATTACAGACCTGATTCCAGTTATTCGTCGAAGTCACCCACCAGGTGTTCATCCGTTTTTCAATACTCTTTTTTATCGATTGCAGATTGGATAAATCATCTTTGGTTTCCAGCGACGGCACCAGTCCTTTATCCACAATTGCACGACGGATGGATTCCCGCGACGCCGGCGGCAGTTTGTCATAGAGCCAGTCGTACCCGATGGCCAGCGCCGCCGTCATTTCCGCCACATCCAGAAAATGGGAAGGATTCCAGTCGGAAAATGCCGCCGCGGCGAGCATTTCTTTTTCGGCCCGCCGGAAATAGACCTCCTGCCCGGTCATTCGATACATAAATGACAAGGTCAGCACGCGTTTGATGCAGGTGCGGGACTTATCCAGAAGCCGCCGGCCGATTTGAACCCGCTCAATCGGCGGCTGTTCGAGCAGCGCATCTGCCTGACTGCGTATCTGCTCAAAAATGGCTTTGGCCGCCGGGTCCGCCGCAATACGATTGCGGATCTGTTCTTCAGCTCCTGCGGGCCACAATAATCGAGGGTGAGCGGCCGGTTTTTCGAGGGCTTTTTGCACCTGTACAAACGGGACCTCTGCCGCATGTAAAAGTCCCCCAAGTACTACAATGACAACGATCCAACGACAGGTCAGCTTCATAATAGCCTCCAGAATTCGTGTTCCACATAAGAAACAACAGGATAAGCGTATTCCTTTATTATGCAAGATGATACCGGCACCGGGTTGATTACATTTATTTCGCACAATGTGAGATATTTTATTTAAAACAGCCCCGGCTCTACTGAGATATTCATATTAAAAAATCCAAGCTTCATATTGATTTTTGGTCCCATCGGGGGTACAAATAACCCTGTGATGCAAATAAAACTATATAACCATTCATGTTTCAAGGTGTTATGAAAACG
This sequence comes from uncultured Pirellulales bacterium, assembly GCA_964630775.1. GTDB lineage: Bacteria > Planctomycetota > Phycisphaerae > Sedimentisphaerales > Anaerohalosphaeraceae > Anaeroglomus. The sequence continues at coordinate 10,995 of CAZVYY010000016.1, read as the reverse complement.
ACAATCCATCAGCTCAGTGCATTCGCGGGTCAGGAAGTCACTTTGTCCGGCTGGGTCTATCACAGCCGCCATAGCGGAAAAGTCGCCTTTATCGTCCTGCGGGACGGGACCGGCCTGTGCCAGTGCGTCATCGAGAAGGGCAAAATCTCCGACGATCTGTTCGACCAGCTTGTCCGTCTGGGACAGGAGTCGTCCCTGTCGCTGTCGGGCATCGTCCGTGTCGAGCCCCGCAGCCCCGGCGGACACGAACTGGCTGTAACGGCGGCAAGCATTGTCTGCCCGACACAGGATTACCCTATTACGCCCAAAGAGCACGGCGTGGAATTTCTGATGAAAAACCGTCACCTGCATCTCCGCAGCCAGCGGCCCTGGTGCATCGGACGCATTCGCCACACCGTCATCGATGCCATCCGTCGATTCTTCAACGACAACGGCTTTACGCTGGTGGATACCCCGATCTTTACAGCCGCTGCCGGCGAGGGAGAACAGACGCTGTTTTCCGTCGATTATTTCGGCAAGCCGATGTTCCTGTCGCAGACGGGGCAGCTTTACCTCGAATGCGCGGCGATGAGCTTCGGTAAGGTCTATTGCTTCGGTCCGACCTTCCGCGCCGAAAAAAGCAAGACCCGGCGTCACCTGACCGAATTCTGGATGGTCGAGCCGGAGGTTGCCTATATTGATCTGCCGGGCCTGTTGGAACTGGCGGAACATTTCGTGTCCAGCGTCGTCAAGCGCGTCCTGAAAGACAATCGCCCGGAACTGGAAACCCTCGGCGCCGATATCGCCATGCTGGAAAAAATCGAACCGCCCTTCCATCGTCTGACTTATACGGATGCGGCCGATATCCTGACCAGCAGCCGCACCGTCCAATTCATGGCCAAACAGCTCGAGCAGTTCAAGTCACAGAAGGCCGCTCTCGAAAAACAACTGGCCGACATCGAAACCGCGGACAAAGCCGGCGGCCTCAAACAGTGGCAAAAAGACAAAAACGCCCGTTTGCAAATCGAATTGCGGGCTGAACTGGACGAACTGAATACCAAAATTGAAAATAATCCCAAACATGCCCAGCTGGCCTCTGAATTTAAATGGGGCAAAGACCTCGGCGGCTCGGATGAAACCATTATTTCCCTGATGCATGACAAGCCGGTCTTTGTCACGCACTACCCCCGCGAGGCCAAAGCGTTCTATATGAAAACCGACCGCGACAATCCGAAGGTGGTTCAGAATTTCGACCTGCTGGCCTCGCAGGGCTTCGGCGAAATCATCGGCGGCTCCGTCCGGGAAGATGATTTCCAGTACCTGCTCAAGCGCATTGAGGAAGAAGGATATAATCCGCAAAGCTATGAGTGGTATCTCGATTTGCGGAAGCACGGGTCGGTGCCGCACGGCGGTTTCGGCCTCGGGGTTGAACGCACCGTCGCCTGGATTACCAACGAACGGCACATCCGCCAGTGCATCGCCTTCCCGCGGCTGATGGATAATGTGTGCATTTAATCAGGTGAAAAGGAAAAAGGCAAAGGGCAAAAACCGTCTGGATAATTACGCCCCTTCGACCAGGGCAACGGCGGTTTTTGTGCCTGCGGTTGCATCCGAGCCGGGCACGTCCAGTGGAATTTCCATCACAAACGTGCTGCCCTGGCCTGCATCGCTTTTCAATGTCATCGAGCCGTTCATCCGCTGTACCAGCCGCACCGCAATCGGCAGGCTCAGGCCGAAGCCGCGATTGTCACGGTTGATTTTATTGTCCGAACGGGTGAAGATATTCCATATCCAGTCCTGCTCTTCAGGCTTGATGCCGACGCCGGTATCTTCGATTTCAAACCGCAGCCACGACCGGATGGCATCGTCCCTGCGACTGACCCGAACATAAACATGCCCTTTTTCGGTATATTTCAGCGCGTTATCCATCAGGCTCACAAGACACTGCCGCAGGTGGATCGGATCGCCGAGAATCTGTTCGGGAAGTGTTCCGATCCGCTGGATTTCAAAACACAGCCCCCGGTCTTCCGCGGGCAGATAATAAATCGACCACAGCTCCCGCAGCATTTTTTCCAGCACTATGGGCTGACAGGAAATCTGTACTTCATCCCGTTCGATTTCGGTCAAATCCAGAATACCGTCGATCAGGCACAGCATGGTTCCGGCCGCGGCATGGATACTCTGGACAAATTCCTTCTGATGCTCTGCCAGCGGTTCCTCACGCAGCAGATCGGAAAAACCCAGCACGGCATTCATCGGGGTCCGCAGTTCATGACTGATATTGGCCAGAAAATCGGTTTTGAGCTTATTGGTTTTTTCCGACAACCGAGCCAGGCGCTTGGCCTCCCGAACCGCCCGTTTCAGTTTTTCATTGATGCGATTCAGTTTAGCCTGCGTTTCAACCAGCTCGGCATTGGATGCTTCAAGCCTCAAATTAGCCGCTTCAAGCTGCTGTTTGTGATACCGCTGCCTGGCAAAATACTGCCGCATAAATAATGAGAACATCACTGCCAGGATCACCCAGCAGATCAGCAGTACGCCGCATACTCCATAAAATGCGTACAACTCCCGCCGCTGCATCTGCTTGATGTCTTTTTCCATCTGCTCGGTCAGCGAAATCAGGGAGATAAAATCCGTATCAAAGGCCGCAATTGCATACTCGGCCTGATTGGACAGGGTGACAAATTCCAGCCGGTTGAGAATTTGTTCCCGATACGAAGTGATTTGCCTTCCAATGGTCTGAGCATAATTGCGGATCGAAACATTGCAGGCCGGAGGGTAATAATCGTGATGATTTGTCCCTCCCTGTAAAATCGCCTGGACATACCAGACCGCATTATCCAGGTGAGTACGAACACGATTCAGGAGGTCATCATCGCGAACATAAATGTACTTTTGCAGCCACAGGTGTGCGGCAGCGGCTTCAAGTCGAATTTCCATCGCCGCGCAGCAGACTTTGCTGTGCTCCAGGGTCATGCGCCGGGCTGAAAACCAGGCATAGCCGAGCCCCGTCGACGAAGCCAGAAGACACACGCCGACCGCCAGATATACGCGGATAATGGGCCGCGCAATCCCGGCCTGCAGCTTATTCTGTTTATCACGATTCCTATCCATAACATTGTCCGATAACTTCATGCATTCATTGGGTGCGGAGCATTGCAGACAGCATATCGTGTAGAGCCATTGTTCCGATTATCCCGCTTACGGGTTACAAAAAACCGCTCTCAGAAGCAACAGCTTATTGATTGATGTCGGCTATCCAAACCACTGTTTTTACATGGAAAAACATCTATTTTTCTGCACTATCGGACAAGATTATTGTGATATAATTCACAACCAAAGATAGCATCCAACCGGCGGTGGTTTTATCAGGCCCGCCGCAGTTATCGGACACAGGCATTGTACTGACCTGACGTGAATTTTCCATTTCGGCGCGGCTATGCAGGGCAACCTGACCCAGTGAAAATGCGCGGCACAAAAGCAGCCTGCGGCCGTCGCGGGATATCCATACCCATGGGGCATATCATTCTTCCAGCGGCAGGATTTCCACCTTGCGGAACTCCACCGGGTGACTTTCGGCCTGCAGGGAAATATAGCCTTCCGACAGCAGCAGCTTGCCGTCCTGAATGAGTTTTTTGGCGTCGGCGTCCCGTTCATCCAGTTGCGGCTTCTGGTACTCCATTACGGTTTCGCCGTTGATTTTATGCCGGATGATACCGCTGCCGTGCACTTCAATTTCAACCTTCACCCACTGATCCCCGTGATACGTCTTGGACTTGGACGTGATGCAGTGGTCGGTGACCAGCTTGTCATTCATTACCACATTGGTACCCGGCGTACAGAGATTGCCTGTGGTGCGATCATTTTGGCCATCCCCGCCGAGCAATTGCACTTCAATGCAGACCGGGAAACTCTGGTCTTTGGTTATGGTATTCGGGTCCTGACAATGAATCATAACGCCGCTGTTGCGAAATGCCCAGCCGGGGCCGCCCTTGACCTGCTCGCCGGTAAAGCGGTATTCAGCCCGGAAGATGTAGTGCGAAAACGGCAGCGCGTAAAACAGGTGCCCGAATTCATTGTTGAACTGCTCATACTGGTCATAGGAGACTTTCAATACGCCGTCTTCAACCCGAAAGGTATTCTTGTAATTTTCGCCCAGTTTCGAGCCGGCAAATTTGGGCGTCCAGCCCTTGAGGTCTTTGCCGTTAAACAGGCTGATCCATTTTTCCTTTTGTTCCTCCTCCTGGCCGATTGCCCATCCGCAAAGGATTCCCACAACGGCTGCCATCATCAGTCCTGTTACATAATGTCGTTTCGGAAGCTTCATTGGTCATTCTCCTTTTCTTGAGTATCAATTTTATTTTCAGGTGAAACCGTTATTTTACTGAGATAGGCTCTGGCATAATCATACCGACTCTGCCCCAGGCGGCTGCATAGTGGATATCCTGGATACATTCTGGCAAACTGGGCACGGTACTGTTCTTCTATTATGACAGCAAACCTGAATTGCTTAAGAGCTTCTTCCCGATTGCCCATCCGCTCGGCCAGCAGACCCAGATCATACGCAATCCGGTCCGAACCGGGATAACGAGTCTGAGCCTCAAGGCCGGCCTGATAAGCGGATTCCAGCAGTTTACTGGATTGATCAGGGGTCGTTTCGGCCAGCGCGATATAGGCCCTGCCGAGCAGTTCCCGACAGCGGAAATTCGCCCTGTCCCGGCCGCAGGCCTGCTGGAAATGCGATACGGCTTTTTCCGGGTGTTCCCGGCCGGACAGCCTGGACATCTCATATTTGCTCAGACGCCACTGGCCGGCAAAGACCCACGGGGCCGGGTCCAGCGGATCCAGTCGAGCCGATTCCATAAAATATTGTTCGGCGTGGTCAAAGTCCCGCAGTCCCTGCTGAAATGCTGTACCTGCTTTGACGGGAATCCATACATAATGATGTCCTATCAAGCCCGCCACGAGTACCGCCGTGATGATGCCGATCCACCGCCGCTGCATCGGCATCACCTCCGACGCAACCGGTTTGTCCGGCCCGCGACTGATAGCCAGAATCAGTGCCAGCATCAGCCAGACGCTCATCCACACACCCGGTTCAAAAATGGCAAAGTCAATCAGGTTGTGAATCAAAATCCCAACCACCCCGCACACCAGGCCGCACAGCAGCCCATCACGCGGCATCACGCTCGTCGGCTCTTTTGCGGTTGCCCACAGCAAACCAAATACCAGCACAAAAGCTGCCGCCGGAAGCACATACATCAGCACAAACACCGACAGTTGCACCATGGCATGCTCTCCGGCAATACCACCCTCGCTGACCCAGGGCCGAATCAACAGCAGTAAAAATATCGATCCCGCCAGCACGCCTGCCGGGATCAATCGATCGGGACGCGCGGCGATGGAATCAGCCGGCCTGACCTGTTCGCCGCATACTCTGCGAAGACCTTTCCAGACCACGGCCACCGCCGCCATCAGAAAAGCCGTCGGCCCCAGGATGCCAAACTGACACCACAATGACAGAATAAACTGATGCGGATCCCTGACCGTCTCCGGAGCCGCGGCAATTTTGTACCGCGGATAAAATATGCCGAAATTGCCGCCGCCGACCCCGGTCACGAAATGATCCCGGAGCATATCCGCCGCCCCCATCCAGTACTGCCATCGCACATACAGGGCATTCGGGCCGGGCAGCCGTCCATGCTGATTGCCATAGGCAATCACCCAGGTACCAAACACCGCAGCCGCCAGCAGCCCTGCTATTAATATCGGCTTGCGATAACGCCACATCCGCCGACCGCAGAAATGCACAATCACAAACAAAACGGCTGACAGCATCATCGCCCCCAGCGCCCCCCGACTTTTACCGACAATCAGACCCGTCATCAAAACAGTCAGTACCCCCCCCTGCACCACCAGCCGTGCCGGATAGCCTGCATCCTCCCTGCGGTTGCGTACGGTATCAATCATCAATCCCAGTGAAATGAAGATTCCCGCCAGCAGGAATGTTGCGGTGGAATTGCTGGTCAGCAGAAATCCCCGCACATCTTTGGAATGCAGACGGTGTTCATACTGGAAATGTGCCAGACTGTTAGGCTCGATTCCCAATGCCGCCAGATGTTTCTGCGGATCTGCAGCGTAGTCCCGCTCCATCTGCAAATTATCGGCGGTAAATTGTTCCATACTGACATACACAGATGCACACCCCATCGCCAGCAACACCCAGGCCGCAGTATCCAGCCGCCGCTGGGAATCCATCCAGCCGACCGCCGCAATCGCCATCAGCATCGGCACGCACAGCGTAAACAGTTCTGTAATAGCCGCCCGTTTGTCGGATGAAACAATGCAGGCGAGAACGCCTCCGGTCAGAAACAATCCCGCCGCCAGCGGCAGAATTTGTCCCGACAATCGCAGCCGCCCACGAATCCATAAACCCGCAAACCCGGCTATCGCAGCCGCAAATACCACACCCGACAGCAGCAGACTCATCCCGCGAGGCGTCGTCCACAAAGACGGATTCTGCATCGTCGAATGCGGCTGCTCAATAAAACTCAGCCGCAGCGCCGTCACACCCAGTATCACTGCCAGAAGAATCCCTTCCAGCAGACGGTATAATACAGGTTCGGTTGCGTTGTTCTTTTTGAATGTCATATCTTGTGTCTTCAAAGAGGACTTTCACTGCTCACAGGACCTGCCGGTCGTTTCCAGAATCGCCACAATCGCCAGCGTCATGACCGTCTGAACAAAAATCAAAATCGCCCCGACCCAATTGACCTGTCGCAGGAATATCGCACCCAGCCCCGTACACAGCGTCGCCAGGTACAGCGTCAGTGCCGTTTGCGTATCAGTCAGCCCGCGTCTGCGAAGCCGGTGCGAAAAATGCTGCGTATCGCCGACCAGCGGGCTTTTGCCCTGCTTAATCCGCAGAAACGTCACACTGACAAAATCATACAAGGGCACCGCCAAAGCCAATAGCGGCATAAATACCGCATACAGTCCACCGCCGTCATGCTGATGATAATAGGTCGTCCGCAGGCTCAGCAGGGCAACAAAGAATCCAATCACCAGTGAGCCGCAATCTCCCATAAATATTTTGGCTGGCGGGAAATTCCACACCCAGAAGCCCGCCACCGCCCCGATAAACAGCAGCCCCAGGCCGGAAATAAAGACCTGCCCGCTGCCGACCGCCGCCGTCAGCAGCACCCCTGCCACAATCATCGCAATCCCCGCCGAACACCCATCCATATTGTCGAGAAAATTAAAGACATTCATAATCCCGACAATCCACAGTACTGACAGCAGAGTCGTGATAAACTTGTTATGAATAAACATCTCCACCCGAATATCGGCAAATACCGCCGCAGCCGCCGCAGCCCCAAACTGCACCGCCAGCTTCAGATAAGGCCCCAGCCGTTTCTTGTCATCCCACAACCCCAAAAGATGCAGCAGTGCCGCACATCCCAGCACCACCCATAAGTCCCTGCTTCGATTGACAAATCCTTCCACATGGTCGCTGAGGCTATGGTCGATAAACGCAAACTTGCCCGCTCCGGCCAGATACCCCCCCGCCAGCCCCGCCAGAATAAACAACGCAATCGTCCAGAAAATGGCGATTCCGCCGCCCAAAGCAATGACCGTCCGATGATAGCGGTCCTGCCGCGGATGGGCACAGAAATCGACCGCGATGGCCGCCCTTCGCACCAGCGCCGTCAGAGCCGCCGAGACCGCAAACGCCCCAACCGGCAAAATCAACGCTAAAATCATTACATGTGAAATCGGATTAATCCTTTCCTATTGCCTGTCATCGATTCATTCGGTATCCGAATCATCCGGCGACGCCGCCGCTGCCAAATCCCGCCGCTGGGCCGCGAGTTTTTCGCGCGCCGCCGACAAAAATGCGTTATACCGTCCGCTTTTGAAATCGGGAAACGTATAGGGATAGACCTGCCAGACGCCCTTATTATAGGTCAGTGTCACCTCCGCCCACATCCCATCACCGATATACACCCGATGGGCAAAATTCTTGGTCGAGGCCAGCACCAGCTTGCTCGGTTCCAGATACCCCGGGTCAAGATTGACCGGCCGGGGCCACGGCGTCGCCAGCGTCTCGGCAAGCTGCATCTCCATCCGATTGGTTTGGTGCTTGATATCCCCCAGACGGCCCGGATCAATGGGGGTCTCAATGCTCATAAATCGCCGCAAAATCGCCGGCCCGGCCTGCTGTTGGTAATAGGCCGTCATGTCAAACGGGTACACCGGACTGACCAGGTCGGCCTTGCCGAACGCCTCGGCCACCGCCGACTCCGCCGCCGCAAGACACCGCGGGTCGGCTGCCAGAATCCCAATTATCAGCTTAACCGGCTGAGGTTGCTGTATATCCCACATTCTATCGTTTCCAGGTCCAGTTCTATTGCTCCCATATTCTAATCATACGATGGATAAATGCAAAGAATCTCTTTTTTTACAGGAAACCAACAAAAAAAGCCGTGGACAAACTCCACGGCTTTATCATCTCACCCTAAATGATCCGTCAAATTACAGACTCCGGCGTCTCCGAAGCCAGCCGACCAGACTCGTGCCCATTGCACCCAGCAGAATCGCACCGGGAGCAGGAACCACAGAAATCGCATCCAGCTTGACATTATCCAGCAGCATCCCAATGTTATCTCCGCCAACACCTTCAAAGCTGATGGTGATGTTTTGGGCTGCGGCAAGCGTGAACTGCTTGGTATATGATGTAAACGGTGCATTCTGTGCAAGTGAATACGTATCAGACAAAACTCCCACATTAACCTTTACATTGACAGTTTCCTGGGAGCCATTACGATGATTTCCGGCCAGCTCATACGACAATTCATACGTGCCTGCCTGAAGCGAAAACGTCTTGGAAAGCATCAAGCCAGCATTACTGGTTGAACCGTCCATATCCACATACAGTCCGTTGCCCGGCTGGAAATCAAAATACCCGTTGCCGATCAAATCCACCGTACCCTCGGAGACGGTCCAATTCGCAAAACCGGTGTAATTCAATTTCCCAACACCATCGTTTTCCGCATTAAAATCATCAAAAAACAAGGTTACCGCCGCCGGGGACAATACGCCCAGCGTCAATACCGCCAACAATAAAAGTGCTTTTTTCATCATTCTCTCCCTTCACAATTAAACAGTTTCTCAAAATATGTTTTAAGAATGGAAAACACTCCACCCCATATTACGACATTTGTCTATATTATCTTTTTTTGATAACAAAATCAAGAAAATATTTGATTTGGCAAGGATAAGCAGAACCGGAATTACTAACAAATATTAAGTCCATGTTTACATATTCTTCATGTATCGATTTAAACATAATTTAAGCGGGATTTTTGTGACGGGAAAAAGAATAGAGGAACCAGATGACTTGCATCTGATTCCTCCTCCTCACATGAAGCTTCACACAAAAGACGTTCGGGGGGAGAACGACTTTCTTGAATTATAGCAAAATGGGCAGGCTCGATTCAACCCTGAAATTAATTTCCCTGTATTTTTACAGGAAATTCTTCGAATTAAAGATAAAATCGGCCTTTCGTGGATATTCGTTTTTCGGTCTCATCCGGCTAAGCATTGACTTTCTTTACCGAAATGCGTATGCTGATATCACATAGCCGACACTGGCGGGATAGATTGTCGTTTTTCCGCGGTCGGCCCGGACGGCATATTCATAAGGATATAACCATGAAACGCTGGTTTTGGCTGTTACTGATACCGCTGATGGCTCTGGCCGGATGCTGCAACTGTCTGTTTGGAGGCAAAACAATGACCCAGGAACCCATGCTGTCTCATAGCGTGTTTTTCACGCTGAATGACAACTCCGCCCCGCAAAAGGAACGATTGCTCGAGGAATGCTACACCTACCTGAAAGACCACCCCGGCGTAACCTTCTTCTCCGCCGGCCTGCGGGATACCACCCTGACACGCCCGGTCAATGACCAGGCCTTTGATGTCGCTCTGACCGTCGTCTTCAAGACTCGCAAAAACCACGAGGACTACCAGGTCGCCGCCAAACACAAGGAATTCATCCAACGCAACCAAACCAACTGGAAACAAGTCCGCGTCTTCGACTCCTTAGTCTGGTAAACAGTCCCGCCCAATAAAACAAACGGGGCCGAACAGGATTATTTCCCATTCGGCCCCGTATTTGTTTATAACGCTTGATTGTAAGTATAGTCCGTGGTGCTTACAAACTCCGACGACGACGCAGCCAGCCAACCAGCCCCGTCCCCATCGCACCCAGCAGAATCGCACCCGGTGCAGGAACGACCTGCTGAAAGGCTATTGATGTCTCCATTTTAAAGTTCGATTCGGTAGTGTGTCTTTCGGCAAAGAACAAATCAAACGTGTAGGTGTCACCAACTGTCAGCCCTAGCGAATCAAGATTCACTGAACCATCCAACGCAGAATGTATACCGCCTAAGTCAATGACCAGTTGGTCATTAATAAAGACCCACAGATCGTCATCACCTCTAAAATTAAACGTTTCACCGCCTTTATAGGTAAACGAATTATGCAATTCAAGGGTAAAGTGGTAATTGTGGCCGCGTCCTTCATTGCCAAATAGCTGATTGTCTATAGGGAAGAAAGAGGAATCCTGATAGCTGTAAATGCCAGGAGAAGTTTCTGTCAACTCAAGATTATACGCAATACTCCAATTGAGGGGGTCGTTGTTATACCATTTGTTGAAATTCACGGCACCGCTGGTCGAAGGATTTCCTGCAAGTCCCGCATACACCGGTTTACCATCGGCTCCGAGATTCTGTTCAACAATTCCAGTGTCTAGTCCGGTGATTGTGCTTTCGAAATCGGGATGGGTAGAAGCACTAAAATCCCGGATAGTCGTAGTCAAAGTCACTGCCGCCATCGCCGGCACAACAAGTGTGACAAATAGAATTAGAAGTGCGAACTTTTTCATTGTCTCTCCCTTTCCTAATATGACAGCGCTAAATTTGCTCAAGAGATGTGAAGCTGTTTGCCGATGAA
>CAZVYY010000015.1:0-85499 GCA_964630775.1 uncultured Pirellulales bacterium | reverse complement strand
GAAAGAAAATGGCAAAGGCCAAAAATATCGAATTCTTATAGCGCTGTCATACTAATTTTTTTGATCTTGTGGTTATCGACGAAGCAAGTCAATGTGACATAGCCTCAGCACTGCCGTTATTATATCGATCTCGACGTGCCGTTATCATTGGAGACCCAATGCAATTACGACATATCAGCACGATATCTGAACAGCAAGATCAGCAACTTTTGAGCAAACACAATCTTGTAGAAAATTATATGGGATGGACCTACTCCAAAAAGTCTCTTTTTGATTTAGCCAGCAGCCTATGTCAAAGCGAAGACATTGTGTTCTTGCGTGATCATCATCGATCTCACGCGGATATCATTGAATTCTCGAACAAAACATTTTACGAAGGCCAACTGAGAGTTGCAACCAATTATGATCGTTTGCGTCGCATTAATAATACAGAACCAGCAGTTCGCTGGATTAATATAAAAGGAAAATCAATCCGTCCAAGTACTGGTGGAGCAGTCAATGAAATAGAAGCTAATACCGTAGTTGACGAAATCAAACGGCTCCAAAGACAAAATTATCGGGGAAGTATTGGTGTAGTTAGTCCATTTCGAGCTCAAGCAAATCTTATCAAAGAAATAGCCTACAATGATCCTTTGTTGAATAACTGGATTACAGGAGCTGATTTTCTAGCTGATACTGTTCATAAATTTCAAGGGGACGAACGCGACATCATGTTCTTTTCCCCTGTTGTTTCTGCAGGAATTAACCGAGGTGCCATTGGTTTTCTCAAAAACACACCAAATCTGTTCAATGTTGCCATCACTCGTGCGAGAGCGGCACTAATTGTAGTGGGAGATCAACACGCTGCCATAAATTGTGATATTAGCTATCTGTCACAGTTTGCCAGTTATGCAGAGTCTCTAAAACACAATCAAGAACATACTTTGTTAAACTGTAATCAAGACTTGGGACCAAGGTACCCTATTGTTACCAATCCCGAGCAAGTTTCAGAATGGGAACATATTTTTTATGAGGCACTATACAATGCAGGAATACGAGCTATACCGCAATATTCAGTAGAGAAATACCGTCTTGATTTTGCTATTTTTGATAGAGATCGCCGTCTGAATATAGAAATTGATGGTGAACGATATCATCGAAATTGGGATGGCGAATTGTGCCGTCGTGATCAAATCCGAAATCAAAGATTGATAGAGCTGGGTTGGGATGTCATGAGATTCTGGGTATATCAAGTTCGCGACAGCCTTGATTATTGTATTGACCGAGTTAAGCTATGGAAAAATAAAATGAAAGCCCAAGGATAATATTTCTTAAAATAAATACATATAAGAACACAGGAATACAAGAAAGGGCAGGCACGGGGGCCGGAATCAAGAATACATGGATGCGAGGAATACAAGTAGGGGCGACCCGCAGGTCGTCCCCTACAAGTTTAGAATAATTAGCACAGGGATACCACAGCCAAGCAGGGCTTGACCGGTGCCACACAAATCAGGAATACAAATAAGGTATGCAGGTACACAGGTATACATCAGGAAGACAGGAAGACAGGAAGACAAGTATACACGAATACAAGGAAATAAAACGGGCGACCCGCAGGTCGCCCGTACGGGGTTGAGATAAAACGGAATTGTCAGCGACGGGCGTCGAGGCCGGTCCAGGATTTTTTCCAGTGGTCTTTGCCGGGGCTTTCGACGGTGAGGGCATCGCCTTCTTTCCAGGATTTCAGCGGAAGGTTGTTTTCATCCTTCAAATAGCGGGCGGGCATGAAGCCCTTTTCGACCAGAACCTCCAGCGACTCGGGCACTTCATCGAAGGCCAGCCGGTACGCATAAATCGCCCGGCCGATGCCCAGACGGACATAGTGAGCCTCGTGATGGGTCTTCTCGGGTCGCTGGGCCTCGGGAGGCAGTGCCAGCAGCCGCAGGATTTCGACGCCCAGCGGCCCTGCCTTCTCGGCGGAGTCGGCGGCACGGAAGGCAATCGTATGCTTGCCCTTGTCGAGGGTATGGGTGCCCAGGACTACATCCAGCTCTCCGGACTCGGCGGCGCGGAAGTCGGCGGTCTTGACTTTCTTATCGTCAATCAAGATGTCATAAGTCCCATTGGCGGGGCCGGAGGCGGCGGTCAGCCGGACGGCAAAGCGTCCTTTTTCCTGCAGTTCAAACGGCAGCGTCAGCACGGCGCCGGCCTGGGTATTGGGCCAGGTCAGCACAGGCCGGGCACCGAAGAAGCCCTGAGCCTCGACGCCCACAGCGGCTTTGCCGGTGGATTTGGCAAAGCGATAGGCCTTGACCAGGTGATGCTGCTGCCAGGGGACGCGACGCTCGTTCCAGGCCGGCAGCGACGGGAAGGTGGTTTTGGGCTTTCCGGTCTGATACCAGAAGGCGACACTGCTGAAGAAATCGGGCCGTTCGAGGAAGAAGCCGTCTTCGGCGACCTCGAGGTTGCCTTTGTGTTCGATGGCGACTTTGAGCGACTTAGTGAAATACACGGGGTCGAGCAGGTGCCAGCGGTAGCAGACGCCGCTGTCGCCGGGGGCATCGCCCTGCCATGCGGGCTGTCCGAACCAGGGACTGGTGCGGACGCGATAGCCCCATGCGTCGTTGAAGTAGTCTTCGGTGCCGGTGCCCTGCAGACTGGGGACCTGCTCGCCGTCGATGTAGAAGTAATCATCACCTTCGCCGAACCAGCTTTCCTGGGCGAGCGTGACCGACAGGACGGTGCCGACGTAATAGCCGCAGCCTTCGATGTCGGCCAGCAGGTAATCCTGCCCCATGACGGCGGGATATTCCTGGCGATAGCGGGCGTAGAAATACGGCGTCTCGGCCGGGAGTTCGTCGAACTGCATCCAATCGACCTGCCAGTACAGGCCGGTCGAGCGGTCGGGATTGTCATTGGTGACGACGATGCGGGCATTTTTGCGGAACGGCATCCGCCAGTAGCAGGTCAGCGAGCCGGTGGGCGAGACCTGGACGGGGATGCTGTTGACGACGGCGGGTTTGCCGTGGCCGACGGCGAAGAAATCACCGACGGGGACTTCCACGCCCGGTTCGGTATCGCCATCGTAATAGATGCGCAGCGACAGGGAGTTAAGCTCCCCTACCCAGCCGGAGTGGCTGGTGAACCAGATGTGCGTGATGACGCCGGGGCCTTCGAGGATGGGCATATTGACCGACTGGCCGGGCAGAATCCAGTCCATGTCGAGATTTTCGGTGTGCCAGCCGGGCTGCTCATTGCTGGAGACGCGGCGGTTGCGGCCCTTGGGGAACAGGCTATGCGGGCCGAGGATTTCGTTGACCGTGGGGGTAAAACGCGGACGGCTTTCGTCGGTCGGGTAGTCGATCCAGACGGCGTCGTTCATGTAGGTGCAGGCGTATTCGTAGGTCATCCAGCCGTCGCGGCCGCCGTTGTTGGAGTTGCGGAAGACAAACATGCCGCCGCCGGGCTGCTGGGGGTCGTCGCGATAGCCGACCAGCAGGACGCTGTGGCCGTCGATGACGCCGTCGGCGGGCGGAGTATTGAGGACGTCGTCTTTCCATACGGGCTTTTTGGGCCAGCGGAAGCCGCCGCAGACCGGCCACTGCCGGCCCAGGACCTGTTTGATTTGGGCCAGGTGGGTGTCGGTCAGGCCGGTGTTGGGATTCCATTCCTTGATCCAGTGCAGACGCAGGTCGGCGGCGTGGGCCTGGGCGGCCAGCGTGCGGAGTTTTTTATCCGGTGCAAGTTCGGGATTATATTTATCCTGATACGGCATATCCTGTTCAGGGCAGACGCCATGGTCGATGAAGCCTTTCCAGATGTCGGAGAAGTAGCCGCCGTCGGTTTTCTGGGCCAGATGGTCATTAGCGGCCCAGTTGAGGTATTCGACGCTGAGGCGCGTCGGCTTGCCCTGCTTTTTGGCTAAGGCGTATTCTATAGCTCCGGCTACGGTGAAGACCGAGCAGGTGTTGCGATTGCCCTGAACCCGGGGGGCCAGTTCCATCTTCTGAAAGGCAGGGCGAAGGTCCACATTGTCGGGCAGATTGTCCGGCTGGGCAACTCCCGCAGGTTGTGCGGCTGCGAATAGACGATGTGATATAAACAGGACAACTGCTATAACCAGACTGCCTATGATCCAAAACTCCCACTTCGACATTATTGCTCTCCTTACATTGTTTTGACCTTGCACAGGGTGGATATGCCTCCCACGACCGATTTGCGACGTGTGCTGGTCGTTATTTGCCATCTTCTGAGCGGGAACCTTATCCAGCGCGAGCGGATTGTACAGCCCCTTGCAGCGAATAATCAAGAACAAATATTTGTTCATTGGATTTATGGCGGCTTTTTGGGGAGATTTCCCCGGCGATTCTTTGGACGTGGTTTTTTGTGCAAAAACGTTGTTTTTCAGGCGGTACTGTGGTAAATTGAAAAGAAAAGAATCGAATACAAAGTGCGTGAAGAAAATCGTAACTTTTGTCTTTGCAAAGGCTTAACAATGAATCGGACATTGACATACAAGATTTTACATAAACACTTAGTCGAAGGCGAATTGAAGGCGGGCAATCCCATCGGCATTCGCATTGACCAGACGCTGACGCAGGATGCGACGGGAACGACGGCGTTTTTGCTGTTTGAGATGATGGGAACCGGGCGGGTCAGGACCGAGGTGTCGGTCAGCTATGTGGACCATAATATGGCCCAGTTCGGATCGGAAAATCATAATGACCACCTGTATTTGCAGACGGTATCGACCAAACACGGGGCATGGCATTCGCGGCCGGGCAACGGCATCTGTCACCAGGTGCATCTGGAGCGATTCGCTCGACCCGGGGCGACGCTGCTGGGCAGCGATTCGCATACGCCAACCTGCGGCGGGATGGGGATGCTGGCGATTGGCGCCGGCGGACTGGATGTGGCGGTAGCGATGGGCGGCGGGCCGTTTCATCTGACGTGCCCGAAGGTCATCGGGGTGGAACTGACCGGCAAACTGCCAGAGTGGGTTTCGAGCAAGGATGTCATTTTGAAGCTGCTGAGTATTCTGACGACCAAGGGCAATGTCGGGTGCGTGGTGGAGTATTTCGGGCCCGGCGTCAAGACGCTGACGGTGCCGCAGCGGGCTACGATTACCAATATGGGGGCGGAACTGGGCGTCACGACCAGTATCTTTCCGAGTGATGAATTGACACACGCATTTCTGGAAGCTCAGGACCGCGGGCGGGAGTTCCAGCCGCTTCATGCGGACCCGGGAGCGGAGTATGAACGTGTGATTCCGATTAACCTTTCTGAAGTCGTGCCAATGGCGGCATGTCCGTCGTCGCCGGATAATATTCAGGCGATCAGGGATATCGAAGGGCTCAAGATCGGGCAGGTGATTGTCGGAAGTTGCACAAATTCGAGCTATACGGATATGATGCTGGTGGCCGAGGTGCTGCGGGGCAAGCAGATCGATGCGATGGTGGAATTCGGCGTGGCGCCGGGCAGCCGGCAGGTGCTGGAGATGCTGGCCCGCAACGGGGCACTGGCGGATATGATTGCGGCCGGCTCACGGATTATCGAATCCGGCTGCGGACCGTGCATCGGGCAGGGATTCTCGCCGGCCGACGGCGTGGTGTCGCTGCGGACGTTCAACCGGAATTTTGCCGGGCGGACGGGAACCAAGAACGACATGTGCTATCTGGTCAGTCCGGAAACCGCGGTCGCTTCGGCAATTATGGGCGAGATTACCGATCCGCGCAACCTGCGGCAGTTGATGGGGATCAAATATCCCAAGATTCGTGTGCCGCGTGAATTTCTGATTGATGACAGTATGCTGCTGCCGCCGCTGTCGCCGGAGGAATCGGGTTCAGCCCAGGTGCTCCGCGGGCCGACGATTGTCGTGCCGGAGTCGCCCAAGGCATTGCCGGAACACCTCGACGGCAAGGTGCTGCTCAAATGCGGTGATAAGATTACGACCGATCATATTATGCCGGCCGGAGCATTCCTGAAATATCGCTCCAATGTGCCGCTGTATTCAAAATATGTGTTTAACTGCTTTAATGAGGAAGGCAAGCCGACCTTTGCAGACCGGGCATTGGCACTGAAGGCTCAGGATCGCTGCGGTGTGATTATCGCCGGCGAAAGCTACGGGCAGGGTTCCAGCCGTGAGCATGCGGCACTGTGCCCGATGTACCTGGGTGTACGCGCAATTGTCGCCAAGAGCATTGAAAGGATTCACAAGGCGAATCTGATTAATTTTGCGATTATTCCGATTGAGTTTGCCAATCCGGCGGACTATGAAGCAATTAACGCCGATGATGAGCTTGCGATTGGGGATTTGACGGCTGCGATTCAGGGCCGCGATGAGGTCACGATCCAGAACAAGACCAGCGGCAAGACCTTCAAAGGCAAGCTGACCTTATCGGCACGGGACCGGGATATCCTGCTTCATGCGGGCCTGCTGCACTATACCAAAATGATGGCCGGACGGCGATGAGCTTGAGCACCAAACCTATCATCACGATTTTCGGCACCAGCAAAGCCGTCGAAGGTGATGCAGTGTTTACACTGGCCGTGGAGGCCGGAAGAGCACTGGCCGCGGCTGGATTTGATATTGCCAACGGCGGATATGGCGGAACGATGCTGGCCTCGGCACAGGGTGCGGCTCAGGCGGGAGCCCGAGTCTTCGGCGTGACCTGCAAGGCTTTTCGACGCGGCAAAGCCAATCCGTTTGTCAGCACGGAACTGTCCACTGAGAATCTGGACCAGCGGCTGAAAAAACTGGTTGAAATCGGTGATGGCTATCTGGTCCTGCCCGGCGGAACGGGAACGCTGCTGGAACTGGCGTATGTATGGGAACACAAGCACAAGCGTTTTGAGACGGTCAACAAGCCGATTGTGGTGATGCGGGATTTCTGGCGGCCGCTGGTGGCTATGATGGAGCAGGCAGACCCGGCCTGCAAAGACTGCCTCGCTGTCGCGGAGGATGCGGCACAGGCTGCAGATTACCTGAAACGACATTTAATTTCGATGGAATAGAGATAGAAATGCGTATGAAACAATTTATCCTTTGTCTTGCGGTAGCTGGTCTTGCGGAATTTGGCTATGCGGCCAAGCCGACGCTGCCGGAAGGATTTGTGCTTAATGCGATAGACGGCATTGCCCGGCAGGACAAGGTCAACAAGGACCAGTGGACCTTTTCCACGAATGCGGAGCTGAAGTATTTGAAAACGACCTTTCCGGCTGAGATTCCGCTGACGATATTGGCCTCGGGCGGTCTGGACCAGATACGGGCGTTTGCCAAAGACGGCACTGAAGTACGGGTCAAAGTCTGGGGAATACTAACCCTGTACCGCAAAGAGAATTTTCTGTTTCCGATTCAGGTGATGCCGTTAGTCGAACCGGAAAAGGCGGCCCCGGCACCGGTGGAAACTCCCCCCGCGACTGACCCGAACAGCACAGACTCGGAAGTGATTCCCAGCGATATCATGAAACTGCTTCGGTCGCAAAGCAAGGTGGATTTGGCCCAGATCAGCGAAACGACCGCGGCAACCCGTGCGGATTCATCGCTGATCCGCAAGGCCGGATATGTGACCCTGGGCCAGACCAAACAATTCTCGCCGGATGGTTTTGGCCGCAAGGTGGAGACGGCGGATTTTGTGCTGCTGCCCTGCCTGACGCTGGAAAAGACCGAAGATACACTGGCCCGCGCGATGGGACGCTACCGCTATACGATTTCAGGAATTCTCTCGCAAAGCCAGGGGCGGCAGTATCTGCTGCTGTACCGGGCACAGCGGACCTATTCCAACGGCAATTTCACACCTTAACATGGAGCCTGCTTTGAGTTCTTCTTTACGCCCTATCGTGATGCATCATAATGAACCGGATTTTCAAGGCCGTGTTCGTCGTCTGCTGGATGAGCATTCCATGCAGGCTTTTCTGCACAGCCGCAAATCGCTGGCCCAGAGTGTCAGCGCCATCGTCGAAGAGGTTCGTAATCGAGGGGATGCGGCGGTTACCGAATTTACGGAAAAATTTGACAAAGTCAGGCTGACTCCGTCGCAGTTTCGTATCCCGCAGGAGGAACTGAAGAAGGCCCATGCCGGCCTCGACAAAGACCTCTTGCGCTCGCTGCGAAAGGCCATTGAGAATGTCCGGCGCTATCAGGCCGAGATTTTTATCGGCAATAAAATCACCTCACCCGGGATCCGGTATCTGCCTTTACAGCGTGTGGGCATTTGCATTCCGGGCGCCAGTGCCCCCCTGCCCAGCACGGTGATTATGACTGCGGTGCCGGCGCAGGTAGCCGGTGTTAAAGATATCGTGGTGATTTCTCCGCCGCGATATCAGGGCGGCATCCACCCGGTGATCCTGGGACTGTGTTTTGAACTGGGAATTACGGAGGTCTATCGGCTCGGCGGTGCACACGCGGTGGCGGCTTTAGCCTGGGGGACACAAACGATTCGCAAGGTCGATAAGATTGTCGGGCCGGGACACGATGTGGTACAGCTTGCCAAGAAAGAGGTTTATGGGCTGGTGGATATCGATTCCTTTGCCGGGCCCAGCGATGTGCTGATTGTGGCCAACGAACAGGCCAATCCGGCATGGGTGGCTGCGGACATGCTCAGTCAGGCCGAACATGACCCGGGTGCGGGGATTCTGGTGACGGCCTCGGAAAAACTCGCCGAAGCGGTCCTGTCGGAATTGGAAAAACAGGTCGCCCATCTGGGACGGTCCGAGGCAACGCGGGCGTGCCTTCTGGCTTATAGCGGCATTGTGGTTCTTAAGACCATGGAACAGGTCATTGACTGGGCCAATGCGTTTGCCGCCGAACACCTGCAGGTCCAATGCGGCGACCAGAGCAAGACCCTCAGTGAAAAATTAGTCAATGCGGGGGCAATTTTCATCGGGCCGTACACGCCGGTGGCTGCGGGCGATTATTACGCCGGCCCCAGTCATACTCTGCCGACTCGGCAGACCAGCAAGTTCTTCAGCGCCCTGACCAGCAATGAATTTGTCAAGTCCAGCAGCATTATTGAATTCGATGCTCGCAAGCTTGCCCAGAGTGCCGATGACATTGTCCGGCTGGCAATGACCGAAGGGCTGGATGCTCACGCCAGGAGCGTCCAGATTCGACGCGGCTGATTATACACCCCAGTCAAGACGAGATTCGTTACGATAATAAAACCGACCCAGCATGGCGGACCCGACATAGGCCAGGTATAACGCGATTGCCTCCGCAGGCAGAGTCATCCAAATGCCCCAGTGTCGAGAGCAGATCGCCAGGGCAATATACAATCCAAACGGAATACAAAAACACAAGACCAGCAGCAGGTAACGCACATGCGTACGAATTATCGACAGCACAATCAGAATCGGATTCAGCCCCCAGAGGGAATCATGCAGGATGGTGGATAATAATACCATCGGCAAAAAGAACAAACCGGCTGCCGCGATATTCCATAATGTCTCATCCGCCTTTTTTGTCCAGATGAAATAGATTAATCCCGGTGCAAAACAAACAAATGCCGCAATAAGCAGTCTGAACATCCTTACGATTAAATCCCTAAAATCGCCCTCATCATCCTGCAGAATATCGGGGGCTTTGGTCTGCCCTTCGGCAGTGACCTGGACGCACAGACACAGATACCAGTAAATATAGCCATTGACTATGGCGGACAGGATAGCGATGACAAAACCAATTGTGGCGATTGGCACAAATGCCAGGACGCCAAGCACGATTTTACAGAAGATAAACACTCCAATCATGCCCAGGCCGGTTCCATTTAATGGAAACAGAAACGGCCAGTACCAGGGCGGAACCACCGGGTTTTGCAAGACAGGTTCATTCTGTTGATCTTCCCTCATCGCAGCTCTCTATAAACTCTGTATTTTCAGAACGCTAATCACTCTGGAGATATAGACAGCCCCAAATCAAAGAATTTCCAGAATTTCTGCGGCCTGATGCAAAATTATCTGGGCACCGGCTGCTTTAAGCTGTTCGACGGAACGAAATCCCCAACTGACACCGACAAAATCCACGCCGGCATTCAGGGCGGTCTGGGCATCGACATCACTGTCGCCGATATAGAGGACGTCTTTGGGATTGTCGATTCCCAGTTGGTTCATAACCCAGTGCACCGGGGCCGGGTCGGGTTTGATTTTCAAGCCTTCTTTCTGGCCAAGAACACATTGAAATCGTTCCGGCCCGAAATAATGGTGGACAATTTTATGGGTCAGGGTGTGTTCTTTATTGCTGATTACCGCCAATTTCAATCCTTTTTGACGGCATTGGTCCACAAACTCCAACACGCCCGGATAGATCGTGGTTTCTTCAAAGCAGGTCGTCAGATAGCGTTTTTTCATTTCATTAATTAATTGCTGCTGAAGATGTTTGGCATTTTCAGGCAGGGCTTTGTAAGCAAATACGGCCAGGCCTTTGCCAATCATTTCTCTGCATTCCTCCCGATTGATGGACGGCTGGTCCAGCAAATTCAGGGCAAAGTTCATCGCGTTTGTAAGATCGTCGAGGGTATCGACGAGCGTCCCGTCAAGGTCGAAAAACACCGCTTTGTGCTTCATAGTAGATACTTCTTGTCTTTATATCAGGTTATGGATAAATTGTCCCGGCATTTCCGTTTTTTTCTTGCAGAAGCGACAAATCATACGCTATAATCCTTTTGTACTCAAAGACTTTTTCAGGGAGGCAGAATGCAGGTAAATCTTTTGTTATTAAAAAAAGACGGGTCTGTAAAGCCATTTAACCTACCCAGTGCCGTGACGACCATCGGGCGTCGGCAAGATTGCGATTTGTGTTTGCCCATCTCTGTTGCATCCCGGAAACACTGCGAAATCAATATGGATCAGGGGCGGCTGATGGTGCGTGATTTGAGCAGTAAAAATGGAACTTTTGTGAATGGCCAGAAAATAGAGGAAGTTCGGCTTAAACCCGGGGATCAACTACGGATCGGGCCTGTGACTTTTGTGATTCAAATTGACGGCAACCCGGCCGATGTGACCGGTGTTAAGCCCATTGAGCCGGTCCATGAGCCGATGGACGAGAGAGATGGAGAAAAGGTCACGGCAGACAATCAATTTGATGAATTCGTCAACGACCTTGCCAATGCCGACCTGAGCGAAAGTCAGTCGACGGAAATTCATAATTTCCCAGGCGATGACATGACGACGTTTAAAGACATGTAATTTTGCAGTTATGCAAATTTTTCTTTGGTCGCCGGCACATAAATCGGTATCATGCCGGGATGATAAAAGACCTGAAATCACTGACATGGAATGAGCTGGAACACGTGGCGGCCCAATATGGCCAGAAGTCCTTTGTTGTCCAGTATTTATTTACGTTTATTCACCAGAAGAATGTGACCGCCCTGGAGCAGATTACCCCCCTTTCCAAGGCGTTTCGTGCTGCGCTGACGGAGGCGGGCTATCATATTTCCACACTAAAGCGGATTGAGACATTCGATGATCCGGACGGAACGATGAAGTTTGTGTTCGAAACCGTCGATGGCAATCGGCTTGAGGCGGTTCGTCTTCTGGACGACCAGCGAAATACATTGTGCATTTCGACGCAGGTGGGGTGTCGGATGGGGTGTCTGTTTTGTGCCACAGGGCAGCTTGGCTATCAGCGGGACCTGACCTGCGGAGAGATTGTCGACCAGGTCTATCAGATGCAGGCCAAGGTTGGCAAAGTCCAGAATATCGTGTATATGGGGATGGGGGAACCTCTGGATAATTACAATGCCACGATGCGGTCGGTGGAATTGCTCCATCACCCCGATGGTCAGAATATCGGAATTCGGCATATTACGATTTCAACCTGCGGGCTTCCGGAGGGAATTGCACGTCTGGCGGAGGAGCCTTTGCAGCCGCGGCTGGCAATTTCGCTGCATGGGCCGGATGATCCAACCCGGCAGAGTTTGCTGAAGATATCCAAAAAGGTCCCCGTGCAGGAACTGATGTCGGCTTTACGCAAATATCAGGATCGTACGGGGCGACGGATTACGTTTGAATATTGCATGATACAGAATTACAACGATTCGCCGCCGCAGGCCCGCCTGCTGGCCCGCCTGGTCAAGCCCCTTAAATGCAATGTCAATCTGATTGAGTTCAACGCTTTTGACGGGTGTGATTTTGTTGCCGCAAGCCCTGCGGGAATCCGGCAGTTTGCAGCGATTCTGGAACGCGAAGGGATTGAGACGGTGATTCGCTACAAGCGCGGGCGTTCGATCCGTGCAGCGTGCGGCCAACTGGGGGCGGATTGGCTCAAGCCCGCGACTTAACCTATCTGCTTATTGATTCCGATTGCGATATAATAATGGATTGACGGTCTGAATCATGTTTTCGACATCAAGCCGGCCGCCCAGAAAATGGGAGATTTTTTCGCATTGTTCCCGGGTATGATTCAGCATATCGCGATGGTTGACAATCAGCATCTTGAAATGCGGCTGCCTGGCAATCCAATGGAAGAACTTCTGCAAATCCGACTGGTATAAAGCGGCCATCTGTTCATCGGAGACTTCCGCGGCTGATTTCTGGCTTCGATCGAGCATTTTTTTCTGGGATGCAAGGACTTCGGCCATATCCCGCTGCATGAAGATGACCCGGTATTCATACCCAGCCGGCAAGTCATACAGGAGACGATAGACCATTTTGACAACCTTGCCGGGGGCATTTTTGAGCCAGGAAGGGTCCTGTTTGGTTTTCTTGACTGGCTCATACTCAAAATAACCCAGCGGATTATCTTCGTCGGGTTTGCGGAGATTATCCACCAGAACATTAAGCCCTCCCTTGTGGAGGCAATTCATCATCATTGAGGTTCCGGAGCGGGGAAGTCCCGCTACGATGGTTACGAAATCATTTGTCTGTTCCATGGGCACTTGTCCAATCTTGTCATAAAAGCGAAATTATACCCAAAATCAATCGTAAATCAATCGGAATCAGGACTACAACAGCGGGGCAAACAGACGTATCATGTGTTCAAATAAATTGCGAATGAAGCCGGCTTTCAGTTCGCATTGAATACAGGCATTTTCGATATTTGCAATCCACCCGGAGATTTGGGTAATTTGCGGGCGGCTGTAAACAATCAACATCACTTCGTAATTGAGAAACAGGCTTCGTGAGTCCATATTAGCCGAGCCAATCATAGCCAGGGTGTCATCCACAAGCACAGCTTTGGCGTGAATCATCGCGGGGCTGTAATAGAGTATTTTGGCTCCAAACCGTTGCATTTCACGCAAATAGACACGTCGTACCACGTCTGCAATCAGGTGATTAGACTTGGCGGGAATGATAACCCTGACCTCGACGCCCCGCCGGACAGCAAGCTGGAGGGCATTAAGCAACGGTTCGTCCGGGATAAAATACGGCGTTACGATCTGGATTTTACGCCGAGCACTATAAAGCGAAGTCAGGATGGCATCATAGAGGGCATCGCCGGGGATGTCGGGGCCGGAAGGAACCACCTGAACAATGGCGACATTGGGACTGTCATAATACCCGGCCGGTTCTACCTGAGCTGGAATGTCATTTACACCGATGGTAAAAGCCCAGTCGGAATGAAATATTTCAAGGTAGGACCGTACGGCGGGGCCTTTTAAAGTGAATGACAAATCCTGCCACCGTTTCGGGTCGGGTTCGGGGCCAAGGTATTCCTTACCGATATTGGTCCCCCCTGCCAGAACGGTTTGATTATCAATGACGACGATTTTGCGATGATTGCGGAGGTTGGTTCTGCCGCGAAACAGCCGGTGCATAAAGAATGCATATTTCCCGCCGGCCTTGACCAGCGGCACAAAGAAACGGCGGCCGGTCTGAATCGCCCCAAATCCGTCCAGCAGTACACGCACATCCAGGCCCTGGCGGGCTTTCAGCGCCAGCCTGTCTCGAATTTCTCTGCCGACCTCATCGGGGCGGAAAATAAAGGTTGAGATGTAAATGGAGCTTTGAGCGCTGTCAATAAGAGAAATCAGGTGGTGGTATATCTGTTGGCCATCGGTAAGAATCTCCAGACGGTTGCCGTCGGTGGCGGAGGGGATTCCATAGCTTTCGAGCAATTCATCGACCTGTGTTCGAGGGACATCAAGCCGTCGCGACGGGCAAGACAGCGAAGTAGCGGATTTTTTGGCGGCTCTGCGTTTCATTTTTCTGCCGCCAAGCATTAAATACAGCGGGACACCCACATAAGGAATCAGGATGATAGCCAGCAGCCATGCGATAGTCCCCGACGGCGAGCGTTTTTGAGTCAGGACATGTGCAATCAGAATGATACCCACCAGAAAGCCTATAAGCAATTCGATATGAGCAATCAGCCACTGTAAAATGATCCATCCTGTCATTTAATGTCCTTTTGTGTAAAATCCTTGAAACCGGCTTTGGTGTCACAGCCCATTTTAACACTTTTTTATTTTGTACCTATTACAGATATTTTACAGAATCTATTGAACTGTTGTAGAATAACACAGATATCGCATGAGGTCAACTTCGGGATAGCACTGAAAAGAATGGTATCCAGACAATCTAAACAATTTCTTCGTTGGATTGTATTTTTTGACTTTTTTGCAACAAAATCATAGGGTATAACGTCATAAACAAAAATATAACCCATATTGGCCTTATTGATTAATTAATAAACGTATATGTTATATCCTGATAAAATAAGTAAGATTCGTCAGCGACTCTTTCAGACTCGGTTTGTACTGTTTTTGGCTGGATTGGGCATTTGTCTTGCATTCACAAGCTGTTCTCCTGAGCACTACAAGGCAGATGCAGACAAAGAAGTGCAAAACATCATAGACAGCAAGTGGAAAGCGGAACACGGCAGTCGTGCCAATTCCCGCATTTCGGATGTGGAACGCGACCCCAACGATTTGTTTTTTGATCCGAATTATATACCCTCCGGAAAGCTGAGCCTTGCTGAGGCAGTTGCTCTGGCGACAGCCCGGAACCGGGACTATCAGCGGCAAAAGGAATCGCTGTATCTGTCTGCGCTGGATTTGACTCTGTTTCGTCATAATTTTGCCACAAAGTGGTTTGGTACGTTCGACAGCACCTATAGTCGAAACGAAGCCGATGAGTCGATGGGTGCGGGCGGTGCGGTAGGGTTTAACAGGCTTCTGGAGGACGGAACCCAGATTTCAAGCAGCATTGCCACCGATTGGCTTCGCTATCTGACAGGTGATCCGCGGGAAAGCCTCGGGAGTGTTCTGAGTGCCACCATCAGCAAACCCCTGCTTCGCGGGGCCGGCAAGGATGTCGTCATGGAAAACCTGACGCAGGCCGAGCGGAATGTATTGTATCAAATACGATCATTCAGCCGTTACCGCAAATCTTTTGTCGTCTCCATCGTCAGTGAATATTATCGTGTCCTCCAGGCCCTGGATCGAGTCAAAAACGCAGAAAGCAATTATAAAAGTCTATTGTTGGCGTACGATCAATCGAACCTGAAAGCCATGGCCGGCCGCCTGGACATGTTTGAAGCGGATCAAACCAAACAGCAGATGCTGGATGCACGCGATAATCTGGCCGGGGCGGAGCGCACGTATCAGCAAGCCCTGGACACGTTTAAAATCAGCCTTGCCATTCCGACTGATGCCATGATAGAGCTTGACCCCAATGCCCTGCAGGTTCTTTCCGCGATGGAGGTTGTTGAGCCTGAGTTTAATGTCGATGATGCAATCCAGACTGCGCTGTCGCTGCGGCTTGACCTGGCAACCATGAAGGATCAGGTGGATGACGCCCGCCGCAAAATCAAGGTTTCTGAAAACGCACTCAAAGCCGATTTGGATATTGTTGCCCGGGCCAATGTTGATTCAACCCCTGACCGCCAGGCCGGTCGGCTGCGTTTTAACGACGGCAGCTACAGCATCGGAGCTCAGGTGGACCTGCCCTTTGACCGCAAGTCGGAGCGGAATAATTACCGTGAATCCCTGATTACCCTGATTCAGCGGCAGCGGGATTACGAGGACGGTATCGATAATGTCAAGCTGGATGTTCGAAATAATTATCGTTCCTTAGTCGAATCCGCTCAACGGTATAAGATTCAGCAGCTCAGCCTTGAACTGGCAGAAGAACGGGTCAAAAGCACCTCCCTGCTGTTTCAGGCCGGTCGGGTTCAGACGCGTGATGTGCTGGAATCCCAAAACGCCCTGCTTTCGGCACAAAATGCGACGACCTCTACCCTGGTCGATTACAATATAGCCAAATTAAGTTTTTATCGTGATATCGAAGTACTATCAGTTAAACCGGATGGATTATGGCAGCTACCAGAAAAATCGGATTTAAAAGGATTTTAATTGCCGTCGTGGTAATAGCCGGAGTAATGGGACTCTGGTGGGTATTTTACGGCCGGAGCGGCAAGGCTGTATCCAAACGCAGCGAAGCCGTCTATTCTGTCAAACGACAGGATATGGTCATTAGTGTGACCGAAAGCGGCTCAATCAAGGCCAGCAACGCAGTGACCATTCGTTCCGAGGTTGAGGGACGAACCACGATTGTCAATGTTGTTCCCGAGGGAACCATTCTGACCGAGCAGGATGTTGCGGAAGGAAAAGTCATTCTTGAGCTGGATACCTCCAGCATCAAGCAGGATTTAAACCAGCAGCAGATTCAATACAACAGTGCCATGGCAGACCTGACCGATGCCAAGGAAAATCTTGAAATCCAGAAAAATCAAAATGAGTCCGACATCCAGCAGGGAAAGCTGACGGTCAAATTCGGCCTGATGGATTTGCAGAAGTATCTTGGTCAATATGCTGCCGATAAACTGGTCAACGATGCCGGCAGCCGGCCGGTCACCGATGAAGATTTCAAGAGGCTGACCGCCGATCCCAATCAGCTTGGAGGCGAAGCCCTGCAAACCTACCGCCAATTGATAGCCGACATCAATGTTGCGGAATCCGAATATTACATTGCGCAAAACACGTATAACTGGACCGATAAGCTGTACGCCAAAAATTACGTGGCCAAAACGGACCTGGAATCCGACAAGCTTAAGGCCGACAAATGCAAAATCACCCAGGAACGTGCTCAAACGGCTCTGGATCTGTTTTTCCGGTATGAATTTCCCAAACAGGCCCACAAGCTGTTCAGTGATTATATCGAAGCACAACGACAGCTTGAACGCATTCTGGCCAAAGCCCGGTCCCAGGAAGCTCAGGCCCTGGCGAAGCTTAACAGTGCCGATGCGAAATTTGCACTGGAAAAAGAACGTCTTGAACGGTATCAGCGGCAGATGGCGGCCAGTATAATCAAAGCTCCCTGTCCCGGCCTGGTGGTTTATGCCACCCAATTCAGCCGAGGCAGCCGTTCACGAACAACGATTGAAGTTGGACGTGAGGTGTATGAACGCGAAGAAATCATGTCGATTCCCAATACCACCCAGATGGCTGTTGACACCAAGATTCACGAGACCAATATCGATAAAATTGTTCTTGGGCAACGGGCAAGGATTATTGTCGATGCCATGCCGGACACGGTATTTTATGGACAGGTGACCAAGATTTCTCCTCTGCCCGACCAGGCCGGGTTTATGTCCAATCCGGATTTGAAAATTTATTCAACCGACGTCTCGCTGCAGGGCGGCGAGATGCTGCGTCCCGGAATGTCGGCCAAGGTTGAAATTGTTATTGCCCAACTGAAAGATGTTCTGGCGGTTCCCGTCCAGTGCGTCTCCAATCGCAGCGGCAAAAAAGTGTGCTATGTCCACACCCTGACCGGCAATGAACCCCGGGAAGTTCAGACTGGCCCCTACAATGATAAATTTGTGCAAATCATATCGGGATTGAATGAAGGGGATGCTGTTCTTCTGAATCCGCCGAGGATATTCGACCAGCAGCAGGGAAATCCTCTTCCGGATAATCTGCCTGATATGCCGAATCTGATGCCGGTTAATGGCCAGACCCGGGAGCGGCCCAATGGCGGCCCCATGCAACCTGGCAATCCGGATCGCCCCAGTGGATTCCCGGCACAGGGGCAATTCCCGCAGGACAGCCAGAATCAAGCCGGACGTCGCCGACCCGGGGGCCTGGAATCTTCTCAAAACCAGCCGCAGGACATCGCCACACCCGGCAGCAGTATCGGGGCAGACCGCCCGGCACGCCAGCGTCCTGAAGGAGCGGGACAGGACCGCATGCAGCCGAATAATGCAGATGGCGGCGGCATGGCTCCCAGTGACAGGCCGCAAGGGCAGCGTCGAAGTCGTCAGAACACAGAAACAATCCCGGCACAGACAGAAGCACGACCATGATTCAATCCCATACACCAAAGCCATCTTCCGAGGCGGTTGTCGAGCTTCAGGATATTCGCAAGTCGTATTTTCTTGCGCACACCGAACTGCCGGTTTTGCGGGGTATCAATCTGTGTTTCAGCAAGGGCGAATATGCCGCCATTATGGGACCCAGCGGATCGGGGAAATCCACCCTGCTGAATTTGCTGGGATGCCTGGACCGCCCTACCGGCGGCAAGTATCTGCTGGGTGGACTGGATATTTCCGAAATGGATGATGATACGCTGTCAACCATTCGCGGCAAACGGATTGGTTTTATTTTTCAATCGTTTAATCTGATTCCGCAATTAAACCTGGTCGAAAATATCGAAATGCCGATGTATTATCAGCAGGTTCACAAACATGAACGCCGCGAACGCGCAGTCGAACTGGCCTGCAAAGTGGGGCTCAGTGACCGTCTTCATCACCGGCCATCGGAATTGTCCGGCGGCCAGCAGCAGCGTGTTGCCATTGCCCGGGCACTGGCCAATGACCCGGTGATTCTGCTGGCCGATGAGCCGACCGGCAACCTGGACAGTCGAAGCGGCTCGGATATCCTCGGGCTGCTGGATGAATTACACGGGGCCGGCAAAACGATTATTGTTGTCACCCATGACAGCAATGTTGCCAAACGGACCCAGCGCAGCATTCATATGCTCGATGGGAAAATCGAACGCCAGCAGACTTATACGAGGACGGCCCAATGAGTTTACTGCTCCAGATCGGGGGTGTACTGCAAATCAGTCTTCGCAGCCTGTGGCTGCATCGCCTGCGTTCGATGCTGACGATGTTGGGTATTATATTCGGTGTGTCCAGCGTAATTGCGATGCTGGCGATTGGCGAAGGCGCCAGCCGTCAGGCTCAGGCTCAGATTGCCCGGCTGGGAAGCACCAATATCATCCTCAAAACGCTTAAGCCGCCGCAACAGACTGCATCTGATACAACCCAGCAGTCGTTGATCCAGTACGGCCTGACGTATGATGATGCGGAACGGTTTCGCGACACCATTCCCAATGCCCAGGTGGTCGTGCCGTCCAAGGTCATCAGTCACAAGGCCTACTACCGCAACCGTGTGCTCGGCGTGGAAGTTGTCGGCACGGTTCCGTGGTATCCGGAACTGGCGCCGGTCCAGTTGCAGCGGGGACGGTTTCTTGAAACCAATGACATGTATTACACCCTGAATGTCTGCGTCATTGACCGCGATGCAGCGGATTCATTGTTTGTCGTTGACGACCCGATTGGCATGGATATTAAAATCGGCGGGGATTATTACCGGATTGTCGGGGTGGTCAGTGAAACCAAAACCGAGCAGAATGAAGAAGACCAACTTGGATCACAAATGGCTGCTTCTTCCGGGGGGGCCAACGGCAAGGTGTATATGCCGATTACGACAATGAAAAGCCGTTTTGGCGAAGTTTTATTGCAATTCAGCGGAACATCCGGAATGGTCGGCGAGCGCGTGGAGCTTAGCGAAATCACCATTAAAGTTCCAACAATTGAAGACGTGCTGCCGATTCGGGATTTGCTTGAGGGCATGCTCAAACGCTTCCATAAGCAGCAGGATTATCAAGTCATTGTCCCACTGGAATTGCTGCGGCAGGCAATTCGGACAAAACGGATATTTAGTATCGTATTGGGGTCTATTGCTGCGATTTCCCTGCTGGTTGGCGGCATCGGCATTATGAACATTATGCTGGCTACGGTCAGTGAGCGCACTCGAGAAATCGGAATCCGGCGGGCTTTGGGGGCAAAAAAACGCGACATTGTGATTCAGTTTTTATCGGAAACGCTGCTGCTGACACTGACTGGCGGATTATTCGGCATGGCGCTGGGTGCGGTTATTCCGATTGCAGTCACCGTTTTCGGCAAAATGCCAACTGTGATTACCAGCGAAGCGATGCTGCTTTCATTTGGCATATCCGGGGCTGTGGGATTGACATTTGGGCTTTATCCGGCCGTCAAAGCCGCCAATATGGATCCGATTGAATCCTTACGACACGAATAAACAGAGTTGCAAATTTCAGACCGTCGTTGTATATTCACGTTATCGCGTCTGTAGCTCAATTGGATAGAGCATCAGTCTTCGGAACTGAGGGTTTGGGGTTCGAGTCCCTACAGGCGCAGTTGTTAATCGGGATTTGCTGATATACGTTTTTTTATCGTGCTTATGTCGGTTTTCATTGAGGAAACATCTCGTTTTGTTGCGGATCTATCAGCTTGCAGGGAGTACATGCCGCTCCGCATCAGGGATAAATTCTTTTGTATTTCGACCATTTGCTCGCCATCATTATGGCTGGAGGAAGTCATTTTCCACTTTAATTCGCTGATCTGAAATGAAATTATGATGATACAGACGATTGCGAAAACCGTAAGCATGGTTTTGATGGGATATTGAGCCGCTATTTTATTTTCCCAGTTTTGAACGGTCGAGATGATAGTTCTGTAATTCATGCAACTCCTTTCCTGTAATGATTATCGAACGGTTCTCCTTATTTTAGAGGGGCATACTCATTTTATCATACTCAGCAAATTCTGTCATGCCTAACTCCTTTAATTCATCGATTTCTTTGTATTGTAGATATATGGAGTAGTTTACACTAAATTATAATATTTAAATTTTTTGCAATATTATGGGACACTCTCGCGTCTTTTCCTGAACGATTCGTTTTTAACCCTATTATTATTCAATTTTACACAGAAAGGACATGGAACTATGTTTATGAATCGTAAAATGATGGTGGTAGTCGCAAGTCTTTTATTGGCAACCGTTTCGATACCGTTTATCTGGGCGGCCGGCAATCAGGGACAGCCTCCGGTCCAGGGGCCTCAGGGTGGTTTTGGGGGCGGCCAGCGAGGTCAGGGCGGCCAAGGCGGTCCTGGAGGACAGATTGACTTTCAGGCTCGTATGCTGGAAATGGCAAAGACCCAGTTGAATGCCACCGATGCCGAATGGGCTAAGATTGAACCCCCACTCAAAAAGGTGATGACGTTGTCCAACCAGGTCAATGCCCGTGGATTGGGGATGGGAATGGCCGGACGCGGTACCCGTCAGGGTGGTCAGGGTCAAGGCCAGGCACCGGATCAGCAGCCTGCAAGAGATCAGAGCGAAGTCCAGAAGGCTTCAGCCGCACTAACCGAAGTTCTGCAGAATGAATCTGCGACTGCCGAAGAAGTAACGGCCAAATTGACAGCCCTGAGGACCGCCAAAGAAGCCGCCCAGAAAGAACTGGCCGCAGCTCAGGCTGAACTGAAGAAGACGGTCAATGTACGTCAGGAAGCCAGACTGGTTCTGATGGGGATGCTGAACTAATTTCATCGCTGCGTGAATACGGGCGAGACTCCGTTTTATGAGAAATATAAAGGCCTGCGGTTTTACGATCGCAGGCCTTTTCGATTAACCTTATCGAAACCTATTTTTTTGCCTTTTTGGATTTGTCCATCCAGTCTGTAAACTGCTTGAAAAGATATTGTGAATCATGCGGGCCGGGCGAGGCTTCGGGGTGATACTGGACTGAAAAGGCCCTGAGTTTTTTGCACCGAAGTCCTTCCAGCGTATTGTCATTGAGGTTCATGTGGGTCAATTCGACGTTTTTGTCTTTGAGCGAATTAATATCGACACAGAAGCCGTGATTCTGGCTGGTGATTTCAATCTTGCCGGTTTCGAGATTTTTAACCGGGTGGTTGGCACCGCGATGGCCGAATTTGAGTTTATAAGTTGCACCACCCAGGGCCAGCCCCAGAAGCTGGTGACCCAGACAGATGCCGAAGATAGGTACTTTGCCCAGCAGACCGCGGATGGCATCGATTGCATAAGTTACTGCGGCAGGGTCGCCGGGGCCATTGCTGAGAAAGACGCCGTCGGGCTTCTTTTTGAGTATCTGAGCGGCAGTGGTATCGGCGGGGACAACTTCCACTTTACAGCCATGTGAAATCAGCAGACGCAGGATGTTTTGTTTGATGCCAAAATCGTAAGCCACAACCTTGTATTTGGGCTTGGGTTTGCACTCAAGGCCGGTAAGCACATCCACCACGCCTTGGGTCCATGCATAGGATTTGCCGAGGGTGACGTTCCGGACAATATCACGTCCGACCAGACCGGGGTAGGCATCCAGCTTTTTCCTGAGCTTATTGGCATCCAGTTCGGAAGAGGAGATGATTCCCCGCATGGCACCCTGTGTCCGGATATGGCGGACCAGCTTGCGGGTATCAATGCCTTCCAGACCGACGACATTGTTTTCCTTCAGGTAATCACTGAATGTTTTTTCATCCCGCCAGTTGCTGGGGAAGGGACAATTTTCCTTGACGATAAAGCCCGAACAGAACAGTTTGCGTGACTCCCAGTCATTGGTACTGGTGCCATAATTGCCTATCATTGGATAGGTCATCGTTAAAATCTGTTCAAAGTAGGACGGGTCCGTCGTAATTTCCTGGTATCCAGTCATCGAGGTGTTGAATACAACCTCGCCGACAGCGGTCCCTTTGGCGCCAAAAGACCGGCCGGTAAATATCGTGCCGTCTTCCAGCAGTAAAATCGCTTTGTTATTCGACATAAAATTACTTCCTGTAATAGGCTTGTATCGATTTGACCGTCAGTTTTTCATTTTGCAGGGCTTCAATGGCTCGTGCCGCCGCAAGACCGCCGCGAATGGTCGTAATGTACGGAATCTGCCGATCCAGGGCTGTACGGCGAATCGGAAAGGAATCCCGGATGGTTTGTTCGCCAACGGTGGTATTGACAATCAAGTCGATCTGGTTATTAATCATCAGGTCAACCACATTGGGACGACCTTCAATCATCTTGCGTACAAATTCCGAAGGAATATTGTTTTTTATCAATTCGATGCAGGTGCCTTTGGTAGCCAGTATTTTGAAGCCCAGTTCGTGGAGCTTTCGTGCCATTTGCACGGCACGCGGTTTGTCCGCATCGCGTACGCTGATAAACACGGTACCCTTTGTGGGCAGGTTGCATCCGGCGGCAATCTGGGATTTGGCGTAAGCAACGCCATAGTCATCGGAAATGCCCATGACTTC
Source organism: uncultured Pirellulales bacterium (assembly GCA_964630775.1). Lineage (GTDB taxonomy): Bacteria > Planctomycetota > Phycisphaerae > Sedimentisphaerales > Anaerohalosphaeraceae > Anaeroglomus. The sequence continues at coordinate 62,230 of CAZVYY010000015.1, read as the reverse complement.
GCCGGTGGACAGCATTTCAGGACCAAGAATCACATCGGCGCCCTGGAATTTCAGGAACGGAAAGACCGCTTCCTTGACAGCGTAATGCTTCCGCGAGACTTCCTCGGTAAAGCCGAGCTGCTGGAGGGTCATTCCGGCCTGGATTTTGGCGGCCAGCTTGGCCAGCGGAACACCAATGGCCTTGCTGACGAATGGAATCGTCCGGGATGCACGCGGATTGACTTCGAGAATATAGACCTTATCATCCTTAATGGCAAACTGAATATTGATCAGGCCTTTGACCTGCAGCTCCAGAGCCAGCAGACGCGTTTGGCGTTTGACTTCGGCAATAGTCTCCGGCTTGAGTGTTACCGGAGGCAGGAAACAGGCGCTGTCGCCGGAGTGAATTCCGGCTTCTTCGATGTGCTCCATGACCCCGCCAATCACGACGGCCTGGCCGTCGCAGATGGCGTCGACGTCCAGTTCAGTTGCATCATCGAGGAACTTGTCGATCAGGATGGGGTGTTCGCCGGACACTTCGAGTGCCTCATCGACACAGGCCTTCAGAGAGGACTCATCGTAAACGATATCCATTGCCCGCCCGCCCAGCACAAAGGAGGGACGAACCAGCAGCGGATAGCCCAGCTTTTCTGCTACTTTCAGCGTTTCTTCATAGCTGGTGGCCGTGCCGCTGAACGGCTGGAGCAGGTTCAGTTTTTCCACCAGTTTATTAAACAACTTGCGGTCTTCAGCAATTTCGATGCTGCGGGGCGAAGTGCCGATAATTGGAACACCGGCCTTGTGAAGCGATTTGGACAATTTCAGGGGCGTTTGTCCGCCGAACTGCACAATGACACCATCCGGTTTTTCCGTATCGATAATCGACATCACATCTTCGTAAGTCAGCGGTTCAAAGTAGAGCCGATCCGATGTATCATAATCCGTCGATACTGTTTCCGGGTTGCAGTTGACCATAATCGATTCGATGCCGATTTCATCCAGAGCAAAGGCCGCATGCACGCAGCAATAATCAAACTCGATGCCCTGGCCGATACGGTTGGGTCCCCCGCCGAGAATCATAATCTTGCGGCGGGTGGTCGGATTGGCTTCACATTCCGCTTCATAGGTCGAATACAGGTACGGCGTCGAGGCCTCAAATTCCGCGCCGCAGGTATCAACCATTTTATAGACGGCCTTGATGCCCGCGTCCAGACGTTTTTGACGAATGACGGTTTCTTCGACACCATATTTCATTGATAAATACTTGTCGCTGAAGCCCGCTTCTTTGGCCTGACGAAGCAATTCCGGGGTGACCTTGTCCAATCCGGCTGAAAACAGTGTCTTTTCCATTTCGACAAGGTCTTTGATGTGATTCAAAAACCAGGGGTCAATATGGGTCAATTCAAAGAGTTCCTTGGTGGTGTATTTCCGACGGTAAGCCTCGGCCACATACCACAATTTATCCCAGTAATTTTTCCGGAGCCGTTCCTGCAACTGATCGTCATTCAGTCCGGGTTTGATATGGCGGGCATCCAGTGAATACCGGTCAATTTCAAGCGACCGAATGGCTTTCTGGAATGCTTCCTTGAAGGTTCGGCCAATGGCCATCGCTTCACCGACCGATTTCATCTGAACAGTCAGTTCCGGGCTGGTCTGGGGGAATTTTTCAAAGGTAAAACGCGGCCACTTGACGACGACATAGTCAATGGTCGGCTCAAAACAGGCCGGGGTCTTTTTAGTAATATCGTTGGGAATTTCATCGAGCGTATAACCCACAGCCAAGAGCGAAGCAATCTTGGCAATCGGGAAACCGGTTGCCTTGGAGGCCAGGGCCGAGCTGCGGGATACACGGGGATTCATCTCAATGACATAGAGCTTGCCGTTTTTGGGATTGACCGCAAACTGGATATTCGAACCGCCGGTTTCAACGCCGATGGCGCGGATGATTTTCAGTGCCGCATCACGCATGGCCTGGTATTCCTTGTCCGACAGGGTCTGGGCGGGCGCGACGGTAATGCTGTCGCCGGTATGGATACCCATCGGGTCAAGGTTTTCAATCGAACAGACGATAACCACATTGTCCTTGCGGTCACGCATGACTTCCAGTTCGTACTCTTTCCAGCCGACAACGGATTCTTCGACCAGAATCTGGCGTTTGGGGCTGAGGTCCAGTCCCCATTGCACCATCCGTTTGTATTCATCGAGATTATAGGCCACGTTGCCGCCCATCCCGCCCAGCGTATAAGACGGGCGGATAATCAGCGGAAAGCCGATCTGCTCCATCACTTTCATGGCTTCATCGACGGAGTGGGCAAAGCCGCTTTGGGGGACTTCCAGGCCGATATCCTGGACAATCTTTTTAAAGCGGTCGCGTTCTTCGGCTTTTTTGATGGCCTGCAGGTCGGCACCGAGGAGTCTGACCTTGAACTTTTTCAAGACTCCCATTTCCGCCAGTGCCACAGCGGTGTTCAGCCCGGTCTGTCCGCCAAGCGTCGGCAGCAGGCTGTCGGGGCGTTCCTTTTCGATAATTTTGGCCACTATCTCCGGAGTAATCGGCTCAATGTAGGTTTTGTTCGCCATTTCCGGGTCGGTCATAATGGTCGCCGGATTGCTGTTGACCAGGATCACCTGGTAGCCTTCCTTGCGTAGCACTTTGCAGGCCTGTGCACCGGAATAGTCAAATTCACAGCCCTGACCGATGACAATGGGTCCAGAACCGATAATCAGAATTTTTTTAATGGATTTATCTTTCGGCACTCGTTTTATCCTTATCCAATTTCCTTATGATATTGCTGCAGCGATTTGACATCGCGTTGTTTTTCTTTACACGCCAGTATGCCTCTTGCCGCCGCCAGCGCCGCCGCAGTCGTTGTCACATACGGGACCTTATATTTAATTGACGCTTTACGTATATACGAATCATCATGGCTGCTTTGTTTGCCGGCCGGCGTATTAATCACCATTTTTATTTCGCCGTTCATGATACTGTCGAGGACGTTGGGACGGCCTTCATGGAGCTTGAGTATCTTTTCGGCTTCGATTCCCTGCTGCGTCAGGAAAAGATATGTGCCTTCGGTCGCAATAATATCCAGGCCGGCTTTCTTGAGCAATTTGGCCGGCTCAAGAATTTCGCCGCGGTCTTTCTGGGCCACGGAAATCAACACCTTGCCCGTCAGGGGCAGGAATTGCTGTGCGGCTTCCTGGGACTTATAAAATGCCAGTCCAGACGAATCGGCCATGCCAAGTACTTCACCGGTGGAGCGCATCTCTGGCCCCAGAATCGGATCCACTTCAGGGAACATATTGAATGGGAAGACGGCTTCTTTGACGCCATAATGCGAGATTTTTTTCCGCGAAGGCGATATTTCCGATAGTTTTTTGCCCATCATCAATTGGGTTGCAATCTGGACCATCTGGATATTGCATACCTTGGATACAAGGGGCACCGTTCGTGAAGCCCGAGGATTGGCCTCAAGAATATACACTTTGTCGCCGGCAATGGCATACTGGATATTAATGAGGCCGCAGACTTTGAGTTCCCCGGCGATTCTGCGTGTATAGTCTTCAATCGTCTGAAGGTGCTGGGGCGGAATCGACACCGGCGGCAGGACACAGGCCGAGTCGCCGGAGTGAATCCCGGCCAGCTCAATATGCTCCATGACGGCGGGAATGAAGGCATCTTTGCCGTCGGAGATGGCGTCCGCTTCGACTTCGAGGGCATGTTCGAGGAATTTATCAATCAAAATCGGACGATGCGGGGAAATATCCACCGCGGCATTGACATAATGGGTCAGCATCTGTTCATCATAGACGACTTCCATACCTCGTCCGCCAAGCACATACGATGGGCGCACCATCAGGGGGTAGCCAATCGTCTTAGCAATGTCAAGGGCCTGTTCAAGATTGGAGGCCATTCCCGATGCCGGCTGAGGGATACCCAGTTTTTTGATGACCTTGCTGAAACGGTCGCGGTCTTCGGCCAAATCGATAGAGTCGGTCGAAGTGCCCAGGATTCGCACGCCGGCCTGTTCCAGTTCCTTGCAGATATTCAGGGGAGTCTGGCCGCCAAACTGCACGATGACGCCTTCGGGTTTTTCCTTGTTATATATCTGCAGCACATCTTCAACCGTCAGCGGTTCAAAGTAAAGCTTGTCGGATGTGTCATAGTCGGTGGAAACGGTCTCAGGATTGCAATTGACCATGATGGTTTCATAGCCCATGTCACGCAGTGCAAACGCCGCATGAACACAGCAGTAATCAAATTCAATGCCCTGTCCGATGCGGTTGGGGCCTCCGCCGAGAACCATAATTTTCTTGCGATTGCTGACGGCAACTTTGTCGGGGGCGTTATAGGTCGAATAATAATAGGCCGCGTTCTCGACGCCGCTGACCGGAACCGGTTCCCAGGCTTCGGTAACGCCGATGGCCGTGCGTTTCTGGAAAATATCTTTTTCCGGAATGCCCAGCAGTTTGGCGAGATATTTATCGGCAAATCCATCTTTTTTGGCCTGTTTAAGCAGTGCATCCGGCAGCGTTTTGCCCTTGTATTGCAGAATCTGCTCTTCCAGTTCGACCAATTCTTTCATCTGCTGAATAAACCAGGCTTTGATATAGGTTTTGGCTTGAAGGGCTTCCACGGTTGCCCCCTTGCGAAGGGCTTCATACATGATGAATTGCCGTTCGCTGGTCGGATAAGCAAGCATATTCATCAGCTCTTCAAGCGATTTTTTGTTGAAATCTTTGGCAAAACCCAGCCCATGCCGGCCGCTTTCGAGTGAACGGATGGCCTTTTGCAGGGCTTCCTTATAATTTTTGCCGATGCTCATAACTTCGCCGACGGCGCGCATCTGAGTGCCAAGCTGGTCCTTGATGCCGCGGAATTTTTCAAAGGCCCAGCGGGCAAATTTAATAACAACATAGTCGCCGGACGGCGTGTATTTTTCGAGCGTCCCATCCCGCCAATAGGGAATTTCATCAAGGGTCAGACCGCCGGCCAGGAGCGAGGAGACAAATGCTATCGGAAATCCGGTTGCCTTGGACGCCAGCGCTGAAGAGCGGGATGTGCGGGGATTAATTTCAATAACCACCACACGCCCGGTTTTGGGGTTGTGGGCAAACTGGACATTGGTGCCGCCAATGACGCCGATGGCATCCACGATGGCATAGGAATACTGCTGCAGTTTATCCTGGAGCGATTTTTCAATCGTCAGCATGGGGGCGGCGCAGAATGAATCGCCCGTGTGGACCCCCATCGCGTCGATGTTTTCGATAAAGCAGACGGTGATTTTCTGGCCTTTGGAATCGCGAACCACTTCCAGTTCGAGTTCCTCCCAGCCTTCAACGGATTCTTCAATCAGGACCTGACCGACCAGGCTGGCCGACAACCCGCGGCTGACGACGGTGCGGAATTCCTCAATATTATAGACCAGGCCCCCGCCGGTGCCGCCCATGGTATAGGCCGGACGAATGACACAGGGCAGGCCTATCTTCTCAAGGATGCGTTCGGCATCTTCAAGATTGTAGGCAATTTCACTTCGCGGGGTGTCGATCCCCAGAGAAGTCATCGTGTCTTTAAATATCTGACGGTCTTCGCCCCGTTCGATGGCATCCTCCTTGACGCCGATAATCTGCACGCCGTATTTTTCAAGAATGCCTTTTTTGGCAAGGTCCGACGACAGGTTCAGACCGGTCTGACCGCCGAGGTTGGGCAGCAAGGCATCAGGGCGTTCTTTGGCTATAATCATTTCCAGCGACTTCACATTCAATGGTTCGATATAAGTCACATCCGCCATACCGGGGTCGGTCATAATGGTCGCCGGATTGGAATTAACCAGGACAATTTTGTAACCAAGTTTGCGCAGTGCTTTACAGGCTTGTGTGCCGGAATAATCGAATTCACAAGCCTGACCGATGACTATCGGGCCGGAACCGATAATCAAAACTTTTTTGATGTCTGTACGTTTTGGCATTGTCCAGTGTCCTTCATGCTAAGTTCTTCATTCTTCATGCGTTTCCGGAGAAATCCGGTTTATATCGATTGGTAATCGGCATTCGCCGGTCCTTGCCAAAGGCCCGGGGGGTGATCTTGACACCCGGGGGGCATTGGCGCCGCTTGTACTCGGCCAGATCCACCAGGCGAAATACCCGCTCTACCGTTCGCGGAGGGAAACCTTCGGCAATCAATTCGGACGGGGATTTTTCCCGTTCGATATAGCCCTGCAGGATGACATCGAGAATATCATACTCCGGCAGCGAATCGCTGTCTTTCTGATTGGCCCGGAGTTCGGCGGTGGGGACGCGGTCAATGGTGCTCTGGGGAATCCGCTCTTTGTGCGCAACCCGGTTGACATAATCGCTGAGCTGATAGACCAGTGTTTTGGGAACATCTTTAATGACGGCAAAGCCCCCTGCCGTATCGCCATACAGAGTACAATAGCCAACGGCGGTTTCACTTTTATTGCCGGTAGTCAGGACCATATAGCCAAGCTGGTTGGACAGCGACATCATCAGGCAGCCGCGAATGCGGGCCTGAAGATTCTCATAAGCAAGTCCTTTTTCGTTCCAGCCCGGCACTGCGGAAAGCACACCGCTGAATTCTTTCAGAATGCTCTCGATGGGCAGACTGTAAAATTGAATGCCAAGGTTCTCGGCCAGCTTTCGGGCATCGCCCTGGGTATCGGTACTGTTGAATCGTGACGGCATTGTGATGCCAAGTACATTTTCCGGACCGAGCGCATCGGCGGCGATGACGGCTGTCAGGGCTGAGTCGATGCCGCCGCTGAGACCAATCATGACCTTGCTGAACCCGTTTTTTCGGACATAATCCCGTGTACCCAGTACCAGGGCATGATAGACTTCGGCAGCCGGTTCCTGTTCATCTTTTACCGGGACAGATTCATCCGGTTTTGGCAATGACACTATCGCGGACTGATTTTGTAATTTAATATCTGCATAGAGAATATCATTTTCGAATGCCTTGCCGGAAGCGATAACCGTGCCGGTTTGGTCGGCAACCAGGCTTCGCCCGTCGAATACGAGTTCATCCTGTCCGCCAATGAGATTGCAGTAGAAGACCGGCTTTTGAAAATGGGCGGCGCATTGACCGACGATCGCCTGACGCTGGTTTGATTTTCCGGAATGGAAGGGTGACGCGGAAATATTGATCATTCCATCAAAGCGGCATGGTTTCAGAAATCGCGTCAGCCAGTCGAGATTCCAGATATCCTCGCAGATGGTCAAAGCCAGGCGTACGCGATTAACTTCAAAAACAACCGGTTCATAGCCCGGTGTAAAATAGCGCTTCTCATCAAATACGCCGTAATTGGGCAAAAGCACCTTTCGGTAAATCGCTGCAATCCTGCCGCCCTGAATCACGGCCATGGAATTATATGTGCTTTTGTCCTGCTGTTCGGCAAATCCAACCATCAGAACCGGCCCCTCCCAGCCGGCGGCCAGTTGATCCAGAACCTGCCGGGTATCCTGAAGAAAACGCGGACGCAGGAGCAAATCCTCCGGCGGGTAGCCGCACAGGCACATCTCGGGAAAAACAACGACATCGGCACCCTCGGCCAGGGCCGTCGCAGCATAATCGCGAATCATGGCGGCATTGCCCGCCAGATCGCCTACCGCGACATTACACTGTACCAGCGCTATCCGTATCGCCATGTTTTTCAAATCCCTTGTGTTTAACTGTTTTTCTGATACCAGTTTAAAATGGCCTCGGCCGCTAAACGCCCGCTGTCAATCGCCCGGACCACCAGGGAAGCGCCGGAGACTGCATCGCCGGCACCAAAAACCGAGGGGATATTGGACTGATACTGATTGACTTTAATATTGCCGCGGGCATCCAGATCCAAATTCAGATCCTTGATGAGCTGGTTGTGTTCCACATGAACAAAGCCCATCGCCAACAGGGCCAATTCCGCTTTAATCACGAATTCCGAACCGGGAATTTCGTTCATAATCCAGCGGCCATTGTCCTGTTTCCGTTCGACTTTGCAGGCATGGACTTCTTTCAGGCCGGAGGCATCGCCGACAAATTTTTTACTGGCGATACTCCACATCCGAGTGCAGCCTTCCTCATGCGAAGAGGACGTGCGCATCTGGCGGGGCCACATCGGCCAGGGGGTGTCTTCAGGCCGGCTTTCCGGAGGCTGGGGCAGAATTTCAATCTGGGTAATCGACGCGGCACCCTGGCGACGTGACGTTCCCACGCAGTCGCTGCCGGTATCACCGCCTCCGATAACCAGGACATTCTTGCCGGCTGCATTGATTCGGCTTGAAAGATTAAACGGCTCATTGGAGTTCAGCTTATTCTGCTGAGCCAAAAATTCCATCGCATAATGAATACCCGGGATGTCACGGCCGGGTATCGGCAAATCACGCGGTTTGCCGGCCCCCATGGTAATGCAGATGTAATCGAACATCTTCTGCAGGTAATGTGCGGAAATGTCTTTGCCCGCATCCACGCCGGTATGGAATTTGACGCCTTCAGCCTTCATCTGTTCCAGACGACGGTCAATCACCCATTTTTCAAGTTTGAAATCCGGTATCCCATACCGCAGCAGACCGCCGGGTTTTTCGTCTTTTTCAAATACCGAAACCTCAAAGCCTGCCCGTGCAAGCTGCTGAGCAGCAGACAATCCCGCAGGCCCGGAGCCGATGACGGCAACGGTCTTTCCGTTTTTGACCGCGGGCGCCAGGGGTTTGATCCAGCCTTCGGCAAAACCGCGTTCCACAATCTGATACTCGATATGCCGGATAGTGACCGGCTTGTCATTGATTGACAGCGTGCAGGATGTTTCACAGGGTGCCGGACACACACGGCCTGTAACTTCCGGCAGATTATTCGTTGCGTGGAGCACATCACAGGCCTGCTGCCAGCGTCCCTGATACACCAGGTCATTGAACTCCGGGATATTATTGCGAATCGGACAACCCGCGCCATGACAAAACGGAATACCGCAATCGATACAGCGGGCCGCCTGCTTTTTCAATTCATCAGGGGTCAGGGGGATTTCAATTTCCCTGTAATCCTTAATTCTGCACTCCACCGGACGATAACCGGTCGATTGCCGCGAAAATTCGATAAAGCCTTTTGCCTTAGCCATGGAACACCTCCTCGGTTGCCGGTGTCTGTTCCGCCGCCCTGCGTTCCTGTTCACGCATTCGTTCGAGGGCCTTGCGGTAATCCGTTGGTATGACTTTCACGAAACGACCCACCATATCCGGCCACGCATTGAGAATTCGTTTCGCCCGGCTGCTGCGAGTCAGTTTTTCATGCTTTACAATATGCTGATACAGGATATCTTTATCTTCCTGCCGCCAGACGTTTTCCAAATCGACCATGTCGAGGTTGCACAGGGTGTCAAACAACTGCATTTCATCGAGGACATAGGCGATGCCGCCGCTCATGCCCGCAGCAAAATTACAGCCGGTCTTGCCCAGCACAATCACCAGGCCGCCGGTCATATATTCGCAGCCGTGATCCCCGACACCTTCGACCACCGCGGTCGCTCCGCTGTTGCGGACACAGAAACGTTCGCCGGCCATCCCGTTGATATAGACCTCGCCGCTGGTTGCGCCATACAGCAGGGTATTGCCGACGATGATATTTTCGTGGGCCATGAAAGGCGAATCCGGCGGAGTTTCCACAATAATCCTGCCGCCGGACAATCCCTTGCCCAGATAATCATTGCTTTCACCGACAAGATGAAGCGTGACCCCGCGGGCCAGGAAAGCGCCAAAGCTCTGCCCGGCCGAACCCTGAAAGGTAATATTAATCGTATCTTCCGGCAATCCCTTGAGACCATATTTCAGGGCTATTTTATTACTCAGGATAGCGCCGACGGTACGATTGACATTCCGAATCGGCATATCGATGGAGACTTTCTGACCTTTTTCGATGGCGGATTTGCATTTTTCGATAATCTGCCAGTCCAGATGATCTTCGAGCCGATAAGGCTGCGGCCGGCTGAGCCGAATGGCTTTGGAATCCTTATATTCCGGCACATGGAATATTTTCGAGAAATCCAGCCCTTTGGCCTTATAATGCTCAACCGCTTTTTTGGAGCACAACCGATCCGCCCGGCCAACCATCTCCTCGACTTTGCGGAAGCCCAGCTGAGCCATAATCTGCCGCATTTCCTCGGCAACAAACGTCAGATAGCGAATGATATATTCGGGTTTGCCGCGGAACCGGCTGCGAAGTTCAGGGTCCTGCGTCGCAATACCGTAGGTGCAGGCACCATCATGGCAGCGGCGAAGCAGGGTGCATCCCATGGTCACCAGTGCACCCGTGCCGAAGCCGAATTGCTCGGCTCCGAGCAAGGCACCAATGACAATGTCCCGGCCGGTACGAAGCTGTCCGTCCACCTGCACGCGTATCCGGTCACGCAATCCGTTGAGGACCAGGACCTGCTGGGTTTCAGCGAGTCCGATTTCCCAGGGACAGCCGGCATGTTTGATCGAAGATAAGGGACTGGCGCCTGTCCCGCCGTCATGTCCGCTGATTAAGACCTCATCGGCATTACCTTTGCAGACACCGGCAGCGACGGTGCCGACACCGACTTCCGAGACCAGTTTTACAGAGACCTTGGCCGAAGGATTGCTGCATTTGAGATCATAAATCAACTGCGCCAGGTCTTCAATCGAATAAATGTCATGATGCGGCGGAGGCGAAATCAGCGTTACGCCCGGCGTCGAAAATCGAAGCCGAGCGATTTCATCGGTCACTTTATGGCCGGGAAGCTGGCCGCCCTCACCCGGCTTGGCCCCCTGAGCCATTTTAATCTGCAGTTCTTTGGCATGGGCCAGATAATTGATGGTTACGCCAAACCGGCCGCTGGCCACCTGCTTGATGGCACTGTTTAAAGAATCCCCGTTAGGCAGCGGTTTATAGCGTTCGGGGTCCTCGCCGCCTTCCCCTGTATTGTTCATGGCACCGATGCGGTTCATCGCAATCGCCATGCATTCATGGGCCTCTTTACTGATGGAACCATGACTCATCGCCCCGGTGCAGAACCGCTTGACGATTTCCGATGCCGGCTCCACTTCATTCAGCGGTACGGGATTGCCCGGTACAAATTCAAACAATCCTCGCAGCGTACACAGCGATTTATCCTGCTCATTGACGGCTTTGGCGAATTCATCGTATGCTTTTTGATCATTATTGACGACGGCATGCTGCAGGCGGGCAACCGTTGTCGGATTCCACAGGTGACGCTCTCCGTCACAGCGGAAATGATATTCTCCGCCGTATTCCATTTCAAGTTCGCCGGGTTTGCGGTTACGATAAGCTTCGTGGTGCCGGCGGATCGCATCTGCAGCAATCTGACGCAATCCTATTCCTTCAATCCGGGAACTGGTCCCGACAAAATACTTATCGACAAACTCCTTGTTCAATCCGACCGCTTCGAACAACTGGGCATTGAAATAACTGCGAAGCGTCGATATGCCCATCTTGCTCATAACCTTGAGAATGCCTTTTTTGATCGCAGCGATGAAGTTGTCGGCACATTGCCCCAAATCGGTCTTGGCAGACAAATCGCCCTGCCGCTGCAGTTCCTGCAGCATCTCAAAAACCAGGTACGGATTTACGGCGTTGGCGCCGAACCCGCACAGCAGGCAGAAATGCATCACTTCGCGAGCTTCTCCGGTTTCCACAATCAGCCCCGCTTCCCCGCGCAGGCCTTTTTCAATCAGACCATGATGGACCGCGGCAACGGCCAACAAGGCGGGAATCGGAGCCTTGTCGGCATCACACCCCTTGTCGCTGATGACCAGCAACGAGGCACCATTCTCGATTTCCCGCTGGGCTGCGGCAACCAGTTTATCCAGCGACCGTTCCAGGTTGACCGTGGGATCATTGGAATGAGCATCAAAGAAAGCCGGGAGAGTTGCCACCTTGAAATCTTCGCGTTTCACATTGCGAAGACGAATCATATCTTCATTTGTCAGGATTGGATGAGGCAATTTCAACTGACGGCAATGCTGCGGAGTCTCGTCCAGAACATTCCGTTTTTTGCCGGTAAAACTCATCAGGCTCATGACCAGACCTTCTCGGAGCGGATCAATCGGAGGGTTGGTAACCTGGGCAAATAACTGCTTGAAATAATCGTATAACAGACGAGGCCTGTCGCTTAATACGGCAAGTGCGGCATCATTGCCCATGGAGCCAACCGGCTCCTGGCCATTTTGAGCCATCGGGGCAATAACCATCCGCATTTCTTCACGGGTGTATCCAAAGACCCGCAACCGTGTATATAATGTATCGATATCGGTAATGGCTGCTTTAGGCGTATCAAACAGACCCCGCAATTCGATACGATTTTCTTCCAGCCATCGACGATAAGGCTTCTGACGGGCAATATTACTTTTGATTTCCTGGTCGGAAATGATTCGTCCCTCCTGAGTGTCAACCAGAAACATCTTGCCGGGCTGAAGCCGCCCTTTCTGGCGAATCTGATCCGGCGGAAATTCGATGACGCCGGCTTCACTGGCAAGCACCGCAAGGCCATCGTTGGTCACCAGATATCGGCTGGGACGCAAGCCATTTCGGTCCAGCGTGCCGCCCAGGAAACGACCATCGGTGAAAACCATCGCCGCAGGACCGTCCCATGGCTCCATAATCGAGGAGTGATATTCATAAAATGCCCGTTTATCGGTACTGATGTGATACCGTGCACCGAATGCCTCTGGAATCAGCATCATCATCGAATGAGGCATACTCCGACCGGCACGAACCAAAAGCTCCAGCATTTCATCAAAATTGGCCGAGTCACTGGCGCCGGGAGTCAGGACAGGAATCAAATCGGATAAGTCTTCTCCGAGAACCGGAGCTTTCAGACTCTGTTCCCGCATCCGCATACAGTTCCGATTGCCGCTGAGGGTGTTGATTTCGCCATTATGCGCAATGCAGCGGAATGGGTGTGCCAGTTTCCAATTTGGAAAGGTATTGGTGCTGTATCGCTGGTGAACAATAGCCAGAGCCGAAGTCATTCGCTCATCCGACAAATCAGGATAATACGCAAACAACTGCCATGCCATGAACATTCCCTTATAGCAGATTGTCCGGCAAGACAGGGTACTTACGTAGAAATCATCCCCCTGCCTGCCAAGCGCGGCAACCTGTTTTTCCGCTCGTTTGCGGGCCAGGAAGAGGCGGCGTTCCAGTTCCTCGTCGCGATAAGCCATGCCGTCAACAAACAGTTGTTTGATATTGGGTTCCGCCTGCAATGCAATCGGTCCAAGACAATCATTCTTACAAGGGACATCACGCCAGCCAAGAACCTTCATGCCGTAATGGTCGATGGCCCGTTCGAGAATCGCGTCGCATTTAGCCCGAAGCTGGACATCCTTCGATCCAAATACCATCCCAACGCCGTAGGTTCCGGGATGAGACAGTGCGATCCCCTGCGTCTTGCAGACATCCACGAAAAATTCATGGGGAATCTGAAACAGGATCCCTGCGCCGTCGCCGGTAATATCATCGGCACTGGCGGCCCCGCGGTGATGCAGATTCAGGAGCACCTGCTTGCCATATTCAAGGATGGCATGATCTCTGCGTCCATTGATATTGACCACGGCGCCGATACCACAGGCGTCGTGTTCATATCGTGACTCATATAAACCCTGATTTACTGGTATCAAAATCATTCTCCGTTGTCTGGTTATTCCTATTCGTTTTTAGGGGTCACAAAATTCGGAATAGTTTAGCGAAATACCCCGCAACTGTCAAGATTCAATCCTTGCAGGAAATGAAGATTTCTGGATTAAACCCGCATTTGTCGATAAAAAAGCCCTGCTGGTCGTTTGCATCCGCCAGCAGGGCTATTCCGCGAATTGTTGTATTGCTATGTCGCCTACTTCTTATCTCACAAAAAGCATCTGTGCGTATGTCGGCAGAGGCCACATATCGGCGTCAACCAGGGTCTCCAGTTCATCGGCTGCCGCACGAACTTCAGCCATAGCCGGAACAACTTTATCCTTATAAGCATCGGCCTTTTTCTCGATGCTGGTGATCGCCTTCGTTTTGACGATTACGTCGGCCAGGGCATCCAAACCATCATTGAGGCGGTCTATTAAACCCGTCACCTTGGTCAATAATTTCTTCTGTGCAGCACAAGATGCTCCGGCATCCGAGACGGTGTTCATGCTGTCTGCAACCAAGCCGGCAAATTCCATCGCCGCCGGCAGGATCTGGCGGCGGCCGATGTTCAGCATGGCGCCGGCTTCAATATTGAGCGTCTTGGCATAGTTTTCCAGCAGGATTTCTTCCCGGGCATGCAGTTCAATCTTGCTCAGAACATTGTGTTTGCTGAACAGCTTGACATGTTCTGGTTCCGTGATTGTCTTGATTGAATCAACACAGTTGCGAATGTTGGGCAGACCGCGTCTTTCCGCTTCGACCACCCAGTCTTCGGAGTAGTTATCGCCATTGAAAACAATGCGCGAATGCTCTTTGGCAATCTTCTGGAGCAGTTTTTGAACATCTGAATTGATGTTTTTGCTCTTTTCGAGCTGATCGGCAATTTCACACAGCACATCGGCAACAATGGTATTGAGAACAAACATCGGCCCGGCGGTGGATTGTGACGATCCAACCATACGGAATTCAAACTTGTTGCCGGTAAAGGCAAACGGACTGGTACGGTTGCGGTCGGTGGTATCTTTGGGCAGAGGAGGCAGCGTGGTTACGCCGACTTTCAATTCGCCGCCCTGCTTGCTGCTTTTGGCCTTGCCGGTGGCGAGCTGCTCAAAAATATCGGTGAGCTGGTCGCCCAGGAAAATAGAGACTATCGCCGGCGGAGCTTCGTTGGCGCCCAGGCGGTGGTCATTGCCGGGAGTTGCCACGGACGCACGAAGCATCTTGGAATACTTATCCACGGCCCGAATCACGGCACACAGGAACACCAAAAACACCATATTGTCGTGAGGCGTGTTGCCCGGTTCCAGAAGATTGATACCGGTGTCGGTACAGACACTCCAGTTGTTGTGTTTGCCCGAACCATTGACGCCGGCAAACGGCTTTTCATGCAGCAGGCAGACAAATCCGTGACGAATAGCAATTTTCTGCATCACATCCATCGTCAGCTGATTGTGGTCCGTGGCGACGTTGACCGTCGAAAAGATCGGCGCCAGCTCATACTGCGCAGGAGCCACTTCATTATGCTGTGTCTTGGCCGATACGCCGAGCTTCCAGAGTTCATTGTTGAGTTCATTCATAAAATTGGCAATACGTTCGTTCAGTGAGCCGAAATAGTGGTCTTCCATCTCCTGACCGCGGGGCGAGGGAGCACCGAACAGGGACCGCCCGGCCAGCAGAAGATCCAGTCTCTTTTCAAAGAATTTGCGATCCACCAGAAAATATTCCTGTTCCGGCCCGAGGGTTGCCATAACCGATTTCACTTCGGTATTGCCAAGAACCTTGAGCACGCGAACAGCCTGCCTGCTGAGGGCTTCCATCGAGCGGAGCAGCGGTGTCTTCTTATCGAGAACCACTCCGGTATAGCTGCAAAAGGCACAGGGAATATAGAGCGTGATATTTTTACCGATTTCACGAATAAAGGCCGGCGAAGTGATATCCCAGGCGGTGTAGCCGCGGGCTTCAAAGGTAGCGCGAAGTCCCCCGGACGGGAAGGAGGATGCATCCGGTTCGCCTTTGATCAGTTCCTTGCCGCCAAATTCGAGAATGGTCCGACCATCGGCAGTGGGATTGATAAACGCATCATGCTTTTCGGCGGTCAAGCCTGTCATCGGCTGGAACCAGTGACAATAATGCGTGGCACCTTTTTCAATGGCCCAGTCCTTCATCGCATTGGCAATCACATCGGCAACCGCAGGGGTCATTTCCTGATTTCCCTTGCGGGCCTGGACAAAAGCCTTATAGATATTCTTGGGAAGCCGCTCACGCATCACGGCATCATTGAATACATTTGACCCAAAAATCGCTTTGGTACATTTTGGCGTCTCCATTACAATTTCTCCACAAAAAAAGTCTTCATTCATTTCTTTTGTCTTGCAGAATTTACACTATGTAAATCCTATATCAGACACCCTGCAATTACAACCTATTTAATCTTCATGCAAATGCACTGATTTCCAACTACTCATTCACATGATTGTTGACAAGGGCCGACCCCGGAGAAACCGGAAGTCGGCCTGCATGAAGAACACCAAAAACGCTAAGAACCAGTCGCTGGAGCTATCCCCCCGTAAGAGCCTTTTTCGAATCACCCTGCCGCACATCCGGGCGATCCAGGCATCGTTACTGACTGCTGGTGGTTTTAGGTATTCTTCAGCAATATCCAAAATAATTACATTCGACTATATGCACACGGCGTGCCAAACAACAATCAAACTAAAATATCACATAACCCGTTTATTCACCGTGTATTGCATAACTTTCAACAACGACCGGCGAAATTGCACTAAATACAATTGTGTAGAATTTTGTTTGATTATCTACAATAATGTAACTACCCTCCTGCTCAATCAGCCAATCGCCAAAGATCCGGTCTCTTCGGTTCGAATGCGAATGCATTCTTCAAGAGGCATAATAAATATTTTTCCATCCCCGATTTTGCCGCTTTGAGCCGCCTTAATGATGGCCCTGACCGTGGGTTGTACAAAATTGTCGTTTACGGCAATTTCAAGGCGTATTTTTTCGAGCAGATGAACATTTTTGATTTGTCCCCGATAATGTTCATCATAGCCGGCCTGCTGACCGCATCCGCGAACACGACTGACCGTCATCTTATGTACTTCAGCATTGAACAGTGCCGTTTTCACAGCTTCCAGTTTTTCCGGCTGGATAATAGCAATTACCATCTTCATCGTTAAAGTTCCTGTCGGGATGTATCGATCACTATTGATATAAACAGAGTGTTATCTCGTCTTTTCGGGTCATTTAAATGGCTTCTTCGGGATTGGCCTGGATGAGGTGAATGGCCAGATCGGACCCGATTTTTTCTTCGTGGTTTTCGAGCCTTATGCCGGCGGTCACTTTAAGCAGTCCATATACCGCCGCACTGACAATCAGTGTAAACAGCACCACGGCGCCAGTGACCAAAAGCTGTGAAAAGAAACTGACACCGCCCCGTCCGCCGAGGGCTTCCAGGCCAAATATCCCGGCTGCGATGCCGCCCCAGGCACCGCAGACACCATGCAGCGGCCAAACCCCCAGCACATCATCAATCTTCCATTCTTCGGTTTCCACACGAAACAAAAATACGAAAATGGCACCGGCAACAGCCCCTACGATCATGGCACAAACAGGATGATACAGGTCCGACCCGGCACATACCGCCACCAGACCGGCCAAGGCCCCATTGTGCACAAATCCGGCATCATTGTGGGAAATCATCAGTGCTGCAATCGTGCCGCCGACCATGGCCATTAGCGAGTTGATTGCCACCAGGCCTGAAATTCCGGACAGTGTCCCGGCACTCATTACATTAAAACCAAACCAGCCGACAATCAATGCCCAACTGCCCAGTGCGAGAAAAGGAATGCTGCTGACTTTAATTGCATTGTCTTCGTATCGCTTCAAACGCGGCCCCAGCAGGATAACCGCCGGCAGCGCAAGCCAGCCTCCGGTCGCATGAACCACAACAGATCCGGCAAAGTCGTGAAATCCGGCCCTGCAAAATGACCAGCTCGCCAGCCAGCCGTCTGGGGATGCAAGCCATGCACTGTATTGTCCCCAGGTGAAGGCTTCAACCAGAGGATAGGCCAGCCCCACAAAAATGCCCCCAGCCAGCGAATTCGTCCAGAATTTGGCACGTTCAGCTACGCCGCCCGAAATAATCGCTGGAATGCAGGCGGCAAATCCCAGCAGCATAAAGAAACGCACATATTCAATGCCGTGTCCGGCTTCCATTTGCTGAACGGGAACCAGAAACGACACACCGCGGGCGATTGGATAGCCTATCAGAAAATATATGATGGTCGAAAAACTCCATTCGCATATAATTTTATTGAAGGCATTGACCTGATTTTTTTTGCGAACCGAACCGGCCTCCAGAAATGCAAATCCGCCGTGCATGGCAAGGATCATGACTGCTCCCAACAGCAAAAACAGCACATCCGTTGTCTGTATCAATCCTGCATTGGGATCATCAGCCGCCTGAGCCTGAGATGAGCCCATCAGGAGAATAATCATCACACTGAGTACCTGCTTTATCCTGCGAGCAAAACCTGGTTTTGTACTCACACACATCCCTTTCTTCATCCATAAACTTTGGTGGCCTTGGTCTATTTCACATGATTGTCGCTGATACTTATTCACCGCGACAATTTCGTCATAATCCGGTCATGTAAGCAACATATATACCAACTGTAAAATAGTTGGAGATATTTCTGCAATTCACATTCCGGCAAAGACTTGCAGCACCGAAAGGATTGTGTGCATAGGACACCCAGAGTTACAATTTTGTAACTCTGGGCTGATTTGATTTACATATTTGTAATTAACGGTTTATTTAACCAATCGCTTTGCCTCCTCTTTCCCCGGTTCGTATGCGGATGCAATCCACCAAATCCATGATAAAGATTTTGCCGTCACCAATCTGGCCGGTTCGTGCGGAACTAATGATCGCATTGATTGTTTTCTCGACAAAATCTTCATTCACAGCGATTTCGAGACGTATTTTTTTCAGCAGGTTGACTTCAAATTTGACGCCACGATAACTTTCCTCATATCCCATTTGCGCGCCACAGCCGAGTGAATTGGTGACAGACATCTTTCCGACCTCGGCTTTGGCCAGGGCTTGTTTGACTTCTTCCAGTTTATGCGGTTGTATATATGCAATAATCAGTTTCATCTTGATTGTCCTTTTTTTTACATCGTGCTAAAGACCTGAAATCCGCTATACGCTTCCATGCCGTGTTCGCCAATATCCAGGCCGCGAAGTTCTTCTTCCCGGCGGACTCGAAGGCCCACAGTCAGGTCAATCACTTTGAATATAAGTCCCATCATGATGACCACAAAAACAATGGTACTGAAACTTCCTACCATCTGAATACCCAGTTGTGTTGGATTGCCGCTGTAGATAAATCCGTCATTGGCCAGCCCCAGAGAGCTTTTGCCGAATATGCCGATACAGATTGTACCGAATATGCCGCACATGCCATGGACCGGCACAGCACCCACCGGATCGTCAATATGCAGTTTATCCAGCAATTCAACGCCAAGGACTACAATGACACCAGCAATCATTCCAATCACCATCGCCGCCCACGGTTCAACATAGGCACAGGGAGCGGTAATTGCCACCAGGCCCGCCAATGCACCATTCATGGCCATGGATAAATCCGGCTTTCCAAAACGGAACCATGCCGCAGCCATCGCAGCAATACCGCCTAAAGCCGCAGCCATGTTGGTATTGATCGAAATACGCGAAATCAGATCGCCATTGCCCACAGACAGAGTCGAGCCGGGATTAAAACCAAACCATCCAAACCACAGGATAAACACGCCCAGCGAGGCCAGCGGGATATTATGACCTGCCAGCACACGCGGCTTCCCATCGATCCCGTATTTCCCAAGACGCGGTTTTAGCATGATCGTTCCTACCAGTGCAGCAATACCACCTACGGTATGCACCACGGTCGATCCCGCAAAGTCGGCAAAGCCCATTTTGCTCAGCCAGCCGCCGCCCCAGACCCAATGGCCGATTATTGGATAAACCAATGCGGAAATCAGGAATGAATAGCTTAGATAGGCGACAAACTTCATCCGTTCAGCCATACCGCCGGCAACGATGGTTGCCGCTGCTCCGCAAAATGCCGCCTGAAAGAGCCAGAACGCATATAATGGAAGCCCGTTAACGGTGGAATCCAGGCCCCCCAGACAAAAGCCCTTGGTTCCAATAAATCCATTGCCATCGCCAAACATAAACCCGTACCCTACCAGGAAAAAGCCCAGTGAGGCCATGCAGAAGTCCAGAAAGTTTTTGGTTAGAATATTACAGGCATTTTTGGCCCTGATAAATCCGGTTTCGACCATACCAAAACCGGCCTGCATAAAAAAAACCAGGAACGCTGCGATCAAGACCCACATGGTATCCAATCCCTGCTTGAGGTCGGCAACATTGATCCCTTCAGTGTTATCGGCAAGGACAAGGCCGGGCATTGCCAACACCATGAACAGGCACAAACCTGTCAACCATCTACCACTTTTTACTGTTGTCATTTTGTTTTCACTCCAAAGTTTTTCATTCTATTTGCTGTCCACACACTTGATTAATTCATCTAACAAAATCCATACCAAAACGAGCAGCTTGTAAAAAACACACGTATCTTGCTTTATTTCAGGGGGTTACAAATATTTCCTTTAAGCAACTATTTCTACATAAATGTAATCCACTTGCAATGCGACGACATATTTGTATATTCGCATGAACTATTACCGGCTTTCAAATAATCAGCCGGCGGTATCCTGGGTTGCAAAATACCGCCGGCTTCGGAAGAGGGTAGTGCGATGTGATTAACCTATGGCTGGTGAGCCTCGCTCGCCCGTTCGAATTCGGATGCAGTCATCCAGCCCGATAACAAAGATTTTACCATCGCCAATCTGGCCGGTACGCGCTGCCGAGATAATCGTGTTGACGGTCTTTTCCACAAAACTCTCATTGACGGCAATTTCAAGACGCACTTTCTTGAGCAGATTGACCTCAAATTTGACACCGCGATAACTTTCTTCATACCCCATCTGGGCCCCGCAGCCGAGCGAATTGGTGACCGACATTTTTCCGACCTCGGCTTTGGCCAGGGCGGCTTTGACTTCTTCCAGTTTATGGGGTTGTATATATGCTATGATTAGTTTCATGTTCGTTCTCCGCAATTACATTGTACTGAAAATTTGGAAACTGTTATAGGCTTCTGAGCCATGTTCGCCGATATCCAGACCTTTGCGTTCTTCTTCGGCGCTGGTACGCAATCCGACCGTTTTGCTGATAACAAAGAACAACACCAGTCCAAGCCCGAACGCCCACGCAAAAGCAACACCCGCACCAAGAAGCTGGATACCCAGTTGTTTAAAGCCGCCGCCGTAGAACAGACCGCCATTGAGAGCAAACAGACCATAGGAGATCGTACCCCACAGACCATTGATTGCGTGTACGCTGACTGCACCCACGGGATCGTCCACTTTCACAACATAATCAAAGAACAGAACACTGAACACAACCAGGATTCCGCCAACTCCACCAATAATCAAGGCTGCCATTGGAGAAACACCATCACACGGAGCGGTAATCGCAACTAAACCAGCCAGGGTTCCGTTGAGAGCCATGGAGATATCCGGTTTTTTCAGGACAACCCACGATGTCACCAATGCGGTAATAGCACCCGCCGCGGCAGCCAGGTTGGTCGTTACGGCAATATAACCTGCCATGCCGCCAGCAACTGTCGTGCTGCCCGGATTGAATCCAAACCAGCCGAACCACAGAATGAATACGCCCAGAGCCGCCAAAGGGATATTATGCCCCATAATCGCGCGGGGTTTGCCGTCCGGACCGTATTTGCCAATACGGGGGCCAAGCACAATCGCGCCTGCCAGCGCCAGCCAGCCGCCGATGGAGTGCACTACCGTCGAACCGGCAAAATCATGAAAGCCCATCTTCGCCAGCCAGCTATTGTTGTCCGTCAGCAGCAGATTACCCCATGCCCACGATCCAAAGATGGGATAGATGACCAGAGAAATCACGGCACTGTAGATCAGATACGATATAAATTTGGTTCGTTCAGCCATCGCACCGGAAACAATAGTCGCGGCGGTTGCAGCAAATACGGTTTGGAATATCAGGAACGTCCAGTTCCAGTGAGAACCCGGCTCAGTCCCGGACATACCAAACATTGTCGTCCCGCAGAAACCGTTGGAAACTCCGAACATCAATCCAAAACCCACCAGGAAGAATACCGGGGTGCCAATTGAAAAGTCCATCAAATTCTTCATCAAGATATTAACCGAGTTTTTGGCGCGGGTAAAGCCGGTTTCCACCATCGCAAATCCGGCCTGCATGAAAAACACCAGAAATGCAGCAATACAGGTCCAGATGATATTCATGTTGGTTTGCAATTCGTTTTTTGCCTCCGCCACCGGGTCCACGGGAGCTGGAGCGGCCTCATCTGCCAGCGCCGCCCCCGCCCAAAGCATGAACAGCAAAATACTCGCAAAAATTAAACTTTTATTCAGTTTAAAATTAAATCGCATGTTAAATACCTTTCAATTTGGATAAGTTTGTTTAAAAACTCGTTGACAGGGTTATTCCTGTAAAGACATAGTCGCTGTCATTATTGCCACTATAGGTTGCATACGTATCCGCCGCACGCACATCGCTGTCCAGCAGAGTCACATAATTAATACTCGGCGTCAGTGTCCACCCCATGATGGGAATCGGGAAACCAACCGACAGGGTCAGGTCCTGCATGGCACTATCCGACAGGCCGCCCCAGTAAAATTTATTATAACCTTCGCTGCCCCAGCCGATGCTGGCCGATGCGGTCATGCCAACCGGCATATCGGGGGCCAATTCCATAATTTTCTCAATGGAATGGCTGACGCTGAATGCAACGTAGGTTCCATCGCCTTCATCAATGTCACGATACATAGTCAGTGTCGGGCTTAGCGGCATATCCAGGCCCAGGCCGGCATAGACTTCCACGGTATCACTGTCATCGGTTACGCTCGGGAAGTAATAATAAATAGCGCCCACCGAATACTTCAGGATGTCAATTCCTGGAAGCTTGTCGGCATACCCAATCGTCCAGTCGTATTCGGTAAATTCCCAGTCATTGTCATGATAGTCGGTCATATCAACATTACCCCACAGCGATGCAGACCAGTTCCCATAGGTCAGCCCCACCGAAGGCTGCATCACGTAGTCATCATTGAGCAGCTGGCCGCGCCAGATATACTTGCTCATGAATGCTGTGGATATCCCAACGCCCAGTGCGGGTTCATCTGAGACGGCCGGAACAGATGTTTCTTCCGCGTACGTCGTCAAGCTGAATACACATACCATTGCACACACGATTGCTTTTGCTGTTCTTGTCTTACTCATTGCATTCTCCATAATTCATCTTTTTACTGTTTTGTTTTCAAATACGCAGGTGTGAAGCTCAGGCCTGTTGCGCCTCACGCAAACTCTCACAGCAACAGATGTGCCAATCCCTGAAATTTCTTTTCAGGCGTATCGTATGTGGCTGTATCAAAATGGGTTACAATAATTTGCATGACCGACAAGAGAACATTGGGCTTGCATGAATGAAATGGATGAACAAAAAAAGGACATACATATTTGTATGCCCTTTATTGCTATATTACATTTTTGTATTTATACAATCACTATTTACGCAGAATGTTATATTTTTTGATTTTATACCCGAGAATACGTTCCGTGACTCCCAGTTCTTTGGCGGCATCGCGCTGACACCCGCCGGTTTTTTTCAGTGCATCAACAATCAATTCTTTCTCCAGCGATTCCACCCGGTCCAGCAGAGACAGATTGTCAGGCTGACTTGTTTTCTGCACCATTTGCAGCGACGGCGGGAGATGGTCGGAGCGGATGACATCGCTGTCGCAGACCAGCACCGCCCGTTCAATGCAGTTTTCCAGCTCTCGCACATTGCCGGGCCAATGGTAGCTGGTCAGCATTTCAATGGCAGGAGTGGATATGCGATTAATGCTTTTGCTGTTTTCCCGGGCATAGCGTTCAAGAAAGAAATCCGCCATCAGCATGATATCGTCCTTGCGGTCACGCAGCGGCGGGATAAATATCGGAAATACGTTGATTCGATAATACAAGTCTTCCCGGAACAGTTTCTCTTTGATGCTTTCTTCGAGATTCTTGTTGGTTGCCACAATAATCCGGACATTGGATTTAATGGTTTCCGTACCGCCGACCCGTTCAAATTCCTTAAACTGAATCACCCGCAGAAGCTTGACCTGAAGGTTCAGTGAAAAATCTCCGATCTCATCGAGAAAGATAGTGCCTCCGTTGGCCAGTTCAAACCGCCCCGGCTTTCGTTCCGTTGCCCCGGTGAACGCTCCTTTTTCATGACCAAACAATTCACTTTCCAGCAGCGTATCCGGCAATGCCGTGCAATTGACTTTGACAAACGGCTTGTCGGAACGATGGCTGTTATAATGGATGGCATGTGCCACAAGGTCTTTACCGGTTCCGCTTTCACCGCGAATCAGAACCGTTGCGTTACTATTGGCCACCTGTAAAATCAGACGATACACTTCCTGGATGGCATTACTGGTCCCGACCATATTCTGGACCTTGAATTTGGTCTTCAATTCACGCAGCAGCCGTTCATTTTCGCTGAGCAATTCTTTTTTATTGGACTCGATCGTTTTGTTCAGCTTGACGGCCTGGGCAATGAGAGTGGCGATGACTTCCAGCAACCGCACATGGGAATCAAAATCTTCCCCCGTCTTGACCTTTTTATCAACACTGATGGCCCCAATGGTGATCCCCTCCAGCTTGATGGGGACGCAAATAAAGCATATCTTTTGTCCTTTGGGAATCTTGCGCTGGCCGGTTTTGGCCAGAAAACGGGGATCCAGCCGGATATCCGGCACAACCACCTCCTTGCCCGTCTGCACCACCAGCCCGGTAATCCCTTCTCCGACACGATAGGTGACATTCTTTTTGGACTCTTCATCAATACCATGAGCCACCTTGATATCAATCATCTCACTGAGCGGATCCAGCAGAGTAATCAATCCGCGTTCAAGTTTCAGGAATGAATCCATGGATTTCAGAATGGATTCAAGCGTTGCTTCCAGATTGAGTGACATTGCAAATGCCTTGGCTATATCCGCCAGCAAGTCCACTTCCCGGTCCAGCTTATTGGCCATATATCAAACCTTATATTATTTACCTGTTTTGCGATATACACTATGACAACAAAATTGTAACATATTTTCGTGAATATACAATTTTGTTTATTTCAATTATTTCTGAAATTATCTCGCCTTATTCACGCCATAGCCTGTCTGGATACCATACTATGCAATAGCACTCTTACTCTTGCCTGAAAACTTCAAAAATAAATAATTCTTGTCCCAGGTACCGATAAAAAATCGGATTGACGCCTGGCAGCGGCTTAAACCTCATTGTGTCTCATGGCATTGCGAGGATGTCGTTTGCATAAAAACCAAAGATTTGTTATAATCAGCCTTGTATTAAATGTTCAAACTTCTGGGGGTATAGAAGTATTGTTCAGGCCTTTGACAGCGGTTGTCTGGCTTCGGAAGTTATCGCTTAACTTTGGGGGTGTATGATGAACCAATCGAATTATGAAGATAAATTGACGGAATTGCTGAATACCGCGGGTGATCTTCCTGTCCCTCAGCGGGAAAAAATCATGTTTCTGGCCCGCCGCAGCACCGAGGGGTACAAGATGCTTCAGGACAAAATCAGCACCCTGCAGAATTCGCTGGATTATCTTCGGGTGGGCGTGAAATACCTGATTTTTGATCTGGAAGCAACAAGACGGGAAAATACCGAACTCCGCAAACAGGTTGAACAATTGCGCGGGCCGAGCAATCCGAATACAGAGCCGGACAACAATCCGAACTTTGAATGATGTACCGAAGGCAATGTGCATGACTCATTTTATCCTTACCTGTTCTGTTGGAGATTAAAATGAAAAAAATGATGCTTATGATTCTTGCTTTGAACCTGATATCGTCAGCTTTTGCGATCACGCATGTCAGTATGGAAGAATTGACCAATCAGGGGGCATTGACGCAGGATGATTATGGTCTGCCCGGAACAGGATACGACAATAGTGACATGCTGTTCGAGGCATCCATTTCTTTCGTGGCCGTCCCGGAACCGTGTACTTTACTGTTGTGCGGCGGCGGTGCAGCATTTTTATTCGGCATCGTTCGAAAGAAATAAACCCTCTGGCACCCTTTCAGCTTAGTTCATTCATCAAGGCCTGCAGATATCTGCGGGCCTATTTTATTTTCCGGCACCAATTTGCGGATGAAATTAATTGCAGATATGCGACATTGATGGTATTATATCGCTATAATAATAAAGGACCATTCGTATAAGGATTCGGCCATGAAACAACGGATCAAACAAGCAGTAGAACTGTTTAATGAGGGATATTCATGCTCTCAGGCCATCATTGCGGCCTACGCCGACAAATTCAATTTAGACAGAAATACGGCGCTGAAAATTGCCTCCGGCCTGGGTGGCGGCGTGGGCCGAACCGGGGATATATGCGGTGCCGTCACAGGAGCGGTACTTGTCCTGGGATTACAGTTCGGAACAACAGACCCCAAAGATAAAACCGCCAAATTCGAGACCTATAAAAAAGTCCAGTTGTTTACTGAAGAATTCAAGCACCGGGCCGGCTCACTCGTGTGTCGGGAATTGCTCGGATTTGACTTTAACACCCCGGAAGGAATCATACGGTCCAAACAGCCAGGCGCCTTCGAACATTGTCCGGAATTCGTGCATATTGCTGCCCAGATTTTAGAGACCATGCTGGATAAATAACCTGACTTGATCAGCGAAGGGAGTCCCATGAAATCGTTCTTGTCGATTCTGCTGCTGGCGGCAACAGCCGTTGCATTGTATGCTAAACAGGATATGCAATTGCTTGATTTCGGCGATTCAGAGAACATAAAACATCTGATTGCTGTGGATGCCCGGCTGGAATTGTCCGCAAATAAGCTGGCCGTTCATACCGCCCACAAGCAGGATTGGCCCGGCGTAACCGTGCGATGCCCGGAAAAAGCCTGGGACTGTACGGGCTATCAGAGAATCCGTGCGGAGGTTCGCAATGCATCCTCTATTCCTCTCACAATCCATTTGCGGGTTGACAATCCGGGAGCTGACGGCATCAGGAATTGCATCACTCAATCGATCACGATTCCCTCAGGCCTGCTGCAATCCATTTCTGTTCAGTTATACACGACACCATGGACATTTGATAAACCGCTTGAGCTGGTTGGTATGCGAGGGTATCCTCAGCCATCGCCGCTTGACATTAAGCAGATAAACCAGCTCATATTTTTTGTCCCCAGACCAACACAGGATTATCAATTTGAAATCAGCAATCTTCGGGCAGAAGGTACCGTGAAAGTATTGAACGCAGATGCCTTTGTTCCTTTTATTGATTCATTCGGCCAGTTTATCCATGCCGACTGGCCTGGAAAAATACATGTCGAACAAGACCTGATTGCTAATCAAGAAGCAGAAAAAGCTGCGATAGCCGCCCATCCCCGTGCCGAGGACCGAGACTCCTGGGGCGGATGGTCTAAAGGCCCCAGACTGAAAGCTGCGGGTTTTTTCCGCGTGGAAAAGGTTGGGCCAAACTGGTGGCTGGTGGATCCGGAAGGGCATTTATTCTGGTCGCATGGTGTGGACTGTGTCGGCACGCATTCGGAAACCCCTGTCTCGCTCCGTGAATCGTATTTTCAATGGCTGCCCCGCGAAGATGCGGAATGGAAGGTCTTCTGGGGACGCGGCTCATGGGCTCCAGTGGGCTATTATAAAGACAAAGGCGAGTATGAAACCTTCAATTTTGCCGGCGCCAATCTCCAGCGAAAATACGGTAAAGACTGGTATTCCATCCATGCTGAATTATGCCATCAGCGTCTCAAAAGCTGGGGGATGAACACCATCGGCAACTGGTCGGAATCCAGTATTTATCGTTTACGCAAAACACCTTACACCGCAACCTTCGGCGTCCGGGCACGCTCTATCGAAGGTTCCGAAGGATACTGGGGCAAGTTCCCCGACCCATTCGATGCCTCATTCAAATCCAGCCTGCAGGCTGCGATAGATCGAGAGAAAGGAAAATCCATTGGCGATCCCTGGTGTCTCGGTTTTTTTGTGGATAACGAACTTTCCTGGGGGGATGAAACATCCCTTTCGATGGCGGCCCTGGCCAGCCCCGCCGATCAGCCCGCGAAAATCGCATTCATAGAATGGCTCAAAAAGAAATATGAAACCATAGAAAAACTGAATTCGGCATGGGCCAGCACCTATGCATCCTGGCAGGATGCAATCGACTCACAAAAACAACCGGATAAGAACAAGGCCATGCCCGACCTGAAAGCATTTTATTCAGTCCTGGCGGAAAAATATTTTGAGATGATCAGCAGTGCATTAAAAGCCGCTGCCCCAGAACAGCTTTATCTTGGGTGCAGATTCGCCTGGGCAAATGAGCCGGCCGTTCGTGCCGCCGCCAAATACTGTGATGTAATATCCTTCAATCGATACGAATATACCGTCGCAGACCTCTATCTGCCCGACGGAATCGACAAGCCGGTGATTATCGGGGAATTTCATTTTGGTGCCCTGGACAGGGGAATGTTTCACACTGGTCTCAAAGAAACCGACAACCAGCAGGATCGGGCACAAAAATACAAAGAATATGTTCTGGGCGCATTACGAAATCCCTATATTACCGGCACACATTGGTTTCAATTCCGTGATCAGGCCACCACTGGCCGGGGCGACGGCGAAAACTACCAGATCGGCCTTGTGGATATTTGTGATACTCCCTATCCGGAAACAATCGCCGCCGTCCAAGAGGTCGGGAAACGCATGTACGAATATCGCTATAATACCTCTCAAATCAAATAATATGAAATCGCAGATAATATCTCTCACAAACGCTTTTCTTCAGAATCCAACGGCCCCTTATCGGGAAGCCATCGTTCGTGAAGCCATCCTGCATTTTTGCAAAGACCGAGGCATCCAAACAACTGTCGATAAAATGGGAAATATTCTGGCCGTCTATGGTGCGAAATATTCTAATACACCCCTTACGTTTGTCGCCCACCAAGACCATCCCGGCTTTATTATCGAAAAAGATTCCATCCGAAATAAGACAACCGCACTCTTTTACGGAGGCGTCGAAAAGTCTTATTTTCATAAAGGCACAAAGATTAGGGTATTTACATCAACCGGCTGTGTTCCCGGCAGCATCACCAAAGTTCAATTTGATGAAAAGAAAAGGCAAAAGCGGATATGGCTTGCATTGAATGGTCCGGCCCAAAAAGGAGATTTGGCTATGTGGGATTTGCCCGCCTGCCAGATTCGAGACGGCCTGTTATATAGCCGGGCCTGTGATGATCTGATTGGGTGCACAGCCATTCTCTGTCTTTTTGACCAACTGCACTGCAAAAAAATTCGTCGCAAAGTCTCAGGCTTATTCACTGTCGCCGAAGAAGCTGGTTTGCATGGGGCTAAATATGTCTGCTTGCATAAATCGCTGCCAAAAAACACGGTTATGATCTCCATTGAGACCAGCGCCACCCTGCCGACGGCCCCTCTTGGCAAAGGGGTCGTAATCCGGGTTGGCGACCGCAGTCGTATTTTTTGTCCCGCCGTCACCCAGTGGATGGTTTCAACCGCAGTGAATCTTCAGAAACAGGACAAAACCTTTCGATTTCAGCGACAATTAATGGATGCCGGCACATGCGAGGCGTCGATATTCACGTTATTTGGATACACAGCCGGCGCCTTATGCGTACCGCTTGGAAATTATCACAATCGTGATTTCCAAAAAGGTATAATCGCATCGGAATTTGTTTCAGTGAATGACTATCTGAATATGATAGAACTATTTTTAGCTCTTGTCATGAAGGGGTGCACTGAGGTACAATTGAATCAGACGAAATTACCAAAGTATAAAAAACGGATAGGCGAGCTTGGTGAATTATTCCTCGAATAAACAGCGAAAGGAATTATTATGGATGAAAAACTGGTAACCGCCGCTCAATTCGATACCCCGGAAAACGCACATCTTGCAAAAATCGACCTCGAAAATGCAGGCATCCAATGCTTTGTTGGTGATGAAAACATGCCTATTGCGGGTCTATATTACACCCTCCCCACCTGCGGCATTAAATTACTGGTGCGTGACAGCGATCTGGAACGTGCCCGTCAAATCCTGCAGGAGGCCCAGAATAGTCATTTCGACTGGAATCAGATTGATTTTTCCTCAATCGAAGAACAGCAATAACGTACAGAAAGGATAGACAATGCCGCTCAAACAACATATTATCTTAGGCGTTCATATTACCGACAGAGTCCACCATGTCCGCCCTGTTCAGGAAATCCTGACCGAATACGGATGCAGTATCCGCACCCGCCTGGGTCTGCACGAAGCGGAAAAGGGCTTTTGTTCGCCCAATGGACTTTTGATTCTTGAAATGACAGATGACCTGCCGACGGCACAGGACCTGGCCAATAAACTGAACGCCATCGAGGGAATCGAAGTCCAGACTATGGTTTTCGGACATCCCTGATTGCACCATCTCAGGTTGCGCTGGTGCTGGATACCGGGCATAAATAGTTCCGCAGAATCTTCTCCAGCTTTGTCCGATCGATGGGTTTGGTAAGATAATCGTCGCAGCCTGCCTGGCGGCATTTTTCTTCGTCACCTTTCATGGCATGTGCGGTCAGTGCAATAACAGGTATCTGGATGCCCATCGCTTTGATTTGACGGGTTGCATCGTAGCCATTCATCACGGGCATTTGCATATCCATTAAAATCAGATCATACCGGCCATTATTGATTTTTTCCACAGCCTGCTGACCGTCTTCGACAATCGTAACCTCAAGCCCCATTTTTTGCAGCATAATCCGGATCAGTGCCTGATTGGCCCGGGCATCTTCTGCAACCAGGATATTTCCTTTTATCGGAATCAGCGGATTGCTGAATTCTGACTGCAATGCTTCAATTGCGTTGTGGCGAAACGTTACAGATTGACTGTCTGCATCCACTCCCAGAGGCATTTGTATGGTAAAGATGGTACCCCGCCCTTCATCGCTGCGGAGTGAGATTTGACCGCCGAGTAATTCCACAAGCTGCCGAGTGATCGTCAGGCCAAGCCCGGTACCTCCAAATTTGCGGGTATGGCTGCCATCGGCCTGCGTAAATGCCTCGAAGACCAGCTTCTGCTTATCCCTGGGAATTCCGATACCGGTATCTTCGATATCGAAGCGAATGTGAGGAGTCTGGTTCATGGTCTCCATACTAACATTGAGATAGACATGCCCCTGCTCTGTAAATTTAATCGCATTGTTGAGCAGATTGACCAGGCATTGGCGAAGACGCACCGGATCCGATCGCATCATGTTCGGCAATTCACTGCAGCACAAGACATCAAAGTCAAGGTTCTTTCGCATACACATCGGCCGAAACAGTGATTCCAGTTCTTCGAGCATCTGAATCAATGAAAAATCTATCTTTTCAGTACTGAGTTTCCCGGCTTCGATTTTTGAGAAATCCAGGATGTCATTGATAATCTGCAGAAGATTTTTGCCGCTGGCCAGAATGGTATCCACATAATTCTTCTGAGCATCCGACAAAGGCTCGTCCCTGAGCAATTCGCCGAAACCCAGAATGGCGTTCATCGGAGTCCTGATTTCATGACTCATATTGGCAAGGAATTCACTTTTTGCCTTGTTGGCCTGGGTCGCCTGCTTAGCCATCAGATTTGCTCGCTCGACCGACACTTTTAATCGCTGGTTGGATAATTTCAATTCACTGGTGCGTTCACTGACCATTTCCTCCAGATGATCCCGATGTTTTCGCAATTCGGCCTCAGCCTGCATGCGATCCGTCATTTCTTTTTGAATCTGGCCGAGCATTTGATTAAATGTGTCGATCAGCACACCCACTTCATCATTGTAATATTTGACGGCTCGGACGGAGTAATCTTTTCGATAAGCCACATCGTTGGCAATCTCAGTCAGGGCCAGAATCGGCAGAGATATCAGACGCTGAAGCCGGCTGGACAACAGATATCCAATAACCAGTCCAAAACCGATCACGCCTGTAACAATCATCGTGTTTCTGCGAAGATTGGCCTTCATAGGCTGTACATCCGAACACAGTGTCAGATGACCAATGACTTCCCCGTCCAGAACGATATTTTTTTGGACTACCAGTTCATCACCGGCAAATGACCAGCCTTCCATGCCGGAATGTTCATGCGTACCGACCCGGCTGTTTTTACGAACATACCGTGCAAAATCAGGGCGTGCGGGTGTATCAATGACCACGGAAATAACAGAGGGTCTCGTCTGAAAGGATTCCAGCAGACCGGCCGCAATTTGTGTGTCTTCAAAAGCTACAGCCGCCCTGCAATTGTCCGCAGCAATCTGAGCCTGCATCACCATGTCTTTAATCATGTTCTGCCGGAAGGCGTATTGATTCCATGCAATCATGGCTCCACCCGACAGCAGCAGGACAATCAGACAGATGCTCATCAGCACAGCCAGCAGTTTGCGGCGAATTGTCAGGTCGTTAATCCATTTCATTTGTTGTCTTCCGGTTATGCACCATACTCGCAGTCAGGGGGTTACCCGGGATTTTCCTTTTTATATACTTTTCGTGCAAGCTGAAGCAGTTGCGAACTGATTTTCAGCTTTTTGGCTTCGGCCGAAACCACGTTGATATCAAATCGCATTTTGTTGTTTTCAGCGACAAATTCGATGACTCCGCCGACTCCGGCAAAATTGCCGATATCACTAACCGTCAAAACCGGTTTTTTTTCGGACAGTTTCAGAATCTCTGCAAGCCGCTCTTTTTCAGAGGCTCCCACAAACAGCAAATGACAGGATACAATCGGTTTTTGTATCTGTTCCAGATAATCCGCGACAGACGCATCGCCGTGTTTCTTTTTAAATGCCTCAAAACCGTCTATGAATTCTATTTTTACCGGCCTGTCTTTAATCGTTTTTTCAGAAAGAGAATTCAGAGGGTCTTTCAGCTTATTTTCCCCAAGCACGCAAACCAGCAGCGGCTCTTTCTTCATTTCAGAATTACCGGATTGCGGATTGGAAAGAATATTGGGCCACTCCACAAATTTCATGAAATTATATAGAAAAGCAGCTTTCAGTTGATATTCGGTCGCGGGGTTTTTGCCGGTGTCAGCGACGGCTGATGACGATGGCAATAGTCTGCCGGCACACAGAAATAACAAAACAACAAACAGCCGCAAACGTCGTCCGGCAGCAGAAACGACCTTTGCTTTGCTGCTGTTTTTTGTCGCATTATCAATAAATTTCATTCCAATTCTCTGACAGTCCGGAATACAATCATCACGATGCTGTCAAATCGTCCAAATCAAGTGTACGCTTAATCAGAACTGAATCAAACAACGGAATGAATTGTGTTGATAAAGCAAAAGCATTGTTTTGTTCATCTTCCCAGGCGTCCGGCTTGGATTTTTATCGGAACGACAGAACAATTGTTTAAATCTCTATCGAAATAAAACTGATTATCGGTCCTCGATAACAGCCCTGCTTTTCAACTCGTCAATAAATTGCTCTACCGCTTTCTGACGGAATTGGCGGTGGAGTTCTTCCGAAATGAATGAGCGGACCTGTTCCAGGGCAATAGCAACTGAAGGTCGATTTTCAATCAATTTGGCTATGTGAAAACCAAATTCCGTTTCAAATACATCGCTGATTTCACCCGGACGCAGCTTCATTAGGACCTCCTCGAAGGCCGCAACCATCTGCCCAGCAGAAAACCAGCCCAAATCTCCACCGCGATCCGGACAATCTGAATACTTTTGTGCGAGTTTTGAAAAATCTTCCCCCTGCCGCATTTTTTTCAGCACATCAAGCAATTCCGATTTGAGCTGTTCGGGATCAGAGCCTGGTTTGGGGTGCTTTACGATATGGGCGGCCCGCATCATCGGCGGCATCATAAACCGGGCTTGATTGTCTTCATAGAATTTGCGAATCTGCTTATCAGTAGGTTCTTTGGCCTGAGATTCAATTTTTTCTATCAGTCGATGTCCTCTGATTTGGGCTTCAATATCACTGCGAATCTGCTGTTCTGTTAATTTATGATCGGCCAGAAATCGATCGAATCCGGCACGCCCCCCATGCCGTTCAATCACCGCATACATCGCTTCATCAAGGTCTTTGGGATCAATCGGGCTATTCTGACGCAAAGCCTCCTGACGCATAAGAACACCTTCGATCACATTTTCCCTGGCCCAGTTAACAAGCTGTGCTTCTCTGGCGTCCTGCTCCATGTCTGCAAAAACACGCTCATACTCTGGCCGAAGACGGGCAATCTCTTCTTCGATTTTTTGAGCGTCAACAATCTGGCCGTTTACATATAAAGTCATCATATCTCCAACAGATGTGTCACCTATTTTAACTTGGCATCACTGTCCGCAATTTGTACGATATTGTCAATCAAAAACTGAGGATTTGACTTTTAAACCATCCCTTTTTATACTATTTATCATAATTATACGTCTGCCCTCTGGCGGGCAGCGATGTGTTTACTGCAAAGAAAGTGTTTAAAGTTGCGAAAATGAATTCGAAAGGAGTTTTATGGATATGCACAATAAATACGATGATTTCTCTGAACCAACGCCGTCGTCTTCTCCACAGCCTGGGGGCGCACCGATTCCACCAGTTCCTGCACCCGCGATCCAATATGTAAACATTCCTGTGGAAAAGAAAGGCAGTGGTTCTGGATGGAGAATATTTGTAAATATTCTGTTGACTTTCTCAATTCTCACCAACATTGTCATGTTTCTCGCCGTGACGGGTCTTGTTATGACTTTATTAGTCAGTTCCGGCGGGACAGAGAATTTCGCTGAAACGACGTTAATTAAAGGACCCGCGGCACGCAAGATTGCCGTCATCAACCTGGTTGGCATTATTGAAGGCAGCCAAAGTGAAGAAATTCGATTGCTCACTGAGGAAGCATTGAGAAGCCCAGACATTCGTGCCATTATTCTTCGCATCAACAGCCCCGGCGGCACCGTTTCAGCCAGCGACCAGATTCATTATTATATCACGAAACTCAGACAGGAAACCGGCCTGCCGGTGTTGGCCTTTATGCAGTCGGTGGCCGCATCCGGAGGCTATTACAGCGCCGTAGCCTGCGATTACATCATGGCCGAACCAACCGCGATTACCGGCTCCATTGGTGTGATTATGAGCCATATTGTTGTCAAAGACCTGCTGGAGCAAAAACTCGGAATCCAGCCGGAAGTCTTGAAAAGCGGAGAGAAAAAAGACTGGCCAAGCATGTTCTCAGAAATGACGGATGAACAAAAGCGTTATCTCAATGAAAAACTAATTAATCCGGCCTATGAACGTTTTGTCACGCTGGTCTGCCAAGGCCGGCAAGCCCTGACCTCCCAGCAGGTCCGTGCACTGGCCGACGGCAGTATTTATACCGCACAGGAAGCCCAAATCAAGGGATTGATTGATGATACGGGTTATTTTGAACAGGCTGTTGCGAAAGCCAAAGACATGGCTGGAATCAGCAGTGCCCGCGTCGTCGAATTGGAACGCAGGACGACCTGGATGGATGTTCTCGGAGCCGAAAGCCGCCAATCTGTCATCAATACCAAAATACTTGAAAAACTGGCTATCCCCCAATTGATGTATATGTGGGACGGCATGCACTGAGTCTTCGGCCGACATCTCGGCCAATCAGTATTTCCTGCTGCGAATGATGGAGAACGCAAGCCATAGTCCCATGATCATGGCAATCAGATATCCGGCAATCCCGAATGCCTGAAGACTGAACAGCCCCAGGACAGTCCCGTCCTGGGATACCAGCAGGCTGGACCCAATCAATAAGGCGGCAATAATAACCGCAAAGCTGATCCGATTGGAACTGTTGTCCAGTGTATCTTCCAGCTCTTCAAGGTGGTCATGGTGGATATGAATTTTGAAATTTCCACGGCGGAATTTACCGATTATCGCCGCAGCATCCTCGGGGAATCGTCCGGCCAATTCCGTTGCCCCCAAAGCGGCTTTTTTCAACTGATCAAACATATTTTTGGGATTGATCTGCTCAAGCGCAAATTTGCGTGCATAGGGCTTGAGACATTCAACAATCTGAAAATCTTCATCGAGTGACCGCGCGAAGGATTCAATCGTCATCAGACTTTTAAGCATCAGGGTAAAATCCCTCGGAGCACCGATCTGATACTTTCGGATAATGTCAAATCCACGGACCATGGCCTCACGAAACGGGATATCTTTGAGTGGAAGCCCGGAATAGGTATTGATAATATCCTGGATGTCACGCACCAACTCGGCCTGACTGGAATGGTCGGACAGCATTTCGGCCCGTTCCAGCCCGTGCACAATCCTCCAGACATCCCCATCGACAATCGCTAATACAATGTATTGCAGCAGCAGTTTATCCTCATTGGTCAGTCGCCCCACCTGCCCAAAATCCAGAGGGGCAAGAACATTGCCCTGCATGACCAGAAAATTGCCCGGGTGAGGATCGGTATGGAAAAAACCGTGCTCAAAGACTTGCTGAAGCACAAAATCCGCCCCCCGGCGAGCAATAACTTTAGGCTCAAGGCCGACTGACACAAGCCGATCGATATGGCTGGGCTTGACACCTTCAATGTACTCCATGGTCAAAAGACCCTCTGAGCAATACGGCTCAAGAACCTTGGGAACATGAACGGCAGGATCGTTTGCAAAATTTCTGATGAATCGCTGCTGGTTGCGGCGTTCGTTGGCATAATCGACCTCTTTGCTGACCGCCTCAGCAAATTCACGGACCATACGCTGGGGATCAAACGTTTCCGGAGCTGCGAATCTGCCGCGAGCAAGCCGGGCAAGGTCATTGAGGATTTCCAGTTCCGCCTGGATGGTTTTGACAATATCCGGCCGGCGGATTTTCAGGATCACTTCCTGCCCATCCTTCGTTCTGGCGCGATGCACCTGGGCAATACTCGCTGCGGCAATCGGTTCAGGATCAAATCGGTCGAATATATCTTCTGGATAGCTTCCGAGCTGCTTCTTGATTGTTTCGCGGATAACGGGATATTCTTCCGGACTGACGCGGTCCTGAAGCAATTCCAATTCCTGGATATATTCTACCGGCAATAAGTCAGGGCGTGTGCTGAGTAATTGCCCAAGTTTAATAAACGTAGGCCCCAATTCCTCCATTGCCAGACGAACTCGTCTTGCCAGCGTGGCTTGAGCAATTTCCTTTCGGGCAGGCATCGGGATGACTTTTGAGCCAAGGCCAACCTTGAGATGTCTGCCGACAATACCAGCCAGTTCCTCAAAACCGTACTTCATGAGTACGGCCATGATGTGACGGTACCGCTGTAAACGGACAATTGCCCGCCGTATTCCGCTGAACAATTTCAGCAAGGCTTAACTCCCTTTGGAGGCCAAAAGCTGATCGAGCTTTTGTTCAACGCGTTTCAGATCGTCTTTCGTGGCCAGCGGAATCGAAGAGATTGCTTTTTTGACCTGTTCGGAAACCAGTTTCTCCATATCAGAACGTGTTTTTTCGGCTGTTTCAAGGATTTCTTTGACAAATCCGCTTTTGTGTTCACGTTCGGCCTGACCTTTTTTGACGTAGTCGTCAAAAATTTGCTCCGCTTTTTCCTTGGTCATGGTCATGGCACCCAGTCCGGCCAGAAACATTTTATCCAGTGTTTCAAACATCGTTGGCTCCCTTATGTAGGTTATGAATTGAAGCTCCGAATGGACAGCCGTTCTGCCATTCAGCATTATTATATCAAAAAACTACAGAATTGCAAGGAGTTTACATCTATGGAACAATCCATACTGGATATAGCGGACCCTGTTTTGTTGATAAATTTTTTAAATATTTATATTTTTTTATCCACCTTTTGACGTCGACAAACGGCTTTATTTACGGTCGGAGGCCCCTATTTTTTAATTGGAGGCATACTTAATCCATGTGCTTCAGCAGGGATTGAGAAGATAGGTTGTTTTAAACTCTATTAGCCATTTCTACCGCCGGCAATGAAATACCTGACAGTCTCATACTGTTTCGTTGCCGGCCTTTTTTTCTTCTATTTTTAGTGACTTTTTTTGCAGAATTCGTATAATGTTTGCCGTTTTATAGATTATGCATACCCGATGGGTATGATGGTTTTGCGATAAAAAATGCGAGTGGTTGATATCACGGCATTGAACCTCGCTGAAACGGGAATTTTCAAGTATTATTTAAAATCATGGTAAACAGAAGTATAGTCGAATGAGATATATGAGAAAAGGATTGCTGGTTTTTCTGATAGGATGTCTCGGGGGATTATGTTCCGCAGAGTGTTCAGACTGCAAGCCTGCATCTTCGAGCGGCCCGACGATGCAAATGGAATATAACAGCGAAGGCTTGGGCAACGGTG
Organism: uncultured Pirellulales bacterium; assembly: GCA_964630775.1. Lineage (GTDB taxonomy): Bacteria > Planctomycetota > Phycisphaerae > Sedimentisphaerales > Anaerohalosphaeraceae > Anaeroglomus. The sequence goes on along the minus strand of CAZVYY010000015.1, from coordinate 24,081 downwards.
TCGATGTGTTTATGTATTTTGTCCCTCTCGTCGCCCCCACCAGTGTCGATGTCTATAAAGATCCCAATACGACACTCAATGCTAAAATCATATCCAGAACATCCGACGATAAGAAGAATTCGTTTGTGACCAAATGTGTCTTTGAGATAACCGGATCAGGTGTCTATGAGACCTTTTTTGATCCGAATGAGATGATTTCATTCAACGCCAAGCATTCCAATAAACCGAAAATGATGCGAAACATGCTCAAATCCATACGCATGGATGGGCCGCTGGTCGGGTTGCTGGAGATATCTGGCACGATTAAAGACAATAAGCGGCAGGTCAATAACGTGTCGGTACGTTTCGATATGAACGGGAAAAGCTCTGTGACCGCTCATTTATATGACATCAAGAAAACCAATGAGGGCTTTCTTTACTCCAACCGGTCCAATGAGCAGGTCGCCCGAATCAATGCTCTGACCTTTGCCCGCGGAGGCAATCCCCCGCAAATGGGCGCAGAAGTCAGTTCTATAGCCGGCGAAAAAGATTCCGAAGGATTCTTTTCCGCGTTTAAAGCCATGATTGCCAACTGGTTTATTCCTCCGATGCCCATTACGGATGTCGGCAGCGAAACCATGATGAACTTCGGATTAGCGCTGGATTCCACGCAATCCACCTTTACGTTCCCCTTTGCCGAAAATCTGCGTCAGAGCCTTTCACTGCTGGTCGCTCAGAAATTAAATCAGAACACCAACATCCCATAGCTTCCGCAACCACAGCATACCCCGTTTCAGGCTCATTTCCGGGCGACAAAGGGGCTTAATTCCCGAAGTCGGTTAATAATCGGCGGCAGCTTTTCGGCGACATAGTCCACTTCCTGCTCGGTATTATAGCGACTCAGACTAAAGCGAATCGAACCATGCGCCGCCGTGAAAGGAACACCCATAGCCCGCAGCACATGAGAAGGTTCCAGCGATCCGGACGTACAGGCGGAACCTGAACTGGCACAGATTCCAAAGCGATCCAGCATCATCAGGATGGATTCTCCTTCAATATATTCAAAACTGATATTCAGTGTATTGGGAAGGCGGTTTTCGGAGTCACCGTTGACCATGCAATCCGGACAGGTGGCCAGGATTTTCGACTCCAGTTTATCCCGCAGGGCTTTCACACGCGTATTTTCTTCGTCCAGGTGATGCAAAGCTATCTCACAGGCCTTGCCGAGGGCAACAATCCCCGGCACATTCTCGGTTCCGCCTCGACGATTATTTTCCTGATGGCCGCCAAGCAGATAAGGCGACAGGCGTGTGCCCCGGCGGACATACAGAACCCCAATACCTTTGGGAGCATGAAGCTTGTGGCCGGAAAGACTCAGCATGTCGATCGCGCTGGTCTTGAGATTCAGCTGGATTTTGCCCACCGCCTGAACCGCATCAGTATGGAAGGTCACACCCTTTGCCTTGCAAATGGAAGCAATTTTCTCAATCGGAAAGATCACGCCGGTTTCATTATTGGCATACATGACAGATACAATGGCGGTGTCGTCATTGATCGCCGATTCGAGTTCGGCCAGATTAAGACAGCCATGTTTATCAACCCCCAATTCGATAATGCGATATCCATGCTGCTCGAGGTTGCGGCAGGGACTCAGCACCGCCGGGTGCTCGACTCGTGTCGTGATGACGGTACGTTTGTGGGGAACAATGGAAAGCGTTCCCAGAATGGCAGCATTGTCGCTTTCGGTGCCGCAACTGGTAAAGATTATTTCATCCGGTTCACAGCCGAGCAAGGCCGCGACCTGCTGGCGGGCTTTCCGTATCTTGCTGCCAACCTGACCGCCAAAGGTATGCATGCTCGAGGGATTACCATAGTAATCGCTCAGATACGGCATCATTTCCTGCAATACTTCAGGATCGACGCGAGTGGTTGCGTTATTATCCATATAAACGACGGAATTCATTGCAGTTTCTCCGTGTGATTAAGCCTGGGCTGTATCTTTTTCTTCTTCGACAATCAGGTCTTCGGCCACAAATTCGCGTAATTTGGCTTGTACCAGATCTTTCATGGTCACTTCCGACATTTTGCAGCTGGCACACATCCCGCGAAGGGCCACAATCACCTTGCTGCCTTCCACGTCCACCAGTTCGAGGTCGCCCCCATGCGAGCGAATGACCGGGCGAATCTGTTCCCGTATCGTTTCCTGGATCAGTTGTATCTTCTGAATATTGGACAGTTTTTTATGCCGAGCTGCGGGGACCGGCGACTGCTGATTATTTTTTTTGCCCTGGACGTCCTGCAAAATATGTTCGATTTCACCATGACAGCCGCCGCAGCCGCCGCCGGCTTTGCAGAAATTGGTGACTTGTTCAACTGTTGTCAAGTCATTTTCCAGGATAACCCGACGAATCTCCAGGTCAGTAACACCAAAACAGGTACAAACAACCCTGCCTTCTTTGTGCGCAGATGTTTTACCCTTGTTGCGGTAATAGGCAATCGCCGCCTCCAGTGCTTCCTGTCCCATCACTGAACAGTGCATTTTCTGTTCGGGAAGACCACCCAGTTTATCTGCAATTTGCTGATTGGTGACTTTTTCGGCCTCGTCAAGGGTCATCCCCTTGATTATCTCCGTCAAGACCGACGAGGATGCAATCGCACTGGCACATCCAAAGGTCTGAAATTTGGCGTCCGCGATCCGACCGCTCTTATCCAGCTTAAATGTCAGCGTCAGGGCATCCCCGCAAGCCAGCGAACCAACTTCGCCAATGCCATCATAATCTTCAATTTTCCCGACGTTACGCGGGTTGGTAAAATGATCCATTACTTTATCTGTATAATCCCACATCGGACAAACTCCAGTATAGGGCCTATTGCGTTGCGAATTACGACTGACTTGCTTTCAACGCATAATCAAAATCTTCTACGATATCATCTATGTGCTCGGTTCCTACAGAAACACGAATATAATCAGGGGTGACGCCGGCCGCAAGCTGATCGGCTTCGGTTAATTGCTGATGCGTTGTGCTGGCCGGGTGGATTACAAGTGTTTTGCTATCCAATATATTCGCTAAATGGCTCGCCAGTTTCACGGCATTAATAAATTTCACGCCGGCAGCCGTGCCGCCCTTGACACCAAAACCAAGGATCGCACCCTGCCCTTTTGGCAGATATTTCATCGCCAGCTTATAACAGGGATGGCTGGGCAGGCCGGGGTAATTGACCCAACTGACCGCAGGATGCTTTTCCAGAAATTCGGCCAATACCTTGGCATTTTCACAATGCCTGGCTGCTCGCAGATGCAGGGTTTCAACGCCCTGTAAAAGCTGGAATGCATTAAATGGCGACAGACATGCTCCGGTATCACGCAGGACATGCGTGCGAATTTTAATGCTGTAGGCCAGATTGCCGAAGGTTTTTACATACTGCAATCCATGATAGCTCTCATCCGGTTCGGTCAGACCGGGGAATTTGCCATTGTCCCATTTGAATTTCCCTGAATCAATGACCATCCCGCCGATACTGGTGCCGTGGCCGCCTATCAGTTTTGTGCAGGAATACACAACAATATCGACGCCCTGTTCAATCGGCTGAAAAAGCATCGGTGTAGCAACCGTATTGTCACAAATCACCGGCAGTCCATTGTCATGTGCAATCTTCGTAATGGCCGGATAATCCAGGACATCATTTTTCGGATTTCCGATGGTCTCAATATAAACCGCACGGGTATTGTTCTTGATGGCTTTGCGGAAATTCTCAGGGTTATTGGGATTGACGGTTGTAACCTCAATACCCATCTGCGGCAGTGTATGTGAAAACAGCGTGTGCGTTCCTCCATAGAGCGAACTGCTGGATACCACATGGCAGCCGGCGGGACAGATATTGAATATGGCAGCCGTAATCGCAGCCATCCCGGATGCAAAGGCTACGCCAGCCACGCCGCCTTCCAGTTCCGCCATCCGTTTTTCGAGGACATCCGTGGTGGGATTCATCAGGCGGGTGTAGATGTTGCCGAATTCCTTGAGTGCAAACAGATTCGCGGCGTGTTCGCTGTCTTTAAATACATAGCTGGTCGTCTGGTAGATCGGTACCGCCCTGCTCAGGGTGGTCGGGTCTGCGGTTTGACCGGCATGAAGAGCCAGTGTTTCCAGTTTATATTTCTTTTTGTTGGTTTCCATAGTCATTTACCTTTTGAGAGTTGTCAAATCTGCAAAACGATTACGATTTGTCCGGCAGGACTTCAAGCATTCGATCCAGCGCCCTGCGAGCTTTTTGGGCAATCGCCGGCGGGACGGCAATCACCGTCTGCATATCCTCCAGCGACCACAGCAGCTTTTCGAGCGTTATTTTTTTCATATTCGGACACACCGCTTTATCACTGACCGGGTAAAACTCTTTATGCGGATACTTTTTCCGGAGAGAATGCAATATCCCTTCTTCTGTTGCAATGATGAATTGATTCGCCGGGGATTTTCCTGCATACGCTATCATCTGGCTGGTGCTGAGCAACTGGTCTGCGACGGCACGAACTGCCGGACCGCACTCGGGATGAGCAAGGACAACCGCGCCGGGATGTGCACGGCGTGCATCGCTGACCTGCTCTGCGGTCATCCGGACATGGGTTGGACAAAAACCCGGCCACAGAATCATTTTCCGTCCGGAACGTTCCTGGACAAACGCACCCAGGTGCTGATCAGGGACGAAGATGATTTCTCTGTCGGCGGGCAGATTGGAGACCAGCTTGACCGCATTGGAACTGGTGCAGCAGTAATCGCACAGCGCCTTGACTTCAGCGGTGGAATTGACGTAACAGACCACAAGCGCGTCTGGATGTTCGTCTTTGAATTTAGCCAACTGCTCTGCGGTTATCATGTCAGCCATCGGGCATCCGGCGTATTTATCGGGCAGCAGCACGGTTTTATTCGGAGATAAAATCGCCGCTGTCTCGGCCATGAAATACACACCGCAAAACACAATGACATCCGCCTGCGTGCCCGCCGCCTGAACACTTAAGCTCAGCGAGTCGCCAACAAAATCAGCAATATCCTGTATTTCGGAAATCTGGTAGTTGTGAGCCAGAATGACCGCATTCCGTTTATTTTTCAATTCCAGAATTTTATTGACTAATGACGAATTCACGATACTACTCCGAATTCTTGTCCGCCGGCTTCCTGCGTCCGCGGGTGACATAAAGTGATTCCGGCTTGGCAATCGTCACGACAGCGCCAGCCGGGACGGGCTCCCTTATCCAGACATTGCCGCCGATGACAGCACCTTTGCCGATGACAATATCTCCCAGAATCGTTGCCTCGGCATAAACGGTAACATCATCTTCCAGCGTTGGATGACGCTTTTTACCGCGAATGATATTGCCGTGTTCATCTTTGGGAAAACTCACCGCACCCAGCGTAACGCCCTGATAAATCTTGACATTGTTTCCAATTACGGCCGTTTCACCGATGACGACACCGGTCCCATGGTCAATAAAGAACCGCCTGCCCACCTGTGCCCCGGGGTGGATATCAATCCCGGTTTGTGAATGCGCGTATTCGGCCATCATGCGGGGAATCAGCGGAATATCCATCCGGTATAACTCATGGGCGACACGATGAATCGCAATAGCACACAAATGCGGGTAACTGAGGACGATTTCTTCGGGCGCCTTGGCCGCCGGGTCGCCGTCAAAAGCCGCCTGAACGTCTTCTTTGAGCATTTGTCGAATGTCGGGAATCCGATTCAGCAGTGACTCACAGCATTCACTGGCCAGATTTCTGCAGTCGCAGGCGGGGCATTCCTTCAGTTTGCAGCTAAAACGCAATGCCAGCTCGATTTGATCCGCCAATTCCCGACGGACCATAACGAGGATTTCCTGGATGATGGAACGAATGTTTTCACTGCTGACCGGACGCTTGCCGGTGTAGCCCGGAAACAAAAGCTCCATCAGCGAATTGAGTACAAACAATATCTTGTCCCGCACAGGAAGATTCTTGACATCGATGAAATTAGTCCCCATATCATCCTGATAAGAGGCCAATATCGCCTGTGTCAGATGGTCTATTTGGTTGCTGTCGAAACTTTTATGCGGCATATCACACCTGAGATTTTTCTTATCCCTGAGATTCTATCGTTTGCCGGAGTTTCTTAAGCACATTCGCCTGTTTCCGAGAAACCCAAAACACGTCTTTTATCGTCCTAGTTTTATTCCGGCAAATTCCGACAAATCCCAAACTCAATACTGTATAAAATACAGCGGCGGGATCCACAAGGCCTGTGAAGACTGTCCCGCCGCGCTGTTTTTTTGTCAAATAGGTAATTTATATTTGATAGCTTCCGCCCTGCTGAATCTTGTCAGCACGTTCGGCCAGCTCTTTAAGAGTCGTGTTGTCCAGCACGCTCATTAAAGCTCTGTACAGTTCATTCCAAATCAGCCGGGTGGCACAATCCGGGCATTTCGGACAAAATTCGGTATGTTCGACACATTCTACCGGAATAAGCGGCCCCTCAAGGGTGGTGAAAATTTCGCTTAATTTAATTTCTGCCGGATTCCGGGCCAGCATATAACCGCCGCGGGGACCCCGAACACTGCGAACAAGCCCGGATGATTTCAGCATGGCAACAAGCTGTTCAAGATACTTGTTGGAAATATCCTCGCGATCCGCAATGGATTTGATCTGAAGAGGTTTCTTTCCGTATTCGAGAGCCAATTCCATCATCGCTCTCATTCCGTAGCGTGTTCTTGAAGATAATTTCATAGTTCTAACTCCTATATTCCTATTCATTCTATAGTTATATACTACTGATTACTGTCAACATTGTGCAATAAAATATTATTTTTTCTCTATTTTCCGCACAAATCATAAAATTTCAATACTTTTTTCGATGAAACTTGCTGGGAAATCCACTAAATATGTCGTATATAACTGTCACATATAGACTTACGATATTCCTTGACATTTTTTGGGTGTTTTTTTTATAATGCTTATCCAAAAGGATTGCGATGAAAATAGCGACATTTAATGTAAATTCCATCCGGAGCCGTATCGACATACTCAACGCGTGGCTTGCTGAAAACAAGCCTCAGATTCTTTGCGTTCAGGAAACCAAGGTTCAAAACTGTGATTTTCCATTGGAGGCATTCAACGATTCAGGCTATCACATTGTATTTAACGGCCAAAAAAAGTACAACGGTGTCGCTATATTCAGCGATATCCCGATTCAGGATGCCCAAATCGAATTGCCTCAGGATTCTGCGAAAGAAGCCCGTTTTCTCAAGATGTCCTATAAAAACATGGTTATTGTAAACACCTATATCCCCCAGGGGCAATCCATACAAAGTGAGAAATTCCAATACAAATTACACTGGTTTTCATGGCTGAAAGACTATTTTGACAAAACTTACACTCCGGACCAGCCGATAGTATGGGTGGGCGATTTGAATGTGGCCCTCGAAGATAAAGACGTATATGATCCCAAAAATCTGTGGGGTGACGTTTGTTTTTGTCAGGAAATCCAGGATGCCTTACGCGAGGTGATGAAATGGGGTTTTGTGGATGTATTTCGTCAATTCCATCCCCAGCCGGAACAGTACACTTTCTGGGATTATCGCGTGCCCAATGGCTTCAAACGCAATCTGGGATGGCGACTGGATTACATCATGGCCACTCCCGTAATGGCTCAAAACTGTATCGACTGCCGCATCGACAAAGCACCCCGAGAACTGGAAAAACCCAGCGATCACACCCCGGTTGTCGCCGAATTCAAAGGATTGTAAGACCAGGCAATTATCTTGATTTTTTGTCGCAATTGAGTATAGTTTCTCCGTCTTGCGGCGGAATGACTGTGCCGCTGCTAAAACGTATTCCATGTTAAAGGTGCAAGGTTGTATGGGCCCTGTATCAATATCCTATGAAGAATTTTCCCGTCTGGTTGGACGACGGACACAGACCCTGCTCAAAGCTGCCAGCTTTCTAGTGATGCAGCATCAGAATAATCTGGGCAGACTGACTCGTCCTTTATTGGGGGAATTGCTGGCACAGTCCACTCAGGCGGAAGAACTTCTGGATTCTTATGGTGCCCGCAACAACAGTCAGTGGGCGGGATTCCGTTCGATGACGGCCGCCATCAAGCTGTATTCCAATGTCGGCTATGAACTGCTGCATATTCAGCACTCCATACCGGCCTATCGCCTTTTACCCGTTGAGCAGGATTTTACCATTGGAACCCAGAATGCCATAGCCTTTGTTGAGGATATTCTTTATCGGGCAACGGAGCGTCTCCTGCAGGAAGCCGCCTGGCTGCACATCCCGATTCCTCATTCGATTCCGACGCCGGAGACATACGCGGAGTCACTGCCTCTGGGCCGATTGCCGCATGATTTGGCCATTCGAAAACTCGAAACGGTATCTAACACTGTCACCCTTCTGGCGACAGCATTTTTGAATCTTGCAGCAGAATGCAAACAGGCCCTTCCCAAAGGTCTTGTTGCTTCCCGTGAATATCATTACGAAATGACCGGCCCCATCAGCGAAGAAAAACTCCGTTCGCTGGAACTCCGTTTCCATAATCTGCAATCCTTGTATGACACGTATGTTTCGACCACTGAAACCGAGGTTTTGGATAAAGACCTGCCGGTATTGCGGGGACACATCAGTGTTGTACTGCACCTGCTGCGAACAGCACGGGATTTTGCCCATTATTATGAACGCCACGCAGGGCCGACTTCGCTGCATGTGCCGGGATCGAAAAAACTGGTCGAGCCGGAAAAACTCCTGGAAACTCTGCTTCATTATTCCATCTGTTTTGTCAGCGAATATCTGACCTGTGCGGAACTGTTATGCCAGAATATGCTTCGCCGTTATACGGAAAACACCCGTATTGAGGTTCGGGTGCCGCCCTATCGCGGATTTCATGTCCGTCCTTCCACACTGATTTCAAAGCTGGTGCTGCATTACGGCAGCGATGTGCGGATGGAACTGGAAGGAGAATCGTATGATGCCCGCTCACCGCTGGAGCTGTTCAGGGCCAACGAAAAAATCAATGCCCAGAAGCGGCGATCTCTTGCAACCGAGACGATCCGGCTGGGCCTGGTTCCCGCCCAGGTTAGCGGTTCGGATACCAAGACCCTGATACGCAGTGTCATCATGACTCTGGCCGATTACGGCAAGGTCATTATCTATGAACAGCCGCTAAAACTGGATGATATGACGATTCAGCAGGATGCCAGACTGATTGAGCAGGTCACCGATGAAATCGCCAAATTGCTGGTGATGGGCAAAATCGATATCGCCACAGAAATGAAAGTGGCTTTCTTTGGGGACAAACGGGTCCTTGAGGATATCCGCCTGCTGGCCGAATGCGGCTACGGCGAAGACAATTTCGGCAACAATATCCCGCTGCCGGAACGCCTGAAATACCTGCGTCAATAGCCCGATAAAAACTCCGCATATTCCCCGTTTCACGCTTGCCAGAATTCGCCGAGGTTGTTATAAAACACTCTTTTCGGCAACCCTTGCAAATAATGGATTGAGGATAAGGATTTTGTGATGGAACAGCAGTTTGTTTTAACCGTGGCTGGTGAACTGAATATCTCAGCCCGACAAGTCGCCGCGACCGCCGAGCTTCTGGCCGACGGAGCGACCGTGCCGTTTATTGCCCGCTACCGTAAAGAAGTCACAGGCAGTCTCGACGAAGTGGCTGTAACCCATATCCGGGACCGCCTCCAGCAGCTCAAGGAACTTTATGCCCGTCGCGACAGCATTCTGGCTTCGCTCAAGGAGCGTGAATTGCTGACTCCGGAACTGGAATCAGCCGTCATGGCGGCTCAGACAATGACGGAACTGGAAGATATTTATCTGCCTTACCGTCCCAAACGGCGCACCCGGGCCACGATTGCCAGAGAAAAAGGACTGGAACCTCTGGCACTGCTCATTATGGAACAAAAGGATACCACAGATCCTCAGATTGCCGCCGCTGAATTTATCAATCCGGAAAAAGGTGTGGACACTGCAGAACAAGCCCTGGCCGGAGCCTGCGACATCATTGCTGAAATGATCAGCGAGGACCCGAACAGCCGGGCCAGAATTCGTGAATTGTATTTTACTGCGGGCCAGTTTTCATCCAAAGTCCTGGAGGACAAAAAAGCCGAGGCCGCCAAATACCAGGATTACTTCGAGTGGACCGAACCGGTTGCCACCGCCCCATCGCATCGTATTCTGGCCATGCGTCGCGGGGAAAACGAAGGATTTCTGATGTTTCGCATTCAGGTCCCCAGGGAGACCGCTCAACAGCTTTTATACGCCATTTATATTCACTCCAACAATGCCTGTACGCCGTATATCCGCAGCGCCATTGACGATGGATACGACCGTCTGCTGTCGCCGTCGATGGAAACCGAGGTGCGGCTGGAGACGAAAAAGCGGGCGGATATGGAAGCCATCAAAATATTTGCTGAAAACCTGCGACAGCTCCTGCTGGCATCTCCGCTGGGCCAGAAAAATGTCCTGGCAATCGATCCCGGATACCGTACCGGCTGCAAAGTCGTCTTTTTGGACAAACAGGGAAAACTGCTCGGAAACGATGTGATATATCCGCATAACGGTGAACAGGCCGCAAAACGCGAAGCAGAACGCATGCGTCTATGGTGCCGGGAATACCAGATTGAAGCCATCGCCATTGGAAACGGCACGGCCGGTCGGGAAACCGAGGATTTTGTACGTGCCCTCGAATTGGATAAAAACATCATCATTGTCATGGTCAATGAAAGCGGAGCGTCGGTCTATTCTGCCTCGGAAGCGGCAAGGGAAGAATTTTCAGACTATGATTTGACCGTTCGCGGCGCGGTGTCCATTGGGCGCCGACTGATGGATCCCCTGGCCGAACTGGTTAAAATCGATCCGAAATCCATCGGGGTCGGCCAGTATCAGCACGATGTGGACCAGACCCTGCTCAAGCAGTCTCTGGACGATGTGGTCATCAGTTGCGTCAACAACGTCGGCGTGGAAGTCAATACCGCTTCCAAGCAATTACTGATGTATGTATCCGGCCTTGGGCCTGCTTTGGCTCAGAAAATTGTCGAATACCGTAACGAAAACGGGCCATTCCAGAGCCGGGAAAACCTGACCAAAGTCCCGCGTCTGGGGGCCAAGGCATTTGAACAGGCAGCCGGCTTTCTGCGTATTCGCAATGCCGAAAATCCGCTGGACGCCAGCGCTGTCCACCCGGAAAGCTATCCGATTGTGGATCGAATGGCTTCGGACTTAAATTGTTCCGTCAAACAATTGATGGAAGACGCCTCGCTGCGGTCCAAAATTAAATTGGAAAACTACAAAACAGATACCATTGGTCTTGAAACATTAAATGACATTATGCAGGAACTGGCCAAGCCGGGCAGGGATCCCCGCAGTCAATTTGAGCAGTTTAAGTTTGCCGATGGAATCACAAAAATCGAAGACCTCGCCGCTGGTATGAAGCTGCCCGGAATTGTGACCAATATCACGGCATTCGGCGTTTTTGTCGATATTGGAGTCCATCAGGACGGACTGGTTCACATCAGCGAACTGGCCGACCGATTTATCAAGGACCCCGCCGATGTCGTCAAGGTCCACCAGAAGGTTCAGGTGACGGTACTGGAGGTCGATATCCCCCGCAAGCGAATCCGCCTGTCGATGAAACAGGGCAAGCCTGAAGGCCGGCCGATGGAGAAAAAGGAGGTTCCGCGAAAACCTCAGCCTAAAGCACCAGCTCCCAGGTCCTCAGGAAAACTGATAGACCAGTTGCGATTCGGCGATGTTCGTTTATCCTGAGCTGTGAACATTAAAAAGGGCCGCTTATAACGGCCCTTTTGATTTGATTCTATACTTGCGGCGGCTGAGCTTGTGCTTCAACCGGCTTATTGGGATCTGCCGGTTCCTTTGGCTTTGCAGGAACATCTTCAATCAATTCATTCAGCGATTTGGTTAATTCCGATGCTTTATACTGTGGAATCACATACAGCCAGTTGGCGGTCTTTTTGGTCAAGGACTCTGCGGCATCGCGTGCCAGCAGTTTGGCCTCTTTTTTCTTGAGTTCCTCTTCGGATTCGACCCCCTTTTCCTTCACCACTTCGGATTTGTCCGTAAATTCAACTTTCAGCTTCAGATACCACTTCTCTTCTTTTTTGCCCAGGTCGAGCGTGTAAACCGTCGAGTCATTCAACTTGCAGATATACCGGCGATCCAGTGTTAAGCCCTCGACTTTATCTGGGAGGCTGACGTCCTCAAAATTCAGACTGCTCAATGTGCTGAATACGCTGCGATAGGTCGTCCCTTTGAACTGTTTGCCCGCAGGCATCTCCCCCAGGGTGACCACATCTCCGCCATTGTCCGACCGAAGCGTATATACGACCTGATTCGGGTCAATCACAGAGACTTCAAGTATCTTCTTGGTATCCACCTGAAGAAGCTGGGTATCCAAATAATCCAGAGGACGGCTGGATATCCAGGGTGACTGCAGCGTCAGATAAGCCTTGTTATCATCAGCCCGGCGCACAAAGACCTCCTGGGATTCCGGCTTGCTCTCTGAAACCAGCAGGCCCACGATGGTCTGGCCCGTACTGTCCTTGAAAGTCACGGTTGTTCTGGCTGTTTCATCCGTAAGTCCCAATTCAGCGTGAAAAGCAGGATTCTCGCTTTGCAGCTCAGCCGTGCGAATATCAAGACATTGATTGACCAGTTCGTTGACTTTCTTGGTGCTGGCCGGGTAATTTTCTTTTTCGGCAACAACAAACCGCTTTTCGGATTTGACCAGGGTGACTTTCTGGGTTCCTTTTTCACCGGTCACAACAATCGAATGGATCTTATCCACATCCACGCCGCCAATCAGCGGCCCAACGACCAGACTGCTCCTTTGGCTGACACCCCCAATGCGGCTTACTAAAATCGCCGCCGCCACACAACCAACGGCTGCAAGTCCCAATATCGCAAGTTTTTTATCGTTCATCGTGATTCTCCCTGTTTGATTCAAGGCTGAATTTTATTGTTACTGTCTATTGCGAATACGTCTTCCATTACGCATCACTGGCATGGCTGACATAATGGCGACGCATAAAGCTCCGGCGGAGGCCAAGCACAACGGCAATCAGAAGAATCAGGGCCGGACCGGGCAGCGTGCACAGATTCTTCAGCCTGCTTCCCAGACTTTCAATGTGCCTGACTTTCTGCATTTTGACGTCGCGCAGCTCTTTTTCCTTCTCACGAAGTTTCAGCTCAATGGCCTGTTTCTCCTCAAGGATGGTTTTGTTGATTAATTCGTCTTCCTTCCTGTCCACAGCGGCCAGTTTTTGATTGAGTTCCTGCTCAAAGGTCTTGATTTGATTCATAATTTCCGTCTCTTTATCGGCGGTTTTTGCATCGGCCTCGGCCTCAATGGCATCTACTCGCGTAAAAGGCCGGCTGTACTGGCCGCGTGAACGAACCGCCATCAGGGCACTGGAACCGGACAGGTCTTCAATGGCATTGAGCACAAGATTGCTGTTGTCGCCAACCACCGCCGTACCAAAGAAAGTCTGCTGGTAGGCAACAATATCGCTGATAAAATCGACATCGGCAAAAACCATGACCGCACAGGTTTCCGCCGCCTCGGTCAATCCTGTTACTTTCTTCATCACCGGCGGTTTTTTCTCGCTTTCAGGTTTGTCGGCCTCAGCCCCTTCGGTTTTTTCTTCGACTTCAATCCCTTCCGGGAATGCCGATTTGAATTTGCCGGTGATTGCATAGCCCATCACGACCGGTTCGCTTCCATCGCGGAACTTACGCAGGAACTCCGCGTAATCCGGACTCATGATTTCATAGGGACTATCCACTTTCCAGGTATTTCCTTTTGATGTAGTTTGAATCAAGGGCGTATATTTAATATCCGACGCTGTGGTGTCCGGATTAATTTTCTTCAAAACACCCGGGAACATGATGCTGACTTCGTTGAGCATTGCTGTTGCTGGAGATTCCGCACTGAAACACTGTTCGGCTGAAGTCAATTTCATAATCCCCATAATCTTCATTGGCCGGTCGGTGGGCCGCGGAGAACCCATCACTGCCAGCGTACGGTCGCCGGCAAACGTCAGTTTGGGCATTTCCAGCCCCCATGCCTGCAGCAGTTTGTCCAGGCTGGATTCGGTTGATGGGGGCTGTCCGGTCTGCGCCTGCATCGGATCAGGGCGATCCACCACGCAATGCGGGTCCACGAAAATCATGGCACGTTTGCCTTTGAGGATATACTGATCAATCGCAAACTGCGTCTTTACCGGCAGGTCTTTGGGGTGAATGACCAGCAGCATATCGACATCGGATATGGTGTCGGTCTCGGCTGGAATCGAGACAACTTCATACTTTTCCTTGATCTGACGGACGATTCCCCAGGCCGGGCGAGGCTGCTGTCCCTGCATCCGCATCATATAGGCCATGTACCCCGACACATCGTCCCCCATGACCGGCAGCGAACTGAGCACGCCGATTTTGGTCTTCTGACGGGTGACGGCGGTATCAATCAGATAACTGATGTCATATTCGACAAAACTTTGCCGATCCGGAGTGAAAAATTCAATCGTCTTGGTCACACCAAACTGGGTCTGAACCACCAGGCCGAAAAAGAAGCTTTCTTCCTGGCTGATGGTGAACCGCTTGAGTTTATAGCGAATCGCCGCCATTTCTTCTTCGGTATAGGGACGGGGGTCGATCACTTCCAGCTTGACATTACCCTTGGACTGGGCTGCATATTCTTCCAGTAAAGCCCGGACAAACGTATAATAATTGGTGTAGAAGCGAATTTGGTCAGGAGCCTTCATCGAGGCGGTCTTGCTGTAAAACAGCTTAATGGTAATCGGCTGGGTAAGTCCGTCAAGAATCTGTTTAGTTCCATCGGACAACGTATAAAGCTTGCGTTCCGTAATATCCAGACGCATGGACTTGCCGAGCTTGTGGACGATACTGACCAGCGAAACCGCAATCACGACAATGAATGTGATTGCCATAATGATTTTGACTGTTCGATTCATCAGGCAGCCTTCCTTTCTTCCAGAACCACAGTACACGCGCCAATCCAGGCGACAATCAGGATGATGAAATAGGCGATATCCTTCACTTCAATTACTCCGCGAAGGATGGAATCAAAATGGGACTGAATGCTCATCATTTCAATCAGGGCAACTACGTTGGCCGGCAGCATCGTCGAAAGATAATTGACCGTGGTCGGCATACCGGCGTATACCAGAATACCGCAGGCGGCGCCGGATAAAATAAAGCTGACCACCTGATTTTTCGTGACGGCGGAAAAGAACGAACCAATTGCCAGAAATGTTCCCGCCAGCAGGAACGAACCGATATAGCCGGTGATAATCAAACCCGTATCGGGATGCCCAAGGTAATACACCGTTGCCGGCAGCGGAAACGTCAGCAGCAGCGCAATTCCCAGAAAACCCCACGCTGCAAAAAATTTCCCCAGAACCGCCTGGTTGATGGTAATCGGCAGCGTCAGGAGCAGCTCGATTGAACCGTTCTTGCGTTCTTCAGCCCATAATCGCATCGCGGCCGCCGGAACCATAAAGATAAACAGCAGCGGCAGACTCTGGAAAAACAGCCTCAGTTCCGCCTGACGAATCTCAAAGAATCCGTCTTTAAACGGCAGATAACCGGCAAAGAATAAAAAAATGACCAGAAATACATACGCTACGGGCGTAGCGAAATACCCTTTTAATTCACGTTTGAAAACTGATAGAAAACCGTTCATAGCATCATTCTCCGTTTCGTTAGGGGGCTACGCGGTCTTTTTGGTGGACGTAATCTTGCGGAAGACCTCGTCCAGACTGCATTTGTGTTTTTCAATGAGCGCCTGCGGGGTGGAATCCACCAGGATTTTGCCCCGGGCGATGATAATCGTACGCGTGCAAATCTGCTCCACTTCCTCCAGAATATGCGTGGAAACAATAATGCATTTGTCTTTGGCCATCCCATTAATCAGCTTGCGAACCTCGAATTTCTGATTGGGATCCAGGCCGTCGGTCGGCTCGTCGAGAATCAGAACCTGCGGGTCATGAATCAGCGCCTGAGCCAGCCCGACCCTTCGGCGATACCCTTTGGACAGCGTTTCAATAGTCTGGTGATAGACGGACTCAATCGAACACAGGGGCACTACCCTGTCCAGGGCTTTCTTTCTGGCCTGCCCCTTGATCATGCGTGCATCACAGACAAAATTCAAAAAGCCGCCGACCGTCATTTCGTTATAGGACGGAGCGTTTTCCGCCAGATACCCGATACTTTGGCGTACCCCGATGGGGTCTGTGATAATATCATGTCCGCAAATGGTCGCTGTCCCGCTATCCGGTTTCAGGAAACAGGCCAGCATCTTCATGGCCGTGCTCTTCCCGGCGCCATTAGGCCCCAGAAAACCCAGCACATCGCCCTTCTGGACTTTAAACACAATGTCGTCCACGGCCACGACTGGGCCAAAACTTCGGCGTAAACGCTGTACATCAATCATGTTCTATTCTCCTTTGATTCGTTTCCGAATTCATTTGGTCACAAAATCGAGGATGCCACCGTCTATATATCCTGCTCAAACAATAAAACTGCTCCTCCAGACACATTTGGCCTGTGTCGAGTTACACCCGCCTCGGGAATCAATTTTAAGAAAAAAATACGTAAAAAAACCCTTCTGGTTCATGCATTTTTTTACATAATTTGCACAGTTTGTCAAGACCTTAATTTATCGTGCATCAAGCATCTCACTGCTGTCCGATAAATTCAGGGACAAGCTCGCGAAGCGTTTGGATAATCCGCGAACGATTCTGGGTGTGTGCCACCTCGAGAAGTTTCTCAATGCCGCTACGAAGCGTCTGCCGATCCTTGGGGATATTTTTCCAGACCGCAATTTTCGGGTGTTTGGTCGGCAGCATGTTCTCGCCTTCAATCGAAAGCTCTTCAAACAGCTTTTCCCCCGGGCGCAGGCCGGAGAATTCAATCTCAATATCTTCCCCCGGCCTAAATCCGCTGAGTGTAATTAATTCCCTCGCCAGGTCCACAATCTTGACCGGCTCGCCCATATCCAACACAAAGATTTCCCCGCCTTCTCCCATCGCCGCCGCCTGTAGAACAAGCTGGCTGGCCTCCGGAATGGTCATAAAATACCGCCGCATGTCCGGGTGGGTCACCGTCACCGGCCCCCCGGCGGCGATTTGCTGCTTGAAAATCGGGACCACCGACCCATTGGACCCCAGCACATTGCCAAATCGCACGGTCACATAGTGAGTCTTGCTGGTCTTGTTTAAATCCTGAATGTACATCTCCGCCACCCGTTTGGACGACCCCATGATACTGGTTGGATTGACGGCTTTGTCTGTCGATATCATGACAAAACATTCCGCCCCATAGTCATTCGCCGCATCCGCAATGGTCCGGGTTCCGATAACATTATTCTTGATGGCCTCGCCGGGATTCTGCTCCATAAGCGGCACGTGCTTATGAGCCGCCGCATGAATCACAACCTGGGGACGATACTCAGCAAAAAACTGTTCTATTCTTATCCTGTCTGTAATATCTGCAATTACAGGAATTATTGATAACTTGCTAAACTTCTGATTTAATTCACGTTCGATGAAAAACAGAGGATTTTCAGCCTGTTCCAGCAGCAGCAACTGCTTGGGACCAAACGCACAGACCTGACGGCACATTTCCGAGCCAATGGAACCGCCGGCCCCGGTCACGAGGATCACCTTGTTGGCCAGAAAACCGCGAATCTGTTCCATATCCAACTGAATTTCTTCGCGTCCCAGCAAATCGCTGATTTCGACGTCGCGCATCTGTGAAACGCGAAGCTTGCCCGAGGCAATATCCGTCAGCGAAGGGACGGTACTGAATCGTATTTTGGTACCCTGGCACACTTGCACCACCCGGCGAAGCTGCTTGCGGTTGGCGCTGGGAATGGCGATGGCGATTTCATCCACGGCCTGTTTGCGGCAGATTTGCGGCAATTGGTCCACGCCACCCAACACGGGAATACCGTGAATTTCCGACCCCTGTTTGGCCGGGTCATCATCAACGAATCCAACAACTTCGTATTGGGTGTCCTTGCGCCGCATCATTTCCCGCAGGAGTGCCTCACCGGCGTTGCCAGCCCCGACAATCAGAAAACGCCGGGCTGTCCCGCGGGTTTCAGCAAAAAATTCTTCATGGTAAAGGCGAACCACCATGCGAATGCCCGACAAGAGCATAATCGTGGTGAATAAATCCAGCATGATAACGCCTTCAAGACGGGTCTGCACGTCGCGAAGCTGTCCCTTTCGGTTTATCAGCAGTATCTGTTCCTGGCTGTTTTCCGGGGCTTTGGCCAGTTGGGCTGAAATCTGATTGATTCGACTGACTTCCAGCAGGTCGCGAAGCCCCTGCAGATTGGCGTGACTGCACTTATACCCCCAGGATTCCTGTTCTGTAAGCGAAGCCGCAATTTTCTGCTCAAGCTCAGATATTTCCTGCCGTACTTTTTCGATTGCTGAATCGGGAATGACTTTCGCCCCAACCAGTCCGTAAGCATACCAGCCCGCAATCAGAAAAATGGCACTGATCAGCGATGCCTTGGCAATTTTCAGCAGGTCCGAAACGCCGACATACCGCCACCACCCTCGGTATTGCTTGAAATAGGCAAAGACAATCAATTTCACCGGCAGCACAAATGCCAGCATGATGGGGAATGGATAGATAACCCATCGCCGCAGCACCTGCATGCTGTACATGAATAAAAAAGCCAGCCCAAGCGCCGCCGTGAACGCCGCGACATGAGCCAGAATAATCAATGTCTTGCGATAGTGCAGCAATCCCCTGGATACCTTGTGATCCAGCACAAGCTGGCCGGGTTTTGTCTGGGTTTCAATCTTGTCAGGCACTTTTGACTCCTATAATGAATAGACAAGGCGGTCTGTGGCACGACGGCCCGCTCTTTTTTCTGTTAAAGGCTGATTGCCCTGGGAATCCGGGTCGGCGGTAAATTCCAGGCAAACCCAGACTTTTTGAATGGGAACCTTATCAACCTTTCTCCGCATCAGCGAATAAATAATCGTCATACTCGAGAAAATATAGCTGATGACCAGCGCGGCAATCAACGCGGTAATCCCCAGCATCAGAATCCCGATCATCACACTGGCGATTTTCTCAGACCAGTTGGCGGGACCTGCAGGGGCATTAAGCAGATAAAATAAACTGGGTTGGGCCCAGATGCGTTCCAGCTTGCTGGGGCCGTATTCCGGCTGATAGATACCCAGGCGGATCGAGTGATATGTAACCCACAAAACAGCAAACAATACGCCCCGCATCACCAGGTAAAAAAACGTCCCCAGCAGTGTTTGAATTGCCAGGTAAAACAGCATCCATACCGGTTTATTCAGGACATAGCTGATGGATCGTCCAATCGCATCCAGCCCGGTTGTGCCCTCATACGCTATCGCCGGAAACATCAGGCCGGTGCCGGACAGCGATGCCGCAAGCAGCAGTGTAATCAAGACACCCGCAATCAGTAAAAAAGGTAAAAGCAATCCGAGTGTCAACTCCCCTATCCACGGAATGAAGTTCACGGCCAGTCCGAAGAGAATTAAAATCATGGTAAATACGGCCATCAGCAGAGCAGGAATCAGCGGAGCCGAAATCAAACTGAATATCTTGTTGCCGACAAACTCCATAGCCTCAAACAGGCCCGGCTTTTCATTATTGGCACATTCCAGGGCGGCACAGCGGCATATTGCCCCCCCCGCTGCACAAAAAATCACGAAGGCATACATGCAGAAGAGGATACTGTAAACGGTATGGTATTGAAACGCCCACATAATGGAACGAAAACACAGGGTCATATTCTGCCAGATTCGATACGCCACCCCGGCTGTTTCGATTTGTTTGGCATACTGGCTGGGCGACTCGAACTTAAACAAAGCCTTATAAAAGATAAGTGTCGAATCCGTTATCCGGTCCGTCCAGAAATGCCAGAGAGTCGAAAACACACCCTGTCCCGAACATTGTCCCGCATTCTCCCTGATAAAACCCTGTGCACGACTGGGATGCTGCAGGTAGGAGGCCAGTTCGGTCTCTTGTATGTATGCGGCGGAATCACCCCCAAATAATCCTTTGGGTACCTGCCGTTTAGGACTGACAACCACCGAATGCGAACAGAAATCCATCGCAAACCCGCCGGCGCAAATCAAGACCACCGCCAGAAAGGCTATCAGCACTTTGGCCGGCCCGACAGCCAGCTTGAATGCCAGTGCCAGTCGAGGCAGTGCCATCTCTTCCCACATTTGCAAGAGGCCATGCTCCTGCATCATATTGGTACCCTCTTAAGACTATCTTCTTATGTCAACAATCGATAAGTATTATCCTTTATCGTATTGAAATTTCAACAAAAAATCCTGATGCGGTTTGTTTTCACCATTTCCGCACGTGGAAAGTCGATGAATATATGGATTTTTGCTTGCCGAAATCGGAGTTTTACAGTACATTTGAACGGGTAAATAACTGCATTGAAAAGGACTTAAGAATGTTAAAAAATCCAATACGCATCGGGCTTATGGGGTTTGGTACAGTAGGTTCCGGAGTTGCCAGACTCTTACTGGAAGAAACAGATGCGATTTATCAGCGCACCGGGATTCGATTGGAGCTGGCCTGTGTGGTGGATAAAGATACCAACACCAAACGCCCAGTGGAATTACCGCCCGGGCTTCTGACCCATGATTTTGGCCGAATCTTGAACGACCCCACAATTCAAATCGGAATCGAACTGGTTGGCGGCCTCGATTTTGCCAAACAGGTCCATCAGCAGCTTCTTTTGGCCGGCAAGCATGTGGTTACCGCGAACAAAGCTTTATTGGCTGAATTCGGACAGGAATTGTTTGCATTAGCCAAAAAACAGCAAAAATGTATCGCCTTTGAAGGGAGTTGTGCAGGGGGAATCCCAATTATCTCCGCACTTCGCACCGGCTTGCCTGCCAATCGTATCACGGCGTTGTATGGAATTTTAAACGGAACCTGCAATTATATCCTGACAAATATGACCCAGAAAGGCCTGGATTTCCCGACCGCACTGGCCCAGGCTCAACAAAAAGGATATGCCGAGGCAGACCCAACTCTGGATATTAATGGTACAGATTCAGCACACAAACTTGCGATCCTGGCAAGTCTTGCCTTTGGATATCAGTTCAATACAAAACACATCAGCATTGAGGGCATTGACAAAATCCAGATAGAAGACATCAAAAATGCCCAAGAAATGGGTTACGTTCTTAAATTACTTGCGATAGGCCAGGCAGACCAGAAAGGCGCTATTTCACTGCGTGTGCATCCCTCGCTGATTCATGAAGACACCCCCCTGGCCCGGGTAGGCGGCCCCTTCAATACGCTCAGTGTATTTGGCCACGCCGTGGGCAATACGATGTTTTTTGGCCGCGGTGCAGGAATGATGCCTACCGCCAGCGCTGTCGTGGCGGATGTCATCGAAATCGCTCTGGGCAACAGTCAGCGATTGTTTGATTCCATGCCCATGCTGCGAAACAATCAGCACCCGACGATTCAGAACATCGACGATATTACCAGCCGGTATTATATCCGTCTGATGGCAAAAGACGTGCCTGGCGTGACGGCCCAATATGCCCAGGTGCTCGGCAAACACAATATCAGCATAAGCGGTGCCATTCAGCATGAGGGAATTGGACCAAACAATACTGTGCCGGTTGTGGTTACGACTCATCCGACTCAGCAGAAAAATATGAATGCGGCTTTGGATGAATTATCGAAACTGGATGTCATCGGTTCCAGGCCTATTTGCATACGGATTGTGGAAATCCCGGAGGATAAGGATTGAAACCCAAATATGTGATCATTGTGCCTGATGGAGCAGCGGATAATCCGCAGGATATCTTTGGCGGCAAAACTGTGATTGAAGCGGCAGAAACGCCTCACATGGATGCGATTGCCGCCCAGGGAAGACAGGGGATTGTCCAGACCGTCCCCAGGGGCCTTCAGCCGGGCAGCGATGTCGCCATGATGAGCCTGCTGGGCTATGATCCGCAAAAAAATTATACGGGGCGTGCCCCTATCGAGGCCGCGGCCCAGGATATTCCCCTGGAACAGGGCGACTGGGTCTTTCGCTGCAATCTGGTTACGACCGCCGATGGTTTAATGGCCGACCATAGTGCCGGACATATCTCAACCAAAGAAGGCTCCGAACTCATCCGGGAATTTGAACAGTTAATCAATAATCCGAATTTCCGATTCTATCCGGGTGTCGGGTATCGCCACCTGTGTGTCATTCATGGCACCGATTTCACCAAAGTCGAAACCTGCCCGCCGCATGATTTTATTGGTGAAAAAGTCAGCAAAATCCTGCCCAAAGGCAGGAATTCGGAATTGCTTAAAGAACTGATTGCCAAATCGGTTCAATTTTTCGATAATCATCCGATCAACCGCGTGCGTAAGGATCTCAAGGAAAATCCCGTCACCAGCGTTTGGCTGTGGGGACAGGGCCAGCGGGCATTTCTGGAGAAATTCAGCAAAGTCTATGGGAAATCCGGCGTTGCCATTACTGCGGTTGATCTGGTTCGCGGGCTGGCAAAGCTGATTGGATTTGATCTGATCAAAGTCGAGGGGGCTACCGGGTACCTCGATACCAACTATGCCGGCAAAGGACAGGCTGCGATTGAAGCATTAAACAAGTATGACGTGGTGCTGGTTCACATTGAGGCGCCGGACGAGGCCGGCCATAACGGCAGTCCGCACCAGAAGAAAAAAGCAATTGAGATGATCGACAAACATATTGTCGGCCCGGTATTCAATGCCTTAAAGCAGCATGAACAATGGCGTATTCTCGTCATGCCCGACCATCCGACCCCAGTGGACACCCGTTGCCACTGTGACCAGCCGGTCCCCTTTGTCATGGCCGGGACTGGCATCAAGGGTATTTTGCAGAAACCCTTCAGTGAACCCAACAGTTTCGCCTCCGGATTCCGAATTGAACGCGGTGCCGATTTAATGGAATATTTTCTGAAACTATAACTTTTTTTGAAGGAGCTATGCATCATGCGTAAACAGAGTCCGTTGTCCATTATCGCTGGTTTTTTGGGCGTGGTTTGCTTTATCCTGCCTGGCATGTGCAAAGGAGATACATTCCAGCATAAAACCAGCGGACAGACGTATCACGGGTATGCCGAACAGAGCCCCACAGCCGGAAAAACCACCATTCACACAAAGGAGTCCGGCCCGGTTCAGGTAAATCTGACCGAATATACCGTCACATCCGATAACCAGGGCAGAAATAACCATGTTGCAGTTTTTACCTTTGACGATGCTATCGAATCAGAAATTGTAACCGCAGCATTCGAAAAAGCCATTGTTGAAGAATCCAACAAAGGCCCCCTGCTGATTATTCTTGAAATCGACAGCCCCGGAGGACGGGTGGATTTAGCTATGCGGATTTGCTCTGCAATCACCAAAACCCGCAACTGCACGACTGCGGCATTTATTCGAGGCGGCAAAAACAGCGGTGCCTATTCAGCCGCTGCGGCCATTGCTCTGGCCTGCAATAAAATTTATATGTCCGGGGCAACCGTCATGGGTGCAGCAACAGTTGTCGCCTCCTCGGAAAATGGGATTGTCGAACTGGAACGCATGGTTGGCAACAACGTCGGCGAAAAAATCCGTTCTGCATGGCGAAATTACCTGGCCTCGCTGGCCGAACAGAACAATCGCCCGGTGGCCCTGGCACGTGCCATGGAAAACAAGGATATTGAAGTGCTGCGTATCCGTCGCAACGGCAAAATCATGTATATTGATTCCTCCGAAAAACAAACAACGGATGAAATCGTCAGTGTTTACAATCGCAAAGGACAATTAGTGACCCTTCCCGCCCAGGAAGCGGTAAACTGTTTCATGGCTGACAAGGTCGTTACCTCGTTTGAGGAAGTTCTTGTTGATGCCGGCGCCGCGGACGCGGTGGTTGAACGTCCCAAACAGATGGCCAAGGCCAGGGAAGAACTTGAAAAAATCAACAGGAAGTTTAATATGACAGCGCTAAATTTGCTCAAGAGATGTGAAGCTGTTTGCCGATGAA
>CAZVYY010000014.1:0-87344 GCA_964630775.1 uncultured Pirellulales bacterium | reverse complement strand
AAAAGGGTGACCCGCAGGTCGCCCGTACGGAAATCAGAGCAGGTACGGGGGGGGCCTGCGGGTTGGATGGAATGGAGATTTTGAGGATTGCTGAATTTAGCGGAATGCCTCCGACATGGAATTTAATCCCAGGCATACAAGCTTGGGCTGCGATATCATCCGGTTTCGTGTATATATTGACAAGTCAAATCCCGTCACCGAGGCAGGTCATTGCAGGGTATGAATAAGACATCCGTAAAAACACCGAGAATTGCTGAAAAAAAATAAAAATGATTTTCATGTTGTTTTCCTGTCGGAGCTTGTTATAAACACAATCAGTTTCGTGGTCGGAACTGCAGGCATACTGTGGAAGCCGAGTGATAAGGAGATTACAGACATGTTTCGGTGTCATTGGTTATCGCAGAAGCACGTATCAAACCCTACAGGACGTTTGTCATTTCTCTTTATCCCATTTTAAAACATAATTCGTCGGGCCTGACGGTACACCCGGCGGGTCTGATGACTCCGTGATGGACACAGGCTGTTT
The DNA here is from genome assembly GCA_964630775.1 of uncultured Pirellulales bacterium. Taxonomy (GTDB): domain Bacteria; phylum Planctomycetota; class Phycisphaerae; order Sedimentisphaerales; family Anaerohalosphaeraceae; genus Anaeroglomus. Next base: position 86,818 of record CAZVYY010000014.1, on the reverse strand, counting down.
GTATGCCGCGCGTATTCATAGGGTTACGTTGTCCTGCGCAGCCGCGGTGATAATGCTGTTGCTGGAAGCCGGCGACTGAAGCTTTTTAGCCGCAATGACCCGGGAAAATTTAATCAGGATTAGTATTCATTTCAATTTCAGGAAGGATGAACGTTTATGAAGAGAGCATTTGGTGTTCTGGTATTGTGCGCGGCATGCAGCGTTTATGGGAGCGTACAGTTTTCGCCGGTGGTGGATATCACGGCATCGCCTGAATCGCCGTCTGTGGGGCAGACGATAACCTTCGACGGCAGCGAGTCTTACGCACCCAATGGAACGATTGTCGGCTATCACTGGACCCTGCCAGGACAGGCATTCTGCATTTCCGGCGTCAATGCCTCGATAGCCAAGTGCAAATTTAATGCCCCGGGAACCTATACGATTTGGCTGACCGTCGAAGATGATCAGGGGGAGATTGTGACCGGGGATTATACAATTACTATTTCCGCTGCGACAAATAGCGTCTGGTATGTCCGGCCGGATGGCAATGATGATAACGACGGCAGCGGAGCGACGGCTGCGGGGGCATTTAAGACGATACAGACAGCCATTGATTCGGCTTCGGATGGGGATGAAATCCGTGTTTTTGGCGGGGTGTATTACGGACAGCTTGGTCTCAAAGGCAAAGCGATTTCTATTTACAGTTATAATCCGGAGAATACAGGTTTCCGCGAACTGGCTGAAAATGCCATTATTGATGCGAATAAACAGGGGACGACGGTGATGTTTGACGGCAGTGAGCCGAATAGCTGTCAGATCAAGGGATTTACCATGCGAGGGGGGTTCCCGACAGGAGATAGTCTGGCCTTGTATTTGGAATTTGATGATCCCAATACGATTGCATTAGACAGTTCCGGAAAAGAACGAAATGGGATTGTAAGCGGATATCCCAATTGGGTGGCGGGGTATGATAGCCTCAGCAACGGGGCTCTGGAATTTAGCGGCAATGATTCAATCCAAATCAGCGATTACAAGGGAGTCGCCGGCAAGCATCCGCGAAGCTGTGCGATGTGGATCAAGACCACAGCCGCCAGTACGGACATGGTGCTGATGTCGTGGGGCAAGGAGGCGGCGGGGCAAAAGTGGCAGTTGCTGATTTCCGACAGCAATGAAATAGCTCTGGATGTTGAGAATGGACGTATTTCCGGGACGACCACGATTAATGACGGCAACTGGCATCATGTGGCGGCGGTTTTTGAAGGGAATGGGACAATCAATATCCGGGATGTCAAATTATATATCGATGGTGTCCAGGAAGCTACAACCTGCTCCAATTATATGACCACTCCGCCGGATGTGAACACGGAATTGGATGGGGATGTTTGTCTTGGTGCCAGTGGTGGAGCCGTCCCGAGATATTACCGTGGTACTATGGATGAGGTCCGTATTTACAGTCGTGCCTTGAGGCCGGGGGAAATACAGCAGATGGCGGAAGCCGCCGGGCCGGCTGCACACTGGACGATGGATGCGATTTCCGGCAATACCATTTCAGATAGTTCTTCTCATGCCCGCACCGGAACGTTTAGTGCCGTAACCCCGACCTCAACCTGTTCGGATGGGCGCATTGATAACGCTATTTTCCTGCAGAACAATGAGTATATAGAGATTAGGGACTGGACAGGGATTACCGGGATTCGCTCAAGGTCGTGCAGCGGATGGATTCGGACCAGCCAGGCACAGGCTCAGCTTTTCAGCTGGGGGCAACTCGAAACCGGGAAAAAGTGGATTGTTCGACTCAATGAAACGGGCGAGCTTCGGGCTGAGGTTCAGAACGGGTATATCATTGGAACGACGGTGTTGACGGACAATAAATGGCATCATATTGCAGTGGTGCTGGATAGTGACGGAACGCCTAATATTTCCGAAGTCCAATTATATGTTGATGGTGTCAGGGAGACTATCAAATCCGTTCTGGCTTGCGCGATTAATACGTCGAATGCCAACAATGTGCAATTGGGTGCGTACAGTTTGGCCCCGCTTTATTATACTGGCTGGCTGGATGATATGCGGATTTATGACAGACCTTTGCGCGAACAGGAGATTCTGGAGATGGCCGGGGATGTTGGTCTGATGGCTCACTGGAATCTGGATGAAACGGCAGGTGCCACGTCTGCCGACAAATCCGGCAATGGGATTCATGGAACCTGGCAAGGCAGTCCTCAGCCTGCCGCAGAAGGGTATTTTGCAGGTGCAGTAGAGTTTGACGGGATAAACGATTATATTTCTACCAGCTATACGGGTATTTTAAGAAATCGGGATCGTACGGTTTGTGCCTGGATTAAGGCCGCTTCAGATCATTCCTTAACCCTGAGGAGTATCGTCAGTTGGGGTACAGGCGCAAATGGGTCTATCTGGAATTTCAGCGTTTCTACGGATTCTCAATACGGGGCACAGGGGGCGTTGCGGCTTGGAACCTATAATGCTCATGTTATCGGCAGCACCCCGATTAATGATAACCGCTGGCATCATGTCGCGGCGGTGTTCGCCAATAAAGGGAGTTTTCGGATCAGTGATGTTTGCTTATATGTTGATGGAAAACGAGAGGTGCTCAGTAATACTCTTTCAGGATCAGTCAATACGATACAAGGCGATGTGGTAAAAATAGGGACCTGTTCTAATGTCTGGTTTTTCAAGGGTAAAATCGATGAGGTTCGGATTTATGACCGGGCGCTGTCGGATGTTGAACTCCGTCAGATGTATGAAGAATCCATCGGCGGCGGGATCGCTGGCCATGGAACCAGGGCCTCGATTCAGCAGTGTATCATTACAGACAATATTTCCGCCGGAAACGGGGGCGGTATCGATTTTCTCAACGGTTTTATCAGTCAGTGTGATATTATAAATAATCGTGCAGAGGGTGATGGCGGAGGCTTGTGGGGCGGTAATGGAAGTCTTATCAGCAGCAGGATTGCAGGAAACCAGTCGTTGCGAGGCGGAGGAATTTTTAATTATTCTGCACAAGCAATGATTGACCGATGTCTGTTTGAGAGCAATTGCGCCAAGCAGACCGGCGGAGCTATATACAATGTGATGAGCGACCTGGTTTTTAAATCCTGTTCATTTTATGGAAATTCAGACCTGGGGCTGGTTCCTGTATTTCCCAACGCATCCCTGTTATCTGTATTACCTGACTGGTTCTGGGAATCCAGTTTTGGGGGTAATGGTCAGTATATTGAGCAGGATTTGTCCGTTGTGAGTCCGAATTATCCTGGACAAACAGGTGGTACAGAATATCAGATTCGCTGGGGGCAGGTTGCGAATAATGTGACTGAAAATAAGAGCGGGCTTGGCTTTACGGGATATGCTCCTCCGATCCGTTCCATTATCGTGAATGAGCCGTTTGAAATTGGAAGACTGCGTCATTTTAACAATCCGGTCGGCGCCGGATCGCCGCCCAGCCGAGTGGATATCGAAATTGCGTTAGCCCTCGAATGCGGCAGCCAGCTTTCACAATCTTTTACTTTTTCTCTTGCCATTAATGAGACTGCCAACACGTCGAACTTATCCGACCCCGCGGCGAAAAACTGGGCTGACAGAGATTTTATCACATTTCCGGTGTCCTATCCGTCCCAGCTTATTGAGATTGAGGGTCGGTTATATACACTGAAGATTATTGGATTCCAGACAGAACAGGGACAACTGGTCAGCCAGTTTGAATCCCCGGAACATGGAACCAATACGGTCTATCTCTGGGCTCAAATTGTGCCTCCTCCGGCCGATGGGGCCATCACGAATCTTGCCAGTAATATCTGGGTTGGGAATTGTGTATTTGTCGGAAATACCAGTTGTTCATACGGAGCCGCTTTAAGTAATTGGGCCTGTGATAACGTGTTTGTGGGCAATAGTACAATTACGGCCAATCATGGCGAGTTTTGCGGAGGAATCTATAACCATGAAAGCAATCTAACGCTTGCCAACAGCATCTTATGGGGAAATACGGATGTTGACGGGCTGTCCGTTGCGGATAAACAACTCTTCAGTTCCGGCAATGGGACAATCAGTGTGACTTACAGTTGTATTCAGGATGCCAATTCATGTGATACGACTGTCTATCCGGGTACGGGTAATATTGATAATGCGCCGCTGTTTCTGATTAGTCCGACTGATGGTGGAGACGGCTGGGGAATTGGAAATAACGATGAGTATGGGAATTTATATTTGTCAGAGAACTCGCCGTGTATCGATGCGGGGACGAACGCGCCTGTTTTGACGTATACTATTTTAACAGATATATTCGGTCATGTTCGTCGTTTTGATTGTCCGACAACAACTGATACCGGCTCAGGAACGGCGCCGATTGTTGACATGGGAGCTTATGAATATGGGAACAATGCGGCTCCTGTTGCTGTTCAGGATCAGGCTTCGACGTCCGAAGGTACAGCCGTTGTGATTGATGTTTTGGCCAATGACTCTGATGTAAACGGAGATGCTATATCGATAGATTCAATTTCTTCTGGGCCTTCGCATGGCACTGCTGTAATCAGCGGCAATACGATTGTGTATACCCCTGCTCCGGGTTATTTTGGATCAGACGCATTTAATTACCGAATTACGGATGGAGTTTTGGTGTCAAATGATGCGGCTGTATCCATACAGATTACGTCAAACCATGTCTATGTTAATGCGGGGCCGAATCAGACGATTCAATTGCCGAATAATAAGGTCTATCTGGATGGTGTGATTCAGGGATTGCCATCGGGCAGCAGTCCGGCGTGGCGCGTTCTGAGCCAGCCGACTGGCGGTGCGGTTGTTTTCGATTCGTCTGTATCGGTGATGCCTGCCGGGTGTGATGTGTGGGATTCGTGGGCGGGCTTTTCCCTGCCGGGGATATATGTGCTGGAGCTTGGAGTTGCCATTGCAGGGCAGGAATATAAAGATCAGGTGGTTGTCAACGTCCGGCCAGGCGTCATCTCGGGAAACCTCCCGCCTCAGGTGGATGCATGGGCCACCCCCAGTGAGACCACCTTGCCGCAGGGAACGACTTTAAACTGGACTATATCGGATGATGGGATTTCCAAAGGGGAGTTGACGCAGGAGTGGTCGCTGGTGTCAGGGCCTACCTCCGGCCGGGTGACGTTTAGTTCTTATTCTAATCAGTCGCGTTCGACAACAGTATCATTTTCTACGGATGGTAATTATATTCTAGGCTTAGCGGCATCCGATGGGATTGATAAGACCGAGGTATTGGTTTATGTAACGGTAAATCCATGTTTCCCGAACAATACAGCACCCGAAGTGGGGGCAGGTGAAGATCAGACTGTTGTTGCACCATACGATCAACCCTATTCGTTTACTCATCTTGGGGCGTCTGTGGGGGATGAAACTGCCACAGGCATATTGACCATTCAGTGGTCTGTTTTGAAATCGGTATATGTTGATAAGGAAGGAGTTGAACGGGAGGGGAACAGCGCTGTTGCGATAGCAGATCCGGCGGAATTGTATCCGAGATTGACCTTTTTCAGGCCGGGACAATATACCCTGCAATTGAAGGCAGATGATGGGCAGCTCAGCGCGACGGATACGGTGGTTTTCACAGTGCACAATGGGAATCCCGAATCAAGTCCGATTCAAATAGAAGCTGGACCGGATCAGACGATTACGCTGCCTGCTCCTGCAATGCTGAGTGAAGCAACAGTGATCGAGACTGCCACGGGATTGCCTTATCCAATTGAGGGTCTGGAAATCAACTGGAAAAAAGTCAGAGGCCCGGGGGAAGTGACGTTTAATCAGGATGGCGGCTCTGGAAATGGTTCACAGGAATTGAATCCAGAGGCTGTCTTTTCCAAGCCGGGCGAATATGATTTGGAATTGCAGGTTTCGACTGGTGACATGAAACTTGCCGATCAGATTCGTATCAAGGTTTATCCGGGGACAAGGCTCGCTACGGCTGCACACAGCTCCTATTTTATTAATGAATACGGTCAGGTTTGGGCTGCTGGAAGTAATGCTTACGCGCAGCTTGGAAATGGAACATCCGGCTATGATCCCAATGAAAAACATGATTACCTGGGCAGAGGAAGGTGGTATGACCACTATACCTATTCTCCGGTTCTGGCTGGGGAACAGAAGCTCCAGACCGATCAAGATGTATTGACTAATATCTGTTCGATAGGCGGCGGCTGGGCAAGCTCATACGCCCTGGATTACAACGGGAATGTGTGGAGCTGGGGCAATAATTCTTTTGGTCAATTGGGGATCGGGCGTGAGAATCTCAGTGTTTATACTCCTGTTAATGAGCCGCGAAAAGTACTTGCGGGTGAACAGCCTTCGGCGAGCGGGTATCTGGAAGACATTGTTGGGATATCAACTTCGACATTATCCGAGCACACTTTGGCGGTTGATAAGCATGGGGGAGTCTGGGCCTGGGGGTATAATTATGATGGTGTTCTTGGGAATGGATATGATGAAGCTAATTCATATTGGGAGGGAGAGAATGATTATTTAAACAAGAGGAGAAGAAGACTTCCTTGGGAACCATTTTATTGGTCGTTTATAGAATCGACTCCGGTTCCAGTGGGTTCGTGTTCTTTGGTTTTAGATGCTTATATTAATTTCGATTTATCAGTCTGTTATGGACCTTATAATTCCTGTATTCAATATGATGTTTCTGGAAATAGAAGGGAATTGGCTTATCAGGGCAGTGCGGGTATAGGTAGAGGCATAGATGGAAATAAAATCTTTGATTATATCTATGAGACGGTGACCGAGCCATATTTTGATATGAATGAGAATCGTTATGCTGAATTTTATGGAGAGGGATTTCTGAAATTTGATCCTAATTATTATGGTGTTTTAGAGAATGCTCCGAGGAGTATTAGTTTCTGGGCTAAAAACAATAATGCGGATTTGTATAGCAGAGGAACGATACTATCGTGGGGTAAACCTGGGGTTATAGGTGGACTCTGGGAAATTCGAATTCAATCAGGACATGTGGCTGTCTTTGTAGATGATACACATTATATACAAACGGAAGAAGTAATGGAGCCCAATTCCTGGAATCATATTGTTGTAGTATTTCCAGAAAACGGATCGATGCTTTCACATACTCGCATTTACCTAACCCAGGGAGATGATTTATTGTGCCCGCCTGCAAACGCCATCTATGCGACAGATCAGGTGGTTAATACAGTACGATATGAATCCTGCAGAATAGGCGCGAGCCAGAGTAGTGATCCCAATTATAATTATTACGGGTTTCTTGACGAACTCCAGATTTATAAAGTAGAGCTATCGCAGGAAGACATTGACCATATTCATCGAAATCCTTATTATACTGCACCTTTGAAAAATATTGCATCTGTCTCGGCGGGCTGGTGGCATTCTTTAGCGCTGGAAAAAAATGATGTCCCTTCTTGTCGAGGTCGAGTGTATGCATGGGGGGATAGCATGATGGGAGAACTGGGGCAGGGTGATGATCCCGTTGACAGAAAAGTCCTGCCATGCTGCGTAAAAACCGGCGAGCAGGATGATCCGTCCGGATTTTTATCAAATATTGTTGCTATTTCTGCTGGCTGTTCGCATAGCATAGCTTTGGAAAAATATACTGAGGATGTCAATGATATATATTCTGGTCACGTATTGGCATGGGGGAATGGCTATATTGGCGTTCCGACATTAATTAATAGGGCAATTGATTACCGATTTCCTGACAATTTTACAGAGAGCAATTACCGTGGAGGTCGGCTTGGAAGAGGTACAGCAAATAATCCGAATACATCTGACAGCTTGTCTCCTGTCTACGTTTATGGGCCGGATATTAACGGAAACGGATTGCATGATTCTGAGGAAGGTTATCTTGAAAATATTATCGCTATCTCGGCTGGTGAAAGTCACAGCATGGCACTGGATAAGGATGGCCATGTCTGGGTGTGGGGTGATAATACGCATGGGCAATTGGGTGTGGGAGATAAGTCAATACTCTGCTCCGGTTTCCCGGTGATGGTCAAGGCGCCGCAGGATTATCATAACCCCGCCGGGCATCTGGGTGACCCTGAGCAGGGGAAGATCATCGCGATTATGGCGGGACCCTGGCACTGTCTTGCCCTTGATGAATATGGCGAGGTCTGGGCCTGGGGGGCATCCTGGGCCATTGGCTGCGGCGAGCCTGGTTATCATGGAACTATCCTGCCGCAAAGGATTTCTTATTCACAAAAAGTCAAACGTGTTTCCAATGGTACGGAGACATGGTATGGGGATATTCGTGCGGCGATTGATGAATCTGTCGAAGGAGACGAAATTATTGTCTATCCCGGTGTCTATAATGGATTTACCCTGCGAGGGTATTCTGATTTGAATCCTTATGGTCGAACAGATCCCAATGTCATCATTCGAAGCTGGAATGTTGACAATCCCGGAGAACAGGGCAAGCCGATAATTCGTGCAATGGATACGCTGATTGATACTGGTAATAAACCATTTTATCCCATGGATGCAGTAATCGATATCAGTAATAACCATTCACAAATTAAGGGTTTGATTATTACGGGAGGGAATTATGGCATTAAGTTACAGGGTGCTGATGCTGTCATAACCCAGAATATCATAAAAGATAATTCTCGCATGGGAGTATATTGTGCCGGCTCCGATCGTGCATTAATCATCAACAATGTTATCGAAAATAATTATACGGAATTTATTGATGACCTGCGAATATATTTTGCCGGCGGTATATGTTGTGATGACACATCAGCCTCAATCATTGCTGGGAACTTGATCAGATACAATGCAGTTGGGATTGTGTCTCAATCTTCGGGAATTGAATTGTGGAATAATACGGTCGTCAAAAACCTATCACTTGGGATTCAATTAGAAGCCGTGTCGGCATTGAAGCCGGTTATACGAAATTGTGTTTTCTGGGGAAATGGGACGGGAGCAGATAGGAATCTTAGGTTATCGAGTCCATTTATTAACATGGATTATTGCGCAATTCAGGAAGGGCAATTCGTACCGAAAAGCCTTTGTCATAAGGCTATTATAGATAATGAAGGTTCCGCCTTTGCGGATACGAGTGAGTGGCATTATTTTCCGCTCAATCCGGCATTCCTGGACAGGGAAATCACCGATCCCAATGAGGATGATGACCCGAATAACTGTATTAATGAAGGTTGTCCTCTGCCGAATGAGCCATGGGTTCAGTATTTGGCAAAGTGGGATATAGAATCCAAACGGCGTATTGCGGATTCAAGGATTGATTTGGGCGCCAATGAGTATATCGCCTATGCTGTTGAGGCCGGACAGGATAAAACGGTTGGCATCAGCGAAATCGTGTTTATGGACGATGCGGCAGTCTATAAGGATGGTTCTGCCTGTACCGACATCTGGCCTTATGGTGTGCAATGGGAGTTGCTGGAAAGACCGACCGGCTCAGGATTCTTCATTCCATGGCAGTTGGCAGGATTAATCAATCCCGGCTGGCGACTGGATGTTCCCGGTAAATACGTCTTCCGGATAAATTTGTATGATGGGCAAGGAGCGTGGGTTGACAGCGATGTTGTGACTGTCACGGCTGAACTCAATGTGAAAATTGATCCTGTTTCCGAAGTACATCTGCAATATGATGCTGATACAGGTCAGGTCAAAGCGGAAGTGGAGTTGCAGGGTACCATCCGCGGAATTGACCCGCAGGCGGTTCAGATTCTTTGGCTTGTTCCGACAGAGGCCATTCTGGGGCCGGTATCTGATCTGGCTGAGCAGGATGGAGTCTATCACACTTCGACTTCTGCACTGTTTTATCTGCCGGGGGATTATGAAATTCGCCTGCAGCTACTTGATTTGCGAGGTGATATTATTGCTGAAGATGTCATTATGGTTAAAGTTGCTGAACTGGCGTATCAGGCCGATGCGGGGCCGGATATCACTATTCCGTGGCAGAATAATCCAATTAGTGTGCCTTTGTCCGGCAGATTGCTTCCTTATAGTGTGGGAAATGAGTCGTATTTGTGGCGATTTGTAAAGGGGCCGGCGGGCGGATTACAGTTTAACCCGGGCAGCAATGAGGGATTGACAGAAAGTACTATTCAAAACCCGCAGGCAACATTCACAAAGCCCGGAATTTATCAGCTTCAGTTTGCCGTGACAAATCCGTCGGGTTGTGTGGTCGATGATTTGATGGTGATTATTGACACCAAGGATATTCCGCTGACAGTTGAGGCCGGGGTAAATCTCAATTGTGTTCTTAATAACAATGCGGCAGAGGTTGTTCCTCAAAAGGCCTTTGTCTATCCGGTTGAAGGTGTTACTGTTCAGTGGTATGACCAGAGCGACATGCCTATCGCGGGGGCGACGTCGGTGAATTCCACGTTGACGTTTACGCAGCCGGGTATTTATCGTTATAAATTAAAGGCCGCACGCGGGCAGGAAACGGCGGAGGATGAGGTTGAAATTACGGTTCATCCGCAGCCGGTTGATTCGCTGCTGATTCGGACGGGGAATTATGGGCCGGTTCTGGCAGGTCGGGCGTTTACCCTGGAAGATGCCTATGTCTGGTATAGTAAGAATACGCCACTGACCGTCGAGTGGTCTTCAGACGATGAACAACATGTTTTATTTTACCCATCTTCAGACGAAGGCAAAACTTCAGATGCCTTGCAGCCCACCGTTCTTTTTGCGGCAGGTCTGGCCAAATCTTATGAATTGACCCTCAAGGTATCTCAGGGGAGCACTCTGCTCGGCTCGGCCAGTGTGACCATTCAGGCCGTAACCAGCGGCGACCCGGGTCTGGATTCGGATACTACGCCTCCGATTCTTACTCTGACGCCGGGTCTCCTGGATGATGCGAATAAACTTCAAACCATGCCTGAATCCACTGCGGTTATTAAGACCGGGTCCGTTGCACTTGATATTTATGCCCTTGATGCCGGATCAAGGCTCAAATCCGTCAAAATCGAGGATACCTGCAATACTATCACGACTCTGGTGAAGAATTTTGACTTTTCGAATACAGACCCGGAATATCCCTCGCAAATGCAAGTCACATGGTGTCTTGAGATTATGAAATTAGCCACAGGATCGCACTCTGTCAAGCTGACTGCTGCAGACCGGGCAAATAATATCACCGAGCAGACGGTTGCTTTTACGGTGGGCCGGGATGTGGATAATCCGACTGGAAAACCGTTTGCATGGATTTCCAATCTGGAACCTGCAAGGGTAAACATCGGCAAGCTGGGAGAACAGGTCGTCTTGCCGGAGATTACAGATGGTTTATATGAGGTCAAAGGTCTGGCTTGTCATCCGAATTCCAATCAAAGTGTAGAGTTCAAGTTTGCGTTATATGATGAGGCGGTGGTTGGATATGTCCCGGAGAGCTGGGCGACATTAAACGGTCAGAATCCGCCTTATCCGGATTATCTGATACAGAATGTCACCCTCGAAGATTCAAATTATGAACGGTCAGTTGAGGATCATAGTTACTATGCTGGTCCTGTTGGCTTACGAAATAATGCGAACAGCCTGGGGTATGAAATCGGTTCATTCGGGCAGTTGGATTTGACCGGCGTCGAGAACGGGACATATTGTCTGCTTTTGACGGTTCGTTCGAGGCCGGACGAGAATACTGCTTTTGCCTATTCTTATGTTTATAAGAAGATTAAGCTGAATAGTCCGCTCAAGATCGGCAATCTCAAATTTTCGCAGGAAGACGTGGCGATTGATGTGGGCGGGGTTCCACTGCGGGTGGTGCGGACCTATAACAGCTTCCAGAAGGATAAGAACGGCGAATTCGGTTATGGATGGAGTTATTCCATCGCCAATATGGATATTCAGCTTAATGAAACCCGCCAGCCGATGCAAGTTTATATGGGCAGTTCGACAATGTCGGTCCGTGTGGGGGATAATTACGACCGGGACGTGACCCTGACGCTGCCGGATGGCAGACGGGTGACATTTGCATTCGGACTGGAGTTGAAAAAGCCGGAGCTTTACAACGGCCAAATGCAGTACTATGTTGTCAAGTATACCTCGCCGGAAGGAGTGTCAGCACGGCTGGAGACGCTGAGTGAAGAACGGCTGACACTGCTGAATACCTGGGCGAACCAGAAGACGGCCAGCTTTGTCAGCGGCTCGGGCAATTATTCTGATCCGGGATTCTATGAATTTGAAGGCTATCGTCTGGTCATGGAGGACGGGACGTCGTATGTGTTCAGACGGTCGTATGTCGGAGAGGATTTTGTTGAGTATGGGAATTCGGTTGCCTATGTTGAACCCAAAGGACCGCTGTATTTGTCTGAGATTGGCCTGCCGACGGGAGAACGGATTGATTTGAATGTCAATTTATCGAATGGGCGGATTGGGCAGATTGATTCAGCGGGTGTGGAACATATCGATTTACTCGGCGCTCCGACCAAGGCGATCAAGATTGGTTATGATACCTACGGACGCATTGTGGAAGTCTGGGGCCCCAGGGAACAGGGCGGGGCATTGCCGACGGTGAAATATGCCTATGATACCGCGGGGAATTTATGGAAAGTTTCCAAGCTGGTCAAGCCGAATGCTGATCCGAATTCACAATATGAAACGCTGACTTACAGCTATGCGGATGGAACCCATATTCCATCGGACCACTATGTTACCGCGATTATCGATCCGCGGGGTTTGCAGCCGATTCGGTATGAATATGATGCGGCCGGCCGCCTGATTGCCACGGTGGATGCCAAAGGCAATCGGATTGCGATTACTCATAACGTCAGCAGTCGGCAGGAGATCGTTACGGATCGTGCCGGCAATCCCACCATTTATGAATATGACAAGCGGGGGAATGTGCTGTCGGTGACCGATTCGGCCGGGAAAGTGACGCGATACACCTATGATTCGGAAAATCGGTTTGGCCCGGACCGTCAGCTTTCGGTGACGACTCGGGTTCCGAATCCGGACGATCTGTCGCAGCTTGTGGATGCGGTAACGCTTTATGATTACGCATATTATGATGATTATCCGAATGAGCCGGAATATGGACGGTTGAGAACACAGACTGTTATTGATCCGGCGAAGAATCTTTCAGAAACGGAATATGACACGAATGGTAATGTTATCCGTGTAACACAAAAGAAATGGGATGAAAGTACAAGTGCTTATGTCGAAGTGTTGACTACGCGGACTGCGTATATCCGAACCGATGATGCCTCCGGACTCAAGAATCTGCCGTATTTCACGGGCACAACGACCGGAGAGGGCTTGGCTATGGTATGGCATTCCATCAGTTTGACACGGTATGATGCCAGCGGCCGGATTCTGGAGTCGGTGCAGGTCAAGATGGATCATTCGATTGTGTCGCAATTGATGGATTCGACCAACGAGCCGAAGTCGTACAGTGAGTTGTTCAATAGCTGGAATGCTAATGCCAGTAACAGCAGTGTTACCTCGTACACCTATTTTGAGTATACCACTGATTCGGGCTACTCGCCGGATCAGCCGTATTCGGTAACCGGGCCGGATGGGCAGACGCAGTATTTCTGGTATGATGCCGACAATCATCAGCTTGCCAGTTGGACACTGTGGGATGACACCGCGACTGGTGCCAATCCTGATAAGCGGATACTGACTTATAACCGGCCGGATGTTCAGGGGCGGACCATTGCGACTTATCGTGTGGTTCAGGATTTGACGGTCGCAGGAACGCCGATGGATGTTGCCGTATTGCTGGCGCATATCAATGAGCAGCAGGCAGGTGTGGAAGCGATTGCGTTATCGTACTCCGATTATAACTCCATCGGGAAGGTCAATACCAGCATCGATGAAAACGGGATTCTGACTCAGTACCATTATGATGAGACAGGCAATCTTGCCGAGACGCTGGTTTATTCCTCATTTGCAGCGTATCAGACCCATTACACCAATTACCTGACTACCGGGAATACGACGGGGATTTTGACGATATCCCGCACCCTTTATGATACGGAAGGGCGGGCGATTGTCGCTGTCGGGCCGTATGATCCGGCCGATACCGAGCACTCGCCGGTCGGGACGGAGACGGTCTATGATGACCTTGGCCGGGTGGAACAGACCCGGCGATGGGCGGATGTGGATATTCTGTTTGATTATGTGATGAAATCCGGCGAGCTGCTGTATGTCACGCTGGCCCAGGATCGTGTGGCGGGCAATGCGTGGACGAGTACGCCGGGGCAGACACAGCTTGCCTGGACCAGCGGCGGCAAGGTGCCGGTGATTACGGCGAATCTGGCATGGTGGCAGGCCGGGCCGCTGTCCTACAGCCGGACGGAATACGATGCGGCGGGGCGGGTGTGGAAGTCGTACAGCCTCAATGAATCCAATGCGGAAATCTGTACGGCGGAATATCGCTATGATACCGCCGGCAGGCAGATTCGGACTATTACGCTGCCCAATGATACCACGGGCAAGCGGTCCGAGACGGTGACTGTGTATGACGGCGCCCGCCGGCAGTCCGTCACCGACGGCCTGGGGCATACTACTTCGTTTGACTACGATGCCCTCGGCCGGGTGATCACGACCATCCATCCAGCCTCGCTTGTCGAAGGCTCCGGAACCACGCCTGTGGAGACGTATTCCCACGTCGGCTATGACAGCCTGGGACGGAAGTGGTGGGAAGCCGAACAGACGACGATTGAGTCTTATATTGGACCCGGCGATCCTGATATTGATCGTAGCAATCCAGCGCATGTAGCGTTGTATAAGAGTGTCAACACCAAGGAATTTGAGTATGATTCCGCGGGGCGGCTGATTGCGGTGGTTTTGCCGCTGGTGGAGATCGATGATCCGACGACACCGGGGGCGGATTCGATCTGGGTTTATCCGCGGTATGAATATGCGTATGATGCTTATGGCAATCAGAGCATCATACGGGAGAATCTCTATCAGCTTAAGCGTTCGTGGGAGTCAACTTTCGACCCGGCCACTGACATTGTGTCGGCCTATGCCCGCCAGACTGTGTTTGCATACGACGGCCTGCATCGGCAGATTTCTCGGACGGTTCCGGGCTGCGGCACGGAATACAAGGGCTATGACGGCCATAACCGGTTGCAGTGGGAAATGGACTTTAAGGAGCAGGTGACGGGGTATGCCTATGATGCCCTCGGCCGTCTGGAGTACAAGCGGTATTATGCGGCTGACGCGACGCCGGGCGATTTCCAGAACAGCCATTACCCATCGACTCCGGCCGAAGTCTTGCACTATACCTACGACAATCTCGGTCGGAAATTGACTGAAACGGTGACGAATTATACCGGCACGTCGACGGTAACCTATTATGCCAGTTACAGTTATGATGATGAAGGCAATGTGACGACGATTGTCACGCCGCAGGGGACGGTCCATTATGATTATCACCCGACGACGGGCCGGAAGAGCTTTACCCGCAAGGGTGGAGAACTTGCGACGGAGTATGGTTATGATGAGCTGGGTCGGCTCAAGACCACGCGGGCGATGGTTCGCAACGGGCAGCTATTAAGCCCGACGGAATTGACGACGTATGAGTATGATCTGGTGGGCAATCGCAAGTCTGCAACCCTGCCCAATGGGGTTTATACGGAATACAGCTATAACGGCCTGAACCGGCTGACGGACCTGGTGCATTACCAGACGACAGCCAAGACCACGGTGGTGGGTTCCTATTCCTATCAGCTTAACGCGTCGGGGATGCGGAAGGGGGCTGGTGAATTTGTCAATCAGAATCGTTATCTGGCTTATCAGTATGATAATTTGGGTCGGCTGGTTCAGGAAGACAGCTACAGCACGGCCAGTCTGAATCCGGCGGCGGATGATGGCTATACTGCCAGATATGCTTATGATCTGGCGGGGAATCGTCTTGGGCGGCAGGTTCAGGTGGTCCGCAATTCCATGGACCCGACCAGCGAAATCCTGTCCACGGAATATATCGAATACGACAGCGGCAACCGTCTTCGTAAGGAACAAAGCCTTGAACAGGCCATTTTTGCGGCGATACCATGGGACAATGATCGCATCTTTGCCTGTGCCGACGGCAGCGGCGGTTTTACGTATCAATCCTCTGATAACGCGATTTCTCTGGGACAATTTAAGGCGTTTTGGGCGGGATTGCCTTCGGTCTGGAATCGCTGGCTGCTGGCTATTGTGATGATTTTGGTCCCCGTGGTGTTCCTGTGGCCTGCGATGACACAGTGGCTGTATAAGACCTGCCGGCTGGTTCCGCCAGTAGAAAGAGTGTCTTTAAGTCTTTATCATAGATGCCTTTGTGTGCTGCTGGCTTATATTTTCCTGATAGGACCCGAGACATTCCAGTATCTGGCTTATGCGGATGTGCAATATCACCAGCTCAGCACGCAGGCGTGGGGACATGCAGGGCAGGTTATCACCTACTTCTATGATAGCAACGGTTCGCAGACCTATAAAATCTATGCGGATGTCTCCACCTCCGGCGATCCGGCGGCCATCGTTGCGGCCAATACCAGCCTGAAATACGACAAGAGCGAGTACAATTTACAGAATCGCCTGTCGCGATTGACACAGTATTCCATTGTCGGATCGGATGTGATTCGCGTCGTGACGGAATATGCGTATAATCCGGACGGCATACGGACGGGCAGCTATACCTACAGGACGATCAACGGCGGGGCGGCTCAGGAAAAGAAGATAACAGATTACCTGATTGATCCGGCCAATCCGACCGGCTATGCCCAGGTGCTGGAGGATCGCACGACCTCGTTTAATTCTTCCGATGTGCCGACGACGCAGGGCCGTATCCATTATATCATCGGCGATGATGTCATCAGTCAGACCAGGTCGGACTGGACCTGGGATTCGGGGACCTCTGCGTGGGTGATGGGGACGGTCTATGATACCGAGTATCTGCTGGTTGATGGACAGGGCTCGACACGTCAGTTGTCGCGGACCAATCTTTCGGTTGTGGAGAGCTATAATTATGATGGGTACGGGATTCTGCTGGGGGGCAATCCGACTCCGGCGGCGCCCGCTGCGACCAAGCTGCTTTATACGGGGGAACAATTCGATACGGCGGCGCAGAGTTATTATCTGCGTGCCCGGTATTATGATCCGTTGAATGGACGATTTACGCAGATGGATCCGTATGCCGGAAACACCAGCGATCCGCAGAGCCTGCATAAGTACCTGTATTGCCAAGCGAATCCGGTGAATAATGTTGATCCAAGTGGAATGCTTATAGGTGGAATCTCTGAAGTTTTAAGCGTGATATCCACTCGTGCTTGGCTGTTTTCAATAGATTATGGCCCCAAAGTTGCGGCAGGTATTTGGGCGATGACGGAAATTACTATCTCAATGTGGCTGGCATGTTTGACTCACATGATTATGCAAATGATAGGGATTATTCCACCTTGCGAATTTGTTGCAGAAATTGCTGCGATTTTAAATATTGTGTTGTTTATAGAAATGTTTATAATGTTTGAATTGCCGCCATTGTGGCAACAGTCTCCAACTCTAAGCAGTGTGCGGAGTTCAGGACTACGTGGAACAAATGATCCAAGAGTAAGGCAAGCAGTTGGAGTGGGAAATCGAGTGCATTATGATAAGCTGACAGATTCAACAAGATATACCCATGAAGGAGGGCCAACACAGATACAACAAAGATATCCGAATACGCTATTTGATTTCGCAAAACGTGGGCAAGGTAAAATCGATGTGACTTGGAAAGGAGGTGATCATCCATCGACATACCCCAATTCAATCTGGCCGGCAGGAATTAATCAAGCCGATTTTAAACCGGATACGCCTACGGGCAATGCACTCAAATTGCCTTCGAATACATTGCGGATACTATATGATCCTCAGACAGGTCAAATTAAACAATAGTATGGTGGTATATATTATGATGGTAAAATTTACAGATTTGATAAATGGTTCAAACACGGAAGCAATTCAGATTTTACAAGATGAATACAATCGAACAGGCGACTTGCCGATTCTATTTAATCTTGATCTTATTCTATTAGACAATGGTAGCTGGCAACGTGTCAAAGACAATTGTGAAGTCATCATCAAAAAGTCTAAAGATAGTCACGAGTTGGATTTTATTATATCAGGGATGGCCGAGTGGTTCATGGGTAATCAGATATCAGGAGTTAATTTTTGGATGCAATCTATGGATACCGAATATGCGGACTTGGCCGGTGCAATTAATGGGCCATTAAACATTTGGTATGCCGGTTGCCGATTGAAAGATGATAAGCTTATTAAATTATCTTTACGAAAGCTTAAGTCTTTTTGGAAAGTAACAGATTGTCGAAAAATTGTTAAGTGGCCCGGGACACAGGCTATAGCCGGATTCCTTTTGGATCAGATTCCCCAAGAAGATTTCTTGGTTAAATGGAAATGGGATGGGTCGGAGGTTCTGGAGGTACGTCGTCTTTGTCGTGCTCATTTCTGGGTTGGAATGAAACTGTTGGATCAGAACCAAGAGCAGGCTATTAAGCATTTTAAAGCTGCGTATTCAGCCGACAAACGTGCTATTTTGGAATATGAGTACTTTCTGGCAAAATGGGAATATGCCAGATTGACTGGTCAGAATCTTTGGGACAATAATCAGCGGTAATTATGACACAGTAATTTATTGATGAGACACAAATTACTTCAATGGCGATGGGTCAAAATTATTTGACTATTGACTGACTGCTTTCATCAGTCGCCGGTGGTTGAATATGATTATGACGGCCTGAATCGTCTGGTTGGCGAAAGCAATAAGCATAACGGGACGACGGGATTTGAGGCCGGATATGCGTATGATCTGGTGGGCAACCGGCTGGGTCGGACGGTGATTGCTCCCAATGGCACGCTGGAAACCACTTATGATTATTATCCCGGGACCGACCGACTGTATCATGAGTACCAGACCGGCCCTGTGGCGGCGATTCCTTTGGGTCGGAATGAGACGGTCTATGCCTATCACACGCCGTCCGGCGGGCTGAGCTATCAGATGCCGGGGGAGACCTGATATAAGCTGACGGTCTAAAGTGCGAGGCCTGGCCGGAGGGGGCTGTGCAGATTCACATTTTGTACGGAATGTTACATTTCAATATGGCATTATCAGAACGGTCGTAGTCATGTGCAATTGGCAAAATGTGGTGCAGGAATATCCTGAAATCATTTTATTTTCCATTTTTTCTGAAAAAGGGTGAAAAAAAATCGATTTGACGGTCTTTCCTTTATAATCGTGGCAGAAGAACAGATTTTACAGCCAATGGATAATGGAAATCGAAAAACAGGACAAAACTCGGCCGGACCGCTATGAGCAGTTTTTGAAGCTCTATTCCGTCAATCAAAAGCGGATATTCGTGTTCATTTTAAGCCTTGTGCCGGTCCGTCAGGATGCTGAGGACCTGCTTCAGCAAACGATGATGGAGATGTGGAAGCAGTTTGATCATTTCGAGGCGGAGTCGAATTTCACGGCCTGGGGGATGGCGATAGCAAGGTTTCGGGTTCTTAAATATCGTGAAAAGCAGCACCGGGAAAAGGCCGTTTTCCTCAGTGACGAAGCCTTCCAGATTGTTTTAAACGAGTCCAGCCGCATGCCGGGCGATTCGGATTTCCGGCTGCCCGCGCTGGAAGGTTGCATCAAAAAACTCAACGAGCGGGAAAGATATTTTTTGAGCCTGCGGTATGAAGACAATCTGACCTATCAAACGATTGCAGAAAAGATGAATCGGTCTGTTGCGATGATTTATAAAACCATGACGGCCATTCATACCAACCTGCAGCGATGCATTCATCGGACTCTTACTGTGTGGGATACTCAATGAAATTCGACGACCGACATACTCAGTTCAATGAATTGCTGCTGCGTGCCCTGGAAGGGGATATAACCGCCGAGCAGGCCGCAATGCTGAATCGTCTGCTGGTGGAGGATGCCCGGGCGCGAGGGCAATACCTGGATTTCATGCGTCTGTATGGCGAATTGTCGCCGTATGGAGATGCGGGTCGTCTGTCGAGCACAGAGCAGGCCGGCCAGGAACAGTCTGAAGATTACACCACGCTTTTGCAATCGCTGGCCCGCGAAGAAATCACCGCACCGACGGTGTGTATTGCCGAAGCCAAGACGGATTCGGGCAAAGAACTCATCCGGCAGGTCAAACGCGAGAAGGTGGTTTATAAAATGAGCCGGTCTTCGGTGCTGACGCTTTTTGCTTCGGCAGCCGCGACGGTGCTGATTATCCTGTTTCTGCGTTTTAATCCGCAGGGTGCGGTAAAAGTAGCTACGCTGACCGATAGTATCGATGCGGTCTTTTCGGGCGGACAAACCTGTCCAGCCGGAAGCCGGCTGGCAAGCGGTTCCGAGTCTTTCTGGCTCCAGAAAGGGATTGTCAAAGTCGCGTTTGATTATGGTGCCGAGGTGGTGATCGAGGCGCCAGCCGAGTTTGTGCTGAATGCGGCCGATGATATGACTCTGCGGTCCGGGCGGTTGTTTGCCCATGTGCCGACTCGTTCACAGGGATTCAAGGTCGAAACACCGATGGCGACGGTTATCGACCTGGGGACGGAATTTGCGGTCAAGGTGGATTTTGACGGGACCAGTGATGTGCATTTGTTTAAAGGCAAAGCGTCTCTGATTCCAGGGTCCAAGGGACAAGCGGTGAGCAGCAGCCAGCTTTTGCAGGTGGACCAGGCCCGGCGGGTTAATCGTGCCGGGCAGGTGGTTACGATCCCAGTTGAGACCAGGGAGTTTGTACGCAGCATTGATTCCCGGACGGGGCTGATCTGGCGGGGCAGCGGGCTTGACCTGGCTGATATCGTCACCGGGGGCAGAGGCTTTGGCGGCGGTAATCCGCAGATGGTCATTGACCCCACGAATGGGCAATACATGGAGTACGTTCAGCGCGGGGTTGCGATACGCAGGGCAGCTTCCCCCTATTCAAAAGTGGACGGTCTGAAGTATGTGGATGGGGTGTTTGTGCCGGATGGCGGCGACGGGCCGATTGTGGTCAGTTCCGAGGGCACATTGTTCAAAGAATGCCCGGATACCTCGGGAAATATTCGTAAAGATATATCTGTGCTGAGCAATGTCTATGATTCCGAACGCGGTCGCCTGACCATTGGCGACACGAGTTACGGATATCCGGGATTGCCGGCCATAACGATGCACGCCAACGCCGGTATTACCTTTGATTTGGACGCGATCCGAAACGATTTGACGGATTTGGAGATTGTCTCTTTTGAAACACTCTGTGCGATTGCACCCAACCCCACTCTGAATCAGCCGGCTGCGTCGGAATCCCAGGCCGGGCGGGCGGATTTCTGGATTGTGGTGGATGGCCAGGTGCGAAAAAGCCTGACAGCCATGCCTATCGATTCGTCCGAAATGGTCCGTATCCCGATACAGCCGCAAGACCGTTTCCTGACTATTATCACAACCGATCACATGATCAGTTCTGAAAAGGATCCCATCAACTCGGACCGCTGTTTCCTGGGCGTGCCTGTTTTGGGGGTTCAATCCAAGGAATCAACGAAGTAATATGCGATAAATTGATGTTGTTTAATTCAATCAAGATAAACCCTTTAGTGGAGACGATGATCATGAAAAAAGGTACATGGTGGATGGTTATGGTATTGTTTGTGTTGTTGTCGCAGGCACAGGCGGCGTTAGTGATTACCAATGGAGATTTCGAACTGTGGACGGCCGGCATTCCCGACGGATGGAGCAAAGGCGGCCCTGTGACGCTGGCTCAGTCGAGCCTGCTGAACGGGACCTCTTCGGTACGGCTGACGTCGCTGAATAACAATCAATCGGCAACATATTTTTTCCGACAGGGATTGACGCCGATTTCTGCCTATTTTTACGTTACATTTGATTTCGCCTTCGAAGATGCACCAACCGGTCGTGATATCAATTTCAATTTGCAGAATAATACCTCCTCGGCCACATCGTCGGTGTTCAATCTCCGATATGAGGGAACGACGATCGCGATTTATAATGGAAGCGCCTGGATCGCTGTGGATTCTACAGGACTTCTGACAGCCAGCAATTTTGACAGCGGGATTATCAATCCGTATCGTATGATTATCGAAGGCACCTGGAAGGGAACCTATTCGCTGAAAATTGTCAATCTTAAAACCAATACGGTCATTCTTGAAGAGACCGGGCTGAATTACTACCAAAGCACCACCGCCGCTTCTTTTAATGCGGTCAATTTTGATTTAAGTCGCGGGGCCAACCGGATTCTGC
Source organism: uncultured Pirellulales bacterium (assembly GCA_964630775.1). GTDB lineage: Bacteria > Planctomycetota > Phycisphaerae > Sedimentisphaerales > Anaerohalosphaeraceae > Anaeroglomus. The sequence continues at coordinate 64,644 of CAZVYY010000014.1, read as the reverse complement.
TCGATAATGTTGGTGTATATTCATCCAATCCATTTGCCCCGGTTGTCGAAACCGGTGCCAATACGACTCTGGTTCTTCCGCAGAATTCACTGGTGATGCAGCCGGTGGTAACCAATACCGATACCCCGTCAGCCAATCTGATTGTGCGGTGGACCAAAGTCAGCGGCCCGGCAGTGTCGTTTGGTACGGCTGTCGGCGAAACCGACCATGACCTGAATGCCCGCGTGAATTTTATCGGCGGACGCGGCGAGTATGTTTTGAAGGTCTCTGTCACGGATGCTCACAATTATACGGGCGAAGATACAGTATCTGTGCGTGTCAAAAATACCGCGGTGGATGACGTGCTGCTGGGGCGGTGGGGCTTTGAAGACATGCCCCAGGCGACTCTGGCCGCGGATATGCTGGATGCGGCGGCAGGCAATACCGTGGCTGACAACGGCTATCTGGCCGGGCTGGCTGATCCGAATTCAGTGCCGAGCTGGGTTTCCGGCTGGGTGGGCAATGGCGCCCTGGGATTTCTCGGCAAGGGGATAGTCGATGTCAATGATGTGACTGCGCAGGATCCCAATGTGACGGGATTACGCTGGGAAATGACTGCGGCCGGCTGGATTAAGGCGGATGTGAGAAGCACGGGCTATCGCACCTTGATCGGCAGAACGGCTCCGTTTAACTGGATTTTGCGTAAAACCGAAAACGCCAAAACGGCTGAATTTGTTCTGCAGGGCGATACCGGGCAAGTCTGGGTGACCGGCAAGACCAATATTCTGGATGGCTACTGGCATCATCTGGCCGGGACATTTGACGGGCAGCGCGCGGTGCTTTATGTGGATGGCCGGGAAGATGCCAGTGTGCAGACACAGGAGTTAATCCGCTATAGCGCAACCTCAAAAATGTCAATCGGTGGTCGTCGAGATGCAAGCCATTCGCTCAATGGCATGGCCGATGATGTGCGTCTATACAGCTATGCTTTGAGTCCGGCTGCCATTGTCGGCCTCGTTCAGCAGGGTATCAACGCCATTCCCCGTGTGACCATCGATCCGGATATTCCGACCGAGCTGATTAAGCAATTCAATGATACCGTCACACTGGATGCGGATGTCGCCGACTTCAATACGGGTGATACGATCACGGCTGTCTGGACAGTGACCAATCCCGAACAGACGGCTTTTGTCAGCTTCGGTAATCCCAATGCCGTTCAGACGACCGCCACATTCAGTCAGGCGGGAGTCTATACCCTGCGGCTGGCGGTCCATGACGGACTGGCGGGACTCGATGGAGATATTTATGATGAAATCGTCATTACCGTCAACGAACCGGTTTGTGGGGATTTGCTGGTCTATAATGAGGTGGTCGGACGTTACCTGAATCCGCTGATGACCTCCGATATCGGCGGACCGGAAGGCAAGCCGGACTGCTATGTCAATATCTATGATTTATCGGTTCTGGCCTCAGAATGGCTGCAATGCAATGACCCCGAAGGCGAAGGCTGTTCGCTGTAGCAGACCCGGATGTTTGTTCATTCATACAGAAATGGTTTCTTCCTCCGAGACCCCGGCTTGACGTCGGGGTCTCGGAAAAATTCTGGAGGTAATGCCATAGAACCTCGACAGCTGGCTGGGATGTAGAAATATCCGGATTATGAATTTGCTTTGTGCAAAAGTAATTTGTATCGCGTGGCCCGGCTGATACAATTGTCATTAATCATGCATTCGCAGAATTGCATGCGGATGGGACTATGCTTGAAAGAAAGGATTGTGGATGCGTTTGAACGGTTCGATACGAGCGATAGGATGTTCTGTCCTGGGTATTCTGGCTGCGGTCTTTTTGCCGTCGCCGGTACAGGCAAATAATTTACTGCGTTATTACTTTCCGCCGGAGCAGAATCTCAACAAAACGATTACCACGCAGGTCTGCATTTATGGAGGCACCTCATCGGGTGTGGTTGCGGCGCTCGAATTGAAACGCCTGGGCATCAGTTCCGTGATTGTTCATCCGGGTATCCGGCTGGGCGGTCTGTCGGCGGGGGGGCTGGGCTGGACGGACTTTGGCAACAAGGAGGCAGTGCAGGGGATCGCACGGGAATTCTATCAACGTGTGGGGGCCAAATACGGAACGGCCGAGAATTGGGCGTTTGAACCGTCGGTTGCCCTGGCCGTGTTTCAGGATATGGTGCAGGAAGCCGGAGTGCAAGTCTATTACAAGGCCTTCCTGAATCGCAGCAGCGGCGTGGTGATGTCCGGCGGACGTATCGTGCGGATTACCACCGAACACGGTCTGACGGTCAATGCCGATTACTTTATCGACGCCACCTATGAAGGCGACCTGATGGCGGCTGCGGGTGTCACTTATGTTACAGGCCGGGAAAGCAATGCGGCCTATGGTGAAACCTATAACGGCCAGCAGGTACGAAACACACATCAGTTTCTCCGCGATGTGAGTCCTTATGTCATCGCCGGTGATTCCAGCAGCGGATTGCTTCCGGGTATCGAAACCGCCGTCCCTGTTGCCGGGCAGGGGGATCATCGCATCCAGGCCTACAACTTCCGGATTTGCATGACCGATGTGGCGGCTAACCGTGTGCCTTTCCCGAAGCCGGCCAACTACGACCGGAGCTGGTATGTTCTGCTGGAACGCTATCTTGCGGCGGGATTCGGGACGGAGTTTGACAACTTCTTTAACAAATTCGACCGGATTAAAAACGGGAAAACCGACACCAATAACCATGGTGCCGTTTCCACGGATTTTATTGGTCAGAACTTCAACTGGCCCAACGGCAGCTATCAGGAACGAGAAACCATCTTCCAGCGGCATGTGACCTATATTCAGGGCTACTGGTGGTTTGTCGCCAACGACCCGGCGGTCGGGCAGGTGGCGCCGACCATTCAGGCCAAAATGCAGAATTGGGGCCTGGCGGCGGATGAATTTACCGAAACCGGAAACTGGCCTTGCCAGTTGTATATCCGTGAAGCCCGCCGGATGGTGTCGGATTATGTAATTACTGAACATGATTTCCTGGGCAAGACCCGGCCCAAAGATTCCGTGGGGCTGGCATCCTATAATATGGATTCGCATAACTGCTATCGTTTTGTCAATGCATCCGGATTTGTCAAAAATGAAGGCGATGTGCAGATCGGCGGTAATACCCCCTATCGATTGTCATACCGGGCGATAATCCCGCGCAGCGGCCAGTGTTCCAATCTGGCGATTCCAGTCTGTGTGTCTGCGTCGCATATCGCCTATGGTTCGGTGCGAATGGAGCCGGTCTTTATGATTCTGGGGCAGTCTTCGGCGGTTGCGGTTGCTCAGGCGATTGGACGCGGCAATATCGGGCTTCAGGAGGTGGACGTTCCACAGCTTCAGAAAACCCTCATCCAGCGCGGCCAGCGGATTGACTGGGGGGATCCGATCGAGGAGATCGAAGGCACTGTGATTGATTCCGAAGATGACAATGGCGTGGTCAGGGTGGGAGCCTGGCCGGCCAGCAGTTCGGTGTCCGGCTATTACGGCCAGAATTATCTTCATGATGAGAACGCGGGAAAGGGGCAAAAGTCCGTTACGTTTCAACTCAATGTGCCCGCCGCCGGGCCGTATGATGTCTATCTGCGATGGACCTCCCACGACAACCGGGCGTCAAATGTTCCGGTGACGGTCCATCATGACGCGGGGGCGGCAAGCCATGTGGTCAATCAGAAATCGAATGGGGGCAAATGGAATCTGCTGGGGCGGTATCGGTTTTCCGCTGGCACAGGCACGGTTGTGATTTCCAATGCGGGTACTGACGGATATGTGGCTGTGGATGCGGTTTTGATTTCCAGACCCCTGAGTACCTGTGTTGATGTAATTAACGCGGGATATGGATTGGCGGCAGACGTCAGCGGTCCGGAAGGCCGGCCGGATTGCCATGTCAATATGTATGATTTATCAGCGATGGCAAATGAATGGATGCTGTCGCTTGAGACGATGCAGGCGGATTAGGTTGAGACCGCGAATTCTTTTTTCCGGCTGTTCATCTGGGCTTTCAGCCGGGCAATAATCGACGAATGCATCTGAGACACACGCGACTCCGACAAATCCAGCGTGGCACCAATTTCCTTCATCGTCATTTCTTCGTAATAATACAGAATAATAATCAGCTTCTCGGCGCGGGTCAGTCCTTTGGTCAAAAGATTCTTCAAGTCCCGCTTCTGAGCCTCAATCACCGGGTTCTGGCTTCGCTGGTCTTCAATAATGTCGATTTCGCGGATATCTTTTTCGCCCTCGCTCTCATTGAACTTATTATTCAGTGAAACCAGTCCAATGGCGCTGGCATCCCGCTGCAAACGATGGAATTCATCCATCGGCATTTCCATTTCCTGGGCTAATTCCCGTTCATTAGGCAGTCTGCCCAGTTGGGCTTCCAGGGTCTGCAGAGCTTTTTCAAGGCGGTGGGAGCGTGCCCGAACAAGGCGAGGTACCCAGTCCATATTGCGAAGTTCGTCGAGAATGCTGCCCCGAATACGCGGTGTGCAGTAGGTTTCAAATTTTACCCCCCGCCCCGGGTCAAATGCCTCAATGGCATCTTTGAGGCCAAAGATGCCTGCGCTGACCAGGTCATCCAACTCAACCTTGTCCGGCAATTTGGCACAAATCCTGTCCGCTGTGTATTTGACCAGCGACAGATAATGTTCCATGAGCGTATTTCTGGCATCATCACTTCGTGAACGGAAGAAATCCTGCCAAACCTGTTCTATATTCTGTGACCGGGTCCCACGCATCTTTAAAGACCTCCATGTCTGTAATTCGCGTTTTTGTTTCACTTATCAGCGTCCGATAACCGGTGGGCATTCAACTGCACATTTGCGGCATTAATACACACCGCAACACGTTCATTTCGGCCAAACTGACAAGCGGATTAACCTTAAAATAACCAATTTACGACTTTTCGGAAAAATCCATCCTTTTCCGAACTCCTGCGGCTGACATTGCCTAACCGGGCGCTGATTGCCGCAAAATGCTCTGTAATACTCGAACGCGGGTAAGCCAGAACGACCGGCTCCCGGCGACGAATGGCGCTGGCTATTAATTCATCCCTGCATAACACGCCAGCGTCATAAACGGCAGTGGTCAGAAATCGCGCTGCCGCTTCTGAAATTTGCCGATAGGTTTTACGCCCTTCGGCAATGGTTTCGGCCATATTGACCAGAAGGCTGATTCGCCCCTGGTACTTTCTGCCGCTTAAAATCTTAATCATTGCATACGCATCGGTCATCGCTGAAGGTTCCGGAGTCGTGACCACCAGCGTATGGTCTGCTGCCATACAAAAGGCGATGACGGTGGAATGAATTCCGGCCCCTGTATCGAACATAATCAAGTCGGCCCGATGCTGAAGCTGGTCCATTTCATCCACAAGTCGTTGTCGCTGAAATGGATGGATATTGGCCAAATCTTCAATCCCGGAACCGCCGCAAATGATCTCAATTCCCGCCGGCCCAGGTTGAATGATTTCTTCAAGGCTTTTTCGACCATTCAAAACATGACTGAGATTGAACCGGCTGTTGAGATTCATAACCACGTCAAGATTTCCAAGCCCCAAATCGGCGTCCATCAGGACGACTCTCCTGCGAATCTGGGCAAGACAAATCGCCAAATTGGCTGCAATATTCGTCTTGCCGACACCTCCCTTGCCGCTGGTTACAGCGAGGGTCTGTGCCCGTTCCGGACGGGTTTCAACAATCTGCCGCAAATAATTTATTCGGCCCGGGTCCATCGCCCGCTCCCACCGTGTTGTTATTTCCTGCTGCACATCCCGCACTGGCCATCTTGACTTCCAGATGCGTATTTACTTGTAAAACTCACGTTGTATAAATCAAGTTGTGCATTTTTTCAAACCAAATCCCCGCCTAAAAGCAGGGTTTTTTGTTTTAAACACGACTTTTTTTACGATTAATCGTTATAGATAGTCCATAAACATCATTGCAGATTTGCAAACTGCGTTTCTTTTTTACGCTTTTGCCGCAGTAATTCCACGGCAAGGCGATTATGGATCAGATTTTCCGATAACCGCTGGATTTGTTCCTGGACATAAGCATGGGTGTCATTCCGCAGCAATTCCAGAGATTTGTTATCCACGACTGCCGCGGCCTCAAACTCGCCCTGGTCATGAAAATGAACGTTGGGGCCGTCTTCAAGAACAAGCCGTTTATTGCGAATATATTCGGCCAGTCCCCGCGTCAGGGTGTCGGCGAACTCGTGAACCGGCAAATCCATTGGCTCAAAACCCGCAGATCGATAATCAAAGAGATTTCGTGTCAAAACCTCTTTCCGTCGTTCGGTAAAATCGATAATGCGATTTAAAAGCTCTGTAAGATTGTCCGTAACAGGGGAGACATTAAGGTTCATACAGCCATCCTTGGCAAAAAAGAGTTCTCCGTTTATGAGGCTTTTATGGCCTGCTCCGATTGAAACATATCACGAATTTCAGACAACGTCTTGGTTTCACGCAACTGCTGGATTCGCCACAGACGTTCAAATACGGACTCGTCATACAACCGATGTCCGCCTTCGGTCCAGTCGCTTTCCTGAATAAGTCCCATAACCGTATAGTTATGGATTGTCTGGCGAGTAAAAGGGGTACTCCGAACGATATCCCCAATACGATACAGCTTGGGGGGCGTAATAAAACCATGATTGCTGCTTTGAGTCATAGAGCCAGAAACACACCGTTGACGTATATTCAAGACAACCAAACGACTTACCCTCCGGGCAAACACAGTACCTTACGATCGATAGTATGCCCATCTGTTCTTGTTGCTTAACGCCGCAAATAAATCCAGCCCTTATCCATCCATAAAACGTGCTGGAACGAAAATGATTGCGACCCCGTCAAATCATATTTGACGTTTTATAAAATGTAAAACACATTCGCAGGTGCGTCAAGAAAAATTGGTAAAAAAATGTGAATATTTTTTCAAAAGCTTTGTTGTGGAAAAAATCACAATAATATGACATAAGAACGAGCAAACATCAAAAAACCTATAGAAATAATAGGAAAAAGAAAGATCAATTCAGCCCGCATATTGTTATCAGAATTTTGCTGAAATATTTCTCATCGAATCCGGATTCTGTCGATTTTTAATCTCGAAAAATATTTTCTATATTTTCAGAAGTTCCGAGTTCTTGCAGGCTTCCATGTTAACCGGGGCCAAATAATTACCGATACTGGGAACATCTGAATTTAAATCAAAAACTGAGTCCGATATAAAGGATTGTTAAACGATATGAGTCAGGGCGAAACAGACAAACAGATACTGGGCTGTTCGGGGAGCAGCACCTGTCGGCTGGATATCATTACCCCCTTAGCCAAGAAGATCAACTGTCTGGATGTCAAGCGGATAGCGGAAATCTGCGTCAGCGAAATCCCGAAGTTAATCAGCTCGAAACTGGCCTCACTGTATATACTTGACGAGACAAGCGATATACTGCATCTGGAACGTCATAATCATCCATTCCTGATTAATAATGTCGTGTCGTTAAACCAAAATCCGCCTTCTCCGATGGTTGCGGCCGTTCGTAGCAAGGAGCTGCTGATTATCAATGATATGGACGATGCTCAGTCGGCGGGAGTTGGAAATGTACACCGCAGTTTTGCAAAGAATTACTCGACAAGGAGTTGCGTCATTGCCCCGCTGATTTGTCATGGACGCGTGGTCGGCGTACTCAACCTCAGCGATAAAGAAACCGGCGGTATTTTCACTCAGGAAGACATTGCGATTGTCGAGTTGTTCCGGCAGCTTGTCGGCGCATCCATCGGCAACATTCATTTATTCGAAAAGACTCAGCGCCAGGCACGGACCGACGGCCTGACGGGAATGCTGAATCATCGTACCTTTTATGAGGCGATGGAGGTGGAACTTCGCCGGGCCCAGCGTTACGGCGGCAAGCTGTCGATTATCATGGCCGACATCGACAACCTCAAGCCGATTAATGATAATTATGGGCATCGGGCGGGGGATATGGCCATCAAGCAGATCGCCCGTCGGCTTTTAGCCTGTATTCGGCAGATCGACCTTGCGGCCCGTTACGGCGGCGATGAATTTGCCATTATTCTGCCGAGCACCTCGCTGGCGGATGCGACGGTCGTTGCCGAACGCATGGTTCAGATGGTCTGCAACAATCCGATGATATGGGAAGACCAGCGAATCAAGCTGTCCATCAGTGTGGGCGTGGGACAATATGACCCGGATACACAGCCGGGCGATGTGACCAAAGCAACGGACCAGGCTCTCTATGCGGCCAAACAGGCGGGCAAAGGCCGGGTATGCGTTTTTGCACCGCAGAAGACACCCGCCTAAAAGCGAGAAAATGTCGTATTATTGATAGTTATTGTTTTACAATCCCAATCGATGCGATATACAATTCCCCCAGAACAGGCAGGCTCTTGCCCTGTTCAAAAAAGCCAGGCTTGGCGGCGACAAAGCTGACGGTCGCAGCAGCTTCAATACACACCGGAAGCGGAATTCCATTATCGCAATCGAGGCCGGAGGGAATATCAACGGCAAGAATCGGGACTTTCAGGCTGTTGATGCAGCTAATCAGAGCGACGAAAAAGCTGGACAATTCCCCCTTAAGCCCTGTGCCGAAAATGGCATCGATAATCAGATTGCATCCATCGCATAACCCATGAAGCTGTGGACAGATGGTTTTTTCAGACTGTTCCAGCCAAGCCATCGGCAGATTCATCTTTTCACAAATTGTTAGATTAATGAGGGCATCACCGGTGATTTTCTCACGGGGGGCACAGCAGATAATCTGCACGCGAACGCCGCTGTTGGCCAGATGGCGGGCAATCACAAACCCATCACCGCCATTATTCCCCGCCCCGCAGAAGATACACACTTTGGAATGGCTGTTTTTGCCCAGCATAGCCAGGGCAATCTCAGCGGCACTGCGTCCGGCATTTTCCATCAGGGCCACGCCGGGAATCGCCATCTGCCGGATGGCCCAGGCATCGTAATCCCGTACCTGCTGACGGGTCAGGATGGAATGCATCGTCGTATTGTAAGGCTGCCAGAAAATCATAGGGCGGATTATATTGTATGTCTCCGGATTGGTCAATTGACTTTATGCCGCTATGCCGGTAGAGTATGGCGCATGAGGAAAACTTTTGCCAAGGGATTGATATGCATATACTTTTGACCAATGATGACGGTATTTTCGCGCCGGGACTGGCGGCGTTATATAAACGGCTGGCCACACTGGGCAAAGTGACTGTGGTTGCTCCCGCCGATGTTCAGTCCGGCGCCGGCCACAGTATCTCGCTACGGGATTTGACCTGCCAGTTGCTGGATATTGTCGGCAAATTCAGCGGCTATAGCGTGGATGGTTCCCCGGCTGATTGCGTCAAGGTGGCGATTAATAAACTGGTCCCGAAGGACAAACCGATTGACCTGCTTGTTTCCGGGATGAATCATGGAGCCAATGTGGGGATTAACGTGTTTTATTCAGGCACCGTGGCGGGGGCCATCGAAGGGGCGTTTTATGACCTGCCGGCCATTGCGGTCAGTGCGGCGATGGATGAGCCGTGGGACAGCGAACAGGCCGCCGATTTGGCCCTCGACGTTATCAAGCAGATTTTGCCGATTCAGCCGCGGGAGGTCGTCAGCATCAACATCCCCCGATTGTCCAGAGGCAAACCCTGCGGAATTAAAGTCGTGCCGCAATCGACCTGCGGATTTGATGAATTCTATCAGGTTGTGGATGAACAGGAAGACCAGGCGGTATATCGGCTGGCGGGGGGAAACCACCGCGACACCCATGATGAAAATAACTGGACCGATACCACGGCCATCGCGGCGGGGTACATTACGCTGACCTCGCTGCGTCTCAATTTGACGGAACCGACGGGCAACGAACGCTTAGCCAGGAGACTAAAACAATCTAAATAAAGGAAGGAGTTTTATGTGGAATGTATTTGAGGATCCGTGGCTGCTGTTGATTGTGGGCATTGTCACACTGATTATCGGCGTATGGGTTCGCAATAATGTATCGGAGAAAAACGGTCTTTTGGCGATTATTCTGGGGGTGCTGATTGTCGCAGCGGGCTTCGGGCTGGATTATTTAGTCAAGACCGATTACGAGCAGGTACGGGGGATTGTCCTGACGTGCCGAGATGCGGCGGTGGCCAGAGATGCACGAACCATCGAGCCGCTGATTTCACAGCGATATAAAGACGTGCTTCATCCGAATAAGGCCGTTTTTATGGACGATATCGGCGGGATTTTCAGGAGTGCGGCCATTTCCAAGGTGCGGTTTCAGGAACTGACCATCAACATCTTTCAGGGGACGGCCCAGGCGAAATTAAATATGGCGGTTTTTCTGGACCCTAAAAGCTCGTATGCCGCGGCGGGCGGGCTGTTTTTTGCCGAGATGACGGTGGGATTTCAGAAAGAGGCCGGAGACATCTGGCGGATTACCAATGCCGAGGTCGTGTCTGTGAATAACGACCGTACGGATTGGAGGATTGCACATTAAACCTATACCCGCAACGAGCGGGTCAGGGCGTCTGTTTGGGGTCGATTAGTTTGGCTTTTCGAAGCTGCCGGATGGCGTTGAGGGCCTGCTGGTGCCGGCGGATGCGTTCTTCGACGGGACGGCGGAGGTTGTCGATCAGCAGGGAGATATCGATACCGTAGGCCGCCGCCTCGGCCAGGGCCGGATAGCGGGCAATCAGGCCGTCCAGATCCTCTAAGACGGAGTCGGGTAGTGTCAATAGCTGGGGTTGTGTCATGTCGGGATTATCCCTGTTTTCAAGCCGGATTTCAAGATAGAACTGGAACAAGGCGGGGGATTTATAGTATAATTCAGTCGAAAATCAGGCTTTATGTAAACTTGAAGCCCAGCTTGTGATTGCGTTATCACAACCATTCATAAGGATAGTTAGGGAGTATAAAATGCTTGAAAACAAAGCCGATGATATCGCTTATTGCGGATTAGATTGTTCTGAAAATCATTTGTGGTCTTGGTGTTGAGGCGGTTAATCAAGGTCCGAAGGAGTGGTGAAAACAAGTTGTATTTAGTTTTGAAAAATTATGAATGATCCAATTTTTTTAGAAAATCCAAAACCAGTACCATTTGAACCCTATTGTATTCGATGTGGTCGAAAAACAAGAGGGCGATATTATCTTGATAATCAAGACATGGCAATTGCTGTGGCCTCGACATTTATACCTTTTTTTGAATTAGTCAAAATCTTCAGTCCGAGTAAGATTTCAGTGCCTTTTTGTTTTCGATGTAAATTTAACCTGTTTTTCCCGAATAAAAAAGCTTGGTTGTCCATAGTGCTGTTTCTTGTCTGTCTTAGCCTTGGTTTTTATCTGTTTATCCAAAATGTCTGGTATTTGGGGCTTCCCAGTTTTATTGCAGCAATGTATTCGCTGTATTTGGCTTCAAAACTGAATCGAGAATTCTCGGAACAAAATCTTCCTGTCAGCATGAAGCAGCAAGACGATAAAATCATCTATGTTTTTACATCTGGCCATTACTATGATACATTATGTCAACAGATGGAAAATGAGAAAAGAGAGGCATGGAATTCGGAATTTAAGTATAAGAATAACTGAATGGGCTAAAATCCATTCTATAAAATGTACGGAGAATAACAATGTCCTTTCCACAAACACGATTTCGGCGGTTGCGGGTGAATGCGACGATGCGGCGGATGGTCAGCGAGGTTCGGCTGTCGGTCGATGACCTGGTTTATCCGATGTTTGTCTGTCCGGGCAAGCAGGTCAAGGAGCCGATTGAGGCGATGGCCAATTGCTATCGGTTTTCGCCCGACCTGGCGGCTAAAGAGGCGGCTGCGATGGCTGAGTTGGGCATTCCCGCCATCCTGCTGTTCGGGACTAAAGAGAAAAAAGACGCCGTCGCCTCGCGGGCCTCGGCGATGGATTCGGCGGTCTGCCAGGCGATTGCCAAAATCAAGGCCAAGTGTCCGCAACTGCTGGTGATTACGGATGTCTGCCTGTGTGCCTATACCGACCACGGCCACTGCGGGCTGATTATGGCGGCGGATGCGAAACCCAAACGCAAACCGTCGCCGTTTGCGACGCCGGCGGTTCAGCAATATGAAGGCCATATCGACAACGACAGCACGATTGAGGTGCTGGCGTCGATGGCCCTGGCCCACGCCCGGGCGGGGGCGGATATCGTGGCGCCGTCGGATATGATGGATGGCCGGGTGGGGCTGATTCGGGAGACGCTGGATACCGAAGGCTATGTCGAATGCGGGATCATGTCCTATTCGTCCAAGTTTGCCTCGGCGTTTTACGGGCCGTTCCGCGATGCCGCCCAGAGCACGCCGAGTTTCGGCGACCGCCGGACGCACCAAATCGACCCGGCCTGCGGCAGGCAGGGGCTTCGCCAGATGGAAGAGGATATTGTGCAGGGGGCCGATATTGTGATGGTCAAGCCCGCCTTGCCGTATCTGGATATCATCGCCCTGGCCCGGCATCATTTTGATGTACCGATTGCGGCGTATAATGTATCCGGGGAATACATGATGATTCATGCCGCCGCCAAGGCCGGTCTGCTGGATTATGAGGCAGCGATGATGGAAAGCCTGCTGTCGATCAAGCGGGCGGGGGCGGATATTATTATTACGTATTTTGCTCCGGAAGCAGCGAAGATGTTAAAGTAAAAAGGAAAAAGGTAAAGGGAAAAATTCAATAACTCAAAATGAACGAATATTGAAACGATAAACTCACAAGTGAATAGGTATTGCATATTGTCATTCCCGCGAAAGCGGGAATCCAGAGTTTCAAGCAAAAGCTGGATACCCGCCTCCGCGGGTATGACAAGTCGGGTCGGCCAGTTTGAGAATTATACCCAACGGGTATGATTATTCCGCGAGCAAAAGCAGCAAGTGGTTGATGCCACTGTACTTAGCCGCGACGAACCAGAAAAATTTAAGTAGGGTCAGTATAGATATTTAGCCCGAAGGGCTATCCATACTTTTACCTTTTACCTTTTGCCCTTTACCTTGAAAGATGTTATGGCTGAAATTATAAAACCCACGATAATTGCATTTGAAGTGACGCGGCGGTGTGTGCTGCGATGTCGGCATTGCCGGGCGTCGGCCACGACCCGTGAACAGGATGTCCTTTCGACGGACCAGTGCCGAAAGATTCTGGAAGCGATAGCGGAACTGAAAAAGTGCGTAGTCGTGCTGACCGGCGGGGAGCCGATGATGCGGCAGGATATCTTTGACCTGACCGATTACGGCAAATCGCTGGGCCTGCGGATGGCGATAGCGACCTGCGGGGCGCTGCTGGATGATGCTGCGGTTCAACGGTTCAAACGGGCGGGATTGCTGTCGTTTTCGTTTTCGCTGGATGGGCCGGATGCGGCCAGCCATGATGCGTTTCGGCAGGTGCCGGAGGCATTTGAAACGACGCTCAAGGCCATCGAAAAGGCCCGCAAGGCCAACCTGCGGTTTCAAATCAACACAACCCTGACGGGGGTGAATGTGGAGCAGTTGGATGCGATTGCCCGGCTGGCGGTGGAGCTGGGGGCGTCCTGCTGGAATCCGTTTGTGTTGGTGCCGGTGGGGCGGGCCGAGCAGGATACGCAATTGCTGCTGGAGCCGAAGCGGTATGAGCAGGTTCTGGAGACGCTGGCGTCGATGAAGGCGACCTATCCGATTGAATTGCGTGTGACCTGCGGGCCGCAGTTTGCCCGCGTCGCCCGGCAGAAGAACATCCCGGGCGCCGACCATGTTCGTGGGTGTCTGGCGGCCAGCGGATTTGCGTTTATCAGCTATCAGGGGGATGTGCAGACCTGCGGATTCCTGGAACTTCAGGCGGGTAATCTGGTGCAAAACGGGTATAATCTGGTGGATATCTGGCACAACAGCCCGCTGCTGCGGTCGATACGGGATTTATCGCAGTATCAGGATTTCTGCGGACGATGCGGTTTTTTGGCCGACTGCCGGGGCTGCCGGGCGCGGGCCCTGATTGCTAACGGCCACCTGCTGGGGCAGGATCCCTTGTGTGTGCTTGGGCAAACGAGTATGGATAAAGTGAAATGACCGGACGTTCTGAGTTAGACAACTGTGTATTGCAATGGGTGCAGAACCCCTTGCCGCTGACGGAGCGGCCGTTTCGGGCATTAGCACAGCAGGCGGGCTGTTCGGAGGCCGATGCGATCGCTGCAATCCGACGGCTCAAAGAACAGGGGTATATCCGCCGATACCGGGCGCAGTTGGATTATAAACGGCTGGGCCGTGTGGCGACGCTGGTTACGGCCAGTGTGCCGACAGAAAAGCTGGACGCGGTGGCTGAGGCGGTCAATGCGCTTGAGGGGGTGTCGCATAATTATCTGCGGAATCACAAGTTCAATCTTTGGTTTACCTGTCAGGATGAATCCTTCGAGCGAATCGAAGCCATTTTAGACAAACTGACGCAGCAAACCGGGGTGGAATTCCAGGCCTTGCCGGCCGAGACGGTTTATAAGCTGGATGTGCGTTTTGACCCGGCCGGGCCTTCAGCGAAGGATTTTCTGGCGGGGGAGTATCAGCCTGTGGGTGAGCCGGGCGGAGTTGTGGAATTGACGGCAGACCAGCGGCAGGCATTGCGTCTTATGCAGGACGATATCGTATTGACCCAAAGCCCGTTGAGTCCGGATTTGCTGAAAATTGCACAGGAGTTGTCCGATAAGGGCGTAATCCGGCGTATCGTTGCGGTGCTGGACCACCGTAAGCTGGGCTATACAGTCAATGTGATGCTGGCGACGGTCGTGGAGAAAGCCCGGATGGATGCAGCGGGCAAGGCGATGGCGTCGCGTGCGGCGGTCAGCCATTGTTATCAGCGAAAGACTTTTGCCGGCTGGCCGTATAATCTGTTTGCGATGATTCACGCCGGACGGATGGAGGATGTACAGCGGTTTATCGATGAACTTGCTGAGGAATACCGTATTTGTGATTATGCTCTGCTGCCGACGGTACGCGAGTTCAAGAAAAAACCGGTTTTCTATTCGTGATGTCGATTTTGCCTGAATAAGAGCAAGAAAAGACAAAAAACAAGTTGCATTCGGGTACGCTGTCGTTACATTTTCTCTATAATGAATGCTCAGGTATACTTAACAAGTATATTTTGCCGCGAGGATGGCCACAGAATATATTGAAACGGATCTTAGCCGCGCCTCGGGCGGACAATTTCGTTCAGGAACAGAAACCTTAGACAATAGACATTTGGAGATTCTGCTGTGGCTCAAAAGAGATTAAAGGCGCAACTGCGGGCAAAAAAGGATTTTATCATTGTTGCCGAGCTGACGGGCGGGCCGGGGTACAGCTTCGCCCCGATTGAGAAATTCCTGACAGGGTATCAGCAGGCCGGGGCGGGGGTGATTCCGAGCGGCTTTGATTTTACCGGTATCATGCTGCCGCAAAATCCCGGCGGAGTAGCCAATATCGACCCGTCCGATGTACTGGCCGTGCTTACGCAGAAGAACTTGCTGGGGGATTTGGATTTTATTCCGCATCTGAGCTGCAAAGACAGCAATGCAGATGGGCTGACCAGCACGCTGGTGGGGTACCGTCAGCGCGGCGTGGAAACGCTGCTGGCTCTGACTGGGGATAAGCCGGTGAAGGCCAAAGGGGTGTTTGAGGTCGAATCGGTGGGGCTGTTGAGCCAAATCCACAAAATGAACAACAGTGCCCTGATCAAATCCACTCCAGAGCAGTTGGCTCAGACACGGCTGATTTTTGCCGGAGCGGCGGTGTCGCCTTTTAAATACACCGAGGCTTCCCTGATGCAGCAGTATTATAAAATGGAGAAGAAGATTGCCGCCGGAGCGGAGTTTCTGGTGACTCAGGTCGGCTGGGACTGGAAAAAGTCGATGGAGTTGATGCAGTATCTCAGGGATAATCGGATTGAAGTCCCTGTGCTGGGCAATGTCTATTGGCTGACGACGCTGACGCCGGCCCCGCGGCTGATGCACGATATCAAGCTGCCGGGCTGCTTTGTCAGCGATGCGCTGCTGGCCAAGCTGCAGTCGGAAACGGTGGACGAGCATATCGAACGGGCGGCCCAGCAGGTGGCGATGTATCGGTCGATTGGGGCTGCAGGGGTGGACATCGGCGGAGTGCACGATTTTGATATTTTCGTGAAGATTCTGCGGCGGGCTGCCCAAATCGGCGACCAGTGGCGGCAGTATAAGGATAATTTGTACTGGCCGGCGGAGAAGGCGTTTTATCTGTATGATGACAGCGGCAGGGCAGTGGAGTTATCGCGGCCAAAGAAGCGGTTCAATGAGAAATTCTTTAATTTCATGCACCGGGCGATTCTGGACCCCAAATACAGCGGCTTCCGGGCATTTCGCAAATGTGTGCACTGGGTGCGGGCCGACAAGGAAAAAAGCTGTACATACAAGGCGTTTAATGCTATAGAAAAGGGCTTTAAATACCTTGCTTTTGAGTGTCAGGAATGCGGAGACTGTTACCTGCCTGAAAATTTCGGCTATTGCACCATTGGCGGCTGTGAGAAAGGACTGGATAATGTCCCCTGCGGCGATGCCACGGTAAAGGGTTATTGCGGCAATAATCAGGATCGGTTGTGTATTGGTGAGAAGGTCTATGGTTCGGCAGCCGCCGAGGTTGGCGGTCGGCAGCGGCTGCGGCAGACCAGCAATCGTCCCCGCATTCCGGCGCTGGAGCATACCAGTTCGATTGTGAATTATCTGTTTGGAAGGGACCATACAATGAAACGTCCGTTGATTGAAATCGGCGAATCGATACACGCTTCGATCCCCAAGACCGGAGCAATTATGAAGCAACTGCAGGAGCTTGGACCGGATGCTTATACCAAGCCAAGCCCGCAGTTGGACTATATCCGCGCGTTGATTGAATCGCAGGCCTCGGATGGAGCAAGCTATATCGCCGTCAACCTGGATGCTTTTGGTGAATCCGATGCGAATGCGGCGGTGGGGATGATGAAACAGTATGTCCGCCTGGTTCGTAAGTGGGGCATGGGGGTGCCGATTTGCCTGGACAGCAGCAATGATGAGGTGCTGATTGCCGGCCTGAAAGAATGGTACAATACCGATCAGCCGGTCAGGGCGCCGCTGATGAATTCGATTAAAGTCTATACTGCGGATAAAATGATGCCGCTGAAAAAAGAATACAACTTTTCATTCATCGGCCTGCTGGTCAGTGAAGAAAAGCCCACCGGCCCAGGCGGTTCGCATTCCGTGGATGAATTGTTCGGCCTGGCAAAAGAATTGTTCCGGAAGGCGATGACCTTTGGCTTTAAGCCCGAGGAAATCTTCTTTGATTCGACGGTCTTTCCGCTGGCGATTGATATGCCGATGGAGCCGGGTGTGCCGGGCTATACTTACCGGGCATTCAATACCATCCGGAAGATCAAATCCGATCCGCAGATGAAGGGCTGCCATTTCTCACTGGGTGTCAGCAACTGCTGTCGTGACCTGCCCGGCCGAAAAATCGGCATTTGTCGGGCGTATGTCGCCAAGGCGATGGAGTATGGCCTGGATGCGGGGATTGTCAATATTGAACATCATTACGGCGAAAAGCCCGCCGATCCGGAATTGCTGGATTTGGTTAATGCGTTCGTCCAGCTTGACGGCTCGATGGACAAACTCAATGATGCGATGATGAAGATGGGCCAGTTCTGTGCCTCAGTGCGCAAGCCGGAGTAATATACCCAAGGGGTATGATTATTCCGCGAGCAAAAGAAGCACGTGGTTGGAGCTGCTGTACTTAGCCGCGACGAACCGGAAAATTTCAAGTAGGATCAGTATATCTATTGATTCGATTTGTCTTCAAGAGCTTCAATATCGGCAAGGTCTTTATTCCTGCCGAGGGTCTTTTTGTTGATAATAAGCTCTTTTTTGCCGATGAAAAAAACCGGGATAGAAGCTAATGTGCCCGCAATTTTGCCGGCAAGAACCTGTTCCCATGTCAGGCCGGTTAATGTTGTCATAATATCAATTCGGGAAGGCGGATAACCTAACTGTACGACGGATTCCTGTTGGCAAAAATCCTCTTCGGTCAATTGAAGCGATCCGAAACCAAATTCAGCCAGAGTGTCCAGGACCTTACGGGCATTGGCTTTGTCGGGTTTGATAAGAATGTCAAGGTCTCCGGTAAATCGGGGGGAGCCATAGAAAGCCAGAGCATGTGCGCCGACAACGATGTACTCAACCTTGTGTGCGTTTAATAACTCGAGCCACTCTTTGAAGTCGCGGGATAGTTCCATAGACCTGCCTTCTGTAAAACTCCACCGCCGCCAGCCTTTCCTCAGCCGGGCGGCTGAGCCAGTATTCCAGATTCTGGCGGATTTCGTTATGCTCAGAAAATTTTGCCTTGTGAACAACTTTTTCAATCATACCTATATTATACCCGGAAATTGTCCAATGTAAAGCAGTGGCTTTTTATCAGAACAAGGCATTTTTTTCTTTGACAAGTCTGAAAATAGTGGTAGATATATAGATAAAACAAGACCATAAAAGTTTGATTTAGGAGGTAAAACCGTGGAACAGCAGAATACAACGGGGCAGCCCGAACAAACACCAGTTCAGCCGGCCCAGGCTCAGAAGGCCGACATTTCCAACGATGCAAAAAACCTTGGCATGTTATGTCATTTATTGGGCTTTTTTACCAGTTTTGTCGGACCACTGGTTATCTGGCTGATTAAGAAAGATACCATGTCTTATGTGGATTATCATGGCAAGGAGGCTTTGAATTTCCAAATTACGTTGGCAATCGCTTTTTTTGTGGCAGGCCTTTCATTTATGTGTGCGATTGGTGTGGTACTTGTTCCCGTGCTGGGATTGCTTGACCTTATTTTCAGTATTATTGCTTCACTGGCGGCGTCCAAGGGCGAATATTATAAATATCCCTTCTGCCTGCGGCTGGTTAAGTAACACTTATTTTTCGAAAGTTTTTTTTCAGGCCGGGCTTACAACCCGGCTTTTTTTATGGATAAAATGGGAAGAGATGACCATGGATGTTTCTGGATACCGGCCTTGCAAAATACGGAATTTCAGGTAAGATAGACACTTATGACGCAAAAACAGGATAAAAAACAGTCTGGGCCGGTGATTCAGAATAAAAAGGCCTTTTTCAACTTTGAACTGGTGGAAAAGGTCGAAGCCGGGCTTGCGCTGGTGGGGACCGAGGTTAAGAGTCTGCGGGATAAGCTGTGCGAGCTGGATGCCGCCTACGCCCGGATTAACGGCGAAGAGGTCTGGCTGGTCGGCTGCAAGATTGCCCAGTATGCCCAGGCTGCAAATACTGCCAATCATGATCCCACGCGGAAACGCAAGCTGCTGCTGCATAAAATCCAGATTCGAAAGCTCAAAACCAAGCTGGAACAGCGGGGCTATACCCTGGTTCCGCTGCGTATTTATTTTAATGACCGGGGCATTGCCAAATGTGAACTGGGACTGGCTCGGGGTAAGCGGCAATATGATAAGCGTCAGAAAATTCAGGATAAAGACCAGAAACGGGATATGGGGCGGATTAAAAAATATTTGTAACGGGACTGATTTGGATGGCGAGAACATCCTGTAAGATACGTCTATCCTCTGGTGTCCCAGGACTTTAAAAACATTAAGTGAAAGGCGGGAACATGGCCGAACAAAACGAACCCAAAAAAGTGATTATCGACGAAGACTGGAAAAATCAGGCCCAGAAGGAAAAGGAAACCCTCGAAGAGAAGATCGAGCAGGCCGAAGAAACCGGGTCTTCGCGTCAGCTTCCGCCGGCGGATTTTGAAGGGCTGGTCTCGATTTTCACGACGCAGGCTTATCTGGCGCTGGGCCTGATCCGTCCGCAGGAAGACCAGGACAAGGACATCGAGCCGGATTTTGAGATGGCCAAGTTCAATATTGATATACTCGGCATGCTGGAAACCAAGTGCAAAGGCAACCTGACGGATGACGAGCAGAAAATTCTGCAGGGCAGCCTCGGTCAATTGCGGATGATATTTGTCCAGTTAACACGCAGGGCCTGATGAGGTGATTATGGCAGCATCCAGACCTTATGTACATGGGTATTCAGAGCGGGAATCGCTGCGTTTGGGGGATCAGGCGACGACGCTGGCCGAATTGCTGCACCATGACCAGCGGTACCCCGAGGGTTCGCTGGTTCTGGAGGCGGGCTGCGGCGTCGGGGCACAGACGGTCTTTCTGGCAGGCAATAACCCTAAAGTTTCATTTCTGTCAGTGGATATTTCGCCGGCATCCCTTGAACATGCAAAGACAGCGGTTCAGGCGGCTGGCTTTAGCAATGTGCGATTTCAGCAGGCCGATCTTTTTCATCTGCCGTTTGCTGACAACACATTTGATGCGGTGTTTGTCTGTTTTGTGCTGGAGCATCTGTCCCAACCGCTCAAGGCCCTGGCGGAATTGAAACGCGTTGTCAAGCCGGGGAAAACCATCACCGCTATTGAAGGGGACCACGGCAGTGCCTATTTTTATCCGGAAAGTGCCTTTGCTCGTCGGGCAATCCAGTGCCTGGTGGATTTGCAGGCGTCGGCAGGAGGAGATGCCCTGATTGGACGAAGATTATATCCGCTTCTGGCAGGGGCTGGTTTTGAAAACGTGACGGTTTCGCCGCGTGTGATTTATGTGGATTCGTCTCGCCCGCAATGGGTCGAGGGATTCACCAAAAACACCTTTACTGCGATGGTCGAAGGGGTGGAAAAACAAGCCATCGCCTCCGGCATGATGGATTCGGCCAGTTGGAAGCAGGCGGTTGCCGACCTGTACCGTACGGCCGAGGCGGATGGGGTGTTTAACTATACATTCTTCAAGGCAACAGGAGTCAAGCCCGCATGAGTGCCATTTTGGTCAAAATCATCCGTGACAAGGTACAGGAAGTCCAGCTCCGCAAGCAGCAGATTCCGCTGGAGGTGGTCAGTGAAAAGGCGATGGCCTCGCCGAAGTGCCGTAATTTTTACCGGGCGGTGACCAAGTCTCATCCGCGGGGTCTGAATGTCATTGCCGAGGTGAAGAAGGCTTCGCCGTCGGCGGGGGTGATTCGGGCGGATTTTGACCCGGTGGCGATTGCCCGGACGTATGAACAATGCGGTGCGGATGCAATCAGCGTCCTGACCGATGAAAAATATTTTCAGGGCAGGCTGGACTATCTGACAGCGGTCAAAGAGGCCGTGTCGATTCCGGTTTTGCGGAAGGATTTCATCGTCGATCCGTATCAGGTGTTTGAAGCCAAGGCGGCCGGTGCGGATGCGATTCTGCTCATTGCCGAGGCCCTGCCGGCGGGCCATTTGATGGATTTACTGATTCTGGCCAATGAGCTGACCCTGTCGGTGCTGATTGAGGCACATGAGGCCGATACGCTGCTGAAAGTCCGCAGCATGGTGGGATTTCCGCAAAAGCATTATACGCTGCTGGGTATCAATAACCGCGATTTGAACACGATGACCGTGGATTTGAATACGACCAGCCGTCTGGCCGAGCTGGTGGACGACAAACGCGAACTGGTTTCCGAAAGCGGCATCAAAACGCGTCAGGATGTGCGAAAGCTGGTCAATGTCGGCGTGGGGGCGGTATTGATTGGGGAGACCCTGTGTGCCAGCTACAGTATCGAAGACAAGTTCCGGGAATTGTTTGAGCCGGAGCGGTAAGCAGGTAAGTCTGTAATCCGCTCGCAAGTCAAAACTATGCTGGAAATCATTCAATTATTGTTGACAGGTCTTGCGATGGGGCTGTTTGGCGGGCTTCTGGGATTGGGCGGTTCGACGATTATGATTCCCGCACTGGTGATGGTTTTCGGCGAAAATCAGCATCTCTATCAGGCGGCGGCGATGATCTGCAATTTTGTCGTGGGGATTTCTTCGCTGGTGCCGCATTGGAAGTCACAGGCCTTAGTCAAACCAATTTTGAAATCTCTGATTCCCATGGCGGTTATGGGCATTCTGCTGGGTGTGGCAATCAGTAATGTTTCCTTTTTTGAAGGCCGCAACAGCGTCTGGCTGGCTCGATGTTTTGGTGTCTTTCTGAT
Source organism: uncultured Pirellulales bacterium (assembly GCA_964630775.1). Classification (GTDB taxonomy): domain Bacteria; phylum Planctomycetota; class Phycisphaerae; order Sedimentisphaerales; family Anaerohalosphaeraceae; genus Anaeroglomus. The sequence goes on along the minus strand of CAZVYY010000014.1, from coordinate 42,626 downwards.
TTATGTACTGATTTACAATTGCTGGCGGTTGTTTCAGCCCGCCCGACCGACGCATGATGACGCTGTGGCACACCTGCCCAAAGGCTATCCGCTCTGGTCGGCGGTGATTGGGCTTATTACGGGAATCGGGGCAGGAGTCCTTGGTATTGGTGCTGGGACGATTTCTACACCGCTGCAGCAGGTCATTCTGAAACTGCCGATTCGACGGGCCATGAGTAATTCCGCTGCAATCATTGTTGGAATTTCGTGGATTGGGGCGATTTATAAGAACTGGACGCTGCCGGAGCACGGGATTGCGGTGACTGAATCTTTGAAGATTGCAATCTGGGTGATTCCCACCGGCCTGATTGGCGGGTATATCGGCGGCCATCTGATGCATCGATTGCCGCGCAATGTGGTACGAGTCCTGTTTATTGTGATTCTTGTACTGGCAATCTGGAATCTGCTGCTGGTCAAACCGCGATAACCTATTTTGATATGTGAAAGGGGTTGAAAGATGAAACGATGGCTTGTATGGGTTGGAATGGCAATTGCGGCGGGTCCGTGCTTTGCCGCCGAGGCGCAGAAAGCCAAGCCGCTGATGAAGGATTTTATGGGGATGTGCGTCCATACGGTCCAGTTCAAGCCTGAGCTTTATAAACCGGTCTGCCGGCTGGTGCGGGATTATCACGGGCTGGAGTGGGATCTGGGGGACGAGACCAATTTCTGGCCGGTATTTCCCTTTGCACGCAATCGGGTGGATTGGGGGACGATGTACGGCCAATGGGTGCAGTCCGGCTACGAAATCAGCGCCAGCATTATGTTCGGCGCCACGCCATACGAAAAATGGAAGAATCCCGCACGGGATGCCGAGACCTACGGCTTTGCATTCGCACGGTTTTTCGGGCCGCAGGGACGGAATCTGGTGACTTCCGTGGAAATCGGCAACGAGCCGGGGCATTATACCGATCCGCAGTATCGGCTCATTTTCGAAGCGATGGCCAGGGGTATCCGTGCCGGCGACAGTCAGATGAAGATTGCGACCTGTGCGGCGATTGCCGGAGACAGCCATAAATATGCCAAGAGCCTGTCCTGCGTCAAGGGGCTGGAAAGTCTGTACGATGTAATCAATGTGCACAGTTATGCGGAGGTCAAGGGCTGGCCGACGTGGGAGCGGTCGTTTCCGGAAGATTCGAGTATTGTCTATCTCAAGGATATCCAGGCGGTTATCGACTGGCGAAACCGGAACGCCGTCGGCAAGGAAGTCTGGCTGACGGAATTCGGCTGGGATGCCTCGACCAAGCCGGCCCCGGCGGAAGGCACATTCAAGGACTGGAAAGGTTCTACCGAGACTGAACAGGCTCGCTATCTGGTTCGTTCGTGGCTGGTGTTTTCGGCGATGGATTTGGACCGGGCTTATATGTTCTGGTTTAACGATGATGACAAGCCTCAGGTGCATGGGGCAGCGGGGCTGACGCGAAATTATCAGCCCAAGCCCTCTTTCTGGGCGGTGGCGCATTTATATGCAACGCTGGGTGAGTATCGGTTTTCTCGCAAGGTGATGGAGACGTCGGAAGCATACGTCTATGAATATACGCGTGGGCAGACTGCCCAAGGACAGGCGAGTAAGATCTATGCGGCGTGGATTCCCTGCGGAACAGACAAGACTGCTGAAATTACTTTTCCCATAGGACAGGAAAAAATATCAGGTGCCCAACGCATGCCGCTGACCGAGGGTAAAGCCGAGGCCATCGAGGTTAAAATTGCTGAGGGCAGGGCAGCAGTGCCTGTTTCTGGTGCTCCGATCTATATCAGCGTTCAATGACGAAGAGTCCAGCAGCAGAAATTACCATTCATTTGGCCACAGCCAGTTATCAACGAGGATGACTAAGTCAGCGGTATTGACGATACCATCGGCGGGTCTGGCGATATCACAGGCCGGATTCCAGTTGGGGCTGTCCGATTGACTTATCCACGACGCGGCCAGGATATGGAAGTCGTCAAGATCAATCATGCAGTTGCGGTTGATGTCGGCCCTGGCGGCGGGCGTGACCAGCCAGTTGAGATATTCTTCCAGATTGGTATAGCCGTCTCCATCCCGGTCGCCGTTGCGGTCTGCGGGCTGGTTCGGATTCAGTCCCCGCGGACTTTCCCACACATCGGGCATCCCGTCGTGATCGCTGTCGTCAAGAGCCGGCAATGAATTCAGTGTCGGCCATCCGCCGACGGTCGTCTGGGAGTCAATAATCCCCTTGTTGGCACCGGTCTGTCCGCCGTAGGTGGCTGTGCCGGTTCGCACTTCGCTGATGATGCGGGTATCGACGGAATCTCGGACCAGGCTGCAACCGGCGTCATTCAGAACGTCATTATAGGCTTCCATTGCTGTCTGCACTGTAACCGGATACGTCGCGGCCACTGGGAAAGGTGTCGTTGATTTGCATAAGGGGATATCTCCCGTGCCGCCCTGAGGCTGAACGCCGCCATTCCAGTTATCCGCCGTGATGGCCGGATAGCCGTGTACGTAGTTGCCTGCGATGTACCATAGACCATAAACACGAGCGCCGGAAACAGAATCGGTGGTATAGCTCGGATTGACGATCCAGTAGCGTTTGCCGGAGTCGGTTGCGGGGCCGTATTTATAGTAGCAGTTGACGATATTCACGGTGGCTTTTTCGCCTCCATAACAGCTATTGAATCCCCAGTTGTAAATGACATTATTGCACAGGTCAACATTGTTGGCGATATCGCCTTCGATCCGCGGATTCCGCGAACTGTGATGGGCCAGCAGGTTGTGGTGCCATGAGCTGTTGGTACCGCCCCAGATGCCGCCGTAGCCGTGGGCGCCTTTTTCATGATGCGAATAGCGGAGGCTCTCTGATATCAGGCACCACTGGGCGGTGAAGTTGGTATTGACATAATAAGAGAAGGCTTCATCCACCGACCAGCTTGCCGTGACATGGTCCAGGATGATTCTGTCGCCATAGCGGCCCCATGTGGCGTCATCGTCGCCGTTTTCGGTCCCATCGGGCCACTGGTCCCCCAGGCGGCAGCGAATATAGCGGATAATGACGTTGTCATAGCCCGCATACAGACTGCCGTTGGCGATGCAGATGCCATCGCCGGGGGCGGTCTGGCCCGCGATGGTCACATTGCCGTATTTGAGGCTTAAATTGGACTTGAGGTGGATGGTTCCTGAGACGCGAAATACGATGGTGCGCGGGGTGTTGTGATTGAGGGCGTCCCGCAGGGAGCCGGCGCCGGAATCGTTCAGGTTAGTGACCTCATAGACTACACCGCCCCGGCCGCCTGTGGCGACGGCACCATATCCTTCGGCCCCGGGGAAGGCCGGAATAGCGGCACAAACTGCGGCAATGCTGAAACAAATAAGGACCGGCATTATCTTCATCCTGCGTCTCCCGAAATTCATCTTTATTCCATCTTTTTGTCAACATAGATGCGTATGCCGTTAGGTAGCTTAGATGGATTTCCAGCACCTTCCCTGTAAAAGTTCATTCCCTACTGTTAAAATAGCAAAATGGACTCGGAAAGTCAATATATAGGAAAAGTTTATAAAAAGACAGGAGATGATTTATACAGCGTATAACTTTGTTTTAAATTTATTCAAAAAGAATATACAAAAAACCGCTGCAATTAACCTGTAGTTCGATTAATTGCAGCGGTTTATGACTATTTGGAGAGTTTTACCCTTTCTGCTGGATCTTGGCCCAGGTGTCTTTTAGGGTCAGGGTTCGGTTAAAGACCAGTTTGCCGTTGCGGCTGTCGGGGTCTGTACAGAAATAGCCCATTCGCTCAAACTGCCAGCGGTCGAGGGCCTTGGTGTCTTTTACGTGCGGCTCGATTTTGCAGCCGGTCAGAACCTGCAGCGAATCCGGATTCAGATTGGTCGTAAAATGTTCGCCTTCGGGTGTATCTTCCGGATTTTCCCTGGTAAACAAATGGCTATAGAGCCGGATTTCTGCATCGAGGGCATTGGAATCCGCGACCCAGTGGAGGGTTGCCTTGACCTTGCGGCCATCCGGCGAATCGCCGCCGCGTGTGGCAGGATCGTAGGTGCAGTGCAATTCGACAATATTACCCGCAGCATCTTTGACGGCCTTTTCGCATTTGATGAAATAGGCATACCGCAGACGGACTTCCTTGCCCGGCGACAGGCGGAAAAACTTGCTCGGCGGATTTTCCATGAAGTCGTCCTGCTCGATATAAACGACCTTCGAGAAGGGCACCTTGCGGGTTCCCGCCGACGGATCTTCGGGATTATTGACCGCATCCATCCATTCCACCTGGCCGTCCGGATAATTGGTGATAACGACCTTAAGCGGTTTCAGCACGGCCATTACACGCGGAGACGTCTTATTCAGGTCTTCGCGGATGCAGTGCTCCAGCAGGGCGACATCGACGGTGCTGTTGGTTTTGTTGACGCCGATAACTTTGGCGAAGGACCGGATGCCCGAGGGACTGAAGCCGCGACGCCGCATTCCGGAAATGGTGGGCATACGCGGATCATCCCAGCCGTTGACATAGTTGTCCTTGACTAATTGCAGCAGCTTGCGTTTGCTCATGACGGTGTAAGTCAGGTTCAGCCGGGCAAATTCAATCTGCTGGGGGTGATAGATGCCCAGTTGGTCAAGGAACCAGTCGTACAGCGGCCGGTGGTTTTCGAATTCCAGTGTGCAAATCGAATGCGTGATGCCTTCGATGGAGTCTTCCAATCCGTGCGACCAGTCGTAGGTGGGGTAAATGCACCAGGCATCGCCGGTGCGGTGGTGGCTGGTGTGCATAATCCGGTACATGATCGGGTCACGCATGTTCAGATTGGGATGGGCCATGTCGATTTTGGCACGCAATGTCCGGGAACCATCCGGAAATTCGCCTTTTCGCATCCGCTCAAACAGGTCCAGATTCTCCTGAACGCTGCGGTTGCGGTAGGGGCTTTCCTTGCCGGGCTGGGTCAGCGTGCCGCGATGTTCACGAACCTGGTCACCATTGAGGTCGCAGACATACGCCACGCCCTTGCGGATCAAATCCAGTGCCCATTGATACATCTGCTCGAAGTAGTCGGAGGCGAAAAACAGCCGATCCTGCCAGTCCCAGCCGAGCCATTTGACATCGTAGATGATGGAATCTACATATTCCTGCTCTTCTTTGGAGGGATTTGTGTCGTCAAATCGCAGATTGCATTTGCCGCCAAACTCGGCCGCAATGCCGAAATTCAGACAGATGCTCTTGGCGTGGCCGATATGAAGATAGCCATTGGGTTCAGGTGGAAAGCGGGTGTGAACCCGATTGTCCCATTTGCCGGTTTTATTGTCGTCGATAACGATTTGCCGGATGAAGTCGATTCGCTCCGGCATCCCGTTGTTTGTGTTCATATTGTCTTGTTCTGCCATAATTTACCATCCATTGAGTATAGAGTTAACAACGGGATGGTATCTTACCATAAGCACTGCTTATTGTACAGTGGCAAATTACTCCTACTTGTTGTTATAGAACCCAAATTCATAGGCGGCATCATACATCGCGACAATATTTTCGGCAGGTACCCCGGCCTGGATATTATGGATATTATTGAAGATATAACCTCCGCCGGTCTTGAATATCTCCATGTTTTTGCGGACTTCGTTGCGAATGGCGGCCGGGCTGGCAAAGGGGAGGATATGCTGGGAATCAATGCCGCCGCCCCAGAAGACCATCTTGGCCCCGAATTCTTTCTTCAGAACGGCCGGGTCCATCCCTTCGGCACTGGTCTGAACGGGGTTAAGAATATCGACGCCATTATCCAGCAATTCCGGGATATACACTTTGCAGCCGCCGCAGGTATGGTACCAGATTTTGGCTTTGGTCAGTGACTTGATGTGCTGAACCAGCGCCTTCTGGCGGGGCTTGACGACTTTCCTGTAAAAGTCCGGGGCAAACAGGGGGCCGTATTGCCCGGCCAGGTCATCTCCGATCATAATTACATCAACAATATCTCCGACTTCCTTCATATAGCCTGTGTAATAATCCATCCAGAACTGACAAGTCTGGTCGATCAGGGCCTCGCAGAAGGCCGGATTTTCAATCATATCGACAAACCATTGCTCCAGCCCCCGCATATACCAGCAGTATTCATAGACAACCCCGCCGATGCCGGTACTGATGGCGTAGGGTGTTTCTTTTCGCAGCTTCAGTGCTTTCTCGCGGACACCGGTAAATCGGGTCGGATCTCTGCCGTTTGGGAAGGGATAACTTTTAATGTCTTCACGCGTTGCTTTGGCCAGCGGGTGATGAGAGATATCCATATATAGAGGCTGGTCGTCCGGCATCGACCAGACGACGCCAAACTCATCTTTCAGGTCATGCCAGACGCGGCCATCACGGGTATTTTTGACGATACCGCCTTTAAAGCTGTCCGGCCCTTTGGTTGTGATATAGCGGGTATCCACATGGAAGCGCTGTAAGATGGCTTCGCTGGGTTTGGCAAGCTGCTGCACAGGGTCCAGAATCGCAATATCTTCTTTGAGACCCAGATAAGCAATCAGCTCTTCGTAGGCTTTTTTATGGATGCCCGTCTGGAAGCCGCCAAGGTCAATCGGGACGCGGTCTGGGGTGTGATGATTTAAGGCTTCTACAACCCGCTGACGTGATGTCATGGTTTCTTTCATAAATACTCCCGGTTGATATTTTTGGTATCGTTCAGTGTACTCGGTTCAAAGAACAGTGCAGGTACAGGCCTTGTGTATGCTCTGTATCTGTCTGGGTCACCATATTGTCTGAATTGGGTAAAATTATCAATGTATTTTTTTGTTTTTGAACAGAGATAAAGTGACTTATTTTGCACTATTTTGTTCATATTTTGTCGAGTGTTCAGTAATTTCATAAAAAACTGCAAAACGAAAAAAAATATGTCTAATTTTTGTGTGTGCCAACATTATCTATACTAAGATAGATAAAACAACCGGTTCAAAAGAGGTCATGATGATACATGAAAAAGGATATTGTGGGATTGTTGCGGTAATGACGATGTTTTTTGTCCTGACCGGGCCATGTTTGGGGGGGGCGGAGAGTCTGGAGGCAGGATTTGCCCGGCCGGACAGCCGTTTTGGAATTCGCTGTTTCTGGTGGTGGCTTAACGGCAATGTAACTAAGCAGGCGATTACCCGCGACCTGGAGGAAATGAAGGCCAAAGGCTTCAGCGGTGCCCTGATATTCGATGCCGGCGGGGCCGAACAGCGGGGTAATCAGCAGGTCCCCGAAGGCCCGGTGTATATGTCCGATGCATGGCGGGAATTGTTCAAACATGCCGTCCGGGAGGCTGACCGGCTTGGTCTGGAGCTAAGCCTGTGCATCCAGAGCGGCTGGAACCTCGGCGGCCCGATGATTACGCCGGATTATGCGGCCAAGATGCTGACCTGGTCGGAACAGATGATTTCGGGTCCGCAAAAGGTTAATCTGAAGCTTGCCGAACCGAAAAAACGCAGCAATTATTATCGCGATATCGCGATTCTTGCCTATCCGGTTAAAAAGGCCTCCGTTCGGGGAAAAACCGAAATTCGTTCCAGTTCCGCTCAGCCGGAATATCCCGCTGCACTGGCGATCGATGGAAATATCGAGACATTCTGGGTTTCGGAGGGAACATCAGCAGGGCAGGGGCCTTCGGCTCAGAAGCCGCAGTGGCTTGAAGTCCGCTTTGCCGAACCGACTATCCTTTCCGGCATTACGATTCAGGGGCGTCCCGGATATGGCCCCAAAGCGTGTCAATTACAGGCCTCTTCCGATGGCGTGGTGTTCAACTTGCTTGGCTCCATGACGCTGGACGATGGGAAGAAAACATCGAAACCATTTACCCCTTCAGCCTGTACCCTGTTTCGCCTGTTAATTACAGATGCCTATGATCCTCATGCATCGCAGTCCCCTCGCAATGTCCAGATTGCTGAAATCCATTTTGTCGGCAAAGACAACCAGCCTGTTTCGGTTTCACCAGCATTGCAATCCCGACCTCTTCGCGATTTGGCTTTGAAAGCGATGTTTCAGGAGTTGGGAATGTCGGCCCCGGATTGTCGTTTTCTGCTGGAAGAGGAAGCCGTCGAATCCGAGCCGGATGTGTTGGCCGGTCAGATTCTCGATTTGACTGATAAAATGGATTCACAGGGAAATCTTCAATGGGATTGTCCTGCGGGCGACTGGGTGGTCCTGCGGTTTGGTTATACTGTCAATGGTGCCGAGGTGTCCACCTATAGCGGCCAGTGGAAGGGACTGGTGATTGATTATATGGATCCGGAGGCTTTGCGTTTTTACTGGCGGCAGGCGGTTGAACCGCTTTTAAACGACATCAGGCCATTGGCCGGCAAGACGCTCAAGTACCTGCATACCGACAGTTGGGAATGCGGCGGTTCCAATTGGACACCGAATTTGCGCCGGCAATTTCAAGCCTATCGCGGATATGATTTGCTGCCGTATCTACCGGTGATTGCCGGAAAGATTGTTGGCAGCAGGGACTTGAGCAATCGCTTCCTGGCTGATTTCCGCAAGACACTGGGGGATTGCGTGGCGGACCATTATCAGCTTTTTGCGGAATTGTCCCATAAGTACAACATGGGCATTCATCCGGAATCCGGCGGGCCCCACGCCGGGCCGTTCGATGCCATCAAATGCCTTGGACGCAACGATATGATGATGGGGGAATTCTGGGCGCCGTCACCGCATCGGCCCAGGCCGGAACAGCGGTTTTTCGTCAAGCAATCGTCCTCGGCTGCTCATATCTATGGCAAAAAATTAGTGGGTGCCGAGTCCTTTACGACCATCGGCCCGCACTGGGACGACGTCCTGTGGAAAGCCCAGAAGCCCAGTTTCGACCATGAGATTTGTTCGGGGCTGAATCTGGCCTTTGTTCATACGTTTACCTGTTCGCCCGAATCCATGGGCTTTCCAGGCCAGGAATATTTTGCGGGTACGCACTTTAATCCGCAGGTGACCTGGTGGAATGAAGCCGAGGGCTTTATCAGCTATATGACGCGCTGTCAGTATCTGGTTCAGCAGGGGCAGTTCGTTGCCGATGTTCTGTATTACTATGGCGACCATGTCCCGAACCTGATGCCGCTCAAAGAGTCCGATCCGGCCGGGGTGCTGCCGGGCTATGATTATGACGTGATCAATGAAGAAGCTCTGCTGAACTTTGCATCCGTAGAACAGGGGCAGATCGTCCTGAAAAGCGGAGTGCGATATCGCCTGCTGGTTTTACCCAACCATAAAGTGCTTTCTCTGGCGGTCCTCAAAAAAGTAAAGGACCTGGTCGAACAGGGCGGGATTGTACTTGGTCCCAGGCCGCAAAAGACGGCCAGCCTTGTGGGCTACCCGGCCTCGGATACGGAATTTAAAACGCTTACGGACCAATTATGGGGCAGCTCCGCTGATGCAGCAGGCTCCAATACGTTTGGAAAAGGCAAAATCCTGTGGGGCAAGACTGCCCGGCAGGTGCTTTTGGAACAGAAGCTGCGGCCCGATTTTGAGACAGACCTCCCCTCTTTGACTATCGATTATATCCACTACATAATTCAGGGCAGGGATGTCTATTTTGTCTGCAATCAACAGGAAAAAGAGCTGGATGTGCAATGTACATTCCGTGTTGCCGGACGCCAGCCGGAGTTGTGGAATCCACTCACAGGACAGCGGCAAATGGCATCCGCTTTCCAGCAGCACGATGGCAGGACGACAATCCCCCTGCGTTTTGCTCCGAATGGTTCGCAGATTATTGTATTTAACCAAGCGATTCCTCAAACCCAATCCGGCCCCGCTCAAGCCAATTTCCCCGATTACCAACCAGTTATGGAAATCCCCGGCCCCTGGACAGTGCGTTTTGATACCCGATGGGGTGGGCCGGAGGAGATTATCTTTGACGACCTGATGAGTTGGAAATCACATCCTCAGCAGGGGATTCAGGATTATTCCGGGAAAGCTGTTTATCGCAAAGGATTTACGATCGACCGTTTAGATTCGTCAACATCGTATCTTCTGGATCTGGGGCGGGTCGAAGACTCCGGTATTGCCCGAGTCATACTTAACGGCACAGATTTAGGTGTGGTCTGGACCAGCCCGTTCCGTGTGGATGTTACCAAAGCACTCAAATCCGGTACAAATACAGTGGAGATTGCTGTGGTCAATTCCTGGAGGAATCGCCTGCTGGCAGACGAAAAACTCCCCAAAGAAAAGCGGCTTACCAATACGAATATTCAGGTTAAACCGGACTGGAAACCCGCAGATTCCGGATTGCTTGGTCCCGTGAAGATTCTGCAGCAGCAATAGGATGACTTTTCAGACACGGCTGTCACGCTGGTGCAGCAGGATATTCTGCTGGCGATAATGCTGTGGTGCAATCCCGGTGATCTTCTTGAATATCCGTGAGAAGTAGTATTCATCCTGGAAGCCGACCTTTTGGGCGATGGTATAAAGTGTGGCATCTGTAGTCAGCAGCAGGGACTGGGCTTTTTCAACCCGTCTTTTATTGATATATTGAATCGGAGATATCCCCATCAGCTTGCTGAATAAATTCGAGAAATAAGTTGGGTTCAGATGGACGATTTTGGCCAGTTCGCGGATGGTCATTGGACTGTCCAGCCGGGTATGGATATGGTTAATGACCGCATTAAAACGCGATAATCCATACAAGGCCGATTGCACTTCAGTATCCGAATAATCCGCAAAGAAAGCCGACAAAAGCAGCCGCATCAGGGCGTTGGTTTCAATCAGGCTGGCAGGAGACTTGGCGTTATCCAACTGGTTGGCATTTTCCAGCACGGCCTGATAAATCGGCTTATTGGCATCGTATTCAGGCAACTGACGATTGGGATTCAGTTCCAGCAGCCGTTTGAAAATGGCTTCGTTAATCAAACCCGAAGGAGTGGGGATATGGTAATGGCAGTCCAGCATCGAAAGAATATCCATGCCGGTCGGCGTTCTGCATGTAAAGTGGATATAATAGTGACTGAATTGGTTCGGGCAATACATTCTGACTGGCGTAAAACAGGGAATCAGATAAAAATGGCCCGGTTCCAGCGAAAAAGTCTGGTTATGATGCTCGATAAGCCCTGAGCCGCTGGTAATATAGTAAATCCTGGAATAAGGATTGTTCACGTTGCGGTAATTCCATTCCTTACCCACAGTGTAATGTTCAATATTCAGGATATTGATATCTATATTGTCGATTATGTGTTTGAGTCCGAACATTTCCGGATAATAATAAAAATCTGTAAATAATCCATTAAAACTTTTAATTTTACATTGTTTTGTCAGGTTGACCTGTTTACTCTCTATGCATCGAAAAACTTGTTCCAGAAAACACTAATTTAAGGAGAGTCTGTATGAGAAAAAAAGGATCGTTATTTGTCATGCCTCTTTTGATTCAAATTATAGCTATGGTACTAGTGACCGGCTGTACCTCGAAGGCGGCTAACGAAGCCCGATGGCCTTACGAGAACGAAACTCCCGAACAGCGCAATGCACGTCTGGAATGGTGGCGTGAGGCTCGTTTCGGAATGTTCATTCACTGGGGCGTGTATGCCGTTCCGGCCGGTACGCATAATGGCACGAAAGTCGGCGGCATCGGCGAGTGGATTATGTGTCATGGCAAAATTCCCGTGGCAGAATATCAGAAATATGCTGCCCAGTTCAATCCCGTCAAATATGATCCCGAAGCCTGGGTCAAACTGGCCAAAGAAGCCGGCATGAAATATATTGTCATTACCTCCAAGCACCACGATGGATTTGCCTTGTTTGATTCCAAGGTATCCAAGTGGGATGTGGTTGATGCGACACCTTATGGCAAAGACCTGCTCAAGCCTCTGGCCGACGCCTGTAAAAAGCATGGCATTAAGCTGGGATTCTATTATTCTCAGGCTCAGGACTGGTGCCAGGGCGGTTCCGCCTGCAGCGGTTACTGGGACCCGGCTGCACAAAATACCGGCATGGATGCGTACCTGAAAAATATCGCGGTTCCGCAGGTCGAGGAAATCCTGTCCAATTATGGCGATATTGCTGTCCTCTGGTGGGATACGCCCTGTGATATGAACAAAGAACGTGCACAGATGTTTGAGCCGGTTATGTCACAACACCCCGGCATTATCACCAACAACCGCCTGGGCGGCGGCTACCCCGGCGACAGTGAAACCCCCGAACAGCATATCCCGGCTACCGGCTACAAAGACCGTGACTGGGAAACCTGCATGACCATGAACGATACCTGGGGCTTTAAGAGCTATGATGATAACTGGAAATCGACCCAGACCCTGCTTCGCAACCTGATTGATATTGCCAGCAAGGGCGGCAACTACCTGCTGAACGTCGGCCCGACCGCCGAAGGCGAAATCCCTCAGCCCAGCATCGAACGTCTGAAGAAAGTCGGTGCGTGGATGAAAGTCAATGGTGAATCCATTTACGGAACCACCGCCAGTCCGTTTGCCAAGCTGGAATGGGGCCGCTGCACGAAGAAAGTCACCGCAAAAGGGACAACGCTGTATCTGCATGTCTTTACCTGGCCGCAGGATGGCAAACTGCTGCTGCCCGGCCTGAAGAGCGATGTGAAAAACGCGTATCTGCTGGCCAACTCTGCTGCATTGAAGACGCAAGCCACGGATGAAGGTGTTGTCATTACACTCCCGGCCCAAGCCCTGGATCCGATTGCGACAGTCGTTGTTGTACCTCTTTCCGGTGAATTGAAAGTCGAGAAACAACTGCTGACACAGGCCGCAGACGGCACCATCGTATTGTCGGCAATACAGGCCAATATTCACAATTTTAACGGATCTGATGCCCGGGTGGAAGAAAAGGGCGGCATACCGAATATCGGATTCTGGACGGCTTCCGGCGTGACGGTGGACTGGGGATTCAAGATTACAAAGCCCGGACGATTTGATATCGTCGCCAGTGCTGCCTGTGCCAGTGAGAAAAGCCAGTTCCAGATTCTGGTGGATAATCAGAAGCTCAACGCATCCGTAACATCAACCGGCGGTTATGATTCCTTCGCCGACCAGAAGCTTGGACAAGTTGAGATCAAGACTGCGGGGGAATATCTGCTGCAGATTAAGCCCGACAATAATGCATGGGCTCCGATTAATATCCGCAGTCTGACCTTAAAACCGGCAAAATAAAAAATAATGACATAATGAAAGGAAGGATATATAGATGGGAACTTTAAAAGCACAATGTCTTGACAATATCAAAAAAGCCTCACCGCGAATCCCTGTGATTGGCGTTTTTGCTCCCTGCGATCCGCGTATTGACCAGGACAGCCGAACCCGGGCACAGAATATTATTGGGATGGTTGCCGATACGATTTCCGGCCAGGTGGTTCTGCCGGATAAAACCCCCGTGCCGGTGGTGTATTCGTCCGTCCTGGTGGACAGTGAGTCGCAGGCGGATGTCGTTGCTCAGCAATTTCGTCAGGCCGGCGTCAATATCCTGGTCTGTGCACCGGATACCTGGGCGTTTCCGCAGCTGACCACCATATCCCTGCTCCAGCAGTTCCCCAAAGAAACACCGCTGAATATCACCTGCGGCAACAGCGGCCCCAAGCCGGGCGTCGTCTATGCCCATGCCGCAGCCGGCGCCATCAGCCAGTACGGCAAGATGGTCCACCTGAATGTCGGGAACTGGCCGGATACGGGACTTAATCCCAAAATGAGCGACGCGACCGCGACGGCATTGATTGACTGGTGCTATGCTGCCGTGGCCGCTGTGGCACTGCGCGGCCGGCGTGTGATGATATTCGGCCATGATTCCATGGGCATGGAAACCGCCCTGGCTCATGTTCTGCCGACACGCAACACCTTCGGTCTGGAAATCACACGCCTCGATATGAAGCTGCTGGCCGACATGCTCAACAGGGAATCCTATGATAAGAAAGAACTCAAGGCCCTTCGAGGCTGGATCGACAGTTCCATCGGAAAACGTCTTGAAATCAAGACCGAAGCCGACAGCCAGCGGTTCAATCAGAGCCTTGCGATGTATCTGATTACCCGGGATCTGATGGCCGACCTGAACGCCGTCGGCGGCGGATTCATGAGCCAGTTGGAATGGGGCAGCGATCGTCGGGGCATCCCGATGCCGGTGGCCGATGCGATGGAATCCATGTTCAACAGCACCTTCGACCACAATGGCCCCAAGGCACCGTTGCCTTATGCGACCGAAGCGGATGCACAGGGATTATTGACCATGCTGTTTATGACCTGGCTGTCCGGCGGCAATCCGCCGCTGTTTATGGATTTCCGCAAGGTCTGGGAAGGCTGGGAAATCAACGCCCTGGCCAAAAAAGTCGGCGTCAAGGTCAATCCGAAGGCCGATTTTATCGTCAAAGGCCTCGTTGATGGCGACAACTCCGGCAGCGCTGCCTTTGACTGGGCGGCCAAACCCGGTGCAAGCCAGAAAGATATTATGAAAGGCATCTCCATGCCTCTGGCCGATGAGGGCTACTTCCCCGGCGGCGGCAACAGCGTGACGTTCATGACTCCCGAAGGCATCAACGGAATTGCTGCACGTATGGCTTACAGTGCCCTGAATAACAAATTCAGCCTCATCTGGGATGAAGCCTATACGACCAGCGTGCCGACCAGGCTGGGCCAGGCGATGTGCAACCTGACCAACTGGAACTGGCCGCATACCTTTGTCGTTCCTAAATACGCCAGCATGGTCGAGTATAAGCAGTTTGCCCCCGCCAACCATTTCCACATGACCTGGAATCTGCCGGTTTCCCGTCTGCAATACTGGATGGATTTGACCGGCGTATTGAGTGTGGCCCCGTGGGCGGCCCGACCGGCCTTTATCGAAGGTACGGATCGTCCCCAGCCGCTGGTCTATCTGCTCAACGGCGGTGAAAATACCTTCAAAATGCTCAAATAAACAGATTTTTGTGATAGGTAAGCGCGATGGGTCTGCGTTGTAAGGATTAAAGTATGCAGAGGAGGTATTTCGTGGTTTTTGCCCCAATTTTGTGGACAATTAAACCCGGACTGCTATAATGCCTCCCTATGAAATTATATCCATTACAATGCAGACCCCTCTTCAAGTCCCGTATCTGGGGAGGGAGGAAATTACACGATGTTTTCGGCAAAACCCTGCCGGCAGACCAGCTCATCGGTGAAAGCTGGGAGCTGGTTGATTTACCGCAAGACAAAACCGTTATCGACAATGGTCCTCTGGCCGGATTAACCCTGTCCGAAGCCCTCTGTCGCTATCCGCATCAAATCACCGGGCACAAAGATTTCACAGGTCCGCTGCCGCTGCTGATTAAATTCATCGATGCCCGCGAAGATCTCAGCGTCCAGGTCCATCCCGATGCCCAGACCTGCAAAACCATGGGCAAGGGCGACCCCAAGACCGAGTGCTGGTATATTCTTCAGGCCGAGCCGGGTGCCGCCATCTATAAAGGCGTCAAGCCCGGAACGACATCGGAACAATTTCGTCAGGCCGTTCAGAACGGTACTTGTGCCGAACTGCTGGAACGGGTGCCGGTACAGGTTGGCGAATGTCACTTCCTGCCTTCGGGAACCTGTCATGCCATCGGCGCCGGGCTTTTGATTGCAGAAATTCAGCAGCCATCCGACACGACCTATCGTGTATTTGACTGGAACCGCGTGGATTCCACCACCGGCAAACCCCGCCAGCTCCATGTTGAGGAGGCGATGCAGAGCATCCGGTTTGATCTGACCGCCGACAAACTGCCGGTTCGCTCTGTCGGCTGCCTGGTGGATGCCGACGAATTTCAGGTGTACAAACGGCATCAGACTGCCGGGGCCCAGGTTCTCATCGATCCGGGAACGATGAAAGCCATCGTATTTCTGACCGGTCACGGCCAGTGGATGGGCAATGATTTTTCGCCCGTCCCTTTCAAGGCCGGTGATACCTTTTTGGTGCCCGCTGCGATGGAAGGCTATCTGCAATTTCTGTCCGACAGCGAATACCTGATTTCGACGGTTCATTTTCAACACTGAAAAACGCCTTTTTGCCCGCCTGAAACGATTCTTTTAAATGCCTGATAAAATCCAGGGATTAAAAAAATGCTGCGCAGTTCAGTCAAGAATTAACCCCTGTCACATAGCCGCTATTTCAAATCCCTGAAATTCAGCTTATTCTTCCACGACAGCCATTAATAATAGACTTATTGCGTCCAGAAAAATGTGCAAATACAACAAATAGGCAAATTTTCTTGCTCTAATTTGTGTCGATCAGGTCATATATATTATGAAGCCAGAGGAGATAGGTAGAAGCGATGGGTGACATATCAACAAAAAAAGATAGTTTTAGTGTTGAATTTTTGAGGCTGTTTGTTGTTCATCAAAAGCCGATTTATGCCTATTTGCTGGCGATGGTCCATCGTCCCGCAGATGCTGAAGATCTGATGCAGGACGTCGTCGCGCTGATGTGGGAGAAATTCGATGAATTTCAGGCGGGAACGAATTTCGGCGCCTGGGGCATCACCATTGCGCGCAATAAGGTGCTTGAATATCATCGACGAAAAAAGAGCGAATATGAATTTTTCTCGGATCACCTCGTCGAGTACATCAATCATATTGCCTCGGAAAAACTCGAACAGATGGACGATCAGGTCAGGGCGTTGCAGCAGTGTCTTCTGAAACTCCAGGATCATGATCGCGGACTGATTCAGGTGCGATACGAAAAAGGAATGACGATTAAGCAAATTGCAGAACAGATGCAGCGTCCGGTTACGGGCATGTATAAAGTCATGGCGCGAATTCATCGATCGCTGGTGCGCTGTGTCCGGCTGACCCTGAATGCGTGGGAGATGCAGGGATGAACGAACGTCGCTGGCCCATTGAACTGGATGAATTGATTCTCCGAAAGCTGGAGGGCACCATCACTCCGGCCGAATACGAGCAACTGGTGCAATGGCTTGACCATGAACCGGAAGCCGCCTGTTATTATATCGAATTTACCATGCTCTATGTGGCATTGTCTCAGCCCGGCAAAATCTCCTTTTCAGGCGCACCGCAAGACGTTTCCCTGGAATGCTATAATTCCCTGTTTAACCTGCTGGCGGAAAATGAAAAAGGGGCTCCAAAGATTGAGAAGCCCGATTCGACGCCGATTGTATCAGGGGGTAAAGACGTTCGAAACAGACGCCTGTTCGGGCAGGTGACTCCTCTGAATCTCTGGATGGCTGCCGGCTCGATCGCGGCGCTGCTGATGATGATTGCTTATGCCACATTCTATCCCCGTGTTGCGTCCAGTTCGGTGGCGGTTCTGACGGATTCCATCCAGGCGACCTGGGGGGAATCCGGGGCCTTGCAGGCCGGACAGCGGCTTTATGATGACGGCAGGCGGATATCGCTGCTGTCGGGGTGTGCCAAAATTGTCTTTGATTACGGTTCCGAAATTATTGTCGAAGGCCCGGCGGAATTTGCTGTTCTGTCGGAAGAGAATATGTATCTGTATTGCGGCAGGATGCTGGCCCGGATTCCACCACAGGCTGTGGGATTTGTTGTGGATACCCCCAGTGCCGGCGTGGTGGACCTCGGGACGGAGTTTGGCGTTCAGGTCGAATCCAGCGGGTCCAGCAGCGTTCATCTGTTCAACGGCAAGGCGTCGCTGCTGGCCGGCGAGCAGGGCGAACGCAAGGGCAGTGTTCTGTTAACGACAGGAATGGCGCGATACGTGGAGTATCTGACCGGTCAAACCCGCGAAATGCGGCTGGGTGAAAACCAGTTTGTCCGGCGTCTGGATTCGTCCCGGAAACTGATCTGGCGGGGAGAGCCGCTGAATCTGGCCGATGTGATTGGCGGCGGCGACGGCTTCGAAACCGGCAGAACCAACTGCGGAATCGATCCGACCACTGGAATGCTCACTGAAATTCGAACAGTTGATCGCTATGCCGACAACGAGTACGTCCTGGTGCCCCATAATCCGTTTGTGGATGGTGTGTTTGTCCCGGATGGCAAAATCCCGCAAACGATCAGTTCCCGGGGGCATGTCTTTGAGGCCTGCCCGCCAACACAAGGAAACTATTACACCGAGATCGCCAATCGTCCTCAGTTTATGGTCTCGGATGCGGAATTGGCTGCCAGCCTGTCCAAAGAGCCCAGCATGCTGCTGCATGCCAATCTCGGCATTACATTTGATCTGGATGCTGTTCGCTCCAGGCTGCCCAATATCAATATCAAGGCGTTTAAGGCCGAACTGGATATCAGTGCCCTGGCCCCTCGCACGCCGAATGCGGATGTCTGGATTCTGGTGGATGGAAAGCTGCAATACAGCAGACGCAATATCATGAACATAGGAAAACGGGATACGATTTGTGTGGTGTTGCAGCCGGAGGATCGGTTTTTGACGCTGGTGGCCACTGATGGCGGGGATTCTGATAATCGCCTCTATGAGGATGGTTCACGATGGAAGAGTATCGACAGTGACTGGTGTGTATTTTGGAATCCCGTTTTAGTGTTAGAGTAGCCAAAAGACGTTCAGGTAACGTTTGAACGATACAGGTAAGTTTAAGCGTATATAAAACCATTTTATTACTTTATTTTGGGAGGTCTAACGCTATGAGAAGAGTAAGTGCAAGTGTCATGATTCTGGCCATGCTCGTGATGTCGCTGCCGACATTCGGAGTCCTGGTCAACCGGTACAACTTTAATGTGGACCCCAACGATTTGGTTGGGACGTCCAACGGCGTCCTGACCAATGGCGCCGTCATTGTGGATGGACAGGTGGTTCTGGCCGGCGGAACCAGTAATTCGGCCCCGTGTGTGACCCTGCCGTCCGATGTCCTGAAGGATTACACCAGCGTCACGATTGAAGCCTGGTTTTCGCTGGATAGCCTGTCCCAGTGGCAGCGTCTGTTTGATTTCGGCGATTCAGCCGGCGGAACTTCAGGCGCGGGCGGCAATTACATTTTCTACACCCCATCCTCCGGCGGCAACGATTCCCGGTTCGTTATCAGCACTGGCGGCATCCCGGGCTATAACTACGGAGAAAATATGGCAATCGGTACAGGTTTGACAACAGGAACCACCTACCATGTCGCCTGTGTGTATGATGCAGCAACATCCACCATCAGCCTGTATCAGGATGGCAAGTTTGTCAATTCCTCCTCGACCGCCCACCTGTTGACGAATGTGGGACGCAGCTTTGCTTATATCGGCAGCTCAACCTATCGCGGGGACGCTGCTTTTGCCGGTAAAGTAAATGAATTCCGTATCTATAACTCAGTATTGAGCGCTCGTGAGCTGGCGTTTAACTACGCCAAAGGCCCCGATACCGTCAGCCTTTTCTTTGTTACCGACACCAATCCGACAGATGGACAAATCAATGTTTCCATCAATCCCACATTGTCCTGGACAATTGACCCGGCCTACAGTCCCACAGCCTATGATTTGTATGTGGGTGTTGACCCCAATATTGTCGATCCTGCAGTTGTGAATTTGACGCCGTTTGCACTGATCAAACAGACCGGTTTGACTGCAAACAGCTATACCATCCCCGCAGGCCAGACGCTGACCAAAGACAAAACCTATTACTGGAGAGTGGATGCAGTCATCGACGGGATTACCTATCAGGGTATCGGCCGAAGCTTCAAGACGATTCCCAATGCCCCGGCCTTTACGACCAATCCGGTCAACAAAGGCTACTTCGCCGGCGACACCACCTCAATGACTGTGGTTGCGGAAGATACCGGCGGTGGTGCTTTGACCCTCAAGTGGTACAAGGCGGGAACCCCTGCCCAGGAAATCATTGCGGATGGAACTCATATTTTCATCGATACCACCGTGGTCGGCACCACCTATACCAGTACGCTGACCATTCAATCGATGGCCAAAGAGGAAGCAGGTGCCTATTATGCCACCGCTTCCAATACCGGCGGTATGGCGACGTCCACTTCGGCATACTGGATTTGCAAGCAATTGCTGGCTTACTATCCTTTCGAAGACAATGCCAATGATGCTTCAGGTAACGGCTTCAATGGAACACTGGCAACCCTCGGTGCGGCCCCCAATAACATTCTGCCGACCTTTGCTGCCGGTAAAGTGGGCCGGGCAATCAGCCTGTCGAACACTTATGCCAACTACGTGGATCTGCCCGATGGCTTCAGTGACTTCAGAACCGGCCTGACCATCAATCTCTGGGCTTATACGACGGTTGCCGGAAGCTGGGCCAACTTTATCCAGTTCTCCAACGGCGCCCCGAACGACAACATCTTCCTGTGCCGCAACGGGACCTCCACCGCACTGCAGTTCAGAACGGCCAACGGCACAACCCAGAACGCGGCGATCAATGCCAATGGCGCAATCCTTCTGAATCAGTGGCAGATGTTCACGATAACGCTGGATACCGCGGGTTCAGTCAAAATCTACAGAGATGGCGTCCTGTATAAGTACTATAACAATGACGGAACGACGGTTACTCCTACCGCGACCATTCCGCTGCCCAACTTTGTAACCCGCGTGAATAACTACATCGGCAAGAGTGCCTGGTCGGACAATTACTTCACAGGTCTGCTGGATGAAATTCGCGTGTACAACTATGCCTTAACACCAGAACAGATTGTGGCTCAGTATTACGCTGATTCCGGTGTGGCGGCGTGCATGACCAAACCTGCCGCGGATAATAACAACGATTGCAAGGTCACATTGGATGACTTTGCCATCCTGGCCGGACAGTGGCTCGATTGCGGTCTCTATCCGCAAAGTGCCTGCAACTAAACCGGCTGGTTTGATGTGAAAAGTGTAGCTCCGGCAGGCTGTAAGGTCTGCCGGAGTTTTTTATTGGAAACTGATGCGGTAAGTCAATTTCCAATCTGCGAACATGCCTATATAATACAGCGAAAAAGGGGGGAATAGTTGTGTACACAGGCAGTTGCCTCGTTGAATTGGGTAAAATTGAAAAATTGTATTGAGAAAAGCACCGCGGGGTGGTAAAATTCCCCCCTTATACCGGGGCGTGGCGCAGTTTGGCTAGCGCGCTTGACTGGGGGTCAAGAGGTCGCAGGTTCAAGTCCTGTCGCCCCGATTCGTTGTAAGTTCAGCGGTATCAGGAATTTGCGGATTACCTGGTGCCGCTTTTTTTATGCCTTCGGAGTCATTCGAGGTGCCTGCCGGGGGCGGGTCAAAATGACCCCTATTGAAATACTGAGTTGAAGGCTGATTCCCGAGTATTATTGGTTTTTCCGTCGATGAATATCTGGAATTGCTCCGCAGAACAGACTCGTCCGCCAAATCACCCAGCGGTGTTGATTGGCATATTCTCGTTGTCAAACTTCTTTTTTGCAGCAAGACACAGCGCTCGCTGCATATTTCCTTATGCAGGTAAAGTCAATTGATGCGGGCGCTTGTACCCACAGTCACCGGGCCGAGCAGGCCGGAGTCCTGAAGTGGTTCATCTTTTTTCCACAAACGCCAACTGGTGAAGGTAAAGCGACCTGTGGGGCTTGGCTTGCCATCCTGCAGCCACTGCGGCCATTGCTTGAGCGTGCCATTGGCATGCCGATCACTGTCTTCGGGCAGCAGCTCATCCCCGAGCATGCGGTTGACAGGCAGGCTGACAACGCGAATTTCGAGATTGTTTTGCCCGCTTTTAATGACGTCGGTGATGTCCACGCGGTACGGCGGCTTCCAGAGGATGCCGATATTCCTGCCGTTCAGGCTGACTTCGGCTATGACCGCAACCTTGCCGAGGTCCAGCGTAATGACCGGTTTGATCTGCGGATTGGACATCGTGACCGGCTTGAAATCGAAGGTTTTCCGATACGTGGCTGCCCCGGAGAAGTACTTCACGCCAGGCTCGCTGTGTTCACTCCACGACATCAGGTCTTCGAACACCACTTTTTCAGGTGCCCCCAGCCCGGGTGCGAATTGCACATCCCATGGCCCCTGGAGGACGACAGGTGCCGGCAGATTGGAAACGGTTACTTGTCGAGTCTTGCCGTCGGCTGTCTTTAGCTCATATAATCCTTTTTTGAAAACTTCCTGGCGAACAAAATCCATTGCCGGTCCCTGTTCAGCCTCTGCAATAGATGGCTGCGATTGAGCCAGTTTGGCGATTTCATTTTCGGATAGCGCCTTGGGGAAATCCTGGAGTCCGGCAGCCTGTCCGCGGAATTCGTTAATCTCCCGGCCATGGATGACGCTGACGCCCGAATGCACGATCTTCCTGCTCTTCATACCGGTGTGGACCAGCTTGCCGTTCAGATAGAGACTCGGTGTGCCATCGCGATACACAATTGTTACGTGTGTCCAGCCGGTGATGGGTGTCTTATACACCAGCACAGAGGGGAAGTAGGTGTCGCCGTGCTCGCACACGCAGACGCCGTTTGTCCCGACCCCAAAGCCCGCGCCGGAATCCTTGTCCGTCCAGACCTCATGCCCGGGTGCCGGATAGAGCACATCATTCCGCTCCACACTGAGGGCCGCAAGCCCCTCGTTGGTCTCCTGGGGAAGTGCAATTTCAATAGTCGGCCTGACCCAGGCCGCCATGGTAAAGGTGTTGGCCGCATCGCTGTTCTGGGCTGAGAAATTTGCCGTATCCATCCGCACCAGCTCCATGCCATCGTGTTTGACCGAAACGATCTGCTCGGCTGCCTGGGATTTGCCCGGGTGGAACACGATAAACATCGAACCAGAGGGCTCAAAATGAAGCGGAATCCGCGTGCATCCATCGTTTTCCTGAAACACCGAAATCGGCTCGATTCGACCGGTGTCGGGAAACCAGGCCTCCGGTGTCTTGCCGCTGACCCGGAAGGTGCAGACGGCTTCAACCGCCATGCGGGCAGGATTGGCGACAAAATACAGGTCCTTGTCGGCCACAACACGATGGATATAACGGATGGGCCGGCTGGCCAGAAAATCAGGTCCAATGCCTGCCGCAGCCAGCACTTCGGCAGGGGACTTACCGGCCACAATTCTCCCTTTGACCCTCTTGCCTTCGGAATCCGCACCGGTGGCCCACAACGTCGCCGCCAGCGTCTTGACCTGTGCATCCGATTGCGGATAGCCGGACAGCCCCGGCGCCTTGACTGGCGGATTGCCAAGAATCGTCGCCCCGGCTTGGGCCAGGGCCGCAATTTTCTCGAGCATCCGCGGTGTCATGGATTCGTCTTCAGGCAAGACCAGCAGGCGATATTTCATGCCCGATGGCAATTCCAATAACTCGTCTTTGACTGTTACTTTCTCCAGAAAAGCCTGCGGACTGATGGCGTCGTAGTCATATCCGGTCAACCTCAGCGGTTTGAAGCGCTGCATTGGTTCTTCCGACTGCAGGCTGAGAACATCGGCCACAAATCGTCCCTGCCGCAGCAGGTATTGACAGCGGGCAACATAGCGGTGCCATGCTTTCGACTCTTCCCACCACGTATTTGAACGTTCATAATGCACGCCCCAGGGTCCCATAGTCATGCCCGGCCAGCGATTGGTAATCCATGGCTGCATCGCATAACGATGAACGATGAAGCGGTTTACGCCGTCACAAAAGGCGCGGTCTCCCAGTGCCTTGATATTGGCCGGATGCGCCAGCCATCGTTCTCCATCGGCAGCCGTGAAGGCTTCGGCCCCGACCACCGGCAGACCGTTGACATGCGCGACGGAAGCCATGGACTTGACCGACCAGTAAAATCCGCCCCCGTCCGGCCACCAGAATTCGCAGATGGGTTCCTCAATATGATTGGCAACATCGAGATCATTGGCGGGTGCTGAATACGCCTCCATCGAGAGTCTCAGGCCGTCCCTGTTGGCCAGCGTCCGCAGGTGGCCGATATAGTTTTCCGCCAGCAGGTCGGATATGGTCTGTCTGACATCACGAAGAAAACGTTCGGAGATGTCCAGGCTGCCCACGATTCGACCTGTCAATACCGGCAGCATCGGCGTCATATCGTAACCCCGCAGCCGCTTGAATTCGTCTCGCATCTTCGGTGTCCAGTTCTGCGAACCGACTTCCCAGCTATCAACGTGGGTTGCAGTAAAGGTCTTTCCCGCCAGCGGACCCACATCCCGAACCAGCTTGCCTATCATGCCGTTGTAGTTGGCCTCTATCCCTTCCTTGCTCAGTTTATCGCATTCCGGCCCCGCGCCGGTGGCGGGTGCAGGATGACTTTTCGCACCGGTGAAGGTATGTCCGAAACGAATGACAGTCCATGTGCCGGAGTCCGGCAGCAGCGGTGCATCCCAGGTCAGCATACCGGTTGCTGTCATTCGGCCCGACAGGTCCACAATCAAATCCTGGGCGACAATGGAATCGGCTGGAATTCCGGTAGCTGGAGTATTATTAAGACTGCCGCCATAAATGCCATTCCAGAACATGCCTTTAGCAGAAAGATTCTGGATGCGATTGGCAGGATTATCAGGATCTTTGGGCGTAGGAAAAGCCAGCACGACAATATCACGATAAAAGCCTTCATTGGCGCGGGGGGCGGGCAACTGGCCCTCAAACTTCGTGCCTCCAGGAACCTGTTTTTCGCTGGTTACGATCACCTGCATGGTCTTGTCCAGCGGCACCCATGGGCCGCCGCTGCCATTCCAGCCGGCGTCGTTGTTCATATTGACCTCAAGTCCCAGTCGGTGGGCCTCCGACACGGCATGCTTGAACAACTCTCGCCACGCATCGCTCATGAATGCCACCGGCCCCACCGGCGCCCCCTGATCGACTTCCATGATCAGCACGCCGCCGATACCCGCACGCTGCATGGCCTCCAAATCGGCCGTCATACCTTCCCGGGTCAGGTTCCCGTTCAGCCAGAACCAGTACACCCAGGGACGGGACTCTGCCGGGGGTGATGCAAAATTCTTCGCTAAATCCTCGTTCCCGAACGCAAATCCGACCAGAGCCTGAAGCACCAGGGCAATACATAGACGTGTCATCTTCATTGTCCCTTCAATGAATGTTTGTTTTCCATCCTGATGGATGGTTTGCTTTTAGGATCCGATAGATACGATTATAGCCTTAGCATATCGCTAATCCAAAAAGAAACTGGTGCAGGTTTAAGAAATTTCCATCTCAAAGTCCCGTTTCCCCGAATACAATATGACAATTCTGGATAAAATCAGAAATTAAAAATGAATACCCTCTCGCTTGCAGGTGATTCATACGGATACTGCCGTGAAATTCTCCGTTTCGGCATGGGTGCTTCCCTCTCTTATTCCGATGAATAATCAATAAAAATTTATTATTGAATATTACAAGATGTAATACGGTCAGAAATACAAAAAGTACACATCTCACGAATTGTCGCCAAAATCGTTCCTGTTCTGCCCAAAAAAAGCATTGCAAAGCCAATAACCGCTGTTATAATGATAGCCCTGTTGAAAATAGGGAAATTGAATGGGCCGCATAGGGCGGCTTGACGTATCTGAAAGGTTTTTTTACAGTATGTTAACAAAAGACAAAAAGCAGCAGATTATCGAGGGTTACAAAACCGCAACCAATGATACCGGTTCGCCGGAAGTGCAGATTGCCATCCTGACGGGCCGGATCAATGAACTTACGGAACATCTCAAGGTTCACCCCAAAGATCATTCCTCGCGCAGAGGCCTTCTGAAGATGGTCGGTACCCGTACATCGTTACTTAAATATGTACGCAACAAGGACTTGGATCGGTATCGTCAGATTATTTCCAAGCTCGGACTCCGCAAATAAACCAGCGGTCCGTCAGCGTTGTTGCTCAAGCCCGTATCCAATTGCGGCTGAATACACGACGTTGTAGATAGATAATAAAAACCATACTTTAGAAGGTATTAGATATATGTTTAATGTTCATCGAGTACAAAAAGAAATCGGCGGCAAGTTGATTACACTCGAGACCGGGCGGGTTGCGCGTCAGGCTCACGGTGCAGTGATAGCGTCTTGCGGCCAGACCATGGTTCTTGCGGCGGTTTGCGTGGCGGCACCCCCGCGGGACGAAATTGATTATTTTCCGCTGAGCGTTGATTATCGTGAAAAATACAGCGCCGCGGGCAAGTTTCCCGGCGGATTTATGAAGCGTGAAGGGCGTCCTTCCACCAAAGAAGTCCTGACTGCCCGTATGATTGACCGTCCGATTCGCCCCCTGTTTCCGGACGGCTATTTTAATGAAGTGCAGATCATGGTGCAGGTCATCAGCGCCGATACCGATAATGACCCCGATGTCCTGGCGATGATTGCCTCCAGCGCGGCGTTGTCCATCAGCAAGATTCCGTTCCAGGGTCCTCTGGGGGCCGTTCGCGTCAGCCGAATCAACGGCCAGTATGTGCTGTTTCCGACTTATAAAGAGGTCGAGGACAGCGAAATGAACCTCATCCTGGGCGGCAAGCGCGATGCGATCAATATGATTGAAGTGGATGCCCGTCAGGTGTCCGAGCAAGTTGCCGCCGAGGCGGTCAAGACCGGCCATGAAGCAATTGGTCAGGTCTGTGATCTGATTGACGAACTGGTCAAACTCTGCGGTGTGCCCAAAGAAGTCGAAGTGTTTGAGCTCGAACAGGCGCTGATCGATGAAGTGCAGCAAACCTGTTTTGAGCCGCTTTATAAGGCTTACCAAATCAAGGCCAAGGCGGATCGGAATAAAGCCATCAGTGATATTACCGAGCCGTTGTTCGATAAATATTGTGTTGTAGCCGAGGGTGCCGAACCCCGATGCAGTAATGTTCAGCTCCGCCGGATTCTGGAAATTGTTCAGAAAAAAGCCGTCCGCAAACTGCTGATGGAAGGCCGCAGGCCTGACGGCAGAGGTTATGATGAAATTCGACCGATTAGCTGTGAAGTCGGCGTTTTGCCCCGTTCGCATGGTTCGGCCCTGTTTACTCGCGGTGAAACGCAGGCCCTTGTGTCCTGTACACTCGGCACGGGGCGGGATGAGCAGTTGATCGACGGCCTGACGGAAGAATACGGCCAGAAATTCATGCTGCATTACAGCTTCCCGCCGTATTCGGTCGGCGAAGTCAAGCCGGTACGCGGTCCCGGACGCCGTGAAATCGGTCACGGGGCGCTGGCGGAAAAGGCTCTCGAACAGCTTCGTCCTGCGGAAGAAAAATTCCCTTATACCATTAAAATCAATTCCGATATCACCGAATCCAACGGCTCCAGTTCGATGGCGTCGGTGTGCGGCGGAAGCCTGGCGATGATGGATGCCGGCGTTCCGATGGAATTGCCGGTGGCGGGGATTTCCATCGGCCTGGTGACCGAAGGCAGCCGCTATGAGCTGCTGACGGATATCATCGGCGACGAAGACCATTTTGGCGATATGGATTTCAAGATTGCAGGAACCGAAAAAGGCATCACGGCGATTCAGCTCGATATCAAGGCCGAAGGCCTGCCGCACGATATTATGGTTGCAGCCATGGAGAAGGCTCGTCAGGCACGTCTGAAAATCCTCGGGATTATGAAGCAGACGATTGACAAGCCTCGCGAACAGCTCAGCGTCTATGCTCCGAAGATTGTCTCGATCAAGATTGATCCGGAATATATCGGCAAGGTCATCGGACCGTCCGGCAAGACCATCAAGAGTATCCAGGAACAGACCGGCTCGCTGATTGAAATCGAAGAAGACGGCACCGTGGCCATCAGTTGTGTCGGCGGCAACGGTCACCTCGTGGCCCGCGATATGATTGAAGCGATGACGACGCCGCCCCAGGTGGGTCGCA
This sequence comes from uncultured Pirellulales bacterium, assembly GCA_964630775.1. GTDB lineage: Bacteria > Planctomycetota > Phycisphaerae > Sedimentisphaerales > Anaerohalosphaeraceae > Anaeroglomus. Next base: position 15,045 of record CAZVYY010000014.1, on the reverse strand, counting down.
TTTATCATAACTGCAAGGTGGTCTCGATCAAGGAATTCGGGGCATTCGTGGAATTCGCCCCCGGCGTCGAAGGCCTCTGCCATATTAGTGAAATTTCAGATTCCTACGTCAAGACGGTCGATGCCGTCTGCAAGGTAGGCGATATGATTTCGGTCAAACTGCTGGCCATTGACGACCAGGGTCGCTTTAAACTGAGTCGCAAAGCCGCCATGATCGAGATGAATAAAGAGAAAAAGTAACGTACCGGTGCCAATTCTGTCCGGCGGTGTGACAAACACCGCCGGATGTGCTGTTTTTGACAGACGGAGGTCGTGAGGGCGGCAGGCGCGGGATGGTGTGATCAGGTGGATTTAAGGGGTCGTAGCAGTACCCTTAATAATAGCTGCGAGACTCTGGTTTCGCGGCACAGGTACAACTTCGTAACAAAACGGTCGGATTGTGCAATGCGCAAGGAGGTTGTGTGCCCAAAGGTACTGTCAAGTGGTTCGATTATCGAAAAGGTTTTGGGTTTGTGGTAAACGAAGAAGGGCTGGATGTCTTTGTCCATTTCAGTAATATCCAGTGCGATGGATTCCGGACACTCAGGCCGGGCCAGGTCGTGGAATATGCTGAATTGCAATCCCCCAGGGGATTGCAGGGCAAACAAGTCCATGTGGTCGCCCCTTTGATTTCTGAGGATAAGACCACCAATCAAAATCAATAGCGACAGATGTAATCCGGGTGAAGTCAAGTGCAATCGACCAACCGGGTTATTTCTCAGTTTGATGTGGTACATTTTACTACCGGCCGGATCGTGGCAAAATAAAGTAATACCCTATGCGAAAAGATGCGGTTGTACTGATTGTTGAGGATGATTCACATCATTCCGAGGCGATGGCCGAGGCTCTGGGTAAGGCCGGTGTCAAGGTAATTCGTTCGGATGCCGTCTCGCACGCCCTTGAATTGATTTCCCAGAAACGTGTTGACCTGATTATTTCCGACTTATTCGCCGGTCGAAATCCCGACGGCATCGAACTCCTGGACACGGTACGCAGGGATTTTACATCGATTCCGGTGATTTTAACCGCCGACAGCCCCGACCTCGAAGCATGCAAAGACGCAATCCGTCGCGGGGCATGGGATTTTCTGGTCAAGCCCGTGGAGGCCAAACGCATCCTCGCTCTGGCGGAGCGGGCGATTCCCTCGGTTGCGGTTCCCAAGGGAGCGTCTTTGGATTATGTCTTCCCCGGCGTCATCAGCCGATCTCCGGTGATGCAAAGCGTGTTCCGCGTCCTGCGTCGCGTCAGCAAGACGGACCTGAGCATCCTGATTGAAGGCGAATCCGGCACCGGCAAGGAGCTGACCGCGCGGGCGATTCATGAAAACTCCCACCGGGCCGATAAGCAGTTTTTGCCGATCAACTGCGCCGGCCTGAGCGAAAGTCTTTTGGAAAGCGAATTATTCGGCCATGTCAAGGGGGCCTTTACCGGCGCCCTGAGCGACCGCAAGGGATTATTTCAACTGGCCGACAAAGGCACGCTGTTCCTCGATGAAATCGGCGATATGCCGTTGCCGATGCAGGCCAAACTCCTGCGCGTGCTGGAAGACGGACTGATTCTGCCGGTCGGCGGCACCAGCGCCGTCAAAGTCGATGTTCGCATCATCAGTGCCACCAATCAGGACCTGGCCAAAATGGTCGAAGAGAAAAAATTCCGCCAGGACTTGTATTTCCGTATTAAAGGCGTCAGCGTGACACTGCCGGCCCTGCGGAATCGTCCGCAGGATATCCCCGAATTGTTCGGCTATTTTCTGCGTCAGGCCTGTCAGGAAGTCGGCAGCGATATTCACCTGATTACCGAGCCGGCCATGCGGGCGATTATGAGCTATCCGTGGCCGGGTAATATCCGCCAGTTGCGCAATACCGTGCGAATGATGGTCGTGATGTGCGACCATGATACATTGGACCTGCGGGATCTGCCGCCGGAAATTGCCCGGGTCAAGGAACTGGCGGCTCCGACCGAGAGCCCGGCAGGGACCCTGACTGCCGGATTATCCGATATGGCAGCCGACCAGTCGCTGGAAGAAATCGAGCGGGAACATATTCGTCGCGTACTGGAAATGACCGGCAACAACCGCACCGAGGCGGCGAAGATTCTCAAAATCGGTGAACGCACCCTCTATCGCAAGATTAAAGAATATAACCTGTAGTGCGAAACCATCACGCTACAGTACCGCCTCAAAAAGCTTCAGCATATCGGAATGAACCTTCCCGTTAGTGCATAATATCTGTTTGGGCAGTCCGTCACGCCTGCCGCGCATATCGCTGACGGAGGCTCCGGCCCGCTCGGCAATAAATGCTCCGGCGGAAATGTCATAGGGATTGAGATTGAATTCCCAGAAACCGTCAAACCGACCACAGGCCACATAGCATAAATCCATCGCCGCCGATCCGCAGCGGCGGACATCTCGAATCTGCGGTAAAATATAGTTCAGGCAGGCCAGATTGATGCACGCATCCGCCAGCCGCAGACACGCAAACCCGGTTCCCATCACACACTCGCTCAACTCCTCTTGCTGCGAGACATGAATCGTCTGGCCATTGAGTGTTGCGGGGCCGTTCTGCACGGCCTCGAACAATTCATTCATCGAGGGCTGGTAAACGGCACCCAGAACCGCATTGCCCTGGTATTCCAGCCCGACAGAGACGGAGTAGAACGGCTGCCCGTGCAGAAAAGAGGTGGTCCCGTCAATCGGGTCAATGACCCAGCGGTATTCGTTGCCTGCGGTCTGTCCGCTTTCTTCGCCATAGATGGCGTGCTCGGGAAACCGGAGCCGGATTTGCTCGACAATGAATTTTTCAACAGCGATATCCGCTTCCGTGACGTCATCCCGCATGGCTTTGCGGCTGACGTGCAGGGTTTCGAGCTTTTTGCGGTACTCCACGGCGATCTGCCCGGCCTGGAGTATCATCTCACGCAAAAAACATTGTGTGGTTTGCAGGTCGATCATAGGCATTATGACGGATTTTCTTTAGATGTCCCGATCCACGGCTTCAGCGATGCGTTTGAGCCGTTTCATTAAATCCTTAAGCGTCGCAGGAGTAATGGATTGTGCCCCGTCAGAAGCGGCCCGTTCCGGATCCAGATGGCATTCAATCAGCAGCCCGTCCGCACCGGCAGCGACCCCCGCCAGGCACATCGGCGGCACAAGGTGGGCATGTCCGGTCCCGTGAGACGGATCCACCACCACTGGCAGATGAGTCAGCGTCTGCAATTCAGCCACGGCTGCCAGCGGCAAGGTGTTGCGGACATAATTTTCAAATGTCCGGATGCCGCGTTCGCAGAGAATCACATTTTTGTTGCCGGCATTGATGATATACTCCGCCGCCAGCAGCAGCTCTTCCAGCGAAGCACTCATGCCGCGTTTAAGCAGAACCGGCCGGCTGGTCTTGCCCACGGCCTCCAGCAGGGGATAATGCTGCATATTGCGGGCGCCAATCTGCAGCACATCGGAATACTGAGACACCAGCAGAACCTGATCGACGGCAACCACTTCGGTCACCACGGCCAGCCCGGTGACTTCCCGGGCCTCAGCCAGAATCTCAAGTCCCTCTTTGCCCAGACCCTGGAAGCTGTACGGGCTGGTACGCGGCTTAAAGGCGCCGCCGCGAATGCCGATGCAGCCGGCATCTTTGACCGCTTTGGCGGTTTCAATCAACTGGTTGCGATTTTCGACCGAGCAGGGCCCGGCGATAATGCCTATTTTTTTGCCGCCCATCGGGAAAGCCTGGGGACCGATGGCGATCTGCGATTTTTCTTTCTTGACCTCAAGCGACGCGATTTTATACGGAGCCAGAATCGGGACGATTTTTTCGACCATCGGGGCGTTTTCAATCGCGCCCTTATCAATGCTGCGTTTGTCGCCGATACAGGCGATGACGGTTCGGTCAGTCCCCTGAATCACGTGTTCCTTGAGGCCGTACTCACGCACCAGCTTCACCACATGCTGAACCTGTTCCTTGCCGGAACCGGGTTTCATCACAATAATCATATTCTTGCCTTTTCCTAAGCTAACCATTCTATTATAGTAAACGTCTGATTATACCGGATATATACGGTTTTTCCAGTGGAAGACTATCGTTAAGGACTTTTTTATGCGGCTTTTGATTATTTCAGACATTCACGGTCAAGTAGATAAGGTAAAAAGGCTTAGTTCCGCATTGAAAGGGATAGAATTAGTCCTGATTGCGGGCGACATCACGACTTTCGGTGAAGCAGTCCATGCCGCCGCAGTCCTTGAGCCGCTGTTGTCCCAGCCAGCCCCTGTTTTGGCCGTACCCGGCAATTGTGACCCGGAAGGAGTTAGTCAATATCTCGAATCAAAACAAATCAGCCTGCAGGGGCGCACATTGCAGCAGGGAGGGTATCTTTTTGTAGGAGCCGGCGGCAGCCTCCCTTGTCCGGGCTTGACGCCCAATGAATGCAATGACAGCTTTTTCGAAACGATTCTGTGCAAAGCGTTACATCGAAACGAAGCCAATTCCGCATTTTCAGGGTCGAAAAGGCTGATTTTGGTGACGCACCAGCCGGCCTTTGGAACCGCGGTCGATACCGTCGCAGGACGCAGCACCGGCAGCCCCTCGATTCGCCGATTCATCGAAACTCATCAACCGGTTTTGGCGGTTTCCGGACATATTCACGAGGCTTTCGGGATAGACCGAATCGGCGCGACGGTTCTGATCAATCCCGGCCCATTAAAGCAGGGGCGGTATGCGACGGTAGATATCAAAGCGGATTCGGTTGTGCCGCAACTTCATACTCTGGATTAGCAGAGTCGTTAATTGGCAGATTTTTTCCTTTAAGCGAGCCTGTTTGTCTGGTATAATACCCGCATAGTGAGAATATGACTTGTTGAATGGCAGGTTCGACTATGGAACAATCACAACAGGCAAATTCCGGCAATCCAGACGGAACAGGCTCAGGTTACGTTCATCCCCAGTATGGCGACCTGGGAGTTCCCAGCTCAGTCAATACGCGTCATAATCTCTCGCAGGCAGAACCCTTTTTCGAAGACAATCCCTACATGCTGCACCTGTCGGTGACGGGGCGGTGTAATGCTCACTGCATCGGCTGTATCAGTTCATCCATCACATTTAAAGAGAACCCGTCTGAACCGCAGTCCAACGAGTTTGATGTGCAGCCGCAGCGGGACAGCATGGCGATTCGCCGGCTTCTGGCCGACAGAAAAGAAGACTATGCCGTAATATGCCTGTACGGCGGCGAACCGCTTCTGGAATGCGAAAAAATCCAGCAAACGATAGATTTGCTTTCGGTGAATCCGCCGCTGCCGTTGCGTTATATGCTCTACACGAATGGTCAGCTTCTGGAAGAATCCATTCGCCAGTTTCCGCAATTATTCAACAAACTCTGGCTGGTTTCTGTTTCGATTGATGGCCAGATCGAACAGCATAACGCCAACCGCCCCGGCACGGATTTAAGCCGGATTCATCGTGGATTGCGGAATCTGTCGCAATATCCGACTGCGTCGGTGCTGATGTGGTCCACGCTGCGCGAAGGGCAGTCGTTGACCGATTGCTTTGAGGAATTTCTGTATCTCTATGAACACGGCCTGGCCGACCACTGGTTCTTTCACTGGATAGAAACGGATAAGCCGTTCGAGGACTTCAACCGCTATCTTCAGGAGTATGAATCCCAGCTTCGCCAGGTGATGCATATCTATCTGGAATTTCTGGGGCTTGGGCGAATTCTGTCGATTGTGCATATATCCGAATTGGTTTTATATCTGCTATCCGGCAAGCTTCGCGGCTCCACGGCTTGCGGGGTGGAATTGGAAAAGAATTACGACATCGCCGGCGGTAAAATCATGGCCTGCGCGGATTTAGGACCCACATGGGTGCTTGGTCTGGTCAACCCGGACGGCAGTCCGGAAATACAGCCCAAAGAATTATCAAAATTGATTGCCTACAAAAATGAACTGGGCTGCGGCTCCTGCGGGGTGCATCCCTATTGCGGCGGACGCTGCCCGGTTGAGGGATTGACCGCATCCAGACAGCGTTTGTCCGAATATTGCCAGATGATGCGGCTGCATGTCGCCGTGGTCAAGGAATATCTGCCGCATATTCAGCGAGCCATGAAACTTCAGGATATCGATTTGCAGAGACTCTACGACCACTCGGCGTTTTATGCCCAATTTACCGATGTCACCCCGTAAATTTAGGGAATATTCTCCTGTTTTGGTCATTTTTCATACTTGACGCTCCCGCGGATTGCCGCTATATTATTCCGGATTAGCGCCTCCTTGAGGTCAGAATGCCGTTTCTTGCGGCAACTTAAGATGATTGAGATCATTGGGGAATGGTGTAATGGTAGCACGGATGGCTCTGGACCATCTAGTTGGGGTTCGAGTCCCTATTCCCCAGAATTTTGCCTCCCGATCCAGACGGGAGGCTTTTTTTGTGCGCATCATGTGTTATACTATCCTGTCTTTGCACGGCCGGGAAAACCCGACTGATTTTGAAGAAAATGGAAAGTCAAGGCCGTCTTTTTCCGATATAAAGACAGGAATATTCGTCCGGAATGCGTGGTCTCTACAGGCCCTCGTCCGAGAAAAACGTAAAAAAGCAAATAGAAAAGCCAAAAAGGAGTCTGGATGATTTATCAGCCCTCAAACAAGTTCGAGCACGACAGCAAACTGCTGATGCCCGATGCCCGCCTTCAGGTTCAGTATCAGCGAACCCGTGAAATGACACTGGATGACCTGCTGCTGGAAAACCGGATTGTGTTCCTGATAGGTGAGATATCCTATCGGCTTGCAGCAGAAGTGATTATGAAGCTTCTGTATCTGGATAATCTCAAACGCGGCGTGGAAATCAGTCTGTATATTAATTCGCCGGGTGGTTCAGTGGATGATACGATGGCGATTTACGACACGATACGGTTTATTGGTTCCCCGGTTGCGACCTACTGCATCGGTCGAGCCCAGTCCGGCGGGGCGGTGATTCTGGCGGCCGGCACCAAGGGACGGCGTCATGCCCTGCCTCATGCCAAGATTATGCTGCATCAGCCGTGGGGTGGTGTGACCGGTCAGGCCGAAGATATTCGCATTCAGGCCGAGGAAATCATCAAATCCAAGAAGATGATTAATGAAGTGCTTGCCAAACACACCGGCCTGACCCAGGAAAAACTGGCCGAGGAGACCGAGCGCGATAAATACATGTCCGCCGAAGAAGCCAAGACCTGGGGTCTGATTGACGACGTGCTCCACGAGCAGGATGAAAAGAAAGAAGACAAGAAATAACCGCCGAATTTCGGCTTGAAATAACGAGGCGACTATGACCTTTTCCAATAACCTGGTACCGATTGTAATCGAAAAGACCGGCCGCGGCGAGCGGGCGTATGATATCTATTCACGGCTGCTCAAAGACCGCATCGTCTTCCTCGGCAGCCAGGTCGATGATGACACGGCCAACCTGATTGTCGCGCAGATGCTGTTTTTGAGCAATGAAGACAGCAATTCGGATATTCATTTCTATATCAATTCCCCCGGCGGTTCAATTACGGCCGGCCTTGCGATTTACGATACGATGCGTTTCCTTCGCTGCCCGGTGGCGACGTACTGCGTAGGGCAGGCCGCCAGCATGGGAGCGGTGCTGTTTGCCGGCGGCGAAAAGGGCAAGCGGTTCATCCTGCCCAACAGCCGCGTTCTCCTGCATCAGCCTCTGCTGCACGGCGAAATGGTGGCTCCGGCGACGGACCTGGAAATCGAAGCCCGGGAAATCCTGCGGCTGCGCAGCCGGCTGTATCAGATTCTGGCCGAGCATACCGGCAAGGACGTGGCACAGATTCAGAAAGACTGCGACCGCAACCTCTGGCTGGAAGCCGAAGAATCCGTTCAGTACGGCCTGGCCGATGCGATTCTGCGTAAAGAACCGGAAATCAAACACAGTAAGATCGAAGAATAAATCCTCGATTCATAAAGCAGGCGGACTTATGACCAGAGTGTATTGGGCCTTGTTGGCAGTGGGGATGGTTCTGGGCGGATGTTCCAGCTCGGACCCGAATGACTCCCTCTGGGGACAGGTCAAAAGCCTCAACGGTGAAAAAGATATGCTGACTGCCCGAGCCGAATCACTCGAAAAAGAAAATCAGCAGCTCCGTCAGCAGGTGCAGACGCTGCAGGCGATTGATGGACAACAGCGTGCAGCAAGTCTCGACATTCTGACCAAAATCGAGATCGGCAGCCGCTCCGGCCTGTACGATAAAGACAACAATGGCTCCAAAGAGACCCTGGCGATCTACCTGGAACCGATTGACTCCTCACAGGATAAAGTCAAGGCGCCCGGACGTGTAGAGGTGGAGTTGTGGAATCTGGACTCGTCCAATCCGCAGGGGGCTTTGCTTAAACAATGGGTCGTTGAGCCGGAGCAGTTGAAAACACTCTGGGCCGGAACATTGATGAGCAGTTTTTATCGTCTCAGTTTTCCAGTGGATCAAATCGTCAAAGGCGACGAGAAAGGTCTGACGGTCAAAGTTCGGTTTACCGATTATATCGCCGGCAAAGTCCTGTCCGCACAGCAGCCGATTGTGCAATGACGATTTAAGATTGGCTATACAATCCAAACCAGGCTGCCGATGTCTTTCGGCAGCCTGGTTTTTTTGTTTCCTTTTAGACGGTTAAGTTCATCCAGTTGACTCCGACTTTGCGCAGGGCATACCCATATTCTTTGAGGTAATTGCCGTAGCAGGCGTTCCAGTGGAATCCCCGCGTTTGTTCATTGAGCGTATCGACACTGCCTTTAATCTGAACATCGATCTGAGTCCGGCAGATATCAAGGAAGGGATTATCGATAATTTCCCCTTCAAAGCCAAGATGCTGTTTGTTGTCGAAGTCGGGATCGACAACGGTAATGTTCTGCCCCAGTTTCATTTCGACTTTGGGGGCGGCGCCGTAATCCGATTCGAAATGCGTCAGGATTTTGACCGGCTCAAGATTTTGCCCGTCCATCTTTCGCGGACCCGTGCAATGGGCCAGCGTGACCATGCCGTCATGCGGATAGGTTGGATCGTTGAAGAATATCGGTTTCGATGAGATATAATGCAGCAGCAGGCCCGATGGAATGGCGACAAAATCCGACTCGCAGTACGCTGAAAAGCCGGTGTCGTTGAGCAGGCTCAGCGGCATACACGCCGTGGTTTCGGAGGCTCCCATAATCGTCCCCATGCAGTTATTGATGGTGATGGCATCGGTTCCCGCCTGCTGCATCAATTCCGTGAAGACCTGGGTCAGCAAAAACGACTTGCCCAGAAATTCCGGATTCGTGTCGATGGAGACCCCGTTTTGTTTGAGCAGTTTAGCGGCCTCATCATTGCACCGCCTGACCAGTTCGGAATTCTGACGGGCTTTGTCAATCATTACCTGCAGGGCGGGATAATCCACGGACTGCAAATCCATCTTCCAGGCAGTCTTTGCGATATCCGGCGCCTTTTGTCCGCCTTCACCCCAGCCGGCCGCTCCGCCAATGCAGACGATCTTTTTGCCGAGGGTATTTTTCAGTCCATACAGTGCCCGCATCCGCCAGAGCAGTTCATCCGTGCTGTCCACCACCACATCCTGATGATTCACGCCCGGCTGACCGAACTGGTCCACGGTTTTGCGGAGGTAGCGGTTGTGGGCAACTTCATACCACAAATAGACCGGCCCGGACTTGTGCCGCAGGAACATCATCGTCCATTTGGTCGGGTTGGTCAGCGTCTCAAGGACATCCACCCAGGATGTGGCTGCATAAATCAGGGTTACATCGTGATCCTGTTTGGCGACTTCGGCGGCCTTGTTTTTATCATTCAGGGTAACGAGCGGTCGAATCTCCAGCCCGAATTCCGCCTTGCCGCCAAGACTATCCAGTTCTTTTTGAATCCGCTGCTGTTCATCGGAAATATCCTGCTGGGTGTGAAAACCGCCCCAGTTTCGCCAGGATGTTTTCTCCCGCCGCTGTGAAAGCGCCGCCGTCAGCACAGGCTGGACAACCAGTTTTCGCGGGGCCGGCGGAAGATACTCCGTATTGCCCATCGCCGCAGCCATGGAACTCATGGCCGAACTTCCAATCGCAGCAGCGGCCAGCCCCATCCCCGCCAAACCCATAAAATCTCTTCGATTCAACAGATGACAGGTTTTCGACGTGCAGCAGGAGCAGCTGTGCCCTGCACAGTGGGTGTGTTGGTGTGTCATACTTATCCCTCGCAATCGTGTTGAGTGGGCTGTTTTATGACGTCCTCATGGACGCCTTGCAAAAATTATAGTCCCTCACATCCAAAAAGCTGCATGGGAAAATATGGATTTTCTCAAAATAATTACGAAAAGCCGACATTTTTTCACGCGCTGCCTGTGGGCATACAGGCTATATATTATCCATTATATCTATGCAGAATCATTTTCAATTTTTGCCGGTTGGAATTCAAAGTGAGGCTTGTATTTTGTCGATATAAAGAGTGGATTTTCAATACAGGTAAAGTCTGAACAGGACGTCAGGTACAGTGTGTTGTCTTCGAAAAGAATACTTTAACGGCACTGAAAATCGCAGAATGCAGGAAAAAGACTGATTTTATGGGAACGAACAAGATTGATAGTATGGGGTATAGTATTGAGGCTGTCCAAATGGGGGATAAAGCAGAATTTGACAGATCTGCCCAAATGGCCTACAATAGCCTACAGCGTGATTAAAAAGTGGATGAGAAAAGAATAGAAATTGAAGTGGAAATGGAATAATTGCGGTAAAAGACGGCAGATAAATGCCTGAATGTTACCGCCTGGCAACCGGGCAATCAAAGGAAATATCTATGTTCGAACGTTTTACCGACCGTGCAAGAAAAGTGATGGCGCTGGCCAATCAGGAGGCTCAGCGTTTTAACCACGAATACATCGGCACCGAGCACATCCTCCTTGGCCTGGTTAAAGAAGGCAGCGGAGTGGGTGCACAGGTGTTGAAGAATCTGGACGTGGACATCAAGAAGCTGCGTCTGGAAATTGAAAAGCTGGTCAAGAGCGGCCCGGATATGGTGACCATGGGCAAACTGCCCCAGACACCCCGTGCCAAGAAGGTGATTGAGTTCGCCATCGAGGAAGCGCGTTCTCTGAACCATAATTATGTGGGTACGGAACATATCCTTTTGGGTCTTTTACGAGAAACCGAAGGCATTGCCGCCCAGGTGATTATGAGCCTCGGATTGAAACTGGAAGATGTCCGCCAGGAAGTCCTCAACCTGCTGGGTGCAGGCGTGGAAGATAACGCAGGCACCTATCCTCCGATGGGCATGAAGATGAACCCGCCCGCCAATGGCGGAACGACCGCCGGTGTCAAGCCCAAGAGCAAGACCCCGGCGCTGGACAGCTTCGGTCGTGATTTAACCGAGCTTGCCGCCAAGGGTGAACTGGATCCGGTTATCGGACGGTCCAATGAAATTGAGCGTTTGATTCAGATTCTCTGCCGCAGAACTAAAAATAATCCGGTGCTGCTGGGTGAAGCCGGCGTCGGCAAGACAGCGATTGTCGAAGGTCTGGCCCAGCAAATTGATCATCACAAAGTGCCTGAAATTCTGAAAGAAAAACGCATTGTGGTATTGGATCTGGCCATGATGGTGGCCGGGACCAAATATCGCGGTCAGTTTGAAGAACGCATCAAGGCTGTGATTAACGAAGTCCGTCGTGCGGCCAATGTGATTCTGTTTGTCGATGAACTGCATACGCTGGTCGGTGCCGGCGGGGCGGAAGGCGCCATTGACGCCTCCAACGTGCTCAAGCCCGCCCTTGCCCGCGGCGAGGTGCAGTGCATCGGTGCGACGACCTTTGACGAATACCGCAAGTATATCGAAAAGGATGCCGCGCTGGAACGCCGCTTCCAGACGATTATTGTGGAACCCCCAAGCAAAGATGAAGCGGTGCAGATTCTCAAGGGGCTGCGTGACCGCTATGAAAAGCATCACCGTGTGAAATTCACCGATGAAGCCCTGTTTCAGGCGGTGGAGCTGTCCAGCCGTTATATCTCGGGCCGCTGCCTGCCGGACAAGGCGATTGACGTCATCGACGAGGCGGGTGCCCGCGTGCGTCTGAAAAACATGACCCCGCCGCCGGACCTGGCGGAGTTTGAGGCTCGCATCGAAAAACTGCAGTTGGAAAAAGATGAAGCCGTGCGCAACGCTGATTATGAACGGGCGGCCGCACTGCGTGATGATATTCAGCGGATTCTCGACGAAAAGGCCGAGATTCAGCGCCAATGGCAGGAAAAGAACGACGAAGTCGTCGGCGAAGTCGATATCGAAGTCGTTGCCGAAGTCGTCAGCAAGATGACCGGCGTGCCGCTGACCCGCCTGGAAAAAGAAGAAGCTCAGAAGCTGCTGGAACTGGAAGCCGAACTGCACAAGAAAGTGGTTTCGCAGGATGAGGCCATTAACGCCATCGCCAAGGCCGTCCGCCGCAGCCGCAGCGGTCTCAAAGACCCGAACCGTCCGATGGGCAGCTTTATCTTTATCGGCCCCAGCGGTGTCGGCAAGACCCTGCTGGCCCGTGCCCTCGCTGAATTCATGTTTGGCGATGCCGATGCGATGATCCAGATCGACATGAGCGAATACATGGAAAAGCACAATGTCAGCCGTCTGATTGGTGCTCCTCCCGGATACGTCGGCTACGAAGAAGGCGGCCAGCTTACCGAGCGCATTCGCCGCAGGCCGTACGCCGTGCTGCTGCTGGACGAAATCGAAAAGGCGCATTCGGATGTCTATAATATGCTGCTGCAGATTATGGAAGAAGGCCGCCTGACGGATTCTTTCGGTCGCCATGTGGACTTCAAGAACGTCATTCTGATTATGACCAGCAACATCGGCGCCGACCTGATTAAAAATCAATCCGGCTTTGGTTTCGGAAAACGGACCGAGCAGGCCAATTATGAAAAGATGAAGGAAATGCTGGACAAGGAAATCGAACGGCACTTCCGCCCCGAATTCCTGAACCGCCTGGACGGCCAGATTGTCTTCCGTCCGCTGACCCGCGACGACCTGCAGACGATTGTGGATTACGAACTGAACAAGGTCTTCAAGCGGCTGCTGGAGCACGGTCTGCATCTGGAACTGGACCATAGCGCCAAGGAATTCCTCATCGACAAGGGGTATAATCCCGAATTCGGTGCGCGTCCGCTGCGTCGGGCAATCGAGCGGTATATCGAAGACCCGCTGTCCGAAGACCTGCTGCGCGGCAAATTCAAAGGCAAGAAGCTCATTCGCATCAGTGTTCAGGACGAAGATCACCTGAAATTTGAAGGGATGGAAACCGACCAGAAGATGGATGATTCCACGGTGGTCGTGCATTCGGCCAATCAGGAATCGTAATCCTCTGGGTCTATTCATCGACAGTGAAGCGGCGTGATTCGGCTGAATCCGCCGCGGAAAGGTGGCATGGATGATACAGGAGTTTATCCTCAAGGACACGTTTGCCCGGCATTGCGGCGTCGAGTTGATTGAGGCGGGTGAAGGATTTGCCAAAACCAAAGTCACACTTGCCGACCATCACCTCAATGGATTAAATATGCCTCACGGGGGAATTATCTTCGCGCTGGCAGATGTGGCCTTTGCCGCCGCAGCCAACTATCGAGGGATTCCGACGGTTGCCCTGAATGTGAATATATCTTATCTCAAAAGCACGGAATCAAAGACGCTGTATGCCGAGGCACGGGAAGTCAATGAAAAAGGCCGGGTCGGCTCCTATCATGCCAAAATCACCGATGAGACCGGACAAATCATTGCGATTTTTGAGGGACTTGGCTATAGAAAGTCGATAAAATAATTTTCAGCAATAGGATGCCCATTTTCGGGCGTCTGACATCTGAAATGTGGGTATAAGTTGAAAATGGCCTAATTTGTGCCAATAAAGAAAAATCAAGATAGGAAAGAATGGAGAATTAAGTATGAAAAAGATGTTTTTAGGATTAGCCGCAGTCGCTGTTATGACCATATCACTGGCAGCCTGGGCCGCTGAAGAACAAACGACCGAAAAGAAAGACCAAACAACAGCCCAGCCGGCCCAGCCGCGTACCAGCCCGAGTCGTCAGATCATCACAAATATCGATCCCGAAGAACAGCGTATTCGCCAGGATATTCGCAGTCGCGTCCCCGCCTCACGTGGTCAGGCCGCCGGCACTGCTCAGGAAATGTACCAGAATGCCCAGCAGCGTCGTCAGCAGCAGCATGAAGAAGCCGTCAAGGAATTGGAAGACCTCAAGAAAATCGCCGAAAGTGAAAATGCCACCAAGACAGTCGCTGCCATCCAGAAAATGATTGACAAGCGAAATGAAGAATACAAAAAGCAGACCGAAGAAGCAGACCGCCGCCGTGCTGAGTTCACCGAATTGATGAGACAGCGCCAGCAGCAGGGGGCCGCGGGACAGCAGCAAGGTCAGGGCCAGGATCAGGGGCAGAATCGGCCGGGTCGCACAAGACAGGGCGGTCAGACTACAGCCACTCCTGCTGCTGAAAACACGCCCAAAACAGATAGTGCTGCAAAGACCGAAACCACAACAAATTAACAATAAAGACGAGTTAATTTTACGATTTCTCAAAGCCCGCCGACAATACGCCGGCGGGTTTTTTTATTGATACCCCTTCTATGCGATAATCTCAGGCCGAATTACTCTGTATGGATACGGGTCTGTCCCGGATATTGCGCCAGACCGGAGTCTTTAATTGACTTTATGCCGGAAAAGGTCTATGATTGCCGCGATGAAAAGCAACGTTTATTTATGGAGACACTATGGCAGATAAAGGTTTTTCCCATCTGCATTTACATACTCAATACTCGCTTCTGGATGGGGCGATTTCCTTCGACCGGCTGTTCAAGCGGTGTCAGAAGCTCGGAATGGATTCGGTTGCGATGACCGACCATGGCAATATGTTCGGGGCGGTCGAATTTTATACCGCCGCCCAAAAGACCGGCGTCAAGCCCATTATCGGGATGGAAGCCTATATCGCACCCGACTCGCGCTTTGAAAAGCAGAAAGGCGGCGGC